>JBAQLH010000044.1:0-13917 GCA_049301715.1 Anaerolineaceae bacterium
GGCGTGGCAGTGGGCGTGCTCCCGGCCGTCTCCGGTGCGCCAGGGGTGGCCGTCGGTGGGTAAGTCTCCCGCTGGCAGGCGCTCATAGCGATCAACGCAAGCAGGAGGGAGATTACAAAGCTCAACGTTTTTATGGAAGGTTTCATCAGGTCACCTTTTCTCGATCATTTTTTAATCCAATCTTCCGGGCGGGCTGGGGCCGCTCAACCGCTATTCCTGAGAAAACAACTGGATATAGAAATCCAATTCCTCAAGCCCTGTCTCCAGCGAATCGAGAGTCTCCTGCCCCGGAGAATCCACCCATGCCCAGCGTTCCGAAAAGGAAGTGGCGGTATCAATCGTTCCGTCTTCATTGATAAAGGCCCTCGAATACGACAGGCGGTTTCCGGTGGATAGGCTGTAGTAATAATTTTCCTCTTTGCCGATCTTTCCATAACCCGGGGGCAGGCCCAGCGCCCGCAGGTCCGGGTCTCCCTCAAACCGCACCCGTATGCGAATGCAGAGCTCCCCCTCACACACCTCATCAAGCGCCTCAATTTCGACAATGAATTGCTTCATGCCCTGGAGGATCATCGTATCCATATAGGACCAGGAAATATTGGCCGCTTCCCAATTCGCTTCGTAGGGGATCGCGTGTGACAGCGCATCCAGCCCATTCTTTCGCAACTCCAGCAATTCCCCGCGATAACCATCAGCGTTTATGACGTATCGCTGGACTTCCTCACCTGATGCCGGACTGACCACCGTTTGAATCCCCTCAACAACCCGGCCCTTATCCATCTGATACCAGCAATCCTGGGAAGTAAAACGGAACAGCGGATCGCCAACGTCATCCGGGGTAACGACATAATGCAACCAGCCCGTTCGTTCACTGAGCCATTTCAGGTTGATTTCCGCCAACTGGGTGAGTTCCTCTTCCACTTCCGCCAAATCCTCGGCGATTGCAGGAACCAGCGTCGTTTCCGGGGTGGAAAGCGAGGTTGGTTCGGACGTGCACGCCGTCAGGACGAGAACAACACAAAGCACTACCCAAAGTTTTTTCATCAATCCCTCACTCATGCTCTTCATGCTCTTGTTCCAACTGATCGATAATGGCAGCGAGGTCGTCCAGGCTCGTCCGGTATCCTTCCAAGGTCAGAGAACGACCTTCCACTGTAAAGGACCCGACCAAATAGAGGGGGGTACCGTCAATCAAATTCTCTATTCCCTCGTCAACATCCGCATCGATAAGGGCGGCCGTTTCGGGGCTTGCCACACACGCCTCGAATGCCGTCATGTCCATCCCCAAATCCTCAGCAACCGTCTCAATGGTTGCCGCATCCAAGGACTGTTGATGGTCGAAAAGCTGTTCATACATCTCCCAAAACAGACCCTGCCCAGACGCACACCGGCCGGCAACAGCCGCGGCCTCGGCGTTCTCATGGAATACCATCGGGTAGTCCTTATGAATGAGAACGATATCCGGGTGATCTGCCAGCAGCGCATCAATTTGTCCCGGCGCATTCGCACAATAGGGACATTCAAAATCGGAATATTGGACGAGCGCGATCGCCGCCGTTTCCAGATCCCCTTTGATAGGGGTGTCCTGGTTCAGTGACACAGACCCCGCAAAGTCTTCATAATTAACAGCCTCTGCCTCTTGTTCGTGAAGCAGTTCATGAAAATGCTCCATGCTGTCTACGATGTAATTCTGGAGAACAATGACCTGACGGGTAAGCAAGACGAGTAATACAACGATCAATATTAAAACGATCCATTGGATCCATGCGACAAACTGTTTTTGTTTTTCTTCTTTTGTTGGCTGTACCATCATATCCTCCCGATCTCATCCCTTTCTGCAGGATGAAATATAAAATCAACTTCCCGACCTGTTCGTTTTTTTTAGTTATCCATAAAGGTTTAAATTGGTTTGAGAACACCTCCTGCCATCTCGTAAGCCTGGTCACAGAAATTGGCGATCTCTTCCTTGCTGTGGCTGGTGATCAGGATGGTTTTCCCCTGCCCCTGCAATTCACGAATCAGGTCATGGAACCAATCCTGGCCGTCAAAATCCAACCCGGTGGTTGGTTCATCCAACAACAGGAGTTTCGGATCTTCCATCAAGGCTTGAGCAATGCCCAATCTCTGGCGCATTCCGGTGGAATAGGTGCGCACGGGTCTTTTGTCGTTTGGGTCAAGGTTGACCAGACGGATGACCTCCTCGATACGTTCTTTGCTGACCGTGTTGCTGATCATTGCCAACAAAAACAGGTTGTTCCAGGCGGTTTCCGTCAACAACAGCCCGGAATTATCAAAATGCACACCGGTTGAGGGCGGGAATTCATTTTTCCAGCCTAATTGAGTCCCGAAGACCGAGACTGTTCCGGTATCGGTCCTGATCAAACCTGAGAGAATGCGCATAAAGACCGATTTTCCGCTGCCGTTGGCGCCGCAAATCGCGACGATTTGCTTTGCCGGCAGGTCAAAGTCGATCCCGGTCAGGACTGGAATGCCTTTGAAGGCTTTTGTGATGTTCTTTGCCGATAAAATGATGTTGTCGTTCATGGCAATGTCCTTTATTCAAGGTCTGGCTGGCTGAAATAGTTCTGTTTGCGGTAAGCCCGCCAGGTAAGGGGGAGCAGGATGGCAATCCAGACACCCCATTGGTAGAAAGAAGCCCATATCTGGTTGTTATCCCGGAAGAGGAAGGGGTAGAACGGAAACACCAGGTTACGGATAATGGGCAGGTATTGCAATGCTGGGGGCGCATTGAGAAAGATCGAAGTCAGCGGCATGCTGGCGACCAGCAGTACCTCCACAATGAAGTACCCGATCAGCCGGCGCTGCGTAAGCGTGTTGATCAGCAGCACAAGCAAACCAAGACTGAAGAAGCCCAGCGTGGTCATCGCAAAAACCGTGAGGAAAGCCATCCAGGGGCTGCCATTATCGCAAAAGAAGAACGGCAGATTGATATGTTCGGGAGAGCTGCAAAGCACGCTCCACTGCCCGCTGAATGGCAGCCCCAACAGCCGACCCATCAGCATAATGGCCGCGAAGCAAAAAAGCACATAAAGCGCGGAAAGAACGAACAGAAACAGAACATGACTGCGCCAATTGCGGGTGCGTGACCCCAGTCTTTTGACCGCCAGGTGACCGTAAGCCGTCTGGGGCTGAAGGCCGCTGACCAGAATGAGGTATAAGTTGGCAATTACCAGACTCATAGCGAGTGGATCGCCATAGGTCCTAAAGAAAAGGTCCCAGGTGTTGGGCGGCGGGTCGCTTGTGCCGTTGAAGACATTTGGAAGTTGCAACTTCATCCACCCCAGCATGACACTACTTAAAATGGCCATGACCAGGGCGATCAGGATTACAGTAAGGGGTGAAACAGTGAGTTTGAATTGGGTGAGGAAATAGTTGCCCATAGGCGTGCCCTTGCCCAGGCGTTTTTTCGGTATTGGAAATGCGCGCAAACCTTTGGGGATCTTCTTTTCCAGCCCGTTTGAGACTCTATTAAATAGGCTCTGGTGATTCCCTTTATTTCGACTGTTTTCAAGCACCTGTTGGCGGCTGCCAAGAAACAGGTAAAGCAGGAGGGTCGCCACTAACAAAAGGGCCGGCAAGATCAATAGGAAGGGAATCTCGTTGACCGTTTCAAAAGCATGGCTTTGTGAAAAATTAGGCTTCAATAGCGGCTCTGAAGGGGCGAGAAACCAGGGCAGCAGCCGGGCATCATTGGCAAAATACTGCAAGGCGCTGGCGAGCAAAAACGGAAAACTCAGCGCCGCGAAACGGTTGTTGACCAGCAGGGTGGTGGCCATTCCAAGTGATGCGAAGAGCGCACCCATGACGAAAACGGCCAGAATGACAATCAGGATGAACAAATCGGGCATCGTTGTATATAGATCCACCAGAAATTGGCTTTCGTACGGGCGGCCAAACACCATGGTGAGCGCCGGGTGATTGATCGGGTTTCTGTTGATCAGGCTGATCAGCAAGTAGAACACGGCCAACGGCAGCGCTCCGGCAGCGCCTCCTGCTAAGGCGTTGGCAATGCCCTTGGAACGTAGCAGCGGTTTGTACCTCGTCCGCATTAGAGCGCGGTCAAGATACCCCAGTTTACGATCGCTTGAAAGTGAATCCGCAAAGGGCAGGGTCGCGATCAACGGTAACATTTGGACAAAGAAACTTTCGCTATAGATGTAATACCACTGATCTACAAAAGACATCTCTTCAGGATAATCCCGGACAACGTATGCCCCCAGCGCTAATATCAGGATGGATATGATCAGGGAAATGAGCATCCCTTTGGAGGAAAAAGCCCGTTTAATTTCTTCCGAGAAGGGTTTTGAGCAGCAGTGTTTTGTTTTAAAGGTCATCTGTCTCCTATGTGAAAAGGTTGCCCTAAGCAATTTTCGTGGAGCTGACAAGCAAAAACAGCACTACGAATAGTACGAGATAACTGAGTCTATCCTCACGTTTCATATTATTTTCCTGTGATTGGGACTGGGTTCATCCGATACGATCGGTGTAATAGGATTAAGCTTTTTCATAATATGGCAGACTCGGTTAGTCTGTTTGGTTTGCAGCGGTGATTGTAATATTACCGCCTGACATTGCCACACTTTTTGTGGAAGAAATATCTTATGCCTTATTGGAACCCTTTTACAACCTATTTGAATTCATCATACAGAGATGCGAATTAATTGCTCTATTTACACTGACTATTTTCCGACTTTGATATTATAACATACATAGCATTAACACATGTTGAGGGTGTTAAATATTCATGATGTGGGGGAGCATTTCGAACATGTCATTTGTAAAGGGATGATATTCCCGCATCAATTCAAAAATTGGGGCAGAAATTCCTTATAAGCACACAGGATTTCATCCAGGATCAATTTCGCGGTATCGATATCATCGACCACAGGGTCGAGCAGCAGGCTCTGCAGCGCCAATTGACGGTCGCCCTGACAGACCGAATCGATACATAACTGGCTGGTTATCACTTCCCGCTGCAACAGCCCGGTGATGCCTTTAGGCAAGGCGCCGACGGCTTGCCCCCTGATCCCGGCAACAGATACCTGCCCGGGGACTTCCACTATGGCGTTGGCTGGCAGTCCCTGGATCAAACCTTCATTAGGAAGGTTGAGTGCTTCCCAATGAAAGCTGGAATTGTTTGTCATACTTTCCACCAATTCCACAGCACCTTCACTTTGCGGATTCTTGAATTGATCACTGTTGGATTTATCTCTGGCCAAGGCTGCCACTTGCTGCCATTGCTCTTTGCGCAAGGCCTCGTAGAGTGCCCAATTGTACAGAGAAAGCTCGTATTTCTGCCAGGCTTTGGCGGTAGGGTTGCTGAGCCAGGGCAGGTATTCACATAAATGTTCGTCCCCAGGGATCGGGAAGAGACCGAAGGCATCAAAAATTTCACGGGTCAGCGGTTCAAAATTACGATCCAATTTCTGCCATTCCCGACGGAAAAGCGGGTAAAGGTCTTCACCAGTGGTACGATCGACCAGCTTTAGCATCCAGGTAAAGTGGTTCAAGCCGGCGGCAGTGATCTGAAACTTTTGCAAGCCAAGTTGCGCCATATCTGCCATAGGATAATGATTCTGGGGGTCTGCGTGCGTGCTGACGAAATCTTCCCGAGAATGCAAACCCAGCGCTGGCGCCAGCGCCTTGGCAGCCATAGCATACCCGGCAGCCAGTTGGTGGCAAAGCCCCACCACTTTTATCTGTGAGTACTCCTGGATTAGATAGCAGAGCCGGTGCATAGGATTGGTGAAATTGATGAACCAGGCTTCAGGGCAAACCTGTTCCATTTCACGGACGATTTCGAGCACCGAATTGACATTCCTAGCGGCATGGGCAAACCCTCCCGGGCCGCCATTTTCAGCATAGGGCTGGCGCAGACCAAATTTAAGAGTCAGCTCATAATCCTGCTGCCATAACTTTTCGCGCGGTTGCACCTCAATAGCACTGATCACAAAATCCGCCCCATTTAAGGCGCTTTTATAAGAGGAATGACTGCTAATCACCTTTTGGCAGTTCCATTCGGTATTAAGCCAGTTTGCCAGTTGGCTGATCAGATCAAGTGATTCCGGATTGGAATCTACCAGAGCGATCTCACTGCCGCGAAGTGTCTGGCTTTGCAATAAAGTGATCAAAGTGCTCAGACCAAAAGAAAAGCTGCCAGCTCCCAGGCAGACAATTTTAGGCATGCGTGCAATCCCCTTCAGTATCCAGCGATTTGAGATAACGATTGATCGAAGCGGCGGCTTTTCTTCCGGCACCCATAGCAAGGATGACCGTAGCACCGCCGGTAACGATATCCCCGCCGGCATAGACACCTGGAATAGAGGTCGCCATGGTCTCGGGGTCCGCCACAATATGACTGTAGCGGTCGAATTGAAGTTTCGGGGTTGTGCGCTGGAGGATGGGATTGGAACCATTGCCAATCGCCACGACGGCGATATCAATCGGAATCTCATACTCAGAACCAGGTTTTGAGATGGGGCGGCGGCGGTTGCTTGCGTCCGGTTCACCCAATTCCATCTCGATGAGGCGGACACCGGTGAGCCAGCCGTCCGAATTTCCCAGGAACTCAATGGGATTGCGTAAGAATTCAAAGCGGACATTCTCAGCTCTGGCATGCTGTATTTCTTCGTAACGGCCAGGCATTTCTGCTTCACTACGGCGGTAGATGATGGAAACATCCCTGGCGCCAAGGCGCAGTGCCACACGCGCGGAATCCAGGGCGGTATTCCCTCCGCCAATGACTGCCACCCTTTTCCCGACAATGTTGAGGATGGGCGTATCTACCTTGGGATATTGATAAGCCTTCATCAGGTTTATCCGGGTGAGAAACTCGTTGGCAGAATAGATCCCCACCAGGTTTTCGCCCGGAATGTTCAAGAAGTTTGGCAGACCAGCGCCTGTGCCAATAAAGACTGCCTCGTATCCTGCGGTGGTCATCAGATCGGAAATAGTCTGAGTGGCACCGATCAGTATGTTTGGAATAAACCGGACGCCAAGGTCAGAGAGCTGCTGCACTTCTTTACTCACAATTGCTTTAGGCAGGCGAAATTCGGGGATGCCATAGCGCAGCACCCCGCCAAAGTCGTGAAAGGCTTCAAAAACCGTGACCTCATGACCAGCCTTGATCAGATCCCCCGCGCAGCTCAGGCAGGCTGGTCCAGAGCCAACTAAGGCGACTTTATGGGGGGTTGTTTGAATTTCCACCTGGGACTTTTCGACCGGGTGTGAATCGAGGTAATCAGTGACGTAACGTTCCAATGCCCCGATGGCGATTGCTTCGCCTTTTTTGTTCAGGATGCAGGCACCTTCACATTGGTCTGTTTGGGGGCAAACCCGACCACAAACCCCCGGCAGGGCATTATCCTGCTTGATCAGCAAGGCTGCGCCGGTCACATCGTCAGCAAGAATGGCTCTGATGAACTGGGGAATCTTTACCGAAACGGGGCAGCCTTCTACGCAGCGAGGTTTGCGGCATTGCAGGCAGCGGGCAGCTTCGGTTTTAGCCAGTTCATCGGTAAATCCCAAAGCGACTTCTTCAAAATTATGAATCCTTTCGGAAACAGGCAGTTCTGGCATTTCCTGACGGGCATGGGGAGGGATATCACTCGGCGGGAGCATCTCTTCCTGGAGTTGGTCAATTTGGGCATCCAGACGGCACTCCTCCAGGTGGTCGTAAGCTCGGTTACGCTGCATTAAGGTATCATAATTGACCAAATGCCCATCAAATTCCGGTCCTTCCACGCAGGTAAAACGGACCTTGTCGCCGACCTGGACCCGGCAGCCGCCACACATTCCAGTCCCATCCACCATAATGGGGTTGAGGCTGACCTTGGTTGGAATGCCGTAGGGTCGGGTGATTTCAGCGATGGCCCTCATCATGGGCAAAGGACCCACTGCCAGGACGTAATCATAATGATTGCCGGCTGTTAAAAGCTCCTGTAGTTGGTTGGACACAAACCCATGATAACCGTATGAGCCGTCGTCTGTGGTAAAGCAACAGATATCGCTGACCGCTTCAATTTCGGATTGCAGGATGATCAGATCTTTTGAACGTGCTCCAATGATGGAAGTAACCTGGTTGCCTGCCTCCTTGAGCGCTTTGGCGACCGGGAAGGCAACTGCCGCGCCCACACCACCGCCAACAACGACAACATTGCCGTAATTCTCAATTTCTGAGGGATTGCCTAAAGGTCCAAAAATATCGGGAATTTTGTCCCCTTCCCGCAGTAGATGCAAGAGCTCGGTGCTTTTCCCAACCGCCTGGACGATCAGGGTGATCAAACCACAGGCAGGATCATGGCCGACAATGGTCAGTGGTAATCGCTCGCCGCTATCGGATAAACGCAAAATCACGAACTGGCCGGGCTTGGCTTTCCTGGCTATGAGTGGCGCGTAGATAGTATATTTCGTGATGCGCTCAGCCAATTCCACTTTGTGAAGGATGGTGCCATTACGAGAAAAATCCACAGCACCAGGCAAAGTATTATCCATTGATGAATCTGTGATGCCAAACATAACCTGCCTGCCATAGTAAAGTTTTTGATATTTTCAGCAAATAGGAAATTTACCACACAATTACTTAACCTGGAAGCACCAGTAGAGTGCTTCATCTTTCTTGGCATTCAAAGTGAAAACCAGACAATATCGGTTCGGGGACGGGGATCTTTGCCCGCCAGCTGCTCCATTGGGCGCGACGGTTTATGCCGTGGAACCCAACACGGACATGCGCAGGATGGCGGAAAAAGAGCTGGTGGCCTGGCCAGGGTAAGCGGCTTGTCAAAAATGCGACGGGTTTTCGGAGCCATTCAGCGGCAAAGTCTCCCTTAGCAGGTCAGCATCCGCGGCAAGCCGAAGGGTTAACCCTGCCCTCGCGGGTTGGGTGGTTTCCTGTTTTCAAAAGCGCCTGGCAAGCGTTTTCGTGGGCTCTTTTTAAATGGGGGAAAAACAAAGCGCTTGGCCCGGTATTGTTCGAGGGTGTTGAATAATTGATCCAATTTTGAGCAGACCATGTCCCGGACCGTCATTTTCATCCGTAATGGGCAGTATTCCCCGTAAAAGAGCGAATAAAAACTCTTGTTTTATCTCTTCAACGCCTCTGTTCCATCCATAGCGACAAATCACCCTGGGTTAGATTGCAGCAGCAACCCGGGTCTTGAATCCTACTCCGGTTAGCAGGTTGACCGTCCGCTTGAGATTAAGTGCCATGGCCGTGAAATAAGCTTGAATGGCATACTTCACGCGACCAAGGTAACGACACCGCCCCAAGCCATGCCCTTGTTTGGCTTCTCCAAATTTACGCTCAATCTTGTAACGTTCCTTCAAACCTTGCTCATAGTGGGGCGTTTTGACCAGGGCTGCCCAGACCTCTTTGTTGGCATCCTTTTTTCCAACGCGGGTGTCTTTCAGATGAATGGCGGAATGCAACCCACGGTACTCCAAATAAAAATGGTTATTGCCATCGTCATAGCCTTTATCGGCTGCATAAGTGTCCACGGGAAGCTCCTGTTCCAGACCATGATCCACTGACGAACAAAAATGACGACCGTCCCAGGCCTCTCCCGAAGTGACTTCCAAACTGGTGATGAGCCCGGCTTCGGCATTCAGGCTGACATGCGCTTTGTAACCAAAGAAATATTCGGTTTGTTCGATCTCCTTACCCGCTTCTGTTTTGACCTTGCGTTTGTGCTTGGCCCCCAGTGGGCGTCTTCGTCATGGGAACCTTTCCCTTTATTTTGTCGTGCGTTATCTTTGGCGGTGTTCACGTTGGCGATACTGTGGACACTATCTATCAGTTGAATGGAACCAAACTGAATTCCGCTTCAACACCTTCTGTTTGACAAAACAGTTTAATTAGTATAACATGATTGAGTAGCGTGATTTTAAAAAAGAAGGAGTACCCATGTTTTCAAATCACACACACAAATTCTTTGCATACCTTGCCGCCATCCTGATGCTCTTGGCTGGCATAGGCTCCGCCGGAAAAACAAACGTTCTCGCTGATACCCCTGAACCGCCGGTGAACGAGACCCACTATTCACCAGCGGTGCAACAACTGATAAAAGATGGAACAACCATCACCCAACTGGATGACCTCCTGCCGATCATTTACGAGTTGGAAACCTTGAATTTAGCGTATATCCGCCAGCCCGGCTGGTATCACAGCGTCCAGGAAAGCTTCACCGCCTCCACGGGCGATCATGAAGGGAAGCCCACTGAAGGCATGTTCCCGCAACGAAAGATTACTGACACCTGGGGCACTGTTGTGGATGCGGAGGGCACTTTGGGGCTGGGCACCTATACCGTCATCAGCAACACCGCCGGGGAAAGGATTCAGGTCCTGGCGGTCGATGAAAACGGTCTGGGCGGGAATATCACCCTGCTGGAGCGCGGTCTGGAGGATGCTTTTGGCAGCCGCGCCAGTGAAGGCGAAGAAGCCTGGCAGGCCAGCCTCCCCACGACTATCCGCAGCGGCCTCACTGACTATATCAGCAGCCTGATTGAATTTGCCCCCAACCGGGTTGAGCTGGCTGCCTGGGTTGAAACTCAGGATGGGGAACTGGTGTTGCGTGTGCACAAGGTGCATCGCTATCCGGTAGCCTACGAGTTTGATGATATCCATGAGCCCTTGGTGGGCTCTGTCATTGAGGACATAATTTCACTGAAGAACGGTGAAATTCTAAAGCAGGAAAGCACAGCCACCCTGGCTTCCGGCCTTCAAATCCCCTGGGTCTCTATCCGTAACACGCTTGTAGAGCCCGGTGTTGAAATGCCGCCCGATGTTTTCGCGGCCTATCAGGCCGACGTCGCTCGCGCAGCTGAGTTGGAGGATTCCAAAAAGGGGAGCCAGCCGCAGGCTGACATCACACAATTACCCAGCATATATCCAAATATAACTATGTTGGCAGTTCCACCGCTGTGGCCAGCTCAAGCAACACTGTGGTTGATGAATTTCAGATGATCTGCATCGGCATCAGCAAAATTGTCAGCCCGGCACAACCTATTAATGTCATCGGCGGCACCTGGATGGGCTGCTCACAAAAGTGCCGTGCCCCCGACGGGAGTGAGTTTACTCAAAATACCCGCACTGTGGGGGGGTGGGCAAGCTATTCCTCCAGTTACTCCGAAAAGTGGACCAATGGAGGCTGGGAAGTATGTCCGTCACCATACAGCACCAGCATTCAGGTAACCCAAACCAACCATGAATTTAATCACACTAATTGTGTGCATTGGCTACCGCAGACAAACTACTATAGTTACCAGTAAAACCTGATTGACTCATCACGCTACATTTTCGGGAAGACGGGTACCCCCGCCTTCCCATCCTTAAAAAATACAGGAGGTTTTCATGCAAAAACCAGCTTTTCCCCTGCTGCTTGTCCTGCTCGCTTTGAGCCTGCTGAGCGCTTGCGCGGCGCAAGACGCTGAAGTAAGCTCTGTCGTGGCTTCACCCAGCCCCACCAGCAGCTTAAGCCAGACCCCAACCGCCGCAAGCATCCCGCCGCCATTGCCAAACCCAACCGCCAAAGCGGCGGAGTTTAGCTTACAGCAGGCGCTTAAGACCCTGCGTACACTGAACGAACAAAATACAGCCTACAAATCGCAGCCCGGGTGGCTGCATACCCATACCGAAAGCACCGACCTGTACTATCAATACTATCTGGACCACCCTGAAAGCATGAATGATAAACGCGTATTGGAGTTCTTCAAGATAAAACCTCCACATCTCTTCGAGGAAACCTGGACCGAATTGGCCGGGGACGGAACCCTGACCGGGAACAGCTTGTACATCACCTACGATCAAGACCAGGTCCCTTTATTTGCCTCTGCCGATCGGGTGGATGAGCAAGCCATTCGCGTAAAGGTTTTTCTTAACCCCGATGGCAGCATTGCGGAGCGCATCCCAACGGAAACAACCGATGTGCCTGTTCCAAATTTGCCGGTAAGCAGGTTAAGCAGCTACCTGGCAGATGCATCCGCTCATTGGACTCTTGTCCATGTGGAGGAAGAGGAAGAGTGGCTGGATGAGCGCCGCGTTTTTCGCCTGAGCGTGCAAGATGAAACCGCAGCCCCGCTGGACCTTGACTACTTCCCTGAGCGTGTATCGGGGTTCATCAGCACTCATCGGGTCGATTTGGAGCATGGCGAGTGCCTCTCCTTCACAGAGGAAGCGGTGGGGCTTTCGGGGCAGACATATCTGACGCGGGAAGTCCGAACCCATCTTTTTGAATTGATACGCGAACTGCCCCCGAATGTCGCGGCCCGCTACCAAGCCATCCTTGACCTGGCCTTACCGGATCAGCAAGGAGCAATTGATAAGCCTTCATCAGGTTTACCCGGGTGAGAAACTCGTTGGCAGAATAGATCCCCGCCAGGCTTTCGCCCGGAATGTTCAAGAAGTTTGGCAGACCAGCGCCCGTACCAATAAAGACTGCCTGGTATCCTGCGGTGGTCATCAGATCGGAAATGGTCTGAGTGGCACTGATCGGCATGTTCGGAATAAACTGTACGCCAAGGTCAGAGGTGCATAAACAATATAGCGGACGACCCGGTCTGCCAGTTCTTCTTTGTTGTGGATGATGCCATTGCGGGAGTAATCAAAAGGGGCTTCTTGGGGAGTTGGTTCCAGCGTAAATTCTGTCATGCTTACCATAACCCATTCACAATCAAATATTCTGATAGGCTACTACACACCGAGTGATAAAAATCGGACTACTCAACCCGAAGGCACCAATAAAGCGCCTCATTTTTTTCCGGATTGAGTGTGTAGACCAAACAGTATCTCCCAGGGACAAGATCAGCTTCGGGGGTGAGGATATTAATGGAATTCTCTGCGGGTTCAGTTTGATAGGGGACAGCGGTTTGATCTTGATCAAAGAGTTGAACCCTTTCCAAATTGATCATCAAAGTGTTGATCACGATGGAAGGTTTTACCTGATTGGTGGCAGGAATTCCAGATTCATCAGCAGGTGCATTCAGACTGATCTTCATCTCGACGTAGTCCGAGCCTTCCTGGATGAAGACGCCCTCAGATGGGGGCAGAACGCTCAACACAGGGGTAGGTTTAGCCAGGAAAGGCAGTTCCACATTGAGCAAGGTTGTGCCAATTAGGATGCCTATGACGATAAAGACCATCAATGTGATCCCGTAAAGGATCACATCCAGCCAGGCTTTGTGTTTGGTTGGAGAAGTGGGTTGGGCGACTCCAGCAGTGGTCGCTGCGGCGGCTGGAGCAGCAGTCTCGGCCGGAATTTCAGTTTGGACTGCGGTATCGGTGACTGAAACAGGTGATTCAGATTGGGCTGGAGTCGATTTGAAAACCCCAATGGGTTTGGTATAGTCCGAGAGCTTTTCTCCAGGTTTGGGAGGTATGTACTTTTTGCGTTCGATAAAAGCCAAACCCCGCTGAGCCGGCCGGTTGCCCGGATCAATCTCGAGGGCTTTTTTCAGGAAAATAGTTTGCTTTTCTTCGTCGTCAATGATGGCCGCCAGCCAGACCCATACGTTGGCGTTTTCCGGTTCTTCAACGATGGCGTCTTTCAAGTGGACAAGAGCATCTTCCATAAGACCGGATTTTGCAGCGTCAATACCTTGTTGAAGGGATGATGTCATAAGCCTGACTCCACTTAGCAGAATTGTTGAGTATTTTCAACCAAAATAGATTTTACCACAGTGAATTAGTAAAATATACTTCTAATCAGTTTTTTTGCACAAAGGAATAACGCTTTTTTCACAGCCAACACCATTCCCAGCCACAAGACACCTTGCAACGAATTTTACGTTGTGTAAATTATTGAGTTATATTTAACCTAAACATGAAAACTATTCTCAGCGGGAGAGCAGCAGATCAATATCCTCGCAGCTTCAGGATAATCCCATTGAAATGATACCCATGAC
>JBAQLH010000045.1:0-26806 GCA_049301715.1 Anaerolineaceae bacterium
CGACCTCAATACTGACGCATATCCCCTCTTTGCATTCAGCGCCAGAACCGCTGGAGCTGCAAGCAGACAACGATAATATCAAGAGCATGGAAAACCAGAAAATGCGTTTCATGGATTGTCTCCTTTCATGATCAATCGTTCATGAGGGTCGGCAAGAAAATCCGTCTGTTGATTTGTAAAACAGTATAGTGGACCCATATAACCGTACACATTTTCGGGGTTCATTAGGGTGTACCTACCGCCATTTCCAAAGACAACCAATAGGAAGCTTCAAACTCAGCAGGTGTCAGGTATCCCAAAGCTGAATGGATGCGTTTAGTCATATAGACATCCTGAATGAAATATTCAATCTGGCAGTAAGTATCTGCACAACTATTATAGTCTGATAGATCAACCTCCTTCTCTTTGAGTGGACGTATAAAGCGTTCCGCTATCCGTTTGAAGAAAACCCACACAGAGAAAAAGCTGCCAAAGAAATCCGGCTCACATTAAAGCAGACAGAGGCTTATAAAGCTGGCTTGAAAGTTCTGCATACTTGGGAACGCTGCCATTGTATTGGGACAGCCCGTTTTGCTATCCAATCCTCCCTGACCGCCATTGTTTTGAACCTCAAACAGATGGTTAAATTGTTAATCGGGGGTAATTTCAAAAGGCGAGCCTATGCTGCTGAATAACCTGGGAAGAAATGTCGGTATAGGGCGGATTAATGCCAATTTAGCCGATATCCAATCTGCTTTTGGACGGTGTTGGGTCGTTTATTGCCAACTTGCTTTAAAAATGACCTTTTGTCCCAGGGTGAAACCAAGTTTGTGAGTTTATAAACACCCTTTTGTCATCCACCTAAGGCAATCATCGTTCACTGCCAAATTTTGTGGTAATATTCAGTTAATATTACACACGGGGAGCCTGGTGTATCAGGCTGAGAGGGAAGCATGAAGCTTCCGACCCGCATAACCTGATCCGGATAATGCCGGCGGAGGGACTGTTTTTATACATCATCACCCTCCCAAGGCAGGAGGGTGTTTTATTATGACCAACAATCCAAGAGCAGTTCTTTTTGCCAACGGTCAAGCCACTGAAAGGGCTTTATTGCCCCTGGAGCCCGGAGATTATTTGGTAGCAGTGGATGGAGGATTGCATCCAATGCAAGCTCTGCAGCTTACCCCAAACCTGTTAATTGGCGACCTGGATTCAGTCACGGCTGCTGAAGTGGCAGAATGCCAGGAAAAAGGTGTAGAAATCCTTCGCTACCCGCCTGCTAAAGACCAAACTGACTTGGAACTGGCATTAGACCAGGTCCTTGCGCGTGGATTCAGAAGGATCATGCTGGCTTTTGCCCTGGGCGGCCGATTGGACCACACTTTGGGGAATCTGGGCTTACTCTCCCGCCCGGATCTGGCTGGATGCGAGGTCTGGTTGGATGATGGCAAGAGTCGGGTGAGCCTTTTAAGAGACCAGATTACCCTGCAGACCAGCCCGGGAGATCTGGTGTCGCTGCTGCCTTGGAACGCTCCTGCAGAAGGGGTGCGGACAAGCGGGTTGGCTTATCCATTGAACGGAGAGACGCTTTTGCCTTATCAAACCCGCGGTATCAGTAACCTGAGCACTGCTGGGTCTTGCTCCATTTCCCTTAAAAATGGACTCTTGCTGGTGATACACCAGCGCTTACTCCCCAAACAGAAAGGAATAAATCCATGACCAAAAAAATAATTATTTGCTTGCTAAGCCTGCTCGTGGTTCTCTCAGCCTGCAGCCCGGCTGCTTCGCCCGCTGCAACCAGCGCCCCCAGCGAAAGCGCTCCAAAGACCCTGACCGTAATGACACACGATTCCTTCTCGGTTAGTGCTGACCTGATCAGTGCCTTTGAGAGTGCCAACAATGTCAAGATTAATTTCATTAAAGGCGGTGATACAGGCGCCGCACTCAACCGCTTGATCCTGACCCAACTCTCTGGTACTCCAGAAGCGGATGTCTTTTACGGGTTGGATAATACTTTCCTTTCGCGGGCGCTGGAGAACGACCTGTTTGAGGTCTATGATTCTCCGGCTTTGAGCGAAATCCCGGCCGAATTCAAACTGGATGCGAGTAATCGCGCCCTGCCGGTGGATTACGGAGACGTGTGTATCAACTACGATAAAACCTGGTTTGCGAAAAAAAATCTGTCCCTGCCGCAATCTCTGGAAGATCTGACTGATCCGCAGTATGCGGGTTTGCTGGCGGTGGAGAACCCAGCCACCTCTTCGCCCGGGTTGGCTTTCCTGCTGGCATCCATCGCCACTTTTGGCGAAGAGGGATGGCAGGATTGGTGGCAGGGTTTGAAAGCCAATCAAGTGGCGATCGTCTCGGATTGGGAAACAGCCTACTATACCAATTTTTCCGGCTCCTCCGGTCGCGGTTCCCAACCGATGGTGGTTTCGTATGCCTCGAGCCCGGCAGCAGAATTGATTTATGCCGAAACACCTCTGACCGAATCACCCACCGCTTCGATTGTAGCAGATGGCACTTGCTGGCGTCAGGTGGAGTTTGTTGGCATTTTGAAGGGGACTTCAAATCGCGCCCTGGCAGAGAAATTCATTGATTTTCTGCTGAGCCGGGAGTTCCAGGAAGATATGCCACTCCAGATGTTTGTGTATCCGGTTCTGCCTGAGGCTGCGCTCCCGGAAGCTTTTGTCCAGTCCAGCCAGGTGCCCGCCAATCCTGCAACCCTTGATCCGGCATTGGTTGCTGAAAACAGGGAAGCCTGGGTGCAGACCTGGACGGACTTAATGCTTAAGTAAGCGATTCTCATGAACCAAGCGGCGAAAAAAAACACCTGGCGGACGCTGGCATTATGGCTTGTGCCGGTAACATTTCTGCTGATATTCTTCTATCAGCCATTGGCCGCTATTTTTCGCCTGATTTTTTCGTCCCAGTTTAGCCAGGGCTGGGAAGGCTTTGCTCTGGAGCAAGTTACACAACCCTTAGGTTTTACCCTCTTGCAGGCGACCCTTTCAACCCTGTTAACCCTTGCATTAGGGCTGCCAAGCGCTTATCTGTTTTCCCACTATGATTTTCCGGGGAGAAAATTCCTGCGACAGCTTACCTCGTTGCCGTTTATCCTGCCAACCGTAGTGGTTGCTGCCAGCTTTAACACCCTTTTAGGTCCGCGTGGCTGGCTTAACCTTGGACTAATGGAACTATTTAGCCTGTCCGAGCCGCCCATTCAGATGCTCAATAGCCTGGCGATCATCGTATTGGCGCATGTTTTTTATAACACTTCAATTGTCATTCGGATTGTTGGCTCAGCTTGGAGCCGCCTGGATCAACGCCAGGTTCAAGCCGCTAAAATGTTGGGAGCCAGTCCTTGGCGGGCTTTTAAAGAAGTGACCGTCCCACTGCTTTTTCCGTCCATCATAGGCGCAACCCTGCTGGTGTTCTTATTTGATTTCACCAGTTTTGGTGTGGTGTTGATGTTAGGCGGTCCCCAGTATGCCACCCTGGAAGTGGAAATATACACACAAGCCATGTATATGCTCAATCTGCCCTTGGCAGGCTTGCTTTCAGTGGTGCAACTGGTATTCACTCTGTTGATTACGCTGCTGCAAAACAAGCTCAGTACCCCCCGCTACGGGCGGTCCGCCTTGAGCTCAGAAAAAAGTAATTTAAAGAAACCATCTACCAGGGGAGAAAAAGCCTTTGTTACCATACTCGTGATTGTGCTGGTAATTCTGATTGTCACACCTATCTTAAGCCTGACTTTGCGTTCTTTTGTAACGCTGGAAGCTGCTCGGGGTGAACGGGGGGAGGTGGATACCGGTTTTACCTTGCGCTATTATCAGGAATTATTTGAAAATCGTAGCGGATCGCTGTTTTATGTTCCCCCTATTATGGCAATTCGCAATTCGTTGATCTATGCTGGCCTGACGGTGCTGATTGCCACCGGCTTGGGATTGCTGACAGCTTATGCGCTCAACCAATCCAGCCGGCTGAATCGGTGGCTTGAGCCCCTTTTTACGCTGCCATTGGGAGCCAGTGCAGTGACGCTTGGCTTGGGCTTTTTGGTAGTATTCAATAAGCCGCCTTGGACAAACGTTGACTTCCCCCTCCTGATCCCAATTGCCCATTCGCTGGTTGCGCTGCCAATGGTGATTCGGACCTTACTTCCGGCTTTACGTGGCATCCCTAATACTTTACGGCAGGCCGCCAGTATGCTGGGCGCCGGTCCGTTGCAAAGGCTTAAAGAAGTGGATTTACCGATCATGCTTCGACCTCTGTTAGTAAGTATGGTGTTTGCCTTTACCATCTCGTTGGGAGAGTTTGGCGCGTCCAGCTTTTTAAGTACGGCACAAAATCCGACCATTCCGGTGGCTATTTACCGCTACATGTCCCAACCAGGCGCATTAAACTATGGACAGGCTTTGGCTATGTCCACCTTACTGATGGCGGTTTGCGCTGCCGGAAGCCTGTTGATTGAAAAAATCCACTTGCCCGGAGAGGAATTGTATTAATGCTGCAAGTATGTGAAATTCAAAAGGGGTATGAAGGCAGGCGGCTTCTCAACGGCGTCAGCTTTTCAGTGGATAGCGGGGAAATTGTCTGTCTGCTGGGGGAATCGGGCAGCGGAAAGAGCACCTTGCTGCGCATCATTGCCGGGTTGGAGGGAGCGGAAGCCGGAACAGTGCGCTGGAACCAGCAGGATATCGGCACCCTGCCAGCTCACAAACGGGGTTTTGGCTTGATGTTCCAGGATTATGCGCTTTTCCCCCATAAGACGGTGGCACAAAATGTGGCTTTTGGACTGCGCATGCAAAACCTGCCCAAAGATGAAGTGGAAAGACGCATGCGGGAAGCTCTGCAGACCATCCGGATGGAAAGCTTTGGGGACCGACCGGTAACCGAACTCTCGGGCGGTGAACAGCAGCGGGTAGCCCTGGCACGCGCCCTGGCACCCGATCCGCGCCTGCTGATGCTGGATGAGCCTTTGGGGGCTTTGGATCATGGTTTGCGCGTGCAATTGATCCAGGAATTGCGGCAGGTGCTGCATCAAAGCCGCAAGCCTGTTATTTATGTCACTCATGACCATGAGGAAGCTTTTGCCCTGGCAGACCGCCTGTTGATTTTGCATGATGGGATCATTTTGCAGGAAGGAATCGCACAAGAGTTGTTTGATCGACCAACCAATACCTGGATTGCGGGTTTTTTAGGATTGGGTAACTTACTTCCCGGAAAAGTTTTGTCGCTTGATCCTTTAGTTATTGATACACCAGCCGGAAAACTGCAAGCTAAAACCGGCTGTGAAGAATTGAGGAGCGGACAGATCTGCACCTTGCTGGTGCGACCACAAGACGGGGTCATTAACCCACAGGATTCATCCTCGCCCAACCAGATCAGGGCAGTCGTGCTGGATTGTGTCTTTATGGGTGAGTATTACCGCTTGGATCTGCTGGCGGGAGAGGTGAATCTACAAGTTCACAACCAGCAGCCTTATCCAGTGGGAGAGGTATTGCGCGTAGCCTTTCCTCCTGAAAAATCACTCTGCCTGGCAGAGTAAGCAGGATGATATGCAGGTGATCAAATTTAATTCGGAAGGTCAGCAGATGTTGGCGTATGAAGCGCACCTGCTGGCAGAAGATAACGGAATGCGTGTATTGGAAGCGTGGTTTGCCTTCCCCAGCCGGCTGGTGGACCAGGTGTGGCTGGAACGCGGAGACCGTTTTGTTGAGAAGTATTTCAGCAATCATTGGTATAACATTTACAGCATCTACAACCAGAGCAGTGACCAGATCAAAGCCTGGTACTGCAATATTTGCCTACCGGCTCTGTTTACTTCAACAGAAGTCCGCTGGGTGGATTTGGCGTTGGATGTGCTGATCTACCCCAATGGATCCCTTGCGCTGCTGGACCAGGACGAATTTGCTCTTTTGAACCTGAATGAGGCAACCAGGCGCAGGTGTTGGCTGGCGGTGATTGAAATAATTGACTTGATAAAAGCTAAAAGCCTTCTCAGTCAGGAAGGCTTTTAGGATGGTATGGGGTTGCTCCATAGTACCTGCAATAAAGGTCAGAACAGGCGCAGCAGGATCAATAGATGCCCAAATGGCTTAGCCAATTTGTGAGCGGGCCGCCCCAGGCAAAACCTGAGATTGCACCAACGATCAGCAAGATCACCATTACCACTGCAATGATACACAGGGCGACGTTGATCCATCCAAGTATCAATCCGGCTGTTGCCATGCCATCGCCTTCAATTTGCCCATTGCTGTTTTTGATTTCGTTCTTGGCGACATAGCCGGTGATGATTGCGATGATCGCGCCAATAATGGGCAGGATAAAGTAGCTGGCAATGCCTGTTACCAAACTGACGATTGACCAGCTTGATGTCGTTTGGGGTTGAGATGATTCTGAATTTGTAGTCATATGTACGTCCTTTCACACGAAGATTAATATTATATCTCTGCTCTATCTCTTTTACGGCGCTTGAATAAGGATGCGCCCCACCAGATTAGGAGAATCACAACGATCACCATAAGCACTGGCAGCACCACTGAGAGTACGGATACCACAGTGGCGACCATATCTTCTACAACGCTGACCACCGGATCGCCTACACCAGCAGTGGAAGCAGTTACCAGGGGGCGTACAGCAGCAGATTTGACGGTATGGACGGTTCCAGCCACCAACAGTCCACAGATCAGGGTGAGCACAGGGCTGACATCCGTCACAGTGCCTGCGCTGGCTGCAAAGACGATGGCACCGGCAGTCGGCCGAATAAAAGTCTGGATGGCATCATTGACATGATCCACAGCCGGCACTTTATCTGCCACCAGTTCCACCAGCGACAAGACCAATAAAACCCCGATGACCCACCAACTGGTCAGAGCATCCCAGGGCTCTGTCAGGTTAAGCAGGTCTGTATACCTGGATAAAAGAGAGACGACCAGAAGCGGGATATAGGCGTTCAGACCAGCCGAGGCGGAAAGCCCGAATGCTCCCAAAATACCACTAACAATTTCCATTTTTCCTTCATTTCAAAATAAATTTGAATAATTCAGATTAATTATAACAAACCAGGAAACTCAGACAATAGATTATCATAGGCTTAAGGCTCCCCATGTGCCGGTGATCAGGAAGCGCAACAGGTCGGTCAGAGAAATTTGTACTATAGCTGTGAAAATACCCAATAAAGCCGGCAGTAGCAATTCCCGCCAGTGATGGTAAAGATTCTCGCGCTTGAGGATAATTACTGCCAGAAGGGTATATATCAAGCTCAACAGCACGAAAACTCCCAGCCCACTCAGGACGGCTGCGAGGTAACGCAGCCAGGAAACACCGGAGAGAATTCCCAGCGTTAACATCCCAGCCAGGAAAAGCAGAGCGGCTGTCTTTGGCCAGGTGTTCAGGCTGGATACTGGCTCCCAATCCGCCCAAAGGGTCTGATTAACAATTGGGGTAAGCACAGCCCCGATGCAGATTCCGGCGCCCATCCCAGTCAGAAGGCGCAGCCAATTTTGTGGCTGATACAGTTCCTTTGCGTCAGGGAGTTGTTGTAAAAGTGAATTGGTTCCATCCACGATAAAGCCCAAGAACAAGAGAGCCAGGATGATGAGTACTCCGATAGGGGGGAAT
This sequence comes from Anaerolineaceae bacterium, assembly GCA_049301715.1. Lineage (GTDB taxonomy): Bacteria > Chloroflexota > Anaerolineae > Anaerolineales > Anaerolineaceae > Mesolinea. Next base: position 7,606 of record JBAQLH010000045.1, read on the forward strand.
TTACCCTTACGCCCCTGTAAGAATTGGAAACCAAGCGAAAGCAACACCCCCAGATACATACCTGTACAGCGGGCGCAGAGAGGAAATTGATGACCATGCAAGAAAAAGGAGTGCTCTTCCCTCTGATGACAGACTGCGTATCCAATGGCTGGCAGCTTGCCCCAAAAGCCTGCCGGTGTCAGCCAGAGCCAGGCAGTCAGGAGCAATAAAATAGCGGCTCCCAAAATCCAAATCCAGATTCGATCACCCGGGCGGGTGGATGAAGGCTGGACAGGCAGAATTGTTTCTGACGCAGTCGTTATTCCACCAGGATCAGTCTGGGAAGACGGGCTTGCATTCAAGGCAACCCTGGTGCCAGGTAGGCATCGGCAGTTTTAAGCCACTCAATGATTTGGATGTGCTGCGGGCAGAGCGATTCGCAGGTGCCGCACTCCACGCATCTGTCTGCTCTATTTTCTTCATGGATAGCATCCTTATACCTGTTACGACCGTTATTCTGATCATCGTACATGACCGCTTGATTGTATATCTCGAAGATAGAGGGGATTGCCACATCATTGGGGCAGGGCAGGCAGTACTCACAATGTGTGCAGGGAACAGGTGCCAGGCTTGCCCGGGCAGCCCGAACGTTTTCAATCAAGCCAAGGTCAGTTTGTGTGAGCGAGCCAACACCTGAATGGTCAGCACTGGCAAGGTTTTGCTGAACCTGTTCCATGGTACTCATCCCGGAAAGTAATAATGAGACCTCTGGCTGGTTCCAAACCCATTGGAGTGCCCATTCCGCCGGGGTCCAATCGCGATTGCTATCCTTGAACTGTTCTGCCACGACAGGCGGGGTTTTTACCAGGCTGCCTCCGCGCAGGGGCTCCATCACCACGACTGCCAGGCCCTTCCCAGCAGCCGCGCGCAAGCCTTTTATGCCAGCCTGTTCGTTGACATCCATATAGTTATACTGGATCTGGCACAGAGTCCAGTTGTCATAGCCATTCAGGATGGATTCAAACACATCAACCTTATCGTGAAAAGAAAAACCCAGATAACGAAACTTGCCTTCTGCCATTTTCTTTTCCGCCCAATCAAAGATGTGCAAATCCTGGTAGTTTTGCCAGTACTTAGCATTCATGGAGTGTAAGAGGTAAAAGTCAATCTGGTCGGTTTGCAGCCGGGCGAGCTGTGTGTCTAACAAGCGCTCCATATCGTCCTGTGAGTGCACCAGCCAGGAGGGCAGCTTGGTGGCAAGGCGCACCTTTTCACGGTACCCGTCCTTGAGCACCCGCCCGATAAAAGGCTCGCTTTGTTCGCGGTGATAGCCCCAGGCTGTGTCAATATAATTAACACCTGCATCAATGGCATGGCGGATCATGGCAGTTGCCAAAGGTTCATCGATCTTGCCGCTGTCCTCTTCGAGGATGGGCAGACGCATGCAGCCAAATCCAAGAGCAGAAGCCTGCCAATTCAATTGTCCAAAGGGGCGATATTTCATGATGATTTCCTTTTCTTAACGTCTGATTTGAGTGAAAATAATTTACCTTGACTTGGGGGAGTCTTTGCTGCCCTCTATTCTAAACAGTGTGAAGGCCGAACAGACTACAGCTTGAGAGTTCCCATTGCGGATGAGCCGTTAACACGTTAAAATAATCTCTGTGAGCAATAATAATCCAACTACTCCAAAGGTTCTCGAAGAACCTCCGCCATCAAAGGTGCCAGACTCCCCCCCGTGGTCACGTACCACTAAGTTGATCGTGGGGTTAATCCTCGCCAGTATTGTACTGCTTTTGGTCATTAAGTTTCAAGATTATATCAGCCTGATTTTAACTTCTTTTTTACTGGCCTTCCTGTTTCAGCCCATTGCCAAATTGTTGGTAAAACACCTGAAACTCAGTTGGCGGTTTTCTGTGGTGATTGTCTATATCGTTATGGTGATTGTTCTGCTCGGGCTGTTGGCATGGGGAGGCATCAGCCTTTTTGGGCAGCTACAGAACTTGATCGATTTACTCGACAATAAAATAGGAGATTTGACAACCACCCTTCAAAACTGGTCGGGTCAGGATCTGATAATAGGCCCTTTTAGCTTTACCATTCCTGAAATCACGACCAATTACCTGAGTGATCTTCTGGTGGAGCGCGTTCAGCCGATCCTGGGGGAAGCTGGCAATCTGATCGGAGATGTGTTCTCCGGGGGCGCCAACCTGATCTTCCGTGCCTTGATCATGTATCTGGTATCTTTCTTTGTTGCCTCTGAATCGGGAGGCAATAGCAACAAGATCTTCAACCTCAAGCTGCCAGGCTACCAGGAAGATCTCAACCGGATGGAAAAGGAAATATTTTACATTTGGAATGCTTTCATCAGGGGGGAGTTTATCGTGGTGGGCACAGCCATGGCAGTTTATTGCATTTTATTAGCCATATTGGGAATGCCTTACTTCATTGGGTTGGCAATGATTGCCGGATTGGGACGCTTTATTCCTTATGTGGGTGCGTGGGTCAGTTGGATCACTTTCGGGTTGGTGGCTCTGTTTGCTCAACCGACTCCACTCGGGTTAACCCCGGTAGCCTACATGGCATTGGTGGTTGGCTGTTCTTTGGTTTTGGACAGCCTGCTTGACAACGTGCTGCAGCCCAAGGTGATGGGAAACGCATTAAAGGTTCATCCCGCAGCAGTATTACTCTCAGCTCTGGTAGGTTCACAGTTGCTGGGTCTGATCGGTGTCATTTTGGCAGCTCCGGTTTATGCCACAGCGAAGCTGATTGTTCATTATGTTCTGCAAAAATTAACTGACCAGGATCCTTGGGAAGGGATTGCCTATTACCAACCCCCCAAAACACCGATCTGGATAAGATGGATTCAAGTAATCTGGAAAAAAGTGTCTTGCTGGGTGAAAAAGACCTGGAAGGTCAGCGCCGCCCGGATTAAGAAAAATATCCCTGCAAAAAAGTCTGACAATAACACTAAAACCTCAAAGCCAGTGCAAAAAAAATAAACTTGCCAAGACTCTTCAATTAATGAGATAATTCAAAGAGTAAACCAAAAGGAGCAATTAAATGGAAAACGAAAAAGAACCCGTAACTACTACTATCGCTGAGACGGAAAACTTCCTCGCCTGGCGGGCGGACGAACCGGATGACGAATCCACCTACCACCTGGAATTGAACAACGTCACTCTCCACTTCTTTAAGGAAGAGTGGACAGAATTCCTGGCTTTGATCGAAACCATCGTCGACGAAGAACTATAGAGTAAATTGATCGTGAGGAAAGACTGCCAGGTTTAATGGCAGTCTTTCTTGTGTTTCTGTTAGAAGCGGGGGACACTATTTGAGAATGTTACTGGATTTGATTGCAAAATAGAGGGTATTTGATTAATTAAAAGATAGGTCTTCTTGCTCGAGGGGGGATATTTGAACAATCCGAGTTTACCCGCTTGTCGGGAAATACTTCATCCAGTCCAGGTGCCGGGCAACCACAAACCCAATTTCCAGCAAGCCCGATACTGCCCTGCCATAAGGGAATTCAAGAGCCAATATTCTGGATGGTTTCTCTGACAGAAGGAAAAATCCGATCAACTGCTTAACCTGTTGATCTTCTGTGGGGGTATCAGAGGTTGCCAGCCAGAGTTGATCTGAACTGAGGTCTGTCTTTTGACAGGTGAGCACCCCAGTCAGTTGATCCTTTTCACGCAAGGCAAGGTGAGAAAGGTCGGAGAGTTTATTCCATTTAACAGGATTCAGCCATGCCCAGGGGGAGAAACTCTGAAAATCCACACTCAAATACCAGCGGGTCTGTTTGGGATAGTTGACATCGAGCCATGACCTCTGGAATTGCCAATCTGAAGGTCTTCTCGAGGCAATTACGCTGATTTTGGGAAATTCAATCAATGGCTGAGAGTAAGGTCTGTTGACAGGAGCATGCTTCCATTGGGTCAGGGAATTGATGAACCTGAAGCCCAACTTTTCATACATCTGGATGGCAGCCAAGTTGTCTTTGCGTACCTGCAGCCAGATCTCACTTTCCGGTGTCTGACGGAGAAAACGCAACGCTTGTAGCGTCAGGGAGGAGGCAATGCCCTGTAGCCGGTAGGCTGGGGCAACAGCTACGTTGGCGATCATGAAGATGCGCTTAAAGTTAGAGAAAAAAGGGATCAGGCTGATGTTCCCGACGATTTGGCCGTCCTCTTCCCATACAAAACCATCCGGAGCACCCGGTAAGAGCAGCGTGCTCGGCATGTAACGCTGCCGTTGTGCCAGAGCACGCATCTGCCTGATAATGATTTGACCATCCGGGTCGTTCTTAAGCTCGAAAGAGGTCTCAATCAGGTCAGCTACCACATCAAGATCCCGACGAGGATCCAAACGCCGGATTTTATTGGAGGATGGAGAGGAAGCGGTAAGAGACATGGCGAAGGGAATACTGATAAGAAAAGTGCGTCAGAATCAGGAATAAGTATAAAACAGCCCCCGAATAAAGGGGGCTGCAAACTCACTGCAAGTTTAAGATTCCTGCATATCAGAAGATCCTGCGCGGCGTTGGCGGTAAACAATCCGGCCGCGCTCTAAATCGTAAGGTGACATTTCCACCCGAACGGAATCACCCAACAAAATCCGGATATAATATCGGCGCATGCGGCCGGAAAGGTAAGCCAATACTTCGTGGCCGTTATCCAGCTTCACCCGAAATTGGGTGCCCGGCAGGGCTTCGATGATGGTACCATCTACGATAATCTTCTCTTCTTCTTTCGTCATAAAACCTCTTTCTTACTGCTGGCTACCCTTCGTACGTTTTCCGGTAGGAGCGACGAATAGCCTTTTTCTTGTCCATACGACGCTGTTCGCTCTTGGAGATGAACCAGCGTTTACGACGTACGGTGCTGAGAACACCACTCTTGACTACTTTCTTGCGAAAGCGTTTGAGTAATGAGTCTTGCGATTCATTTGGTCTCAATGTTACACTTGCCATTAGCTATCACCTCCGTTCCGGCACAAGATAAAATATTACGTTATTCACGCAAACAAGTATTATACCTGCTTATTATCAGTTCTCAAAATATAAAGTGCGAGAGGGTGTTGAAAAAGTTGTAGGTTTGTCAAACATATTGGACAGTCTGATTAAGGAATCGAATAGGAGGCGGGAAGTTTAAAGGTCTCATTGGGATATGGTTAGTACGCTGATGGTGTCTTCCTAATCGGTGGGTTCAAGGTTTCCCGGAAAAGCATTCGGGGCTACCAAACTCTCTGGCACATTTCGCTCGCACGCCTTGGCTGGATGAGCTTGCTCCTCCAAATTTACCTTGTTGCTCTCCTAGTCTTTATCCCCGTTCTTCCTCCTTAAATTACAGGTATTTACCGCGATCCCAGCTTCTTCAGACGAATGATTTCATCTGGCCGCGTATCGATACGGCGCACTTCCTCTTCACTCAAGAAAACCGGACCACCCAGCCCTGCTGTACCCAACAGTACGCGCGCCACTTTGCCGCTCATATCCGTAATATTCTTGACTTCCTGAGCGGAATGACCAATGGCGATCAGACCGTGATTTTTAATCAAAACCAGGTGCGGGGTTCGACCGTATTGTTCAACATAATCATCCAGTGTTTGGGCAAACTTCCGTGCCAGTCCAAGGCCTGGATCTCCATACGGCACAATCGCCGGGGCGACCCCACAAAAAGTGACTTCTTCGCTGAATATACGGCCTTTTAGAAGCTCATCCGCCATGTTCGAACACAATATGGACTGCATTGCGATCGGGTGGGTATGCCCGATGTACTGAGCATTACAGCGGGTCAGAGCCAGAGCGTGCAAGATCGTCTCGAGGGACGGTCGGGAATTAACCTCTGGATTGACCCGCGCAGATTCATAAACTTGCGCAATGTCCTCATCGGATACATCCAGTTGCTGAAATATTTCGATGATAGGGTTTAACCTCATCTCAAGAAAACCAGTGTCATCGATATTTGCCATGGAGTGACCGCTCGCCTTAATATAAAAGGTATTTGTATCAATGCGGGCTGAAGTGTTGCCTTCCGCCATGATGACGTATTCCTTTTCAGGCCGACCAAGATAACGGGACAATTCCACCAACTCTTGAAGTGTATCTGTTTTTTTCATGATTTCCTTACCTAAATAACACGATCACTGCCGCCATCAACCGGAAGTTGCGCGCCGGTTATTTTTGAGAACAGCGGACCGCACATCTCAACAATCATCTCACTAACATCCCGGCTGGTGAGCTCGGTTTTCAACAAGTTGCGGCGTTTATATTGCTCCACAGTCATATGGTAGTTTTCTGCGCGTGCCCTAAGAATCTCATCGCTCCAGACGCCAGTGTCAAATACCGCGTCAGGATGGACGACATTTACACGAATGCCCTCCTCAGCCCACTCCAGCGCGGCTGTTCGGGCAAGTTGGGTGAGCGCCATTTTAGAAACGGAATAGGCAGCTGCGCCGATGCCTGGAGCCAACGCATTGCGAGACGCGTTAATCACCACCCGTCCGTAAAGAGGAGCATTTTTCAAGAAGGGGTGCGCTTCGCGCATCAAGTTTAGGTTTGCATTCAGGTTGATCTCCATCACACGTTCGAAATCAGCATGCGCCAAGCTCTCGATGCGTTTGCTGGAAGGGAATATCCCAGCATTCAATACCAACATATCCAGCCCACCGAAGGTTGCCGCTACCTTGGCTAATGTGGAACGAATCGCATCTTCGTCGGTTAAATCGCAGGTAATTCCCAGGTAATCAGGCCGGTCCAACATGTTTGTGACAAATGGGTTGATATCCAATCCTACCACTGCTGCGCCACGTGCCAAAAAGGAATGAACGCAAGCCTTGCCAATGCCCGAGGCGGAACCGGTGACCAATGCCACTTCGCCGCGAAATATGCCAGCTTTCTTGGCAGGTACAATTTCAGGTATGCTTTCCAGCCAGCTCACTTTGCCCAATTTTGCCGCTCGTTGGGCAATGCGCTGTTCCATTTCATAAGAGTCGCGGGCTATCTCTGCTTCTTCGGCATCATTTCCTAAAAAGCCGATGCCAAGTTCCGCATCTTTGACAACTGATTCTGCTTTTAGGTAAGGATGAGACTGCATCAGCAGGCATTTTTCCATCGGAGCTGGATCCCAGCCAGATTGGTCAGTCCAGCATATGACCACCGGTGTGCCAGTTTGCTGGCTGAGCTGTTTTCTAACCGTGGCGGCACTGGAAATAGTCAATTTGGACTGAGGTTTCACTGATACAGTTGTTTCCCAGGCCCCATTGGACCTCAAAACGCCTTCCGCCCTTTTATGAATTTCAGCCAAACGTTCTCCTGCTTCAGATACGCATGCGCCAACCACCAACAAGCCACGATGAGGAATTACAAGACCCCACAACCCATTTTTCCAGGCTGCTGCGGCGGCTTTCGCCTGAATGCGCACACCTGCTGCAAATCCGATCTGCTTGACCTTGCCGTAAAAGATCTCAGATAGCAGTTGGCTGCCCTTATCCGAACTGCTCAACGACAAGATCGCTTCGGAAGCAAAATAAATCACCGCTGGTTCAGGCAAGGTGGCATGTAAATAAACTTCCAAAAGAGGTTCCGATTGATGTGCATCTACCTGATTTGACCAAAGGAGGTACTGCTCTTCTTCTTGAGAAAGGTCCTGAAGTCCCAAACCACGCTGGATGGGGGAAAGCCAGCAGGTTGAACTTCCTTTGTCAGAAACGAAGGTTATGGCTGTGCTCACTTCGCCGAACAAATCTAAGCGTTGGCGCTTGAGCGAAACGCTTGCGCCAGGAAATGGTTGCCTTAGGGCTTCAAGCAGCGTGGTCATCTCGGCTTGTTCTTTTACGTAAGTATCATCAGTTTGTTCTTGAGATTGTTTAGCCATTTTCTATCCTACAAATGGCAGAGGTTCAGTGCATAAACCTCTGCCAAATATTTTCTTATAAGGAAAACCTATTTTGCGTCTGATGCCCAGCCATCGAAAAGGTCCATGGCTTCTTTTGGTTTAGCACCTTCGTGGATGATTGCCTGGAGCGCGCGCGCCATAGCCCGCGGGTATTTGTTCTGCCAGATATTGCGGCCCAGGTTGACTCCTGCTGCGCCTGCCTGCATACTGTTGTAAACAAACTCAAGCACTTCAAGGTCATTGTCGGTTTTTGGACCGCCTGCCAACACCACAGGCACAGGGCAGCCGTTCACGACATGCTCGAAATTGTCACAATAGTAGGTTTTGACCACATCTGCGCCTGTTTCAGCACAAATACGGCACGCCAGCGCCAGGTAACGAGCTTCGCGTTTCTCCATCTCTCGTCCGACCGCGGTCACTGCCATGACAGGGATCCCATACGGTTGACACATGTTCACAACCTTTCCTAGGTTGAGAAGCGTCTGGTTTTCAAACTGACTGCCGATGAAGATTGATAAACCGACCGCGGAAACATTAAGCCGCAGGATTTCGTCAATATCTGTCACAATTCCTTCATTGGCGAGGTCTTCGCCAACCATACTGGCTCCACCTGAAATTCGTAAAATGACCGGGTTATCCATCTTCGGGTCAATCTGTGTCCGCAAGATCCCGCGGGTTACATAAAGCGCATCGACGAACTCAAGCAGAGGGGTGGCCGCTTTGCCGACGTTTTCCAAATTTGTGGTTGGTCCTTGAAAATATCCATGATCCATTGCCAGATAAAAACAATGACCATCCGACTTCATTACTTTCGACATACGATTTGCTTTGCCCCAGTCCATTTTCTTTCATCCCTTTCTGATCATATAATTTGATTTTCTTGTAATAACAGCTTGGACTTCTTATTTTTCCGCTTCGCGGACAACCAGATAGCCGTGCTGGATTAACCATTGATGGAATTCATGCGTGGTATGGATACAATTAGATTTGCAGATGGCGCGCAAGGCGTCATAGGTCGGATTGCCCGCCTGCTGCTGATTTAGCAACTCCTGAATTGGGCAATGAATTTCTTTGCAATATTCTCTTCTTTGGTATTCTACGTATTCTTTAAGTTCCACATTATTCTCCTGATGCGTGAGGTTACTTGCGATGGTTGAGATTAATAGCTCGGGATGAACGAAAATCCGTCCCTGGAATAATGAACTTTGATGTCATAACGATCAGCGCGCCAAAGTGAATATAAATATTCAACACGTTTGTTATTTTGGTCATAGCTGATTCGTGAGATTTCAATCACAGGATCGCCTGCCTGGATTTGAAGTTGTTCCGCTTCTTCAGGGATAGCCATTCGCGCACGGATTGTCTGATCGCTGTTGGTCAGAACTATTTGATAGACTGTATTTAAAATTTGATATAACGACTCGGTCAGGTCTCTCTGATCAAGATTAGGGCTAAGCTCTGTTGGTACATAAGACCACTGCAAACTGATCGGCTCCTCATCCGCCAAACGTAATCGTTCTAGTTGCCAGACCTTTTCATTCGTAGTTAATCCAAGAGAATTCATCAAATGCAGGTCGGGTTCAATCTCGGCAACGGATAGGACACGAGTAGATGGAATGTGCCCCCGCACAAGCAGTTCGGCGGTGGTTGAGTTGAAATGCAACAGATCGATCTCAAAGCGCTCACGGCGGATGAAAGTCCCCCGGCCTTTCTTTCTGCAGATCAAACCCTCCCGTTCCAGCACATCCAGGGCATGGCGAATCGTACCCCGGTTGACCTTGTAGATTTCCCCTAGCTCCGCTTCAGATGGCAGTTCTTCGATAACGTCAGTCTTGACTTCCATATTGCGGATGACTTCACGCAGGATTTCCACAATCTGATAATAGTAAGGGACGGGCAGATCCTTATTGATGTCACGTTGAAGGAGGAGTTCTTTTTTCATTATTTTCAAAAATTTCTAAACGAAAGACAACCTGTATACCTATATACATAAGTATACAAGCATTATAAGATTTCTTCTCAAAATGTCAAGATAACGGTCCGAAATAGAAGTTTTAGTATTTCCCGACAGGCACGGGTAAGATTGATCCTTTATTGAAGATGTACTTGGTCGATTTTTAAAGAGAATTGTTCTATATTGTTGCAGCCTTATAAAGCCTGTATTATTTTGAAGTAGACCCCCCTTATTTCCAAGAACCTTGTCCTGAAGATAAAATCTTTCTTGCTTTCGAGTTTTATGGGAGTCGCTTGACCGGTATGAATATTGACAATTTAACCCATGCTTATTTGAAATCATCCCTTCACACGTTGAAACGCTCCATTCACAATAAGATATAGCATCAGGGGCTAATTCCTAAAATACTGTCGGCGATAATAAATTTCTACGATAAACTCAAAATCACCTGTTCTTGCAGTTGAAAAAACAATCACAGTGGCTCTTACCCGTCCTGATCATCGAGAAGATATGGGTCGTGTGCCATCCCGGAAGCACTGGAATCGAAAATATGAACATTATGCTTTTTCATCTCTTCATGCCACCTGGAATCCAGAGGCTTGTCGGTGACAATATAGTCGATGTCTTTATAATCGCAGATCTTTACGAACGATGAGCGGTCAAATTTGGAATAATCTGCGATCAGATATACCTTTTCTGATCGGTCAATGACAACGGACCTGAGGGAGGAAATCACCTCACTGGAATCGGTAATACCATTTTCCAACGAAAGAGAACGGCAGGATACAAAGGCTTTATCCACATAATAATTTTTTACAAAATCAACCGCGCTGCGCCCGAGAAAACTCATCGAGCTGGCATCGAAGTAACCGCCAACCATGATCAACTTAATGGACAACATGTCCTTGAGAATATTGGCTGCTTTGATGGAATTGGTTAGAACGGTTAATCGTTTGTCCTTGATCTGATCACATATAGCCAATGCTGTTGTCGACGGATCAAGGAATATAGAATCTCCGTGCTCAATGAATTGGGCACACTGCTTAGCGATAGCAATCTTGCTATCAATGTACACTGATTCTCTTAGTGAAAATTGAACATCATTTTGAACGCCATCCTGAATAAAAGCGCCCCCATGGGTTCTTGTAAGGAATCCGTTTCCTTCAAGTTCTTTTAAATCTCGGCGAATGGTTTCCTCGGTTACATCAAATAAATGTGCCATGTCAGAAACCGTGACACTCTTTTTTTCCTGAAGGACCTCCTTGATTTTAGACCGTCTTGCTACAGCAAGCATAAGGAACCTCCTTTGATAATTGCAAGATTAGTATAACACGCAAATATACAAGACAGTGATACTAAATAAAGCAAAGAAAACCCAAACAAACCTACAAGAATATAACATAAACCCAAATAACTATTGACATAATACCACATAATAGCTAAAATTGTCAAAATTCAATTCGAAAGAATCGCCATAATAATGGAATGTGTTGAAATGGTTTTGAATAATAATTCCGCCTCTGACGGGAAAATGAAAAGATTTCCAAGTGACTCAGAAGCGAAAGAAATGATTTTGGATATTGGTCGGCGGATGTATTCAAAAGACTTTGTGGCTGCCAATGATGGCAATATTACGATTAAAGTAGGTGAAGATAGAATCTGGGCGACACCTACGGGGGTTTCAAAAGGGTTCCTGCATCCAGAACAATTGGTATTGATAGACAGCCAGGGAAATGTTATTGAAGGAATCTGCAAACCATCCTTTGAAATTAAAATGCACCTCAGAGTTTACAAGGAAAACGAAATTGTCGGAGCTGTGGTTCACGCTCATCCGCCGGTTGCCACTGCTTTTGCCACCGCCAATATCAAACTTGACCTTGCCATCCTGCCGGATACGATCGTAACGCTTGGTGAAGTTCCGGTCGCGCCTTACGCTCTCACGGGAACCGACGAAGTGGCAGAATCTGTCGCCCCTTTCTGTAAAACGCATAATGCCGTGCTGCTTGCAAACCATGGCGCCCTTGCATGGGGAAAGAATATTCAGGAAGCATTTTACCGCATGGAATCCCTTGAGCATTATGCCAAGATCATCTTGATAAATAAATACCTCATAAAACAATGTAACCTTCTCACTGATTCACAGATCGATGACCTGGTCAAAATTCGTGAATCATTTGGAACGTTTTCAGGAGGAAGACCTGTCGGTAAATAAATTCCTCTCGCAAGAAAGCAAGAGAACCGGACTTGAATGTCTCACCTCATTTATGTCAAGTTCCGAGACTGAAGAGTACATTGATCTTTTTACAATTTTAAAGGAGGAGGACGCTATCGCAAATAAAAAAAGTGAGAAAAATTTGTAAATGTAGGTACAGCTTCAGGGGGCATGCCCATCGACAAATGAGGTAATCCCGTACGAATTTGTGAAAGCCATTAGTCAATTGTCGTGGTTTTTGTGAAGATGGATCGTTAGCCCGGCTCACTTGATCCAGTCTACCACAACGGTAATTTTGAGCCAAAGTTGTTGTAACATAACGAATCTTGTTAATGAAAGGAAAGAAGATGAAAAAAGGTTTTAAGTTGCTTTCTGTTGTTTTGATTTTCGCCTTTGTTCTGGCTGGCTGCAGTACCCCCGCAGAGACAGAACAACCCACTGCACCTACTGAGGCAGAAGTCCCTGCTGAGGCAGAAGCCCCTACTGAGGCAGAAGCCCCTGAGAAACAGATCAAGATCGCAGTCGTTCGCAATCTCGCTGCGGGTGACCACACTCAGCAATTCCTTGAAGGTTGTGTTTCAGAAGGTGAAAAATTTGGTTATATTGTCGACACTTTCGTGACTGATGGTAATGATGCCAAGCTGCAGGAAACTGTGGCCCAGGTTATTTCTCAGGATTACGATGGTTTGATCGTTTCTCATGGTCAGCTTTCCTATTCTTATGACATGTTGAAACCTGCCATTGATAAAGGTATGAAAGTGGTTACCTTCGACACTATGCCATTCAAAGATGGTGATGCTTCAAGTGATTTGCTTGAAGGCGTTACTTCGACCGCTCAGGACGACAATGCTCTCGCTACCTTATCCCTTGGATATATGATGCAAGAGTTCGAGGAAAATGGCGGCACCTATCCTATGAAAGTCGTAAAGACTTTTATGGGTCCTGGAGTTCCTCCTCTTGACAGACGCGACGTTGTCTACAAGCAGCTCGAAGAAGAAGGCAAAATTGAGACAGTAACCGTGATTGCTCCCTCCGATATGGCCAATGTTCGTGGTGATATGACTACCAAGACAGAAGCAATTCTGCCCACAATTCCTGAGGGATCGGTTGATGCGATCTGGGGTTGCTATGACGAACTCGCCAAGGGTGTTCTGCAAGCATTGAACGACGCCAACCGCACCGATATCCCGATGTATACCATTGATATTTCCAATGATGACATTCAGCTTATGGTTGCCAACAAAGATGTCTGGCGCTCAACTGCTGCGGTCGATCCCAAGCTGATCGGCATCGTGGATATGCGCTTGCTTGCCATGAAACTTAATGGCATTGAAACTCCGGATTTCTTCAATCTGAGCGCCAATAATGTGCTGACCTCTCAGTTGACCGCTGAAACATCCATGGCTGATCTCGGTAATGTTATCGAAGGCTGGGGAAACGCTGATGATCCCGAAGGCGCTCTGTATACTCAACAAATTCAGGACCTGTACGTAAAGTAAATTTTTGGACATATAAACGAGAGGTTGTCATGAATCCGATGAAGTTGGAGATGAAGAACATATCACTTGAGTTTCCCGGTGTACATGCTTTGGACAGCGTCAATTTCAGCACCTCCAGCGGATCGGTTCATGCTCTCGTTGGAGCAAATGGTGCCGGCAAGTCTTCTCTCATGAAGGTGCTTGCCGGCGCTTATAATCATTACTCCGGGGAAATTTTTCTTGGAGATGAACCTATTGAAATCAGATCTCCAAAAGATGCCAAAAATCTGGGCATCGAAATCGTTTATCAAGAGGTTGACACAGCCTTAATCCCCCATATATCCGTGGCTGAAAACGTTATGTTCGATTTGATGGTAAACGAAATTGGCAAAAAACAATTAGTCAATTGGCCCAAAATAAGAAAAACCGCAAAAGAAACTCTTCAGAAGATGAATGTTGACCTCGATGTCAATCTTCCAGTTTCAGAGATATCGCTGGCTCAAAAGCAAATGATACTGATTGCCCGATGTATCCTTGCCAATTCAAAATTCATTGTTTTTGACGAACCTACTGCACCGCTTTCCAATAAAGAAACTGAGGAATTATTTCGAATTATCCGTGATCTTAAAGCTAAGGGAGTTGGCGTTATTTTCATTTCTCACCGGTTGAATGAACTTTATGAAATTTGCGACCATCTCACCATCATGCGAGATGGTAGAGTGGTTAAAGATATGCCTTTGACCAAAGATATCTCTCAGCTTGAGATTGTGGAATACATGCTGGGCCATTCTTTTGAAGAACAATATATAAAAAAAGAATCCCGTGTTGGCAAACCCTTGTTGGAAGTCAAGCATCTGACCGAGATTCACAATGAAGTACAGGATATCAACCTGACCGTCCGCGAAGGTGAGATTGTCGGAATAGCTGGCCTGGTCGGCGCTGGCAAATCGGAACTCTGCAAAACCCTGTTTGGAGCAATGAAAGCAAGTTCCGGAGAGGTAAAACTCGCAGACAAATGCGTAAAATTTATGTCTCCTTGTCAGAGTGTATCGAAAGGTCTGGCATTAGTCCCCGAAGAAAGACGTAAAGAAGGCATTTTAATCAACTCGCCAGTGTACGTAAACATTTCCATTGCCAATCTGAAAAAATATTCGCGGTTGCTTTCAGTCATTAACCGTAAGAAAGAAAAGACGGATGCTAAATCGAGGATAAATGACTTGATGATCAAGACACCATCAGAGAATCAGGAAGTAGCCTATCTTTCTGGTGGTAACCAGCAAAAGGTCGTGATTGCCAAATGGTTGAATTCTGATGCCATCCTCTATATTCTTGATGAACCCACAAAAGGAATTGATGTGGGAGCTAAACGCGAATTGTATGAGTTGATCGAAAACCTTGCTCAAAAAGGTTGCGGAATTCTCTATGTGACCTGCGAGTTCACTGAGATCATCAATATTTGTGACCGCGCTTACGTTATGTATGACGGCAGGATTGTTCAAGAGTTGGAAAAAGACGAACTCAATGAAAAAGCGTTGCTCTATTATTCAACAGGAGGAAGGTAGTATGGAGGCTTCAAAAAGTATTGTTCCTGAAAAAAGGAAGTTTGATTTTGGTCATTTCATAAGCAAATGGGGCACCGTTCTCGTTGTCGTTCTACTCTTTATTTTATTCACTTTTACAAACTGGAATGACACTACTCATTCAAGCATGTTCCTGACCAAAACCAACCTTACGACCATTCTTCGCTCCATCTCCATCACCGCAATTATTGCTATTGGTCTGACTTTTTCGTTGACTGTAAATGGTATGGACCTGTCTATTGGCTCAACTGCGAACTTAGCTGACACTTTGGTCATGACCATGTTTGTCTGGTACGACTTGAGCATCGGCGCTTCCATCGCCGTTACTATCCTGCTATGCCTGAGTGCAGCGATCATTAACTCAATCCTGATCGTCAAGTTCAAAATCCCAGATATGGTTGCAGCACTTTCGGTCATGTTTATGTTCCAGGGTGTGGCATTGACGTATTCTAGGGGGGGCGCCATTACGGAAAGAATGATACGTCCTGATGGAACCCAAGCTCCCGGGCTGGTTCCAAAAGCTTTCCGTGCCCTGGGAACTGAACCATGGGTCATTATTATTCTGCTGGTAGTCGTTGCCTTTGCATTTTTCCTACTTAACTACACCAAACATGGCCGTTATATGTACGCAGTTGGTGGAAATCCGGAAGCCGCAAGACTTTCAGGTATTCCTGTTTCAAAATATCGTATCTTGGCTTATTTTCTCTCTGCCGCCTTCGCTTCCCTTGGAGGTATCTTGCTGGCCGCCCGTGTGGGGACTGCGCAGGTGCAAGCAGGTGACGCCTATCTGATGCCCGCCGTTGCTGCTGCTTATATTGGCTTTTCGGTGGGAGGATCGGGCAAACCAAACGCGATTGGTACCCTGGTTGGCGCGATTTTGGTCGGTATGCTGGAAAATGGTCTCATTATGATGAAAGTACCATATTATTCCATGAATATTGTGAAAGGTCTGATCCTGGCTATGGCATTAGCTCTGACATATGCCAAAGGCAGAAATAAATAACTGGAGGTTGTTCATCAATGTCACGCTTTGATTCTTTCTTTTTAATGACTACTAATGAGGTTCCTGAGTACGTGCAGGAAAAACTTTCTTTCTTCCCAAAGGGCGCAGTCCTTTCCTGTAAAGAAATTGGTGACGGAAATTTGAACTATGTCTTCCGCGTCATGGACGAGAAAACCGGCAAGACGATCATTGTCAAACAAGCCGGCGAACAACTTAGGATTTCGAAGGATATGCACGTTTCTACCGATCGCGGGCGGATTGAAGCTAATATCCTGAAAATACAGGATGAGCTAGCTCCGGGATTTGTACCCAAGGTTTATTTGTACGATGACATCATGTGCGCCATTTCGATGGAGGACATGACCGGTCACACCATGATGCGTACTGCCATGCTAAATCACGAAACTTTTCCTAAGTTTGCTGATCAAATCACCACTTTCATGGCTAATACCTTGCTGCTTTCGACAGACCTAGTCATGGATCATAAGAAAAAAAAGGAAGCTGTCAAAGATTTCATCAATCCTGATCTTTGCGAAATTACCGAGGATCTTGTTTATAGTGAACCCTGTATTGACTACAAGCATCGTAATAACGTCTTCCCTCCTAACGCAGTCTTTGTTCAAAAAGAACTATACGATGATCAAGAACTTCGCCTTGAAATTGCCAAATTAAAATGGGGATTTCTCAATAATGCCCAAGCTTTGATCCATGGCGACTTGCATACCGGCTCAATCTTCATCAATAGCGAACACATGTTTGTGTTCGACCCCGAATTCGCTTTTTACGGTCCTATGGGCTATGACACTGGCAATATCCTCGCCAACATGTTCTTCGCATGGTGTAACGGCGATGCTACCCTTGAGGAGCCTGAGCAAAAAAAGATCTTCTGCGATTGGTGCTTGGAAACCATACATGATATTGTGGAACTGTTCATCAAGAAATTTAAAGACCTCTATTATAAAAATGTTCATGATTGTATGGCGAAGACAGACGGGTTCCTGGATTGGTATCTGGGCAATGTGCTATCTGATACTGCCGGTGTCATGGGCCTCGAGCTTAACCGCAGGACTGTAGGCATGGCAAATGTCAAAGACATTACCACCATTGCAGATGTGGAAAAACGGAAACGCGCTGAGCAGAGGTGCATCTTGCTGGCTAAACGCATGATCATGAAGCGTGATACTTACAAATGTGGTAACGATTATCTCTTCGCCATTAATGATGTGATTAGTAGAGTCTCATAATCCGGATGATACATCAGATTGACAAGAAAGCAGGTGTAAATGTCGCAAATAACTTCAATTAAGAATTTGGATACAGTCGATCTTGACGTAAAGAATAAAGCTCTTGTCATTATTGACCAGACCAAGCTGCCTACAAAGATAGAAATGCTGCATTTGACTGATCAAAAAGATATTTGGGATGCCATCTATCTGCTCAAAGTTAGGGGTGCACCCGCTATCGGAGTCGCCGCTGCCATTGGTGTTTATCTCGCTGCTTGCGACATTAAGGCAGATGATTTCGAATCGTTCTATGCGCAGTTCAAGAACGCCAAAGATTACCTGGCGTCGGCCAGACCTACAGCAGTGAACCTTTTCTGGGCTTTGAACCGGATGGAGAAGGTTGTTCTTGACCATAAAGACGCCAACCTCGCTGAAGTACTCGATTCACTGCAAAAAGAAGCCATGAACATCAAAGAGGAAGACATTCGCGTGTGCAAGCAGATCGGTGAATATGGGTTGACTTTGCTCAAGCCGGGAAACGGCCTGTTGACTCACTGCAATGCCGGAAAACTGGCAACCATTCAGTATGGAACGGCTACGGCTCCGATGTATCTGGGTCAGGAACGCGGGTACAATTTTCGCATTTTTTCTGACGAGACACGTCCTCTGCTTCAGGGCATGCGTCTGACATCTTTTGAGCTATTCAATGCTGGTTTGGACGTAACCGTCATCTGCGACAATATGTCTGGATCCGTGATGCGCCAGGGCTGGGTTGACGCTGTGCTCGTTGGCTGCGATCGTGTCGCCGCAAATGGTGACGTGGTTAATAAGATTGGTACGTCTGTTGTTGCTACCATGGCAAAGAGATATAACATTCCCTTCTATGTCTGCGCACCCACCTCGACCATTGATATGAAAACGCCCATAGGCAATGATATTGTCATCGAGCAACGTCCGGAGGCTGAAGTGACCGAGATGTGGTTCACAGACCGCCTGGCTCCGGAAGGTGTAAAGGTCTATAGCCCGGCATTCGATATTACCGATCAGGACCTGGTGACTGCCATTGTAACTGAGTATGGCATTGCCCGAGCCCCGTACAAAGAATCACTTCAAGCCATTTTTGAAGAGAAACAGAAGCATCATCTTTAAAATTCTTTCGAATAAGCACAGTGCAAAGGATTACGTCATGTTAATAAATATTTCACCGCTTATCTCTCCTGAATTGCTGAAAATCCTTGACGAAATGGGTCACAATGATCGTTTGATCATCGGAGATGCAAACTTTGCTGGAGCCTCCCTGGCAAACAATGGAAAAGGGAAATTGGTCAGGGCAGACGGGCTTGGAGCAGTGGAAATGCTGGATGCTATCCTCCAATTGATTCCGCTGGATATTTACGTGGAAAAGCCGGCTGTGCTGATCGAGAAGGAAGCTGTTGATAGCCAGCTCGCGACCCCTATCTGGGATACCTTCGCTGAGATCATTGCGCGCTATGACAAACGCGGAGCAAACGCCATTGCCAAAATTCCCCGCCACGAATTTTATAAAGCTGCCAGCGATGTTTACGCCATTATCCAAACCAGTGAACGCGCTTTGTATGGCTGTATTATGCTCCAAAAAGGTGTAATCTGATCAGTATAGGATTCTTTTTTGGTCTTTTTTTCAGAATGAAGTGCCAAAATTAGCTCTTGACCGGAAAGTGATCTGGATTTGTTTCTCATTTATAAGAAACAAATCCATTTGTATATCAAGACTCTACTGAAAAAACTTGTTTCTAAAACGCAAATCTTACCTGGTTAAGCGTTACAAAACCTAGCCAAGCGCGAAAAAAAGCTTTTAGGGGAACAAAAAAAGAAACAGCCGGTTGTTCCTGAGA
>JBAQLH010000046.1:0-43692 GCA_049301715.1 Anaerolineaceae bacterium
AAGTGGGGCTATTCTGTTGAAAACAATATCAAATAAACACTTTCAACCCTTAAAATATCAAAAAGCGTGATCGAAGTGGGAGAAAATTCAAACGTTTTTTAAAAACGGAGTTTTTGCAGTGGACTCATTAATATATTGGATAATGGGCGGGGTTTTAGTTGGATTGGTGATTTCTCTTGTTACTTCAAGTTCATTTCAACCAACCACCACTAAAGCCAATGAAATAGAGATAAATACAGATGCCATTCCCTTAAACGGCAAGATTACTGAGCCGTTAACCCCCTCTTCATCTTTAAGCGACGTACTCTCGTTGATGACTCAGAGCTCGGGTAAGTGGAATACGCTTCATGTCAGTTATGCAGCTCGTTTCCGTGACCATGGAAATTCAAATCTTTCTCAAGAGTATCAACATGAATTTTGGCTGACGAGTGAAGGGCAGGGGAGGCTTGAGATCAGTTCATTTGATGGCATACCAGAGTTGGTTTGGGTAAACGATAAAACCGACACCTGGACAGCGGATATTACTGCTGGAACCTACACTCAGATGAAGGTGCCCCGATCAATTCAAGCAATAGAATCATCCCAATCTCTTTCAGAAAGTCAAACCAGCCAGGATCTGGTATTGTCGAATGCCTCAGCACTATTAATCCCGAGCGGACTGAATGATTACCTTTATCCTAAATCCCTTGCTCAGTCCATGAGCAGAACCACCATTAGCGATAACGCCAGCCAGAATGTCTCAATCATTGGAAGTGATTCCATTGCGGGCAGAGAGACAATTATGCTTGAACGGAAAATTGTGAGTCTGGATGAACAGCCGGTTATGTACAAATTACATAGATACTGGATTGACGCAGAAACCGGGATAGTGTTGAAAGGCGAAGTGGAAGATCTCACAAATGGCGGGTGGATACAACAATTCGAAGCAACTGCGGTGGATATAGATACGGATATTCCCCAAGAAAAATTTGTTTTTGTTCCTGACCCAAACTTCAAATTAGTTGAACCCTGATTCTTCCATTAATAACAAGGTTGAATTTTACGGAGAATAACGATGAAAACCAAATTTCTCGCCGCAATTTTGGCTATGATACTCAGTGTTTTTTTCTTTTCTACAGTATTTGCGAGTACAATCGGATATACAACTACACTGCCTGACAGCGGGTCAGATTTTACTCACATAAGTTGGCTGCCTACTTCTTCGACTGGACGCAATGGATCCCATCAGTACACTCTTTATTATAGTGGATACACAGCAAGTGCGTGGGGAAAATGGTCTTGCACCGGCGCCACAACGGATTCCACCTGGTACAAATGGTACGTTTGGATTCCCCTGAATTATGAGTATACGGATGCAGCCGTCTCTTATTATGTAAGAAATTCTGAAGAAGAATATACGATAACCGTAAATCAAGAGAATTATGCCAATGCCTGGGTATTCCTTGGGTGGGCGTATGGAACAGGCTATATTCCGTGGGCATACACCTTTATGGATAACGGATGTGTCAATGGCTGGGGTTGTAATCAATACTACCAAGTATGGTGGGACGATGCCAAGTACTATCCTTGTGTTAATAGTGCAGGAAGCGGAGATTGTCAATAACAATGACTTCAATTTTAGTCTTCAGGAATACATTTAGTTAAGTCCGTTGTCTGGATTTATCTAATTCAGGAAAATAAAGTGGACAGGTGAAACTTGTCCACTTATAATAAAAATTAAAGATTCAATGAGAAGAATTACCCGTCAAATTCAAAGCTTTATCATTTGTAGTATTGTGGTCTCTGGATGTAAACCAGCCTCTACGATAGCGACTGTTCCAATTTTGTCTCCAGATGCTCCTCTTACCCCATCGCCAACCTCGCTCCCCACTTCAATAACCGAACAATCAGTAGGTATGATAGCGGGTTTAGCTCCGTTGGAGGATTCAACTAATCCATCTGCTTATTTCCGTTGTGATCTTACCGGTGAATGTGAGCCGTTGTATTGGGTTAATTCACAAAATACGCTTTTGACTAACCTCTCTCCGGATCGAGAATCCTTCATTTCCACACTTTATGATCCGGAAAGTCAGGCTTACGACCTTTTCCTTTTGAACACGATTGACGGCGAGTGGAAACGCCTGACACAGACAGCAGAGGTGGAATACCTGCAAGATTGGTCCCTGACCAATTCAGAAATCTTGTATATTACTGAATACACAAATCCAATCCCGCCTCAAGCACCTCTCGGAAAATTATCCGTTTTGAACCACGAAACAAATCTGCAACAAGAAGTTACGCTTTCTTGTGATATAGACCAGGCAAAATGGATAAACGATCAACAGGGTATTCTCTTTGGCGGAAGTTGTGCTGATCAGGAAGGAATTTACCAGTGGACACTGGGTGATGTCAATCCAACTCTGCTGGTATTATCAGAACGGACACAATTCACCATGTCTCCGACTAAAAAAAAGATCGCCTTCAATTCAATCGCCTCTGACGGGGAAAGTCAAGTGATGGTATTGAATTTGGAGAATCTATCCACAGTCACTGTTCCACATGAACCAGGCAAAAAAGATATGGGTGGATCATGGATTTCTTCAGATGATCAGCTTCTTTCATTTGTTACAACAAGGAATTCTTTGCCGGGCGAGGAATATGTTTGGGATCAAACCAAAGATCAGATCTACCCAGCTCCGTGGAAAGATGAAAGCTTCGTTATTTATTCAGAAGATCAGAAATACTGGCTGATCGGTTCTGGAACATCAGGAAATAATCCTGTGTACATGCTGAGAGATCAGGACACCACTTTGGAGGTTCAACTCAAGCTACCAGCGTCCATGGTAATCATCACCGCCTATATAGGTCCACTGCCCGAGAATAAAACCAACCGACCTGTCACGGTGCCATGAGCAGGTCAATCCATTAAATCAAACGAAAGGTCTGACCCCTGACTTTGGCAAAAGGGGACATTCCCGCTTTTGCTAAGACCAAAACCTCTCATCACATTGACAAATCCCGAGGAAAAGATAAAATATAACCCTCAAGCCGAAGTGGCGGAACTGGCAGACGCGCTACGTTCAGGGCGTAGTGGGCAAAGCGCTCGTGAGAGTTCAAATCTCTCCTTCGGCACTAACGCAACCTCTTGGGTTGCGTTTTTGTGTGGAGTTTTCAAGCAAAAAATGTTTTTTTGGACCTCCAAATTTCAATGTCAGGCTGGTACAATATTTGCAACAGGTATTGGCAAATGCAATCGCTTTTAGACAAGCTCAAACAGATTAAATGGACGGACCGACGCTTCATCTTAGTAGTCGTCATCGTCATTTTGGTATTCCTGATGATGGATTTCAACAATCGCATGGTCCGAATGTTGGAGCTGGAACAGCAGGAAAGCCAACTCAGCACCAAGGTGGCTGCGCTGGAACAGACCAAAGTCAAAGTTGAAGCGGAAATTGCTTATGCCACGTCCGAGCGCGCGTTGGAAGAATGGGCACGTGAAAAAGACCGCCTGATCAACGAAGGCGATTACCCAATTATCATCATTCCTCCCTCAGACCAGGTCATCACACCCACACCCGTCCCCACCCAGGAAGTTCCGCAGCTTTCGCGCTTCCAGATCTGGAAAGAGCTGTTTTTCGGCGAGCAGTAGCTCCAGACCAATCCCACCTTCTCCACATATACCCTTCAACAAAAAAGTAATATTTCCGCTGCACACAAATCAACCAGCTTGTTTTGAGCTTGCCTAATAGGGCAATTTATGGGGATTTTTCGGTATGCCCGTGATTATAGCAAATAATTATTCGAGTTCAGAAACATTGTCAACTAAACTATTAAATTGCAAAGGAAGAAAGATGAAAGATCGGTTGTCAAGACTCGCCATTCTATCAATTACCATAGTTTTAGTTCTTACCAGTCTGACCGGTTGCGCTCAGACATCCAGCCAACAACGAATAGTCTGCCTCGCTCCCAGTTGTGTTGAGGTGATTTACGCACTCGGGCTTGAAGATGAAATCGTTGGCTGGTCGCAATATACTGACTACCCCCCCGAAGTGACAGAAGTTAAGGGGTGGGTCCCCTATCAAGATTATCAGTTTACCAGTATTGAGGACGAACTCAGCAAAGACGTCGCTGTTGTGAGCGGTTTTACAGATTACAACAAAGAACTGGTTAAGGCACTTGAACCTACATTAATTATCGCCACAGAATCCCTTCAATACGACATGGCAGAAGAACTTAAGGCTGAAGGTTACAATGTGCTCTATCATAATCCGACTACCCTTAATGAAGTTTTCCAGATGATCCTGGAAATTGGCGACGCTACAGGAAAGTGTACCAAAGCGCAAAAGCTGGTTGACGGCTACAACAAGCAAATTGAGGAAGTTAAGGCTATTACAAAAGACCTTCCGAAAATTAAAGTCTATCTTGAAATTAGTCATTATGGACCTTGGGCAACAGGTTCCGGTTCACCAATGGATGATGTTATCGAGATTGCCGGTGGTACGAACATTTTTGAAGATGTTCAAGAAACTGCTTTTGAAACCACAAACGCAGAGATTGTTAAACGCAATCCGGATGTAATCCTGACGCCGTTGTGGCCAGACGCAGGTGTTGATGAGGTGACCACTGTTCGTGAGATCGTCATGCGTGAAGGTTATGAAAATATAGAAGCAGTTCAAAACGATCGTGTATATCACTATGATTCAAGTCTCTTCAAGCGTCCAGGCCCCCGCCAGGTCACCACAATTCTCAAAATGGCTTATTTACTCCACCCTTACTACTTTGATAATCCAGAAAATTCGGTATCTCCATGGGAACTTGGCAAGATTGATGATGCATACGATCCCCCCGCCCCACTGGATTGAGGCTTTTTTATAAGCAAGCAAGTGCTTGATTAAAATGTTTCTGACAGGGTCGATGCAGGGGTATGTAAGAAAAACATACCCCTGTTTTTTGCCTTCACACCGAAGCGACTTGGAAAACTTCAGAGAGCCCTGTTCTCAGGTATAATATTTAGCTTATGAACCTGGAAGAATTAACCCAACAAATGCACGATCTGGTGCAGGCCAAAGGCTGGTATGAGGTTGACTCACCCAAACAGCAAACTCCACGCAATCTGGCTATCTCCCTTTCGTTGGAAGCAGGAGAGGTCCTGGAGCATTTTCAATGGCACGAAAACGCCCTTAACCAGGAAGCTCTGGAAGGTGAATTGGCAGACGTGGCTCTTTACTTGTTGCAGCTTGCCAGCGTGTCTGGTATCGATCTGGAAGCCGCTATCCTGCACAAGATCAAACAAAACTATGCACGTAATTGGCCCGAACATCTCAACCATGAGGAAAAGGCATGATCATTGCAGTCTACGGCAGCGCCAATGCCGAACCCGATAGTACCCTTTACCAGGTCGCCCTGGATTTGGGACGGCTGCTTGCACAGGCAGGGCATACAGTCATGACCGGCGGATACTGCGGGACCATGGAAGCGGTCTCACGTGGCGCTATTGAGGCTGGCGGAAAGACCATCGGTGTAACCTGCACTGAAATTGACACCTGGAGACCGATGGGCGCCAACCCTTGGGTCCAGACTGAGGTCCCCACCCAATCCTTGGAAAAGCGCTTGGAGGTGCTGACCCGCCAACCGAAAGGTATGATTGCCCTGCCCGGAGGAATTGGCACCTTGTGTGAGATCACCCTGGCACTCAACCTTATGGCGATTGCTGCCGTACCTGCCAGACCTTGCATTTTGGTCGGCGAGGAATGGAAGCAGACTTACCAAACCTTCTTTGCCCGGAATGCCGCCTTCATTTCTGCAGCAGATCAGGCTCGCATCCAGTTTGCACCGGATGCCGTAATGGCTGTATCATTATTAAACGATACCGTAACTACAAGAGAGTAACATGGAAAAGAAACTACCCACTAGACAAGAAAACTTCTCAGAATGGTACAACCAGTTGGTTTTGCGCTCAGAAATGGCTGACTATGCGCCTGTGCGCGGCTGTATGGTTGTGCGCCCGTATGGCTGGGCTCTATGGGAGAACATCCAAAAAGCGCTTGACCAGCGCTTCAAAGAAACCGGCCATGTCAACGCAGCCTTCCCACTTCTGATTCCGCAATCCTACATGGAAAAGGAGCAAGAGCATGTCCAAGGCTTCTCTCCCGAACTTGCTATAGTTACCTACGGAGGTGGCCAGGAACTGGAAGAGCCGCTGGTGGTGCGTCCTACCTCCGAGACAATCATCGGCACTATGTATTCCAAGTGGATTCACTCCTACCGCGACCTGCCTGTGTTGATTAACCAGTGGGCAAACGTGGTACGTTGGGAAATGCGCACCAAGCTTTTCCTGCGCACACTGGAGTTTTATTGGCAAGAAGGACATACCGCCCATGCCACTGAAAAAGAATCTGTGGAAGAAACAGCGCGGATGCTGAATGTTTATGCAGATTTTGCAATCAAGGAAGCTGCTGTTCCGGTTATCACTGGAATGAAGAGCGAATCAGAAAAATTTGCTGGTGCCGTCCACACCTATTCTCTCGAAGCCATGATGGGTGATACCAAAGCCCTGCAAGCGGGTACCTCCCACCTGCTCGGTCAAAAATTTGCCAAAGCCTTTGACATCAAATTCCTGGATGAGAATAACCAGTTGCAGTACTGCTGGACCACTTCCTGGGGACTTTCCACGCGTTTTATTGGTGCCATCATCATGACGCACGGGGATGACCAGGGTCTGGTGTTGCCCCCAAACCTGGCTCCTTACCAAGTCGTGATCATCCCAATATTCCGCCAAGACGAAGAAAAATCCTTGGTAATGGAAACTGTTGAAAACGTAAAAGCCCAGCTTTCGAATTTTCGCCTGAGAGTGGATGACCGTGAAGGTTTGACCCCGGGTTTCAAGTTCAATGATTGGGAACTGAAGGGTGTACCGCTGCGCATTGAAATTGGTCCGAAGGACGTTCAAAATGGCACCGTGGTATTCAGCCGCCGGGATATTCCAGGTAGAGAAGGTAAGTCTGTTATCCCTCTTGAGGGTATTACCCAGTCGGTCACAGAAACGCTGCACGCCATTCAGGATAACATGTTGGACAAAGCCACCAGATTCCGTGATGATCACATATTTGAAACTACGGACTACGAAAGCTTTAAGACCATCGTGGCAGAGAAGGGTTGGGCATATTGCTGGTGGAGTGATGATCGGGAAAACGAAGCCCGGATCAAGGAAGAGACCAAAGCTACTCTGCGCTGCTTTAGCAGCGAAACAGACTTGGGGGAGGGCACCTGCTTCTATAGCGGCAGAAAAACTGCCACTAAGGCTTACTTTGCCAGGTCGTATTAATCTGACCTCCAGCCAGGTCCGGACTTTTTTTGATGGCTGCCATTGACCTGACCCAACTGCGCAAGCAGATTACAGATCTGGAAGGCAATTTCCAGAATCCCCAAGCTTTTGTGAAAGCCTATCACGAGATATTGGGCTTCTATCATCGTTATTCCCATCGTCCCAACAAAGATGCCCTGCCTAAATCCTTTATGCGCACCTACGACCTGCCTCCGCAGATTCCCCCGCAAATCGAGCAGGGTCTGAAAAAGTCCGTTCAGGAGGATCCACAGGCAACCATGAGATTGGTTGAGTTTCTCTGGCAGGATAATTACTTTGAGTCACGCGACCTGGCAGCCTTTTTGCTCGGTCGGCTGCCTGCCAGTTATGCTGAAACTGTTATCAAGATCATTCGGGACTGGCTTGCCAGTCCGCTAGACCGAGCGGTAGTCGAGTCTATTTTCAGCAAAGTCACCTCCACATTGCAAGCGCAAGCCCCTGAGGCTTGGGAGGTACTGATAACACAATTATTAGAAAGCTCTGATCACAAACTCCAAAACTACGGCTTGCAGGGGCTTACTATGTCCATCCAGAAACAGAATTTAGCTGATCTGGTGGTACTTTTCAAGTTGTTGAGACCCTTTATCCAGTCCGCGCCTGATGCGCTGCAGGTTAATTTGGGGAAAACCATTGCTGCGCTGGCAGACCGCACGCCTTTCGAAACAGCTTATCTGCTTAAGCAGGTACTTGCTGATACACCAGGAAAGTCAATTGAACGCCAGATGCGTTCCTACCTGCCTTTTTTTCCTGAAGAAAACGCTGCCAGCCTTTCCGCCGCCATTAAAACTCACGCCGAAATGGAAAGTTGACTTAGAACGTTCTCGGTGTCTCCCAAATCCAATCGGTTTTTATGTGGCATCCTGAGCGGAGGACAATCTGCTTGTCGGAGTGACTGTCGATCTCTTTTCGATAGGATACTCCTTCAACTTTCAAAACGGCATCTATGCACTGAACAGGTCTGTCACCACCAAGTGACTCAATTAAACAGCAACGCTGCCCAATACATCATCAGGCAGCGTTGTGAACAATACAACTACTAGAATAGATGGAACACTGCAATAATGGGGGCAAACAACGAAGAAACTAACGACATCACAGTGATCAAAGTATTCAACGACGGGCCTGCCGTATCCTTGAAGGGATCACCTACGGTATCCCCTACCACTGCCGCCTTGTGAGCATCCGAACCGGGGCCACCGTACTTGCCTGATTCAATGTACTTCTTGGTGTTATCCCAAAGACCTCCAGCATTGGACATGAAAAGAGCGAATATTACGCCGGTAAAAATAGCACCTCCCAAAAAGCCGCCTAACGCATCGGGACCCAATATAAAACCGACCACAAGGGGTAATCCAACTGCCAGAAAAGCAGGAGTCATCAGAGATGAAAGGGCGCCCTGGGCTGCCAAGCCTACGCAGCGGTCATAGTCCGGCTTTTCTGTACCAGCCAGAATGCCAGGCCTTTCACGAAACTGTCGGCGGATCTCTTCGATCATATCAAAAGCATTGTGGGTCACTGAAAGCATTAACAGCGCACTAAAAAGCGGTGGGGTCATAGCTCCGAGGAAAACCCCGGCAACCACTACCGGGCTGCGCAAGCTTATTTCTATAGCCACGCCATTGGCACGCACCACCTCTGTGTAAGCGGCGAACAATGCCAGCACAGTCAATGCAGCGGCGCTGATTGAAAAGCCTTTGGTGATGGCTTTGGCAGTGTTTCCGGCTGAGTCCAACACATCCGCGCGCTCGATCACTTCCTGCCCCATGCCTGCCATTTCTGCAATACCACGGGCATTATCCACAATCGGTCCGTAAGCATCAGCCGAAACGATCATGCCGCTGATGGAAAGCATGCCGACAGCTGCAATACCGATCCCATAAACGCCAGGCAGACCATTGGCTTCTGCCACATTATAAGAAATCAGGGTGGCTGCAGCTACCCCAATGATAGAAGGCACAATCGAAATTAAACCGTAGCTGAAACCGGTAATAATATTAATAGCCGAGCCGGATGTCGAGACCCTGGCGGTCTCCTTAACCGGTTTGAAATTTTCGTTGGTAAAATAATCCGATGTAAATCCGATCACAACTCCAGTAATAATGCCTACGAGAGCTGACCAGAGTATGCCCACGTTCAGTTTTCCAAACACGGTCAGAGCAACCAGCATGATGGCATAGATCACACAGGTGATCACCGTACCACGATTCAAGGCTGCCCCAGGCTTGCCACCTTCTTTGACTTTCACAAATTGGATGCCAAGCAGCGAAGCGAAAGTGCCCAGGGTGCACAGGATCAAGGGGATGACGGTATATTGGTATTGCTGGGTGATCCCGAAAGAAGCCCCCAACAGCATAACCGCCACTGTGCTCGCTACATAGCTGTCAAAAATATCCGCCCCCATGCCGGCGACATCCCCGACATTATCGCCGACATTATCTGCGACAACCGCCGGGTTGCGGGGGTCATCTTCCGGAATGCCAATTTCCACCTTGCCAACCAGGTCAGCGGCAATATCAGCAGTTTTGGTGTAAATACCGCCGCCAGCCTTTGCCAGCAGAGCCAAGGTTGAAGCTCCAAAACTGAAACCCAGGACTGCCTGCGAAGAATCCGTCAGCAGGAAAATTACGCTCATGCCAATCACAGCCAACCCGACAATGGCCAAGCCTAAGACTGAGCCGGCATAAAAAGAAACCTTGAAAGCTCCGGAAAGACTTTTCTGGGCAGCAGTGGCGGTGCGCACATTGGCTTCCACAGCCACGCGCATACCCATGTACCCAGCTAAAGCTGAACACAAGGCACCTACGATAAAAGAAGCCGCCATAATTAATCCATTCTTCGGCTCCAGTTGTACACCAGTCGTACCAATGTTCTCAAAATTAAAACTAAAAATGAGTGCAATCACAACGCCCAAAATAACCGCCAGAGTCGCCAGAGAGGTGTACAGTTTTTTCAGATAAGTATTGGCTCCATCCCTGATCCAGCCAGAGACTTCCCGGGCTTTTTCGCTGCCAGGGTCCTGCCGCATCACCCAGAAATACAGGTAAATGGCAACGCCAATGGAAATCACACCTCCTACAATACCAATGTAAATCCAATTTGTATAGTTCATAAAGACTCCTATTCTATCAATCCCAATTTCGGGATAAAAATTTACATATTTGCTGAACGGAACCAGCGGTAATGTTCGTTCCTCAATGTTTCAGGTGAAGGCATGGGATAATATTTCAATTGGTCTGCATTGCCAACAAAGAAGCCATTCTTAATCGTTCGATAGGAAAGGTTTGGCGAGTGAGTGCGATCTACCATTTTGGTTGAAACATACTTGGTTTTTACGTCTGTCAGGCATTGGCGCAAGTGATCAGTGTTGTTGTAGGGTAGATCATCCATCAATCCCATCTCAGGATCCCGGGCAAGCTCCCCCAATTGCAGTTCCGAGAAAATGATCGCAGGAACCGTAATTAGCGTGTTGGGTGTTTTTACAATCAAGTCGTAGAAATCTACCGGGCTCAGCCGGCTCACTACCAACGGAGTAACCGGGACAATTTCCTGATAGAGATGCAGACTGGGTTCAGCATTTGGCAGATCAGACGAGGATTTAAGCCCAAGCGTGCGGCCATCCTGGGTAGTAAGATACAAATCCTGCAGAGCGTTAAGATCCATATGCTCCAACACACGGTAAACAGACACATAGATGGAAGATTTCGGGCTGCCATCCTCATGCGGGACACAGCGCTTCAGAGCCTCTTCTATGTGGAAATATGGATCACGGAAGTTCAGGTCAACCTCAAAAAACATCGCCTGCCCACGCGATTTTTTGGCTGAACCAACCGCATAGTAAGTGCCGAATTCTTCTGGGTTTAACATGGATACAATCAAGGCTTCGGGAAGTAAAGACATGTATAAATGAGTTTGCATAAGATCACCTTTCATGTTTACTTGATTTAAGGCAAAAAGCCAATCACATTTGCCGCCATGATAATTTTATACCTGTTCTTGCTCTTTGTGGGGGCAAATTGCATCAAAATTAAAGTAATTTAAAAGTACATGGCCTCAAAATTGATATTCCCTGTACCGACCAACGACCAATTCAATCGAATCAAATCAATTTGGTGGATTCAGGCAATGGAGCGATGGATGGGATGACGGCATTCGCGCCCGTATCCCCCTGCTCGGGGTTTCGTTCTGCTGTTATCAAACAATATCTCACCAGCCAATATAAACCTCTCAATCCTGTGCTAATTTGAAAGCTTAGGCGGAATACTATTGAACAATTGATAAAGTTTCTTTGGTAACCTTTTATTTTGAGGGATTGCGGGCGGCTAATTTGCACAAAATAACGGATGAAAATAAAAAAACCGCCAGTTTCCTGGCGGCAGTATGAAATATGACCTTGATCGGACTTGGCAGGCGGCTTAGTGCGCCAGCAACCAATCAATGACCTGCTCCTTTTCTTCCGGAGTAAAGGTTACATCGTGATGACTGGAGAGCAATTGATCCCACTGCTCACGGGTGTATTCAAAATTTAAGAGCCAGTCCAAGGTATGGTGCCCCTGAAGTTTTTCCACAATCAACGCTTCAACTTCTGCATCGGTCATTGATTTAGTGGGGTTTTCCCCTCCCATAACAGGATAAGTGACCGAAGATCCGGTTGTGTCTGTCCCATTCAGAGGGTAGGTTTCATCAATAGCTGTATTGCTTCCATTCAGAGGGTAGGCCTCATCAATACTATTCTTTACTTCATTCGCCTCGGTAGAGGCATCGGGTGTCCCTTCCCCAAAGGATACTGCCGGCAGTGCGACCACTTCGGTTGGCTCTGGTGTGGCACTGGAGCAGGCGCCAAGCAGAAAAACTGTCAACAGAAGAATGACCATCAAGGTTATTGTATTTTTTTTCATAAGTATTTTTTACCTTTCTAAACTGGACATATTGTAAACTCATTTTCCGAAACCTGAAAGCGCTCTCGTTTCTCTTAATAAATTCAAACAAAGTAACCTGGCAATCCCAACCTGTGGCTGGCACATCCAAATTTTCTTGAGAATTATCGGGATGTCCGAACTGCCAACTCGCTAAAATATGCTTCGCTGATGGATTGGGAGCTTTCCCGGTCATTCACAGTGATTTTAGCGCTAAAAAGCGGATGGACCTCTCTGACCTGTTCAAACATACCCCTGGCAACCCTGCGGATGGAAAAATGGGCATTTTCCCCGCAGCGCAGCTTGATAAAGTGAAACAACTCTCGTAGGTTAAGCCGGCAGAGTACCCGCCGATTGTACCCATTTGGTACTACATAAGCAGCGACCTTGGGGTTCCAGGCTGCCAAGTCTTCGTAAAGGTCTCCTGCCATTTTCATTGCCTGTCGGTAACGCATTTCAAAGCCAGCTTCGCTGATTGCCTTGGGTATGGCATATCCCAGGCGGGTGGTAAGTGGCTGGGCGGTCTGACTCATCATGCGATGGCGTTTGAACTCAAAGTAAGCTCCCTGGTCCATTACCAGATCAAAGTCATAGCTGGTATATTCCAACTCTCTCAGGGGGACGTCAAAATCGTTGGCTCCCTCAAACAGGCTGTCCACCAGCCGGGTTTTATCCGCCGCAGACATCGCCAGAACTTGCTGCAGGCAATCCGAATAACTGCTTTCTCCAAAGCGAAAAAGTGTCGCCGCCAGAACCTGTTCCTGACCCTGAAGATCTGATTGCAGCAAGTGGCACCAAGCTTGACCGGGTTCAGCAATGATTTTGGAAGCCTGTTGGCGAAAAATTTTCCGCACATTATCCAGATGGTCAATTGGGTTGGCATACTTGACCAGGGTCGGCAGTTCCTGGGTCGCCACGCTTTTGACCTCTGCGCCAATGGACTGGATCTCTTGCAATTCGGAACTCAACATTTTCCTAATGGCATATTCCAAGGCACGCGCATTGATTGTTACCCCCACATTTGCCATAGAAGCGGCCGGCAACAGAAAACGGCTGACATCCACTGCCTTGACCCTGGCGCGGTTCGCCCAGGCTTTGTCCGATTCCCCTTCAATCCGAGGCGTGTTGGCTTCACTCCAGGCTCTAAGGTGGGTTACAGCCTCGGCATACGTTGCGAAGAGTCCATCCAGCACTGAGATGTAACGTTCCTCAAAGGTACTGCCGATAATTTCTTCCGGGATGACATAGGCTTTCGGATTCCATTCCTGGTAGCGGGTGGACTTTTCGGTATAGGAAGCCAGCCGGTTGGATTCGATAGTTTCAATTGCCAGGCGGGAGATATTCTCCAGCGCCAGGTGCAGGATGGCATGTTCTGCCACACTGGAATGCCCATAACCCACAATCCACTTTTCGCTGAAGCGGGCGGATTTCTCCGCGTCCAATTCTGCTGCGATGACGTCAAAAGGCTCGGGTGAACGGGATGTTTTAGCAAAGGTGACCGCAATGGTCTCTGCACTCAGTTGGCTTGGGCTAAGCCGGTAGACTCTTCGAGAAAGATTCATCTGCAAGCATCCTCCTGGCCTGGAGTTTATCCAGATCTATCTGTGCAATCAAATCGGCGACATTGGCAAACTTGATTTCATCCCGAATATATTGAATGAAATCCACCGTTAAACTTTCATGATAGATGTTACCATTGAAATCCAGAAGCAAAGTCTCCACATTGGGCTGGTTGGTGGTTTCAAAGGTCGGCCTCACACCCACACTGGTGACTCCCATGAATTTGTCACCATTAACCCTGACCAGACTGGCATACACTCCGTACTTGGGTAATATTTTTTGCGGATTCACAACCTGATTGGCAGTGGGAAACCCCAACTTGGAACCCAGATGCTTACCTTCCACCACTTTTCCGCTGACGGAATACGGGCGACCCAGCAGTTGACGGGCGGTCTGGACATCGCCCAGCTCAAGGGCATCCCTCACCCGACCGGAGGAAACCGGCGATCCATCCAGGCAGAAGGATTCGATCAAATCCAATTGAATTCCGTATTGGTCGCATAAGTCACGGATCACATTCTGAGTTCCAGCGCGGTTTTTCCCGAGGGTGAAGTTCTGCCCTACAATTAAGCCGGCCAGATTGAGATGGCTGGTCAGGTCTGCAAAGAATTCCCCGGCGCTCTGGCCTGCCAGCCTGTGAGTGAAAGGCAGGGAAATCACATAATCCATACCCGAGTCTACCAATAACTTCATTTTTTCATCCAATGTGGTCAGGTAGTACTGCGTAGTGATCTTCTGTAGGTATACCCGCGGGTGGGGCCAGAAAGTGATCAAACCCGACTTTGCTCCATTTGCCCGGGCAGTTTCCTGAACTCTTGCCATGAGTGCTTGATGCCCAAGGTGCATGCCATCAAAGTTACCAATGGTCAGCCACATGCGTTCAGACAGGTTTTCGGGCCAATCCGTCAATATTTCAGTCAATTGAACCTCAAATCATTCCAACACTCAAAAAAATAACCCTTCTTTGGCATTAAGCCATTCAGGGTTATTGATTTTTCCAAATATTCCAGGCTTACAGGAAGAAGACTTTGCGAGGCTGCCATTCTTTGCTGGCTGCAGCATACTCCATCAAAGCCACCAACTCCCCTTCCTCGCTGATTGCCCTGGCCCATTTGCCTTCGGGCATTTCTTCCGTGGCGGGCACCCGGTGACCATGGCGGACTTCATCAACCTGGTTCACCGTCAGCTCGATCGAGTACCAGTCTCCCAGAGCCTCAGCAGCCGGAATCAGATACTGATACCAATCCCCATTGGCAAACGCCTCTTGCAGTTTTCGCAGTGAGACTGCATCGCGCAGACCGAATTGACCGTTCTTTGTTCGGCGCAACCCGGTTAACGTGGCACCACAGCCAAGCTTTTCGCCCAGATCATGTGCCAACGAGCGGACATAAGTGCCCGAAGAGCACTGTACGTCCACCACTGCTTCGGGCGGATCCCAGTCTAACAGCTCCAGCTCATGCACCTGGATCATGCGTGGTTCCAGGTCAACTTCCTCACCCTTGCGTGCCAGTTCGTAAGCCTTACGACCCTTAACCTTAATGGCAGAGTAAGCCGGGGGTTGTTGTTCAAATTCACCGACGAAACCCTTCAGAGCTTCTTCAAACTCCTCATAAGTGATATCAACCGGCGCGCGCCTGGTGACTTCACCTTCCATGTCATAGGTATCCGTGGTCACACCCAATTGAATCACCGCTTGGTAGCGTTTATCGGATGCAGAAACATACTCACTCAACCGAACCGCTGGTCCAAGCAAGATTACAAGGACCCCAGAAGCACGTGGATCCAGTGTTCCGGTGTGACCCGCGCGGCGGATATTGGTGCCATTCCTGACTATCTGAACCACATCATGGGAAGACATACCGACCGGTTTATCCACAACAAGAACCCCTGAGACACTATTTGCAATGCTCGATTGTTCATTCAAATTGTCGTCTACCATCTGTCCACTCTCTTTAGTATTTAATGTTAATGGAGTATTGTTTGATTTATTAATTCTCGGGTTCGTTGAAGCACCTTATCTTGCACTTCTTTCAAACTCCCTGGTATATCTGCCCCCGCCGCGGCCGCATGACCGCCACCCCCAAATTCAAACGCAATTCCTGAAACGTCAATTCCTTCAACTGAACGCCAACTGACTTTTACTCTGTTATCTTCCTGTTCAACAAAAAGGACAGCTATCAAAATCTGCGATATGGAAGATAACAAGTTTACAAGATCTGCATCATCATTCTCAGGATAACCGGCTTTTATTCTATCATCAAGTGTCAGACTTGTCCAAAGAATTCCTTGTTCAAGGCTTAATCCGCGCAGTCCCTGCCCCCAATAGCGCATTTCTGCCATGGAATGGCTCAGGAGGGTCTGGTGGTAAATGGTTGGAAGATCTACACCCTTATCCATCAGGTCCGCCGTAACGCGCAAAGCCTGAGAGCTCATATTGGACGTGCGAAAACCAATAGTATCGGCAATGATACCGGTTGCCAGGCTGGATGCCACATCCTTTTCAACTACCAAACCCCATTTTGGCAGGTGTTCTGCCAGGATTGAGGAGGTTGCCACTGCTCCCTCCTCCACGAGATTCAACCTGCCAAAGTTCAAATTGGTTTTGTGATGATCCACAACCAGGTCCGGTTGCCGGTGGTCGCTTAATACGGTCCCTGTCCGCTGGATGTCGCTGCAGTCTACCACGATCAGGTAATCATACGCATTGGTCAGAGCACGCTTTACCAGTTCCGAACCTTTAAGATAGCGGTATTTTTCCGCCACTCCATCTTGCAGAACCATCTGCACCTGTTTGCCGGCGTTGATTAACGCCTGTCCCAAGCCAAGCAGAGACCCAACCGCATCTCCATCCGGTCGAATATGAGAAACGATCGCGATGGAATGGGCTTGCCCTAATTCCAATTTGATTTTCTCATCCAACGATTCAGCCATCCTGTCCCTCCTCCAAGTCTTGAGAGCTTTCTTTAGGGATTGTCATGGGGGTATCACCTCGAATTTGCGCCAACAGTGTATCGATCCGATCTGCTTTTTCCGGGGTTGAATCCCAAAAGAAACGCAGTTTGGGCATTACCCGCAGGTCAATTTCATTAGCAAGCTCAAATTTCAGGAAGCCTCGGGCATGATTAAGAGCTTCAAGGACTTCACGGGAACGTTCTGCTCCCTCTACAGCAGAAACATAGACATTGGCAAAATCTAATTCACGGTCTACCTTCACATCTGTAATGTAGACATTTGTCAGGCGTGGGTCTTCCATTTTGGTCAGCAGGGTTATGGATAAAATCTCCTTGATCCTGTCGTTAATTCGTTTCATTCGCAAGGTTGAGGGCATAATTTCCTCCAGATCGTGAGATGGAAAAGCTGCTTAGCCACCAAACTTTTCCAGTATAAAGCACTGTATGGTATCACCAATTTCAAAGGATTCAAAATTCTTCACAGTGATTCCACATTCCATTCCTTCTCGGACTTCGCGGACATCCTCTTTTTCACGTTTTAAGGCTGCCACCTCACCGGTAAAAATCACCTCATCATTTCGCAAGACCCGTATTTGGGCATTCCGGCGAATTTCACCATTGAGGATGCGGCAGCCAGCAGCCGTGCCACCTTTGCTGACTTTGAAGGTTGCCAGAACAGCCGCCCTGCCAATCACCTTTTCCACCATTTCCGGCTCAAGCAGGCCATTCAAAGCCTTTTCCACGTCTTCAAGCATGCGGTAAATGATCTTGTACAGGCGGATCGAGACACCTTCAGTTTCTGCCAAATGGCGAGAAGGTTGATCTGCTTCCACATTGAAACCCAGGATGATGGCGTCTGAGGCCGCTGCCAACATCACATCACTTTCGGTAATGTTGCCCGTCTCGGCATGCAAAATCTGAAGAGAAATATCCTTTTGCTGCTTGCCCAGGTCCCCCAGAGAATTGACAATCGGCTCCAGCGAACCTCTTACATCCGCTTTAAGGATCAGGCGTAGTTCCTTGGCTTCACCAGATTTGTACCGGGCAAACAGCTCTTCCAGAGTGGCTCGCTTGACGTTTTGTTTGGCTTCGCGTACAGCTTTCCGGTCTGCCACAATTTGACGGGCTTCTTTTTCATTCTGAACTACCTGAAATAAATCCCCGGCTTCAGGCTGGTGATTCAAGCCCATCACGACTACGGGCGTGGAGGGCAGAGCCTTGCTGATGCGCTTCTGGCGTTGATCGAACATCGCCTTGATGCGGCCATAACCTTCACCGGCCACAATCACGTCTCCTACTTTTAGGCTGCCGTTTTGAATCAACAGGGTCGCCATAGGGCCAGTAGTCTTATCCAGTTTGGCTTCCACTACCGTGCCAATGCACTTCCCTTTGGGATTAGCTTTGATGGTCATGTTATCTGCCACCAAAAGAATGGTTTCGAGCAGATCCTCCAAGCCTTTTTTAGCTTTGGCAGAAACAGGCACCACAAAAGTGTCGCCCTCCCACTCGTCTGGCTGCAAGCCTATATCAGCCAACTGACGTTTAACCAAGTCAGGATTGGCGTCTGCCTTATCCATCTTATTCAACGCCACAATGATCGGCACTTGAGCTGCCTTGGCATGATTTGCCGCTTCACGTGTTTGAGGCTGTACCCCATCATCTGCCGCTACCACCAAGACAACAATATCCGCGCCCTGAGCGCCACGCGCCCGCATGGAGGAAAACGCCGCATGACCGGGTGTATCCAGAAAAGTTACCAGGCGGTCTTTGTGTGTTACTTGGTAAGCCCCGATATGCTGGGTGATTCCACCTGCCTCCCCTCCAGCCACATCGGTGTGACGAATAGCATCCAGCAAAGTGGTCTTACCGTGATCAACATGTCCCAAAATGGTGACCACAGGCGGACGATTTTCAAGCAGCTTGGGATCTTCTTCCAGGATGACCCGGCGCCAGAGCGGGATTTCACCGACCTCTTCGACAATCGTTTCTTCAACTTCCAATTGAGGCTCAATACCTAACTCAGTGGCAACCACCGCGGCAGTATCAAAATCAATTTGTTGGTTAATACTCGCCATAACACCATTTGCCATCAGGATTTTAATTACCTGAACGGCACTGGTGTCAAGCGCGACCGCCAATTCCCGTACTGTTAAACTGTAAGGTAGTTGTAGGATCTTCTTCGCATCATTGCTCATGTTCCACCTCCAAAACTTTCTATTTCCTGTTATGGCAGAGCCCAAGTTGACCTTGAACTCCGTTTTCTGAGCAAGATGAGAAATAAAGGTCAGACCATTAATGCATCCTCATCTGGTTTAGGTCTTGCCGTGGATTTTTCAACTTCCACTGGCAGACTCTCCATATATGCGGTCAAACTGACCATGTCCTGCTCAGAAATGTTGGTTCGCAGTGCGCTCGCCAGAGAGCCTTTCAGACCCCTCACCCAGCAACTTTTAAGGTCGTGCAAGTATGCACCCCGACCTGAAAGTTTGCCCGTAGGGTCAATCCTGACACCATCTCCCACACGCACTACACGGACCAAATTGCGTTTGGGTAGTATCTCGCGGCAACCAACACAAGTTCGCTGCGGGATATGTTTGGTTCTTTTTGCGCTTTTTGCTGCCACCTTTTCTCTGCTTCAAATTCTCAAAGCGGTAAAACTTCTACCAATCTTCCCACTCATCCTCATTTTTATGCTTATAGCGGACGAAGGAAGCATCTTTATCCGGGTCATACTCAACAGTATACCCTTTCTTCTTCTTGCCTTTGGCTTTTTTGCCCAGCTTCAACTCACCCTGATCTTCCTCATCAACCGAGACCTCACGGCCGTCTTTTGGCCTGCGGAGGGATTCCATATTGAAGAGTTCTTCAAAGCTCTTTTCCTCGGAGGGTACTTCTTGAGCGACACTGCCTGGCTCCTCATCTGATTCAAGTGGGGCTTCCGCCTGGGCTGTTTCAATTGTTTCAACTACCGCGACTTCAGACTCTGCTGCTGTGATCGGAGCCCCGGTCTCTGCCTCAACTTCTGCAGGTGCTTCAAGTGCTGTTTCAACCTGAACGGCTTCAGCCACTTCAGTCGATTCCACAACAGGGAACTGATAGTTATTGACCAACTCCAGAATCTCTTCATGAGACTTGGGTCCGATGCCGTTGTATGCCAGGATGGCATCCGAGTCGAGCTTGACCTGCATCATCAGGTCGCCCAAAGTTTCCAGTCCGGCTTCCTGCAGGATAAATAGAGTGTGCTCCTTAAGCGGAATATCCATGATGGGGAGTTCAAATGCCCGGGGGTCAATTGACTCACGAATTGCTTTAAGATGCGCCTGAGCGGCTTCATCTTCCAACCTGCGGTCGGTTTCACCGCGTTTTTCGACACGGTCGACAAAGCGTGCAAGTAAGGTGTTATCTTCCTGTGAAAGCGCTCGACCTTCTTCCTTCTTTTGAA
Source organism: Anaerolineaceae bacterium (assembly GCA_049301715.1). Classification (GTDB taxonomy): domain Bacteria; phylum Chloroflexota; class Anaerolineae; order Anaerolineales; family Anaerolineaceae; genus Mesolinea. Next base: position 20,209 of record JBAQLH010000046.1, read on the forward strand.
GCATGTCTTCTATCCGGGTAACAGTATCCGTTTCTTGGGCTGCCAACTCTGCCAGGGAAGGATCCTCACGCAGTTTCATCAGGGCTTTCCCAGCGGCTTCAATGACGCTCATGATATCAATCCGCCAGCCGGTCAGCTTTGCAGCCAGGCGGGCATTCTGCCCTTCCCGGCCTATTGCCAGGCTCAGTTGGTCTTCCGGAACTACCACTGTGGCGGTCTTGTTTTCACCACTGGCATGATTCAGATAGACGCCGGAAACCCGGGCAGGGCTGATGGCTTTTGAAATATAAATCGCAGGATCATTGTTCCACTCAATCACATCGATTTTTTCATCATGCAGTTCGCGAACAATCGCCTGGATGCGCACACCGCGCTGGCCTACACAAGCACCAACAGGATCAATACCTTGCTGGGTAGCAGAGACAGCCACTTTGGCACGCTGTCCCGGTTCACGGGCAATCGAGCGGATTTCCACAATGCCATGGTAAATCTCAGGCACTTCGTTTTCAAGCAGCCGGCGCAGAAAATTGCGGTGTGTGTGTGAAAGCATGATCTGCAGACCCTTGGGGGTGTCTTTCACTTCGTAGACGTAAGCACGGATCCGGTCATGAATGCGGAATCGTTCGCCAGGGATCATATCTTTGCGCAGCATTGTTCCTTCGGCCTTAAGATCCAACCCGATGGTAGCTTGGCGGGAGTTGACCGCCTGCACAACACCGCTGATGATTTCACCGACTTGTTTCCCAAAGAACTCAAATTGGGCGGTCTTTTCAGCATCGCGAATCTTTTGTTGAATGCCTTGGCGCGCAGTCTGGGCTGCAATTCGGCCAAAATTTTCTGGGGTGGAATCCACCAAAACCAGGTCGCCGATCTGGGCTTCCGGGTCATATTGGCGTGCCTCTTCAAGCAAGACCTCTGTCCGCGAATCTGTGATCGTTTCAGAGACCTCTTTTTCAGCAAACACCTTCACAATACCCTTTTCAAGGTCAATATTGACCTTAACTTCTTGGGCTGAGGAAGCATTAACGGACTTGCGGTAGGCTGACACCATGGCTGATTCAATGGCACTCATGATGACATCCCGCGGCAATTGTTTTTCTTCCAACACCTCATTGAAAGCTAACGCAAATTCGCTTTTCATATTTTCCTACTCCAAAATATTCCACTGGCTTCCTGATACAAAGAAAAGTGGGGGGGCACCCACTTTTCGGATCAGAAAAGTATCGCTCAAACGACTAATAAACTATATATTATCATGTTTTCGAGAAAATGCAAGCACAAACAAGCACAGCGCTGAATTTGTTAAAAAACGTCATTGCGAGCCTTTGGCGAAGCAATCTCACGTTTTAGAATATAGGATCGCTATCCTTTGTGTATTACAGGCACTGGGCTTTTGCATATTTCATCTCACGTCCACTTGGGGTACCCCGCTCCGAGTGCATCCCGTGAAATGAGAATGCCACAAAAGGTCATTTAACCCTCTCCAACTTGTATTGCTAATCACACCTCAACAAGAGTGAAGCAATTCATAACACTCCTGAGCTGCGAGGGGGCAAAGCGTGCAAGCATCTTATTAAGACCCAGATTGATTCGCAGGCTTATTTTTCTGTATTTCCCTGAAAAGTTTTTATCGTGCTGCCGAAGTGGCGGAAGACCTGTCCGTCTGGCATTGTAACGGTAGTGTTCTTACCATCACGGGTAATTTCCAAGCCCTGAAAGCGCACTGTAACGGGCCAAGGCAGAGGATTCTCGCCTGAAACGCTGACTTTGTTGGAATTGAAAATGCGCACTCCGATCAGATCTAAAAACAGTTCCAGCGAAAGCAAACCACCTACGGAGTTCCTTTTGCCGTAAGCACAACCATCTACGTCGCTGAAACCTTCATACAGGGCATGCTCCTGCTTTAAAACCTGGATGGTCCCCTGCATCAAGCGGGAAAACAACTCGAAAGCCTCTTTTTTGGCACCAATCTGCAGCAGATGTTCTAAAACCAGATTGTTCCACGCAGGATTAATTAGCGATGTCTGGCTTGTCAAAGGGTCCTTGGGCATGATTTCCGGCAGCCCATAGCGAGTTTGGGAATCTTCCGAAACAAATACCTTTCCCGCATCCCCTTCCGCCGATCCTTCTTCCGGCTCGTGGGGCTGCCAGGCCAGGAAATTACCAACATCTTTTCCGGTCAGGTCGGCCACGTAAATGCTCAAGTGGGATTCTTGGGGCAACCCGGGAAGGATCAACTGGTCAATTTGTCGATAGACTTTCCGGCTGGTGATCATATAATAGTCCGGCAGGTGCAAGATTTCCCCCGCTTGAAAGACCTCCTGGCAGGAATCTCCATTTAGTCCTCGGCCTGAAATGGTGATGGAAGAGGGCTTTCTGGAATAACTCTCGGTTAGGATCATTAAATTGATCCGGGCTGCGCTGGAGGGAGTGAGAGATTCTGGCGCCAAGTTGCTCAGGTACCCATTGAAGAGGATTTGCCCCTCAGGTGACAAGTGCGAGTCGCGGTCCCAATAAGCAACTCCCGGATGTTTCTCAAGCTGTGCAGAAAGCTGGGATTGCAGCTTAATCAACAGTTGATGGCAAGTATCCTGGGTCTGGGAATCCTCCAGGATACGGGCGATAGTCTCTAAAGCAGTCAATTCCGAGGCAAGCAGCCCGGCAAGGCTGATACTCTCTGTGGTGGAAATTTGGGTAGGCAGACCGGCTGGCGAAAAGAAGTCAAACACAGGGGCAATAAACAATCCTGTCTGTGCAAAGGTGGTCCATTCGGGCAGCCCGTCCTGATCCAGGTCGTGATCTTGGTCGAACCAAGCCAGGGTATTTTCGCGCAGGAATGGAAGTAACTGCTCCAAAAATGATCGGTCCTGCAGATGGCTGAAAGTCTTGAGTATCAGGTTGGCAAGGCAGGGAAAAGGCAGTGCCTTGCGCCTGGGGCTCGGTAAGATGCGGGTGTCTTCTACGGCAGGAAGACTGTTCAGAAGCAGGTCCCGCAGCAAGTCCACCCGGGCAGGCAGCAGCATCTGAGCAGACTGAAAGAGGGGCAATGCAGCAAGGGTGGGCGGGTTGAGGGAGAGTCTTCTTTGGGGCTCAGCAGACTGAAAATAGCTGAAATCAGGGTTGCGCTGGGAAATTATTTTGAGGGTATCTGGAGCCTCGATGGTGCGCACTACAGATTGAAAAGCCTGATTCTGACTGGTCAAAAACACCGCATTCCAGTCAGCATTGGGGGTGAGAACTTCCACAAGGTTGGCTTGGTGCACACGCTCCAACCGGGCAACTTCCGCATCCCAATTAGTGGGAAAGGCAGCAACGGCAGCCGCCAGGCATTCCTCCTGGCTTTCGGCTATGCTGCAGCGCCAGTGGAGACTGGCAGATTGACCCGGTTCAAGTTCCCCATTCCATTGCAGAGCAGGGAAGGGGCTGTTCACTGGTTGGGAGGTAGCATCCATCACCAGCGCAATTGTGAGGGCACCGCTGCTGCCTTGCAGGTAATTCTGGTATTTATGGGCAGCCAGGTTCATGCCGGCGGCAGCACCAATCGGGGTGAGATCGGCTGCGATCTGGATGCTATAGCTGGCTTTTCGGGAATTGCTATTAGATAGGGTTAAGCGACTGAGCAGATTGGTGCTCTGCACTGCCCATAACTCATAACAAACTTCGAAATTAGCTGAGGGGGAAAAAACCAAGCTGGCATAGTTGCTGTAAATCTTCTCTACCCTGGGGGGGGAATAAAAAGCCTGAACCTGGGAAATAGGTTTGTTCTCCACCAGAAAAGTTGGAAAAATGGCAAAACTACGGGCTTGCAAACCAAAACTGGTGCTGGCAAGAAGGGGTTTCTGCGGGTCAAGCAGGATCTGCCAGACGGCATCCAATGTGGGGTGTAGGGGAGTAAACTGTTGGTCAGCTGCCAGTGTCAAACCAATTGGGTCTGTATTATAAAAGGGACCGATGTGCATGCTTCCATTTTAACACTTTGATGTCTTGAATAAGATGGAACTTATTCTAGCGAACTGACGTTATTAAAAGAAAAACGGGCTTTATGTTAAAATAGCAAAATGGATCAAAATACGAACGACCCTTCCAAACCGGTCAAGGAAACACCGCGGGATTCCTTCAGTGAGTTGAACAATTTCCATGAAACAGGCATGAACCCTCCTGAAGAACTGGCAAGCCAACCTGAAGTTGACAGTTTTCCTGAATTGCAGGAAGATTGGCAGGCTGATAAAGAACATGATGAGGCGGCCGTTCTGCCAAGCGGGGTTGAAGAGAGCACTGCAACGGAAGAAGCGGAACCTGAAGCAGAGTCGGATGACCAACCTGCGCAGGTAATATCAGGCGAACAAACAGAAATTCTGCCCAAACAGCCTGAAGAAACACCCCAACCAGAAACCCCTGAAAGCTCTGGGGATGAAAACTTATCTGAGGCAGTCGCGATTCCGACGGCAGAAGAAATCCAACCGTTGGCAGAGGAAACCAAGCAGATGGCGTATGAAACCGAATCATCTGAGGCCATTCCTTCCGAATCCGTTCTTTCGGAAGAGGAAAGAACCAGCCTTAAACTGCCTGATGAGGCCATTGACACCTCTGAGACCATCCCAATGGAGCCAGCATTTCCCGACGAGGCACTCGGCTCTCAGGAAAAAGAAAAAACTCAGCCAGTACCCGTCACATCCTTTCCCGCAGCCCACTCCTCAGAAAAAGACCTGTCAGAACAGGCAGCGGGTGTGCAACCTGAACCATCCAAAGATTGGTTTGAGGAACTGGCTGGATTTAAAGAAAGCAAGACCCAGCCGGAAGCACAGCCGACCCAGCCCCCTGAGCCGGTAGCCCGTTCGGACTTCTACACCGGGCACTGGTCGCAGGTGGATCAACCATCCCGCGCCAGTAATGGCAAACAATCTCTAAAACCAGCTAACAGTTGGACCCCAGAGAAAAATGAAGTTTCAGCTATAAGAGCGGAAGATGATATTCCCACTATCCCGCCGACTATTCCGCCAGCTCCTTCTGCGCCTGTTGGCGGCAATATCTTGCCGAGCCAGGTTTCAGAAACCGACTTGCAGGCTACTGTATTAACCCCGACAGCTTTCACGAGCAACCCGGAGCAGAAAAAGGGCTCAACCCAACCAATCCCTGTCGAGCACACTCGCCACGGCGGCAGGAAGGACGGCAGCACCAGACCCAATCGGGTACGCAGCGGTAAGCCAGCCAGGAAAAGGAAACCTTGGCTGGTGGCATTATCTATATTCCTGGCGCTGATTGTTATCGGAATTACCTTTGCAATTGTGCAGTATTTCCGGATCGCATCGACCCTGCCGGACGTGAGCGAATTAAGTTCGCGTGCTTCTCAATTTGAGACCACCCGAATCCTTGATCGCAATGGCAATATCCTGTATGAAATTGTAGATCCCAATGAGGGCAAGCGCACTTATGTTCCGCTGGAGCGTATTTCCCCTTACCTGATCGCTGCCACTATTGCCACGGAGGACAAGGAATACTACAACCATCCCGGGTTTGACGTGGTGGCACTTGGGCGGGCACTGTGGCAAAACTACACTTCGGGTGAAATTGTCTCCGGTGCTTCCACTATTACCCAGCAGTTGGCGCGCATGCTGCTGCTTTCAGACGAACGATTTGAACAGACTTATGACCGCAAAGCCAAAGAAATTATTCTGGCGGCTGAAATTACCCGCCGTTACAGCAAGGATGAGGTTCTTGAACTGTACCTGAACGAAATCTTTTATGGAAATCTCTCCTATGGAATTGAAGCGGCAGCGGAAACTTACTTCAATACTACAGCGGCTGATCTGGAATTATGGCAGTCCTCCTTCTTAGCTGGTCTGCCACAATCTCCGGCGATTTATGATATTTACAACAACCGCGATGCCACCCTGACCCGCAACAAATCCGTGCTGGTCTTGATGTATGAATTGAGCAAGGAAAAGGGCTGCATTTATGTCGGTGAATCCCACGAGAGGGTTTGCGTGGATGCTGTTCAAGCCTTGGATGCCGCCGATACTGTGGAAGCCTACACTTTCACCCCCAGCGAGAATGTCATGCGCTTTCCGCATTGGGTGGTGTACATCCAGTCCCTATTGGAAGCGCAATTCGACGCACAGACGATCTACCGTTCAGGCTTTACCGTCTATACTACCCTGGACCCTGACCTGCAGACTGAAGCCCAGCAGGCAGTCCAGGATCAACTCGCAGGCATGACCATTAATAATGCTACCAATGGCGCCGTGGTAGCTATGAATCCGAACACCGGTGAGATTCTTGCTATGGTTGGCTCGGCAGATTTTTACTCTGAAGCTATCAGCGGTCAGGTCAATATGGCGCTCAGTCAAACCCGCCAGCCGGGCTCCTCGATCAAGCCTATCACTTACCTGGCAGCTTTCGAAAAGGACTGGACCCCGGCAACCTTGATCTGGGATGTTCCATCCAGCTTCCCGCCGTCCGGCCAAGTTGATGATCCTTCGCCTGAATACGTACCAGTTAACTATGATAGCCGCTTCCACGGACCAGTAACAGTGCGCTCTGCTCTGGCTAACTCCTACAACGTCGCGGCAGTGAAGACTCTGGAATATGTCGGAATCTATGACGACCCCAGCACTCCCCAGAAAGATGGTTTTATCAGCATGGCAGAACGCCTGGGCATTACCAGCCTGACCCGTGATGATTACGGACTTTCGCTCACTTTGGGCGGCGGAGAGGTTAGCCTGCTGGAAATGACCGGAGCTTATTCGGTCCTGGCGAACGAAGGTCGCAAAGTATCCCCAGTGGCAATCACTAAAGTGGTGGACCTTGCAGGTGAGACCATCTATGAATATGTTCCCCCCGAAGGAGATCAGGTGGTACGGCAAGCACATGCCTACTTGATCAGTTCTATATTGTCGGATTCCCAGGCTCGCATACCAGCTTTCGGGGCTGGCTCTGTCTTGGAACTGCCTTTTGAAGCGGCAGTGAAGACAGGCACCACCAACGACTACCGTGACAACTGGACCATTGGCTATACTCCGGATTTGGTGGTAGGCGTATGGGTCGGCAATGCTGATTATTCCCCCATGGTGAATACCTCCGGTGTGAGTGGCGCCGCACCCATCTGGTCAAGGGTGATGCAGAGCGGCATTCAACAACTGTACGGCGGGGTGGCAACACCTTTTAGTCGTCCCGCTGATGTGGTGGATAAAGTGATTTGCTCGGTTTCAGGTACGGAACCCTCTGAGGACTGTCCTGCCCAACGCAGCGAGGTCTTCGCCTCCGATCAACTTCCCCTGCCCAAGACTGAAGACTTGTGGGCGAGGCTGAATATTGACACCTGGACCGGTTTGACCGCTTCATCTGCCTGCCCTGATTTCACTAAAGAACAACTGGTGATCAATGTCGAGGACGAGGACGCGATTCGCTGGCTCAAGGAAGATCAAGGCGGCAAGCAGTGGGCGGATAATTACGGATTCCCTGATCCGATCGTATTCATCCCGGAAAGGGAATGCCGGATGGATGATTCTCGGGCGATCATTGATCTGACCAGCCTTGCTAATGGACAAACCATCCGTGAAAATCCTTTTAAGATCATCGGAGTGATTGATGCCACCTCAAATTTCAAGGATTACCGGATTGAATTCGGAGAGGGTGAGAATCCTGATAAGTGGACAGTACTGGTCGACTGGGAAAACACGCCGGTGCGCTCCGCTGATGAGATTTACCTCTGGGATCTTGAAAAAATTGAGGCGACGGTGCTCACGGTAAGGGTGACCATGCGCAGCACCCAGAATACTCAGGTAGAAAAAAGCTACACAGTCAGCCTGGCGCTCCCAACACCTACGCCTACCTCAACCCCCACAGCAACCATGACACCCACACCTACTCTGACGCCCGCCAATACCTCCACTGCTGTACCGAGCAACACCCCTACCACACAGCCTAGCTCAACCGAAACGCCGCTGCCGACAGAAACACCTGTGCCCAGCCCAACTGAAACGCCATTACCAATACCGACTTAATTTTGCCGAGTGTTGCGGCTCAGAACAGAGCTAATTGTGAACTCCGATATTCAGGTGGGTCTTCAAAAATCTGGAAAAGGAACAGTTCCCGATTCAGCAAGGGATTGTTGCTGATGTTGCGGATCTGACGGAACTTGATAAAGTACCAACTTTCCCCGCACAACAACTGCAGATTAGGATCCCGTTTGAGTTTGTAAGTGATCAAGTTGGAACGGCTGCCGGGAATGACGATCAATTTCATACCCGTGGTATCGGCGTGCCTGAGCAATAGCGGGCTTATCAATGCGGTGGTTATAGGGAAGAATGAATAAACCAAATTGCTATTTTCATCTATCCAATAAGTGCCGTCCTGAGTGGCTGAGACCTGGTAGTCAAGCTTTTGGGCAATGGATCTTATTAGTCCTTGTATTTCCAGCAGGTCTTTAGCGCGGGGGGCGGCCGCCTCTCTCTTGCGGACATACCAGCAGATTGGTTCATCCTCAGCCTGGTCGGCATAAGCATTCAGGCAGGCTTCAATGACTTCATTTTCAGGGGTCATCAGTCCGGGGCAGCGCCCATGAACTGCCTGGACAGCAGTCTCATGATCAAGTTTTGTTTGGTTGTGGATTAGTTCAATAACAGTTGATTCCACCTGGTCTGCTATGGGAACATAGTTTGCAGGCGGGTGGCGCAGCCAGTACAAGCCGGTATCCAGAGAAGCACCCGGATAGAAACGGGCAAAGGTGGCAGAATCTCGGAAGATACCCTCTAACTCATCCTGCAATTCATTTAGAGTGCCATTAGGCTGTGCTTGCGGCTGCCCTTGCAGCAAACCTTGCTGGTGCAAACTCAACAAAACATGCGTCATGATCAGGAAATGGGAGGCTGGCTCTCCCCGCTGGATCAGAAAGTCCTTGGCAGCTTCGCGGGCTTTTGCCGGCAAATCTGACGTCGCCGCTGGTTTTCCGGGAGATAAATCCACTAGCCAGCGTGTTTGCAAGGTGGTTTCTCCACCATCCAAGGCAAAACCGGCAAGTTTCAGACCAGAATCCTGGGCTGACAGAATGCCAGCCATCAGAAACATGATATCGACCTCGCCAATTTGAATCAAGGCGGGGGTTTGCGGTAAGACCAGGCGTTTTAATTGGGTCAGCACTTTTTCCAGTGCATTGGCATGCCAAGTCCAATCGTATCGTTGCCGGAGCAGGCTGTGACGCAAGGGATTTACAGCCTCGCGACCCCACAACCAGCCTGTCCATAACCCCGAGAGATTCCAGTAGGCTTGGTTGCGGCGGGGAAGCGAAATGTGCACCAAACTGAAGATCTTTGGATCGGGAAGAGGATCCAGTTCCCGCAAACGTCCTCTAAACAGGCTGATACCGCCCTGTTGGGAGGGCAGCCCAGGCCAATGCTTCAGTGCGACCGGCTCAGTCTGAGCTTGCCAGACTTCCCGGGAGTGGAGCAATGCCTGCCAGAGGTTAAGCTCTTGATAGGTGGGGGGGCGGAGCAACTGCTTGGGTCGGTTTTTACCCAAAGGATAAGCCCACAACTGGTTGACCTGGTCAGCTGTGGTTAGGAGCAAAGCCTGTAAAAGGGTCTTCTGGCGAGGCGATAATTCAGGGCTGTTGATTCTGTTGAGCAAGATTTGCAGCAAGATTAATGCCCGAGGTGAGTAGTACTTGACCACATCTTCCATCAAGGGGCGCAGTTCGTCGTTTGGACCTGCTACCAGTTCCAATGCCATGGCACGGTGCATGGGATAAGAGGGAAGTGATTTAAGTTGGCTGCGCATTTCCAGGCTGAACGATTGTTCGCCCGAGAGACCGCACTGCGGACAGTCCAGCAAAACCGCCACTGGGTCGGATTGATCCTCGTTCCAGATAATACTCTGCAACTCCACCATGTGATGACAATTCGGGCAGGGGATTTGGTAGAAGGAATTGATAAAGTCTTCTAAGCGCTGGCCTTCACTGGTACGCAGGTCAGAAAGCGCCAGCAGGGCATCTCCCCATTCCTGGGCGGAGGGAGCGGAAGCCAGCACTTCCATAATAAACGCCGGGATAGGGTTATTGGATGTCACCAGCACCCGGTAACCTGCCCGGGCAAGTTCCAGGATGGCAAACGGATCGTTGCCGAACGGATCAAGGACCCAACTGCCGGGGGGGGCAACAGCCTGTGCCCTTCTGGTGGACATCCCAGGATAATAAGGCGGCATAAAACGATCCAGAGGTAGACCGGTCTGCAAGTGGGACTGACCCGTTACAAACGGGCTTTGCAGGTTACTCCACTGTTTTTGGGTACCCAGCTTGCCGCCTTTCCCTGACTGTTCTAAACAATCAGAATTGCCGTACCATAAGGTGGAAGAAAGACACTGTTGCCTTCCAAATGGCTTGTAATGGCTTCATTACCGCTAAAGATCATCTGATAGGGCTTACTATCGGTAAGATCAATTGGGAGAGGCTGAATCTGCTCCAGATTGGAGAAATTAAGGACTACTATCGCTTGTTGGTCTTCGGTAAAGCGCCGGAAAATCAAAACAGATTCTTGTTCCAGCGGCAGCAGTTCCAATTTACCGGCATACAGGGCGGGGTTTTCTTGACGAACCCGGATCAGTTCTTTATAGAAATTGAGTAAGGAACTCTGATTCTGGAATTGCTTGGAGACATTTCTTACGGGGAAGTCCGGATTGACAGGCAACCAAGGATTTGCCTGGCTGAAGCCAGCATAAGCGCTCCCGTCCCACTGCATAGGTGCGCGACAGCCATCCCGACCTTTATAAATAGGCCAGTAACGCTTCCCAACCGGGTCCTGGATCTGGGAGCGTTTCAACTTGATATCGCGCATGCCAATCTCTTCCCCATAATACAGGTAAGGGGTGCCGCGTACGGTCAAGTGCATGCAAGCTAATGGTTTCAACCTTGCATCCGATTCTCCCACTGCGAAGCACGTGGATGATCGAGGGGTGTCGTGGTTGTTGAAAAAATAATTGGGCCAGGCTTCCTCACCGTGCAGGGCGTCCCAATATTGAATGGCATTGCCAAAACTGCGGGCTCCCCAATGGCTGTTGGTGTAGGAATAGTCGAAGCCGGCATGCAGCAGGTCCGGGGCAATATACATGCGGGCGCGCACGGAGTCTGCCAGGAAGGTCTCCCCGACCACATAGCGTTCATCGTAACTATCCATCAGCTTCCGAACATCCTGCAGAAGCGGGAACATTTCCGGTTGGGAAGTGTCATTGACATGTTCGAAACGGTCAAACGGGCGAAGATGGAAACCGGATTTTTTGGGGTTATCCAGCAAATGAGGATGCTTGTAGTATTCATTGAAAACATCCAGGCGGAAACCATCTACACCGCGATCGAGCCAATACTTGAAGATATCCAGCATAGCCTGCCGCACTTGGGGATTGCGCCAATTAAGGTCGGGCTGCTGCGGGTAGAACATGTGAAAGTAATACTGGTTCAAGTTCTTATCATATTCCCAGCCGGGACCGCCAAAAGTGGAAAGCCAATTGTTAGGCACTCCGCCATTGGGAGCAGGATCACGCCACAGGTACCAATCGTGATAGGGATTATCCTTGGATTTACGTGATTCCTGAAACCAGACATGCTGGTCGGAGGTATGATTGAGCACTAGGTCAAGGATGATATGGATGCCGCGTTTGTGGGCTTCTTCCAACAAGCGGTCAAAATCTTCCAGGGTGCCAAACTTGGGGTCAACGGTGTTGTAATCAGCCACATCATAACCAAAATCGATGTCCGGTGAAGGATTAATGGGCGAGAGCCAGAGACCGTCAATGCCCAGGTCCTTCAGGTAATCCAGGCGTTGGATTATCCCGGGCAGGTCTCCGATGCCATCATTGTTGCTGTCTTGGAAAGAACGTGGGTAAATCTGATAGATGATGCCGTGCTGCCACCAAAGTTTTTTCTGGGTCATAGAGTCCTCCTGGATTTTCTGGCTTGATTATACAGGATGTTTGCAGTGAGAGGCAATGGAAAAGGGAATGAACTGTGGGGAGGAACGATAAATATTGTTAACCCATTCGTTACCAATGCTGGTTTGCACCGGCGTTTTTAGTGCGCGCGGATTTTGATAATTGGTCTCTGACAGTAATTATAATTCACCCGTAGATTGCTACCAATTTATCGACTGAATTTATGTCAATTATGTTACCTATACTTTCACGGATTGACTGCCTGTTCCCATAAATCCAGAACTCCGTTGCACTTCGGAAACGCTGTCTATTTGCGGAAGCATCAAGGAATGATATATTTTGCCTTAAGGAGATGATAAAGATGATCAGGCCGATATTGGCAATGCAGGATCCGTATAGTGCTGCCAAGGAATTTGAAAAAGCTGGCTGGAAACTGGATTTTTCGAACCCGCGGGAAAGCGGTGACCCCTTAGTCGGGTTGTCATTGTATGGAAACTCGATTTTACTTGGAACCATGGAGGAAAAGTATGTAAAAAAGGATGCAATCCCTTTTCTCGGAACGGGAATAGAATTTTATGTTACTGTCCCCAAAGATAGGCTTGCGGAAATATATAAAGAGCATTTATGCTTTCATCCTACAGAGTTGGGAAAACAACTCTGGGGCGATGTCGCTTTTGAAGTGAATATTCTGGGATACAAGTTTATGATAGCGGCAGGGCAATAGCGGTCTGGTGTTGAACCGGAATAAAGCAAGATAACCACCCTCGCTGAAGCAGCCTTAGCGCATTGCGGTGCGGGTAAAACGTTAGCTCGCGCTAACTTCCTCAGTATGTTGGCTTTGTGCAGAGCTCCCTGGCTGCTTGCGTTCACACTTTTTTGTGCGGAAAGGGCCATGGGACTGAGAGCAGAGTAGACCATTGGTCTCCAAGACTTAGGGCAGGCAATTGGCTTGAGGTCGGTGCGAATAACGGAAACTTTTGGTCAAGATAGTGCGCTTGGCGAAGACACCAGCGCGAACAAAGAATGCTCCTGCGCCCTCCGGCACAGCCCACCATTGCCGCCAACCGGTATTCATTCTGAAGGTGAAGAATCTTAACTTATCCATCACAAGGATCCTTCGCCCCGTTCGGAATGACAAGTGCAGTGGGTCGGGGACCTACTTTTGCTACAGAACGGTGGTTGTTGAACTGTGCTCGCAACAAACCTCAAACGATTGCTGCCACAAGCTGAAAATCTGGCTCTGTGCATACAAGTAAACGCGAATTACCTTTTTGTTCAGCTACAGAAATGGGAACTTTAGGAGTTCGATGAATTGATGCCTTTGGTGCCTTAGCCTTAACGCATCCACAGGTCATCAGTAAGCAATGCCATAGGGCACAAGCAATTTTCGGTGAAATGTTTCTATGGGATATCTCCAGGGGTTATTTGGATTATTTCCAAGGAATAATCACAAAATCAAACTTGGTAAACTGTGACAACTCAGTCAAAGTCAAAATACATGTCATTAACGATCGGTTTGCGTGTATTAACAGAAATTAAATAATGCATTAAATATTCTGAAATTACCCCCTTGACAAAAATTCAAGGTGAGAATAAACTTACGTTCAATAAAGAGTTTGTTTTTAGACAAATGTAATCGATTACATTTTGAACGAGGAAGATATGGTCACTGTAGAAGATGTTGCAAGAGAAGCGGGCGTCTCAGTCGCTACGGTTTCGCGAGTGGTTAATAAAAGCCCTCTTGTATCACCTGAAACTACCAACAAAGTCAATGCGGTGATAGAAAGATTGCATTATAAGCCGAACATTTTTGGCCGCGGTTTACGCCGTAAGGAAAGCCACATAGTTCTCATTATTATCCCAAATATCACAAACCCCTATTACTCACAGATTGTGTCTGGCATCGAATCTGTCTGTCATCGAAGTAATTACATTACCATGCTCTGTATTACAGAAGCTAGCCAGATAAAAGCAAGCAGTTATCTGGAATTCTTAAAAAATGGCACTGCAGATGGTGCCATCATTCTTTCGACCGAAAAAAACGATTTGAATTTGCCTGAATTGGCAAAACACTATCCAATTGTTCAATGCAGTGAATATTGCAATGACGATGCAATTTCACATGTTTCCATTGATAACTTCGAGGCTGCTATAAGGGTGATTGAATATTTGATCAGTATCAACCATAAAAGAATTGGTTTCATCAGTTCTTACAACCAATTTATTTCCACAGAATTAAGACAAAACGGATACCTGGAAGCAATGACGTCCGCCGGTTTCAATTTTGGCAATCATTACATTGCCTACGCAGACAGCGATTATTCCTTTGTTAGTGGTCAGCGAGCGGCCAGAGAACTGCTTGAGCGCAAAGATCGGCCTTCTGCTATTTTCTGCGTGTCTGATATTATCGCACTTGGCGCCATCAGTGCAGCCAGAGAACTAAATCTGTGTATTCCAGAGGATGTCTCAATTGTGGGTTTCGATAATGTGGAATATGCAACGATGTTTACCCCCAAACTAACAACAGTATCTCAACCGTGCTACTCCCTGGGTGTAAATAGTGCGGAGTTAATTCTAAAGCAATTAGCAGGGGGAAAGGAAGGAGGTAATATCTTCTTAGAATACGACATCATCCTTCGGGAGTCTACTGCTCTTGTTAAGTCTTGAGAAGAGAAGCGAATAAAGCAGTTGCAAAGTCAATTTATTGTTCTGAACTAATATTGTAAAAAACATTACCAAAAAAGGAGAATAAAATGAAAAAGACAATCTATACCTTAATTCTAGCCTTGATTACCTTGACATTACTAGCTGGTTGCACAGGCGATAAATCCCCTGCGGAACCAACCGCAACAGAGGCAAAGCCCACCGCAGCTACATCAGAGAAAATTCTGAAGATCGGTTTTTCTGCTGGGTTTACCAAAGTACAGCACTGGCAGCTTGAGATATTAGGTGCTGAGACTGCGGCAAAAGATTTGGGCGCAGAATTTATTTTTGAATACGCCAATGGAGATCCAACCAAACAGATTGCTGACATTGAAAACATGGTTGAAAAGGGCATTGACATGCTTGTGGTCGGGCCAGCGGATTCAGAAGGAATTGTTCCTACCATCAAGTCCCTGCAAGAAAAAGGAGTTGCTGTAGGTACAAGTGATATCGGGGTAACCGGGACAGACGTTGCTTTCCATGTCGCTTCGGACAATTACGCTATTGGTGTGACTGCTGCTGATTACGTCGGCAAGCTACTGGAAGGTAAAGGGAAGATCGCAATTGTTGGCTGGGCGGCTGCTTCCGCTACCGCAGATCGAGAAAAGGGTTTTGTCGATACCATAGAAGCCTCCTATCCTGACATTGAAATCATCAGCCATCAGGATGTACAGTCAGATCGTCAAATCTCTCTCTCTACAAGTGAGAACATCATCCAGGCAAATTCTGATATAAAACTCATCTTTGGTGCCAATGCTGAATGCGCGTTGGGCGCTTATGCTGCTACAGAATCCATGAACCGCAAAGATATCTATATCATTGCTGTCGATACAGATAATGAAGTGATGGATGCCATCCTTAATGGCTCCAACCTGGTTGCGACTGTTGCCCAGGATCCGTTTACAATGGGGTATCAGGCTGTTTCGAATGCCGTCAAATTCATGAGAGGAGAGAAGGTAGAAAACATTGCTATCCCTCATGAACTTGTGACGAAGGAAAATGCAGCAAAGATCGTTGAGCGTGATCAAAACCATCTGAAGAACGCGAAATAAGTTTATTAGAAGCGACTAAATAGATAGGACCAGGCAATTGCCACCAATTGGTTGACTATAGGCAATTGCCTGGATTCAATTAGGAGACAACAGCGGCATGGATGACACAATTTTAGTAATGTCAAATATTTCTAAGCAATTTTCTGGTATTACCGTGCTGGACAATGTGAATTTTTCACTAAGTCGTGGCGAGGTCCATGTCCTGATTGGCGAAAACGGCGCAGGCAAATCAACACTCATGAAAATCCTCACAGGGGTCTACCAAGCGGATTCAGGCCAAATTTCAATGCTGGATAAGAATGATGAATTCAAATCAATGCATTTCAAGAATCCGAAAGATGCCATTGATCGGGGTATCAGCATGGTTTTTCAAGAATCCAATCTGATGGAAAACCTGAGCATTGCAGAGAATATTTATGTTGGCAGAGAACCAACCAAAAAGGGATTCGTGGACTTTGAACAGATGTTCAAAGACGCAGATGAGCAATTGAAGCTTGTGAGTTTGGATATTCCTTCAACTAGGATTGTTAATTCGCTGACCATTGCACAAAAGCAGTGTGTCGAAATCGCCAAGTGCCTTTCATATAACGCCAGAATTATCATTCTAGATGAACCAACCTCAGCATTGTCAGAAAAAGAAGTCAAGACATTATTCAAAATCATAAAAAAGCTGAAAAGACAAAGCATTGGGGTAATCTATATCTCTCACCGGATGGAGGAGATTTTTGAGATTGGGGACAGGATCACTGTCTTGCGTGATGGGCAATACATTGGAACGGTCAGTGCGGACGAAACGCAAGAGAATGAATTAATCAAAATGATGATCGGCCGGGAATTTGAAAATAATCCACTGATGTTCGATTCGAATGAGTGCAGCGAAGTGGTGATCGAATGTAAAAATTTATTAATCAGCAAGTTTAATGAAAAAGTCGATTTCCAAGCGCGTGCAGGGGAAATTGTAGGAATATTTGGCCTGATCGGCGCTGGAAGAACCGAATTAGCGAGAATCTTTTTCGGAATTGACCCTATTCAAAAAGGATGTATGTACATACATAATAAGAAGGTTGAAATAGATGATCCTTCTTCGGCAATCAAACACAGAATTGGATTGATCCCGGAAGATAGAAAATTACATGGTCTTAATCTACAACAGGACATCCGGGACAATGTCTCACTCATCAAATTATCTGAGTTTCGTTGGATTCTGCCAACCAGAAGGCAAGAATCAAGCCTGACAGAGAAATACATGAAACTTTTATCAATTGTTGCTCCTAGCCAGAGACAAAAGGTAACCAATTTAAGCGGTGGTAATCAACAAAAAGTAGTTATCGCGAAGTGGTTGACTATGAATATGGATGTGCTTATTTTAGATGAACCAACCCGTGGAATTGATGTGGGTGCGAAGGCAGAAATCTACGACATTATACGTGATTTGGCAAGACAGGGTAAGTGCATTTTGATGATTTCATCGGATCTGCCTGAAATCCTTCGTGTAAGTCAACGTATTGTCGTCATGCACGATGGAAAGATTACGCTTGACACACTCAATAACGGATTAAATCAGGAAATCATCATGCAAGCTGCGTTAGGTTAGAGGAGAGACTAACATGGAAAGAATTACTAAGAATAGAGATTTTGTCAGACAAGGCACTTTAATCCTACTCTTGATCTTCGAGATCATCCTTTTTTCAGTCTTTTCGGATACTTTTTTGACAACATCCAATTTGATCAACATATTGCGTCAGGTGTCAATCACTGCAATCTCTTCGGTTGGCATGTTTATGATTATTCTACTAGGGGGCATTGATTTATCAGTTGGTTCTACATATGCTTTCATCGGTGTTATGTCAGCATATACCTTCCTAGCAACAAAGAATATTTTTCTGACAATCCTGGTTGCACTTGGTCTTGGTACATTGATCGGGTTTTTCAATGGGCTTATAACCGCCAAATTCAAGATACCTGCCTTCATAACGACTCTGGCAACGATGACCATGTTACGAGGCGGTTGTTATGTGCTGACAGGTGGAACTCCTATTGGGGTCACTGATAGTAGATATACACATCTAGGGTCTGGATATGTGTTCAATATCATACCAATACCAGTCATAATCATGTTGGTTGTGGTCCTGCTAGGTTATTTCCTGATTGGATATACCCGATTTGGCCGACATATTTATGCAAGCGGCGGAAATGAACAGGCAAGCCGGTATTCAGGCTTAAAAACTGACCAGATCAAGATTTTAGTTTTTACTATTGCAGGATTTTTGAATGGTCTTGCTGCATTCATCCTTGCTGGCCGTTTAGGTGGTGGCTTACCAGCTTCAGGCAATGGAGCGGAGATGGATGTAATTACGGCAGTGGTTTTGGGTGGCACCAGCATGACTGGCGGGAAAGGCAAGCTTTGGGGTGTGATCACCGGCGTCCTGCTAATCGGAATTCTGACAAATGGCTTGACGATGATCAATGTCTCTACTTACTGGCAGCAAGTAATCAAAGGGATCATCATCCTGATCGCAGTAATTTTTGATACAAGGGTATCTGTTCGTTCATAGGTTTGGGTTGGATATTGAATCATATTGGAATGGATTAATTAAGAATGTGAGGCCAGAAATGATCAAAGTAGGTGTGATTGGTTGTGGAAAAATTGCCCAGACCAGGCATCTCCCTGAATATGCAAATAACCCGGATTGTCAAATTGTAGCGGTTTACGATCTCAATGGAGATCGAGCAAATGAGTTTGCTGCAAGATATGGTGCAAAAGCTTACAAATCCTTCGATGAATTGATTGCACAGAAAGATATTGACGCGGTAAGCATCTGTGTGGCGAATAATGCCCATTGCGAAATGACGGTAAAGGCCTTAAAGGCTGGGAAAAATGTGCTTTGTGAGAAACCTATGGCTACCACCATCGAAGAATGCGAGCTGATGGTCAAAACAGCTAAGGATACAGGTAAGTTTCTCATGATCGGGCATAACCAGAGACTTTCGAAGGCACACGACACAGCCAGGCAATTGATCAAGGAAGATGTGATTGGTCAGATCATTACTTTCAAAACAAATTTTGGACATAGTGGACCTGAAACCTGGACAATTGATACCAAAACCAATTGGTTTTTTGACAAGACCAGAGCTGGCTTAGGCGCGATTGCAGACCTTGGCATCCATAAGACAGATTTGATCCAGTTCCTAACCGGGCAGACTATAACCGAGGTGACTGCATTCGTTGTTACCTTAGACAAAAAAGATAAGAATGGTCAACCAATTAATGTGGACGACAACACAATTTGCATTTACAAAATGTCAGGTGGTGCTGTCGGAACAATGACCGTAAGTTGGACTTATTATGGCGCTGAGGATAACTCAACAATTTTATATGGCACAAAAGGTATCATGCATATTTATGAGGATCCTAAATACGCGATCGTGGTCGAGAAAAAGAACGGGGAAAAGATTAAATATGAAATAGACAAGATCCAAACCAACGACAACCAGACAAAATCTGGTGTCATTGACCTTTGGGTCGATTGTCTCAAAACTAACACTTCTCCAGAAATTTCAGGCGAAGACGCTATGAATTCTATGAAGGCTGTTTTCGCAGCTCTCAAGTCAGCCAAAGAACAAAGAACCATCAAAGTGGAATAAGAGAGAATCGTGAGACCAATAACTCTAGCTTCAGGACAATTTGGCGATCTAAGTTTCGAAAAGTTATGTGAATTTTCCAGCTCGTCCGGCTTCGATGGCCTTGAATTAGCGACGCATGCACATTTTGATGTCA
Organism: Anaerolineaceae bacterium; assembly: GCA_049301715.1. Lineage (GTDB taxonomy): Bacteria > Chloroflexota > Anaerolineae > Anaerolineales > Anaerolineaceae > Mesolinea. The sequence continues at coordinate 39,658 of JBAQLH010000046.1, forward strand.
ACCGGGCGATTTCAGATGATGTATATCTTGTTCATGTCAAAGACACACTGAAAGCCTATGGACTTGAGTGTTATGCGCTTTCAGCGCATCTTGTTGGGCAATGTGTAGGGAGTGACTGGGACCAAAGGCTGGACAATTTTGCACCCGCCAGATTGTCAGGGAATGCCGCTGCGATTAAAGCATGGGCTGTGGATGAGATGAAGAACACCGCCATTGCTGCCAATAAAATGGGCATCTCAATCGTGACATGCTTCATGGGCTCGCCAATTTGGAACTATTGGTACTCTTTCCCTCAAACTTCTGCGGAAATGATTTCTGGTGGGTTCCAAAAAATCTATGATGTCTGGAGCCCGATCTTTGATGTATTTGATGAATATGAGGTTAAGTTTGCATTAGAAATTCATCCCACTGAGATTGCATTTGACTATTACACAACCCAACGGCTTCTCGAAACATTTCATCACCGCCAGACATTGGGGATCAATTTTGACCCAAGTCACCTAGTATGGCAGGGAATTAACGAAAAGACCTTCATTCACGATTTCTCGAATCGGATATATCATGTTCATATGAAAGATGTGAAGTTGAATCGAAGCGATCGTTCAGGCATTTTGGGTTCCCATCTCGAATTTGGTGACGTCCGGCGTGGGTGGAACTTTGTGTCATTGGGTCATGGCAATGTTGATTTTGATGGCATCATCCGTGAATTAAACCAAATAGGATACAGCGGCCCACTTTCTATCGAATGGGAAGATTCGGGGATGGAGAGAGAATTTGGCGTCAGAGAAGCCCTTGAATTTGTGCGCTGCATCAATTATTCACCGTCAAGTATCGCGTTTGATTCGGCTTTAAAGACTAAATAGCAAGAAGGCAAAGGAGAACGCAAATGTACAGATATAGTCTTACACAGTGGGTCTTAGGGAATGAAGATGTTGAAGATAGTTTTAAGCGTCTGAAGAAATTTGGCTATGATGGAATTGAGTTCGCTGGAGAGCCCAATTCAACCGACCAGGAAAAAATGGCCGGTCTTCTTAAAAAGTACGGATTGATATGTACTTCACTTTGCGGTATCTTCCCAGAAAATCGGGATCTTACTTCTGGCAACTCAGATTTGGCAAATAAAGCGGTGCAATACATTTGTGACAATGTTGACTTTGCAGTAAAAGTTGGCGCGCCATATATTATTGTTGTACCTTCCCCTGTTGGACGAATCGAGATCCCAAAAGATCATAGTTACGACGAACTTTGGGCTAATGCAGTCGCAAACATCCGTCTTGCAGCGGACTATGCTGAAAGCAAGCAGATCCGTCTATGTGTCGAAGCAATTAACCGGTATGAGACCTATTTTGTGAATACATTGACTAAAGCCTACCAATTGGTCAGAGAGATAAACCATCCTGCAGTAGGAATTATGGCTGATGTGTTCCATATGAGTCTCGAAGAAAACAATATGGGAGCGAGCTTACGGATGATTGCAGATAAGTTGATGCATGTTCATATTGCAGATAACACGAGAGAAGCTGCTGGGCTTGGGCGAATTGATTTTAAAGAAATCCTCTATGTGCTTCGAGACATTAACTACCAAGGACCTTTGACGATGGAATTCATGCCAAGGTTGGCAAATCCATATGCTTCTGGGAATGTTGAAACCCAATCTGCTCTTATGGATGATTACGCTGAGCAAGCCATCAATTATATGAAGACATTAGAGAAGACAATGTCCGGGAACAGCTAAGGTTTAATTTTATTCAAAGAGAGAGGTGAGGCTGACTTAATGGTAACAGGGCTTAAAAAGTAAATTAGGGTTTATATCGATAGATCTAAAAAAAGAGGAAAAAATGAACATTACGTATTCCTACAATACACTTGTCTATGCGGGTGAAGATATTACCAAAAGTGTTGAGCGGCTTGCACAAGCTGGGTATGACTATGTCGATTTCATCGGAGAGCCCGAGAAACAAAATATCGCAAAGATAGTGGCAAGTTTGAAAGAAAACCACATTCAGGCCTCATCAATCTGTGCACTTTTCACCCAGGAGAGGGATCTTATTTCCTCTACAAAAGCAATCCGTGAAAACACCGTGAAGTACATCAAGGATTGTGTTGATTTTGCTGTGGCCATTGGTGCAAGATTCATTTCGGTCCAAGTGACTGCAAATATGAAAATCCGACCAGAAGCGGATAAAGCAACCGAGCTTAAATGGGCTGTCGCGGGTCTTAAAGAAGCCGGGCAGTACGCTCTCGAGAAGGGGATTAAACTGACTTTGGAAGCTTGGAATCGCTATGAGACTTACTTTGTCAACCGCATGGAACAATCACTTGAGATTGTGAATATGGTGAACTTGCCAAGTGTTGGATGCATGGCTGACACTTACCACATGAACATTGAAGAGGACAATATTGCTGATGCGATCAGGTTAACTGGCAAAAAACTGTTTTATGTTCACGTTGCTGATAGCAATCGCAAAGCTCCAGGCCGTGGACATATTGATTTCAAAGCCTTTGCCCAAGCGTTAAGGGATATTGATTACAATGGAACGCTATCGATGGAACTCTTGCCAGCCGCAGCAGATCCATTTATGGTCCTGGAAGGTGAAGGCTCTCCTGAATTTTTTGATCAGTATACAAAGGAATCGATAAAGTTCTTAAAGAATCTATTCGAGGAGGAATAGTGTTATGGAAAACAAGATGAGAGCTTATGTTTTATATGGAAAAGAGGACATGCGACAAGAAAATGTTCCAATTCCGGAAATTTCTGCGGATGAAGTCTTGATCAAGGTAAAAGCCTGTGCAATTTGTGGTACGGATCCTCACATTTACGAGGGAAGATTTCCAGCTCCTTTGCCGCTGATTTTGGGGCATGAATTCTCTGGCAAGGTTGCAAAGATTGGAGCAAATGTAAAATTTGTGAAACCCGGAGATAGGGTTACCGCAGATATTAATATCAATTGTGGTACCTGTTATTTCTGTAGAATCGGTCAGAAATTGCATTGCGAAAACATTGTCCAACTTGGGGTGCATGTCAATGGCGCATTCGCAGAATATATCAAAGTTCCTGAAAAGAATATCTATATACTGCCTGATGAGATTTCTTGGGTCAATGGTGCGTACATCGAGCCTATGGCCTGTGCAATTAGCGGGCAGGATCGAGCAGGAATCCAATATGGAGATACTGTTGCCATCATTGGGGCAGGACCAATGGGCTTGGCACATTCTCTTCTTGCAAAATTAAAAGGTGCTGGAAAGGTCATCATCTCAGAGTTGAATCCGGTAAGAGTTCAAAAAGCGAAAGAAATGGGTATCGATGTCGTTATCGACGGAAAGAAGGATGACCCAATTGAGGTTGTAAAACGTGAAACCGCGGGAAGAGGCGCAGATGTAGTTATTGAGGCCGTCGGTTCTGGGTATACATATTCCCAGACCTTTAAGCTGGTCAGAAAAGGCGGGACCATTGTGGTGTTTGGGGCTGCTCCAGCAGATGTCACCATTCCTGTGAGCCCGTTTGAGATCTATAGCAAGGAACTGAAAATTGTTTCAACATATGCTGGCACTTATGACACATTTGTTAAAGCGATCAATCTCTTATCAACTAAGCGCTTTGATCCCTCCCAGATTATCACGACAATTGTTGATTTTGATCATGTAAAGGAAGGAATAGAGAACGCGGAACATAACAAGGATATTCTTAAGTCGGTTGTAAAGTTCTCCGACTAACTAATTTCCAATTTGGTTACAGGATTAGTTTGATTACCTATTAAGTCGGACTAATCCTTTGCGTTTACACCCAATATTTATTTTCAGGCATTTGCATGTAGTTTATTAAGATGTTTGCCAACCAACCCTCTGTTCCTTTTTTTCAACACCCTCTTTACAAGTGTAGGTTTGTCAAACATATTGGACAGTCTGAGTAAGGAATTGAATAGGAGACAGGAAGTTCAAAGGTCTCATCGGGATATGGTTAGTACGCTGATTATGTCTTCTTAGTTGTCGTTTGAAATCCTCAAACGAAAAGAATCTGGCTTTGTGATAGAGTCT
>JBAQLH010000047.1:0-2317 GCA_049301715.1 Anaerolineaceae bacterium
GTGCCGGAGGCTGCCGACGGTGAGGGCGCATTCGACGAATACCTGCTGTCGCGCGTGCGCGTGCTGAAGGGCTACCCGGACAGCGACTTCACGAAGCTGATGGGCCTGTACCTGGAAGGCCGCGACAAGCTGCACCACTTCTTCAAACTGGAATTCACTGAAGATGGCATCGTGGCTATGCCGAAAGGAGGGGTGGCAAGCAACTTGCCGCCGGCACGATTTCCGGTTTATTCCTGTCTCTCCCGAATGGCGCGCGAGTTGGTCGGAAAACCTGATGGGGGCGGCATCTAGCCTCACCCTATATTCATCCACATCACTGACCGACGCGCTGGCAATGCAACCCAGCGTCGTCAAGCGGTTTTTCGAGGGCAAACCCTTCGAGGACTGGAAGAAAGGAAAGGAAGCCGAATTGAAAACGCAAGCCGCAACCGTTGATCGCCTGAACACCGTGATTCGCTCCATCGGCAATCTCGGTAAGGTGCTTGCCCGCCGGAGCATGTAACGATGCTGGACGGACTTCCACTCGAACAGAAAGTAGGCGGCACGGCTGGCCTGATGCTGCTGGGCTTCATGATCCTTCGATGGATTGGCCTGCGCGTCAGCAAGGACGCCGTGACCCTCAAGGCCGACGCCTCTGACCGCGACGCCTTCACCCGCTTGCAGAAGCGTGTCGAGGACTTGGATGAGCGCCTTGCCGAGGTCGAGGTGGCGCGAAACCACCTCTTCGGCTTCGTCACGAAGTGCATGGCGTACATCAGCCGTTGCGAGTGCGATGGCATAGATCCGCCGACGCGCGAAGATTTGCAGCGCGACTACTACGACCTGATCCAGGGCATGGCAGAAAAATTCAAGAAGGGTGGCTGATATGGCGACGCCTGAATCCAAACGACTGATCCCCGCCGACTTCCAGAAAGCAGCGCTGCTGCTTTTGCCGCCGCCTTATGGGCCGGCATCGTCTCCAGGATCAACGGCGGCCACTGATGAAACTCCTGCCTGAGTGGAAGAAGATTGCTCGCCGCGCGTGGAGCTTTCGCCTTTCCATCATCGCCGCCCTGCTGTCCGGGGCCGAGGTTGTATTGCCGTTGTTCATCGACGTGCTGCCGCGCAACCTCTTCGCCTCCCTGTCATTTGTCGCCGTCGTCGGGGCCGCTATTGCTCGCGTCGTCGCACAGCCGAGGATGCACGAGGAATGAACAATCGAACTCGCATAGCCGCGCTCAGTCTGTCGGCATCCGCTCTCGTCGGGATCGCCATGCATGAGGGGTTTCGCGGCAACGCTTACGACGATGGCGTCGGGGTGCAAACCATTGGCTTCGGCACCACGCGAAACGCCGACGGTAAGCCCGTGAAAAAGGGCGACAAGATCACACCGGAGCGCGCGCTCGTGCGCCTGTCCGCCGAGGTTGGCGTCATGGAGAAGGAATTGCGCGCCTGCATTGGCGACGTGCCGCTGCATCAATACGAGTGGGACGCCATTACCTCTCTGGCATACAACGTAGGCGCACCAACGGTTTGCCGTGGTTCCGTGGTGCGTAACCTGAAAGGCCAGCCGCCCAACTACACAGCGGCTTGCGAATCCATCCGCAAGTACGTCTATGCCGGCGGAAAGGTGCTGCCCGGCCTGGTCAAGCGGCGCGGAGCCGAATTCAAGCAGTGCATCGGCGAGGGCTGAGAGACATGGGCGTCATTTCCAACAAGTTGCGCGCCGTCGAAGATGGCGGCATGTCGTTCTATTGCCAAGGCTGCAAAGACACCCACACGATCCGCGTTGGCGATGGCCCTGGGCCTCGATGGAGCTACAACGGCAACGCTGACAACCCGACCTTCACGCCGTCCGTTTTGGTGCGAACCGGGCATTACTGCAACCCAGGCCAACAGCCCGGCGATTGCGCCTGCGATTACCAAGAACGATACCCTGACGAGGGGCCGTGGCCCTGGCCGTGCGGCATCTGCCATTCATTTATAACCAACGGGCAAATCCAGTTCCTGAGCGACTGCACGCACGAACTATCAGGCCAAACCGTACCGCTTCCCGACCTACCGGAGTCTGTGAAATGAGCATTATGAGCGCACTCATCCCGGCTCCGTACCGCTGGCTGTTATGGATGGCGGCCGTCGCTGCCATGATCGTCGTGGGTGCTTGGCTGGGTTACAAGGCCACGTCCACCTACTACGCGCACAAGGTGGCCGTGCTGGAAACGCAACTGAAGGCGGCCAAAGACCGCGCCGATTCCTTCGAGCAGTCCTACACCGCCGTCGCCGCCGCTGCGCAGAAGCAGAACGACGAGCTCACGAAGCTGGTTGCGCAGGCCAGCGC
>JBAQLH010000048.1:0-2550 GCA_049301715.1 Anaerolineaceae bacterium
TCCCACTTCGATCACGCTTTTTGATATTTTAAGGGTTGAAAGTGTTTATTTGATATTGTTTTCAACAGAATAGCCCCACTTTTACCTGGAAAGAATTGCAGGTGACCTTTTTGCAGTAGAGTCATTATTAATTATTCTCATTAATCACATATAATAGGTTAACTTTTGACCACTTCCTCAAGGAGCGACCCGCATGACATCCTCTTCTTTACCCAACATTCCCTGGGAAGACCGCCCGCAAGGCTGTTCTGACGTTGTCTGGCGCTACAGCGGCAATCCCATTATCCCGCGCGACCTGATCTCCTCCTCCAACAGCATCTTCAACAGCGCTGTTGTGCCCTACCAGGGAGCTTTTGCCGGCGTCTTTCGCTGCGACAACAAAAAACGCGAGATGAACCTGCACGCTGGCACAAGCCAGAACGGCATCGCCTGGCAGCTTCAGCCCGAACCCATCACTTGGCTTCATGATGATCCGGATTTCAGCCACTTTGAACACCGCTATGATCCACGTGTGGTCTGGCTTGAAGACCGCTACTACGTCACCTGGTGCAACGGCTATCACGGTCCCACCATTGGAATTGGCTATACCTACGACTTTCAAACCTTTCACTTCCTGGAAAATGCGCTGCTGCCTTTTAACCGCAACGGGGTCCTCTTCCCGCGCCGGATAAACAGCAAATTTGTTATGCTTAGCCGGCCAAGCGATAATGGGCATACCCCTTTCGGTGATATTTTCCTGAGCCAATCGCCGGACATGATCCACTGGGGTGAACACCGCTTTGTGATGGGCACAAAGGACGGCTGGCAGAGCACCAAGGTGGGTGCCGGTCCCGTGCCGATTGAGACGCCCGAAGGCTGGCTGCTGTTTTACCACGGCGTTCTGACCTCTTGCAATGGCTTTGTCTACTCCTTTGGCGCTGCCCTGCTGGACTTGGATCAGCCCTGGAAGGTAATTTCCCGCGGGGGACCTTATCTACTTTCCCCACAGAAGTATTACGAGTGCGTTGGTGATGTGCCCAATGTCACTTTTCCCTGCGCCACGCTTTTCGACCAACCCACCGGCCGGATTGCGATCTATTACGGTGGCGCGGATACTGTCACCGCCCTGGCTTTCGCCAAGCTGGATGAGGTGCTCGATTTTGTGAAGCAAACCAACGACAAATAGCCTGTATGTACAACTAAAACAATCAGGTGCGGTCTCGAAATGGACCGCATTTTTAATTGCGACTTTATGTTCCAATTTGTCTGGAACCGTGGATCCGGGTAAATCAATTTATGATAACGCCGGAAGCCTTGCGTCCTTATCCCTCTACGGGGGAGCCAATCGGCTGTCACTCTAAACGAAGTGAAGAATCTTTGTTTACTGATGGACCGAATAGGATGGGTTGAGCAGGGTTTCCATCCGCTCAAGACGTATTGATGTCAGCGAAACCCATCATGGCCACGCGACCCGGCATCGCGAGCCTCTCTTGCGTGGCAATCTCTCTTTCTGTTAGAGTTAAGCTTGTAGAAATACCAAACTGCATTGTTGGGTTTCACTGGATGTCTCTAATAAATCAGCCCGGCTATGTTACCCGCTCAACACCAACCTATATAATTCTGTTGACCGTATGTTTTCATTTTGTTTGGTCCAATAGCATACAAAGAGGCTTCACCGCGTTCAACAAAACCATTTACCTACGCGTACCAGCCCCTGGCAACTCTTTTAAAATCAAATTCCCTTCCAGACCCTTGCGCATTATCTATGTATCCAGCAAATTCTGCACAGCGCTATCTGATTCTCTCAATATCTTCCTCTCAGACGGTATAATTATTTGGTGCATTCAATGCCTTCACCTCACTATCAGAATCCAATGAAAATTCAAAGGCAATCCCATGACCGACCTGCACCTGATCATCAACAGCACATCCTACACTTTGCCAGCCATTCCGGGTGAAAAGCTGAGCGATCTCCTGCGCGGGCGCCTGCGCCTGACCGGTACCAAGATCGGCTGCGGGGAAGGCCATTGCGGCATGTGCACCGTTCTGCTGGGCGATCAGCCGGTCAAGTCCTGCCTTTTGCCCTCCTCCAAAGCCGAAGGCAAATCCATTCTGACCATCGAAGGGCTTCAAGCCCTCTCTGCAAAGACATCCCTGCACCCTCTTCAACAAGCGTTCATTGATTACGGAGCCATCCAGTGCGGCTTCTGCACCCCCGCCCAAATCCTGACTGCCTATGCCTTCCTGCAAACACACCCTAACCCTTCTTATGCTGAACTGAAAACTGCCCTGGCTGGCGTCCTGTGCCGCTGCGGCGGGTACGAAGCCATCCTGCAAGCTGTTCTGGCTGCCGCAAAAGCCGTTCAAACCGGCCAGCCTATCGCCCCGCCACGTATCAGTCTCGGCCAGAGCGACCACCACGTAGTCGGCAGAGTCAACCCCCGCCCGGATGCCCTCGCCAAAGCCACCGGCGCAGCCCTTTTCACCGATGACCTGACCTTTGAGGGCATGCTTTATGCCCGCGTTCTGCGTGCCGGCGTCCCGCATGCCATCCTGCGCGCCATTGATACC
>JBAQLH010000049.1:0-40624 GCA_049301715.1 Anaerolineaceae bacterium
TTCTCTATTTGGCTCTTTCTTTCTAATTCTTTAGCGCTCATTGTGATGGTCCATTTCATAATCCCTAATATTAATTTAGGACATTTCTATTTTGCTCATTTAGGACATTATCACTTTGCTCTGACACCCAGAATAAAATTCCCCTCTCCTCGGGCTTGCTATAATATAATGGTGATGGTTTCATTCCACCCAGCCGGCAAGGAGGAGGCATGACACAAAAAATCTTAGGTTACATCCAACTTGTCTGGATCTGCGACTCGTGTGGTACAAAAAACCCGGGCGCGATTAAATCTTGTACCAGCTGCGGCGCACCCCAGCCTCCTGACGTTCACTTCGAAAAGGTCGATGCGGATACCTTTGATTTCATCAAGGACGAAGCCTTGATTCGCATGGCGCAGAACGGACCGGACAAACATTGCCCTTATTGCGGTACCCGCAATCTGACTGATGCTGAACGCTGTGTGGAATGTGGCAGCGACATCACCGTGGGAGCCAAAGTGCGCCAGAGTGGCGATGTGTTGGAAGAACGTGAAACACCGCCTAAAATCGCCCAACCCCAAAAACTGTCCAAAGGCACCCTGATAGGCGTCATTTTGGTAGTATTGGTGGTATGTGTTCTGGGAGGTGTTTTCCTCTCCAAAATGACTCGGACTGACCAAGTCAATGCGACGGTTAGCGCCACACTTTGGCAGCGCAGTGTTGTAATTGAAGCGTATCAACAGGTCAGGGATAGCGATTGGGCTGCATCCATACCTCCGGGGGCAGAGATTCTCAGCTGCACCCAGGAATACCGCTATGATTCGGACACGCCTCAAGCGAATTCAACTGAAGAATGCGGCGAACCCTATACCGTCGATACAGGCACAGGCATCGGGCAGGTAGTGCAGGACTGTATTTACAGGGTCTATGAAGATTATTGCTATTACGAGTCCATGGCTTGGACGACAATTGACACTCTGAACACCTCTGGAAATGATTTTGATCCTTACTGGCCCTCAGCCGATCTTTCCAACACGCAGCGCTTCGGAAACCGGCAGGAAAGCTACCAGGTCTATTTTGAGGCGGATGGTGAGACATATTCTCTCACCACTTCTGAATTGTCTCTGTATCAGTCGGCAGAACCGGGCAGTACGTGGCAACTTGAGGTAAATCAATTTGGGAATGTCATCTCTGCCCAACCAGTTGAATAGAGTTTATCCCCGGTACTAAAGAAGCAAAAGGCGCTGAAAAGCGCCTTTTGTTGGGATTAATTCTTTACTTGTATCCTTGGACCATAACCCATTCATCACCGCTCTTGAAGGCATAATTAGGCAGCCAAGCTAACCCAAACAACTCCACCACAACGTCCTTTTTTAACGGCGTAATAGTTACCTCGCGGATAGATCCAAGAGATTCAGTGCCCTCGGACTGGAATGCTTCAATCTCCTCTTTCATTTTGGCATCCAATTCAGCCAGTTGTTTTTCATAACTTGCGATCATCTCTTCTGATTCTTTTACGTTGGCTTTAGCCGTGGCAGTCATGCGTCGCTTGGACATGGAAGCACTGAGATTGGTTTTTTTAGAACCAAACAGCTTGGCAACGTTCTCAAAACCCTTGATGGCTTCTTCGCCCCGCCGTTGATTCAGGACTGTCTTGTCCCTTTCCAATTCCAATTCTTCTTTCAATTTTTTATCCTCGATGCTTTTCTTTAACTTTTTATACTTTTCCTCAATCTTTGAGACACCTTCAGATGACAAACCGCTGCCGGCTTCATGGCAGCGTTTCTCAAAATTTTCCTGGCTTTCACCTGCGGCTGAAGTCAATTTCAACTTATCGTTGCTAAAGAGCTTCAGGGTCTGGCTGCGATAGACCCACTCCACAAAATCCTTGGAGAGATCGCTGATGTTCTTTTCATCATCAAAAGGATAAACCAAATCACCAAAACTGGCATTTGGAAGCGGCCGGATCTCCAGATTAGCAGTGTTGACCGGTTCGGTCTGGTAATCCTGCCAGCGAACCAGCCCGCGTCCCTCTAACTTGGGAATCTGGACGGCCAGCCTGGTTTGTGTATCCACATTATAAGTACGGCTGGCGAAATAAACCGTTGCCTGCCCCATCAAAGCCGGATGGTAATGATAAAGCGGGTTGGGCGGAGAACCAGCCATCCTGGTGCTGGCTTCACTGATGGCATCAGACAGGCTTCGGTTGACTGGCAGGTAATGTACAGTCACATCAGAAGATAGAATTGGCTCAGTTTGGCTACCGGGCAAACCGCCTTTGCCGATCCCTTTGACCTCAGCCACGGTCACCGTACCGTCAGGCTTATTTTCACCCTCAACAGTTCTATTGATTGCACCAGCGCCGACCATTTCATTCAAGCTTTCCAGCTTGTCACGGGTGATGGGTCCGGGCAGGTAGTTCATCGCCCAGCGGGTGGTGAAAACCAATGGGGCTTTGGCATGGATATTGTGCAGCAGAAAGACACGCTTACCGAGGGCAGAGATGGTTTTATCAAAGTAGGTGCGGTCAAGCCCGCCGGTCAGGCTCTCCAGACCGTCCAAAAGGCGCTGCTTATCTTGATCGGTTTGCAGCTTTCCAATGATCCAGGTGCCAGTGTTGGAAAGGGCTTTGTAGTCCAGGTCAATCGGATTTTGCGTGGAGAGTACCAGGCCCACGCCAAAAGCACGGGCTTGCTTGAGCATGCGCAGGATGATCGGTTTACTGGGCGGGGAGGCGACGGGGGGCAGGTAGCCGACAATCTCATCGAAATACACTAAAGCACGCAGGTTGCTGGTGCCGGATTGGCTGCGCATCCAAGTTTCAATGGCGGAATACAACAGAGTGATGAAGAACATACGCTCTTCATCCGCCAGGTGTGCCAGATAAAAAATGCTGTGGCGCGGTTTGCCGGAAGGGGAGTACAGAAAAGCGCCGATGTCGAGCGGCTGACCTTCAAGCCAGCTTCCGAAGGCTGGGGCTGCCAGGAAATTATTCAGCAGCATAGCGAGCTCAAAACGTTCATCCTCTGGGTAAAGCTTGGAGATCGGGAAGACGCCCAGTTTCTCAAAGGGCGGGTTCTGGGTTTGCAGGATCAGGCTTTCCAGGTCCAGGTCTTTGCCTTTGCTCCAGGCGGCCTCGAAAATGTTTGAAAGCAGAATGTGCTCGCGTGAGCGGACTGGGTCAATATTTTTAAAACCGACCAATTCGAGCAAAGCGGTTACAGTGCTGGAAATATTCTCGCGCAGCATTTCCTTGTTAATTTCCCAATCAAGGTCCGGGCATTTTAAGGAAGACAGGATGCTGACCGGGATGGCAGAGTCCGAGCCGGGTGAGTAGATGGCATAATCGACTTTGTCAGCCAGTTTCTGCAGGCGTTCCTTGTCGATACCCCAATCGGTTAGCCCTTTGGACCAAGAAGCTGAAGCTTCCTCTGCTGCTTGTTGGAGGGTCTTGCCTTCTCGGTTGGAGGCATCTGAATCAACCCAGGGGGCAAAGTCCGAGGGGAGAAGGTTGGGGAAGTGCAGCAAATGGTTGGTAAGATCCCCTTTTGGGTCGATGAGGATGGCTGGAATGCCTTGAAGGGCAGCTTCCTCCAGCAGGACGATGCCCATGCCGGTCTTGCCGGAGCCGGTCATACCGGTGATGACCGCGTGGGTGGTCAGGTCGGCGGGATCGTAAAAGACCGGCTTTTCTGTCTGTACTTGCTTGGTACTCAGGTCGTAAACGCGACCAAAATAGAATTCAGAGGTGTTTAGGTCCATGATAACTCCCGTGTTTTGAATGAGGTATGTAAAAAGTATACTGCAAACCAGGCTGGAACGGCAGCGTCGACTGAAAGTGGGTCAGGGATCCAGCCTTTTCGCACTGGCCCGTCCGCATACGTCTTGCTCTGGGGCAAAAGAACAGGCTGAATAGAATCCCATGGGTGGGATTATTGGCCCAACAAAACGGAAACACTCTGTCAACGAGGGTATTGAAAAATAAGTGATTAATTGACCTAAAGGAAATAATTTATATACAATCAAGGCATCCTAAAAACAGGAGCTGGAAATGGATCCCCGGGTCTTGTGTTGTCATTTGGGAAGATGCATAAATGGTGATTGTCTCTGTCTTTCGATCCATACTTGTTTCAGACTCTATAGGTTGGTGTTGAGCGGATAAGACAGGTAATGAGACCCCCAGCGAGACCTAACCTTACAAATCGGAGACTTTTGGTTAAACCCCGCACTTAGCCCCTTGGAAGGCTTCACACAGTGAATATCAGCGCGAACAGAAAACGTCGGCTTGAATCAAAGAAAATGAAATCATTTTTCCAAAAACTAACCGCGAAGGGTTTACTTTTCGTTTAGTTCCGGGAAGTATTTATCCAGGTTCAAGGCATCCAGGGTTGGAATGACCTCTATCGCCCCCGAAAAGTCTTGTCCTTCGGTAACCTGGTTCGGTACTGCCACCACACGGATACCTGCCCGATTGGCAGCCAACACGCCATTGTACGAATCTTCCAAAACAAGTGCTCTTTCGGGAAACACCCCTAAGCTTTCAAGCACTTTCAGGAATATTTCCGGGGAAGGTTTGCTGGCGCTGACGTCATCAAAGGTCACTACAGTTTGAAAATTCTCCAGCAAACCCAGCCGGCTGAGGTGCCCAAAGACCCAATCCTGGGGTGAGCTCGAACCTACTCCAAGGTGGATTCCTCTGCTCTTTGCGGCAGTAATCAATTCTCTAACTCCGTTCATGGGAGGTTCCTGATCGATGATCTGGGCTGCTTCCTGCCTGACCATACGGGTAAGCTCTTCAGCGGTAACACCGTGGTCAAGTAACTTAGCCAGCTCCGCGCCTGGATTGTAGCCACACGTTTCCCAAGCTCCAATGATGCTGCGATAGCCCGACAGGTCGAATTTACCTTTAGCTTCCGCAAAACAACGCTGCCAGACCAACAACTCAGGCGTTTCGGTATCCAGGATTAATCCATCAAAATCAAAAATGATCGCCAAAGGCTTAATGAATGTCAACTCTCCAAACCTTTACATGCGGGATCAACGGTGAAGGGAGCCGGTACCCCAATAACCCCGCTGCATGGGGGTGATGTCTTCCACGGTGATAAAAGCTTGCGGATCCACCTCAAGGGCGATCTTCTCAATTTCCCTGACGTCCTTGCGACGAACAGAGCAATTCAGTAAAGAAACTGTGCCGTCCCGACCGCGAGCAGGAATCTCAGTGACAGCAAAATCTTTCGAGCGGAGTACTTCTGCCATAGCGATGCCATTTTGCTTGCTCACGATGCTGATGTGTGAATAGCCGATGGCTAGCCGTTTTTCGACCGCCATGCCAATCACATTCCCGGTGGCAAAGCCCGCGGCATAGGCAATGATGTTAAGGACATTGTTCAAGTCCTCCAACACTGCTCCCATGACCACAATAAATAATATCGACTCCACAAAACCAAGGATCCAGGAAATTGCCTGTTTCCCACGCATGGTCAGCATAAACCGTAACGTGTCCATGGTAATGTTTATCACCCGCAGTGCAAATATCGCCAAAGCGCCCAGCCAGGCAGAGGATGAGAGAAAATTTTCCATTGTTATCTCCTAAACAATTACCTATCTACAGCTTTGTTCGGATCAATTCCTTTGGCTGTCTGAATAGCTGGGTAATAAAGTTCCATCATATATTCCTTGACCATGCGTCTCGTGGAGAAGCGGGGTGTGAGTGATCTCATGCTTTCCTTTACCCGCTCAATCCAGTCGCCAGGCAGTCCATCGGCAGAGCGCATGGTGTAATACAAAGGCACGATTTCGTTTTCAAGGGTGTCATACAGACTTTTTGAGTCAGCATCATCCTGCTCGTCCAGGGAAGCATACGCTGTGTCATCCCCGATTGCCCAGCCGTTCTTGCCATTATAACCTTCTGCCCACCAGCCATCGAGGACTGAGAAGTTTAATGTACCGTTAATAGCAGCTTTTTCGCCACTTGTTCCGGAGGCTTCGCGCGGGCGGCGCGGGGTATTTAACCACACATCCACACCTTGTACCAGGTAGCGTGCCATATCCATATCATAGTCGTCCAAAAAAACCAGGCGGCCACCAAACTTGGCATCCTTCACATTGCGATAGACTTCCTGGATCAACTGCTTGGCAGGTTCATCGGCAGGATGCGCCTTACCGGCAAAAATAATTTGAACTGGTTTGCTGGGGTTTGCGACGATGTTCAACAGGCGATCACGATCCCTGAAAAGGAGGTTGGCGCGCTTGTAGGTTGCAAAGCGACGGGCAAACCCAATGGTCAGGGCATAGGGATCCAGCAAGACGCCACTTGCCACCGTTTGAACCGGGTGCACATTGGCAGTGATCCACTGATTGCGTGCTCGGCTGACCATGTAAGCGACCAATTTTCGCTTTAGGTGCTGGCGAACTCTCCAGAGATCTTCATCAGGGATCTGGTCAATTTGCTCCCACAGTTCAAGATCATCAATGCGCTCCTTCCAATCAGCGCCCAAATAGCGGGTATAAAGGTGTCCCAGGCGCCGTGCCAGCCATGTGCCAGTATGAACGCCGTTGGTGATATACGAAATCGGGATGTCTTCCACATCTTTATTCGGCCAAAGGCTTTGCCACATGTGGCGGGAAACTTCACCGTGAATCTTGGAGACACCATTTCGGTAATCAGATAGTTTTAATGCCAGGACAGGCATGCTAAAAGCCTCACCGCCCCAATCTTGGTTGACGTGAGCAATGCTCATAAACTGATCCCGGTTCAATCCCAATTTCGGCCAGAACGAGGAAAAATATTTGTCCATTAACCAGATGGGGAATTCGTCATTACCCGCGGGAACAGGGGTGTGCGTCGTGAATATGCTGGATCTTTTAACAATATCCGCTGCGTCTTCAATGGACTTGCCTTCTGTTATCATCTGGCGAATTCTCTCCAAGGTGAGGAAAGCGGAATGTCCTTCATTCATATGATAAATGGTAGGTTCATGCCCCAACTTTTGCAGCGCTCGCAGCCCGCCAACCCCCAGCAGCATCTCCTGGGAGATGCGCAGATCAGGATCGCTGATATACAGCCGATCGGTCAACTGGCGATCCTGAGGACTGTTCTCGGGGATATTGGTTTGCATAAGGACCAGTGTTACACGGCCAACTTTTAATTCATACAGCCGGGCGAATACAGACCGACCAGGCAGGTCAATTGAAACCTTAATCGGTTCGTGGTTTTCGTCGTACAACGCCACCAGGGGCAAGTCGTCATAGACAATCGGAACATTGCGGGCTTCCTGCCAACCGTCCTCAGTGATTTTTTGGGAGAAATAACCGTAGGTATACAAAAAACCAACAGCCACTAGAGGCAAACCCAAATCACTGGCTTCTTTCAGATGATCGCCCGAAAGCACACCCAAGCCCCCAGCATACACCATCAAGGATTCATGCAGACCGTATTCAAAGGAAAAATAAGCAATCTCCTCGTTTACAAGGTTGGGATAGATCTGATTGAACCAGGTATTCTGAGTTTTCAGGTAGTTGTCAAATTCACGGGTAATGCGATCATAGCGATCCAGAAAATAACGGTCCTTGATCAAATCGTCAAAAGTTGATTTTTCGACTTTTCTGAGAAAGACTACCGGGTTGTGCTTGGTTTGTTCCCATACCAAAGGATCAATATCCTTGAACATGTGGGCAGCTTCGGGATTCCAGGCCCACCAGAGGTTGTGTGCCAGGTCTGCCAAACGCTTGATGCGATAGGGTAGGTTAAAGGTGTTGGGTGTTTCTCTAATAATTTTATTCATGATTCTCTCATTAACATAGAATAACCTGCGCTAGGCAGGATCTCTAATTTCATTGCTTAAATAAAGCAGAATGTGATGATGATATCACAATCTACTAATATCAAATGTGAATCTTCGATCCGCTTGATCAGCATAGCGACTATAAACACATTTTTGGACAATTACTTCCGACCAGGTCTTATCGGCTTGCTGCCCGTAAATGTGGGGGCGCTCATGAATGCCATCCGGCAAATTCTGGTATCCGACATGCGGCTGTACAGCCGCTGATCAATTTCATTGGGCAGGCTGGATGTGGTGATAACGGTCGGCAGTTCCGCATTGTAGCGGTGGTTGAATAATTGGTAGAGTTTCTCGCGTGCCCAGGGAGTGGCAGATTGAGTGCCCAAATCATCCAGGATCAGCAGCCTAGCAGAACGAATGTCTTCAAAGCGGCGATCCAGGCTAATGTTGCTGTTAGGTCCAAAGGTAGCCCGCAAGTGGTCAAGCAGATCGGGCACCACTATCATTAGGGGGGGGTATCCCATACTGGCTTGATAATTGCCGATAGCGGCTGCCAGGTGGGTCTTGCCGCAGCCATAAGGGCCAAAGAAAACCAACCAGCCCTGCGGCGCTTTGGCATAATCCTGGGCGATTTCAAAAGCTTCCGTTAACGACTGGACATCTTCAGAAACCAAGCCTTCCTCTTTACGCAGGCTGAATGTGCCGAAGGTCTGCCGGCTGTGCAGATTCAGGCTGGAAAGTTCGTGATGCCCGATGTCATCGGTTGGGTTGCGGTAATCCGGGGACAGAATATCCACGCGGCTGACCATCTCCGGGTCCATCAGGCGTGAACGGATGCGCCCCTCGAAATCATTGAGCTGATAGTTGCTGGTGATGACGGTGGGCAGTTTATCGATGTAGCGGTAATTGATAATCTGAAACAGCTTCTCCTGTGCCCATGGGGTGGAATTCTGCGTGCCAAAATCATCCATAATCAGCAGAGGAACGTTACGTATTTCCGCAAAACGCTCTTCAAAGTCCAAATCACTGGAGCCGGAGTAAGCAAAACGGAGCCAATCCAGCAGGTCGGGTACGGTCAGGAACAGGGTAGAGACCCCCATGGAAACTGCCTGATTGGCAATTGCGGCTGCCAGGTGGGTTTTCCCTGAGCCGTATTTTCCCAGAAGCAGCAGCCACCCTTTAAGGGATCCGGCAAAGTTCTGGGCGGAGTTGTAAGCCTGTTCAAGCGAGTTGGCTTGCTGTACTCCCAAGCCCACCCTTCCGCGCGGCTGAAAAGTTTCAAAGGTCAGGTCCTTCAACGCACCCAGATTGCTCAGGTGGTATAGTTGATCGCGCTGCTGAGCGGCAACTTCCTTCAGCCGGCAGCTGCAAATCACTAATTTGCCGAATTCCGGGTCGCCAACGGGAACGTCTTTACCGACAAACCCAAGCCCGTGACAATATGGGCAGTCCGGATCGCCGATGGATATGTGGTTTGGCAAGCCGGGCTGATCGAGGCCGTTATTTTCCGGATTTTCGTTGGTAGTCTTTATGGAGTTCTCGAAATTTTTCAAGATCGGTCCCATCCTTTTCATCTTTTGTGCCACGTCCTTTTTCCTTCCAAGCTTTCAGAATTGCACGGACATATTTCCAATTGCGTGCGTTATGCTGAACTGCCTCACCAATCGCATCCTCAATCCATTCAACGGGATAGGTGGTTTCATCTTCCCTTAACATCTCTGCAATCATCGGCGTCAGTGGTCCGATATTGGCTTCGTAAAGTTTGTAAATATTTGGTCTGACTTGCAGCGGCACCAGTTCTGCCAGCAAGAGTGACTCCATGGCTGCCTCCCCGGAGGCTAATGCATTAAAGAGCGCTTGACCTTCGGGTGTGCCAGGCAGGAGATATCCGCTCTGTCGGGCGTCCGTATAACGCAAGAGCAGGCCGGATTCAAGTGCCTGATCCAGAGCAGCTTGCAGGCGCTCAGAATTCCCCTGAAAGAGCGGATCCAGAGAGGCTTCCTTGAGGGTAAATTCCTGCATCACCTGGACAGGCTTTTCCTGGCTGCTTAAAAGGTGGAAAAAGCTCAGCAGAACCAGAATTAAATCTGATTCGACCGGTTCCCGGCTGATTCGGAGCAGGAAATCCCCCGGAAGTTTCAGATTCAAGTTCAAATCCCGGGAAAACCCTTTTGATTCAGGCAGGGTGGATTGGTGATTTTCCATCAGGTCAGGTTAATTCTCCCGGTATTTATCCCGGAACATAGCCAGTTTTTCCAAAAATACCAGGTCAATACCGCTGTTGGTGGGTCCGTTGCGGTGTTTGGCGATTGCCAGTTTGGCAATGTTGTGCAGCGGGCTGTCTTCGTTCATCTGGTCAGGGCGGTTGATGAACATAACCACGTCCGCATCTTGCTCCAGGCTGCCGGATTCCCGCAGGTCTGATAGCACTGGCTGTTTATCCTGGCGCTGCTCAACCGCCCGTGAAAGCTGGGCTGCTGCCAAGACCGGTACTTTCAATTCTCTTGCCAGTACTTTTAGGTAGCGTGAAATATAAGAGACTTCCTGGACGCGGTTCTCGGTGCGAACCTCAGCAGACATCAACTGCAGGTAATCCACGATGACCAGGTCCAGCCCTTCTTCCATTTGTAGCCGGCGGCACTTGGTGCGCATTTGCAAGGGGGTAATGGCAGGGGTGTCGTCAATATAGATATGGGCATCGTTCAATATGCTCAGAGCATGCATAGTTGTTTCCATTTCGCGGTCAGTCATTTTTGCGGAACGTAATTTTTGTGAGTCGATTTCAGTTTCTTGTGCCAAGAGCCGCTGCAGGAGCTGTTCGGCGGACATTTCCAGCGAGAACATTGCCACGTTTCGTTTTAGGTACAAGCCAACATGCTTCATGACCCCGATCAAAAAACCAGTCTTGCCCATTCCAGGGCGCCCAGCCACAATGATAAAATCGGACTTCTGCATTCCATCCAGAACTTTATCGACTGAAACCAGCCCGGTTTCGAGCCCGCTGGTCTCTTCGGCATGCAGGCTGACCTCCGACATGCGGTCAATATAGCTGCCGACAATATCTTTGAGCGGGACCAGATCATGTTTGTAGCGATCCTGACTGACCCCAAAAATGGCTTGCTCCGACTGATCAATGACGGTTTCAACAGTGTAATCTTTCCGGTAAGCCAACTTGGCAATCTCGTTGGCGGAAGCGAGCAGCCTGCGCCGAACTGCCAGGGCATTGATGTTGCGGGCATAAGACTCGGCGTGCAAAGAGGAAGGTACCTGGTTGGCAAGGCCGACAAGGTATTCCATTCCGCCCACATCCTCCAGGTGGCTGCGTGCTTCCAGCTCCTGTTTGATGGTCAGCAAGTCAAATGATTGGGCAGTTGAGAACAGGTAGCGGAAAGCTTCCCAAATCCATTGGTGCCGATTCAGGTAGAAATCTTCCGGATTGAGGATCGATGCAACATCCAGAAACACATCCGGGTTGATGATCACTGCCCCGATCAGAGCTTCTTCCATCTCACGATCGTACAATTGACCCGGGGTAAGGTCAGAATTGGTATTCGTGTATTGATCTTGATCGCTCATTTGCTCTCCCAACAGTCAGCAGGACAACTCCCACAAAAGGGGAAATTAGAGATTAAAATACCTGGTCAGGATTGTCTTCCCCTGGCTGGTCGGTTTCCTGGTCAGAATCATCCTCGCCAAGCTTGCCCAAAAAGTCTTCGAAAACCGATAAATCAGGAGTATTGATCTCATCCTCCGATAATTCAGCGGTTTCTGATGGTGTGTTTTCTTCGGGGCGTATGCCAGCCCGATCCAAAACATCCTCATTTACATAGATCGGCACACCTGAGCGTACTACCAAAGCTAGCGCATCGGATGGACGGCAGTCGATTCGCTTTTGCGCACCCCCTTGTTCGACTACAAGGTTGGCGTAATAGGTATCTGATTCCAGCGCGGTAATCTCGATACAAATCAGGGTACCATCCAGCACGCTTAAAATCGTCTTCATCAGATCATGGGTTAAAGGTCTGGCTACTTCAATCTTCTGCAGTGCAATTGTGATTGATTCAAATTCATACAACCCGATCCAAATGGGCAGGTAGAGTTCGTCATCTTTTTCCTTTAGCACTACAATCCGTTCCTGATTGATCAGGCTGACCCGCACACTGTTTATCAGGCATTCTTTCATTTTGCTCATATTATTTCACCAGAAAAAAGTGGATTGCTTGCATTTCTAGTATGATTCTAACATGCCCACCAATGACTGGCAAACCAATTCCAGAATCTTTAAGTATTTCGATCTTGTTTTTTTACTTTATTGCTTTTCAGATGAAATTGTGGGGAAAGATTGACACAAGACAAGGAATTTTAGGCTATAATTTTAGAGTAAAATATTATCTGGTTTAGGGCTCTTTAATCAACCAACCTTCAGCAGTCCCTCAGGAGCGGGAGTATAAAACAGAAATAACATTTATGGTTGGTTTCACAAAACGATCCAACCACAAAAGGGAGTTTATTATTATTTTTTATAGCGCCAATGGACACTTTCTAGACTGGGCAGACGGAAGGCTTTATATTGTTAGATAATCAAGAAGTGACTGTATTATGCATCGAGGGCAAAAGGACTAATCATTTTGCCTTTGCAGCAGACTTGTCCCGTAAAGGTTACCAGGTCTATACTGCCGAAAGCGGTACAGAAGGCCTTCAAATCCTGGATCAATTCTGCCCTAATATAATTGTAATCAATGCGGCTTCGCTTCGCACCAATGGTTTACGCATCACCAGCCGGTTTCGCAGCCGGCTGCCGGATTGCCCGATCCTCCTGATCATTTCCGATGACCAAAATATTGTCGAAGTTTCCCAAGCCAATATGGTGCTGCGGCTGCCTTTTACCATCCAAAAGCTGGTCAATCGCCTGCGCTCTTTTCAGAATGTCGAAGAAAAACACCTGCATACCTTGGGCCCTCTGCAACTGAATACTCGTTCTAACATGGTAACTTGCAATGGAAAGGAAGCGCATCTTACTCCGCGGCTGGCTCGGCTTTTAAGGCAGATGATGAATAATCCCGGGGTAATCCTGCCACGCGAAGACCTTTTCAAGCAAGTCTGGGAAACAGACTACACCGGTGATACTCGCACTCTGGATGTGCACATCAGTTGGCTGAGGCAAGCCATTGAAGAAAATCCCCGCGAACCCGTTCTGATCACTACGGAGAGGGCGGTTGGGTATAAACTGAACTTATAAACAAAAACTGCACGGCAACGCGTGCAGTTTGATTATGTCAGCGTCAGGGGTTTAATGGATTCCTGTTACAAGCGCCAGCAGCAACCCACCCGCAATCACACTGCCAAGCTGCCCGGCAGTGTTGGAACCCATAGCATGCATCAGGATGTAATTGGAGGGGTCTTCTTCCAATGCCATCTTGGCAGACAAGCGCCCAGCCATCGGAAATGCGCTGATCCCGCAAGCACCAATCAAAGGATTGACCTTGCCGTGCGTGATCACTGCCATGAGCTTGCCAAACAACAGACCAGCAACGGTATCAATTACAAATGCCAGCAGGCCCAAGCCCAGGATTGCCAGCGTGTTCCAGTTGAGGAAATTTTCAGCCGTCATGGTGGAGCCAATTGCCAGGCCGAGGAAAAGCGTGGCAATATTGATCAGTTCGTTTTGAGCCGTTTTACTCAAACGATCCACCACCTGAGCTTCCCGCAGCAGATTGCCAAGCATCAAGGCTGCCATCAAGGGGGCGGCGTCCGGCGCAACCAGAGCGACCAGCACAGTGACCAAGATAGGGAAGATGACCAGCGTCAGCCTGCTTACCGGTTTGGGAGAATATTCCATGCGGATCAAGCGCTCATTGCGGGTGGTCATCAGGCGCATAATCGGGGGCTGAATAATCGGGATTAGACTCATATAGGAGTAAGCGGCAACAGCGATAGGGGCTAAGATTTCTGGTGCCAATTTGCTGCTCACAAAGATTGCTGTAGGGCCGTCAATAGCGCCAATCACCCCAATGGACGCCGCTTGGTTAAGGGGGAAGCCGAGCAGAATTGCTAAGAGCAAAGTGGCGTAAATGCCAAATTGACCGGCAGCCCCCAGCAGCACCAAACTGGGCTGCGAGAGCAGTGGGCTGAAATCAATCATCGCACCCACGCCAATAAAAATCACCAAGGGAAAAATTTCAGTCTTAATACCGGCATCATAAATGACCTTCATGAACCCGACCTCATTGGACATGCCCAGGTTTGCCAGCAAGCAGCCAAAGCCAATCGGCAGCAATAAAACCGGTTCGTATTCCTTCCAAATTGCCAAGTAAATCAATACCAGAGCTACTGCGATCATTACAGCATTGCCCCAGGTAAAATTTTCAAAACCTTTGCTTAATTCGTCGATCAGTTGAGCAAAATCCATGGGGCTTTTCCCTTATGCCTGGAACGTGAAAAGAGGTTGATTGTGCTTCACCTGGTCTCCGGTAGAAATGTGGACTTGGGCAATGACCCCGTCACGGTTGGAGCGGATGGCATTCTTCATTTTCATGGCTTCCAGGGTGCATAATGTTTGTCCGGTTTTGACTGTATCCCCTGCTTTTACATCAATCATGACGATCACACCGGGCAGGGGCGCGGTCAGATCCAGCGAACTGGAAGCAGCGGGTGGTTGGGTATTTTTTATGGGCGCTTGCTTCACAGGTGCAGTCTGGATGGTAGCTCCCGGCGCTGTGTTGGCAGGGCTGTTTTCCTCTTCGGGCCAAACCTGGAAGGTCTGCCCATCCACTTCGGCAATGACCGGTCTGGCATGAATGTCCTGGATCGCTACTGCGTAGGTTTGTCCGTCAATTTCGACCTTAATGATCATGATCTCCGTCCTCTGTTTGCATGTATAAGCATTTGCTGAAGCCTGCCGTTGATTAGCCATTGGCTTGGCATCGACGATTTTGCGTTTAATGGCAATCTTTTGGCTTGTTCAAGTTTGAGCGCGCAAGCCACTGCTGTGGCTGCCGCCAATTTTTGCTTTCCTTGAAGCGAATCCGCCAGAATGTCTGCCTCCCCGGCTGCCTCGCCGTCAACTGGTAAAATTTCTTTTTTCTTGGGGTTGGTCAGGCGAACCAGCAGAACCATAATCCCCCACAGTGCCAGGATCATGGCAAAAACCAGTCCCATTCCAAGCCCTGCGATCAACAATCCTTGCGAGAATGTTTCAGACATGCAATCCTCCCTTAAACTGGCATGTTGCCGTGCTTGCGCGCAGGTAAATTCTCAACCTTGTTAGCGAGGGCTTCCAGAGCTTCGATTAATTTCTGACGTGTCTCGGCGGGTTCAATCACCTCGTCAATGTAGCCGGCATAGGCTGCCGCGTATGGGGTCAAGTATTTTTGACGGTATTCCTCTTCCAACCGCTGGCGCTCTGCCTGTGAATCCTGGGCTTCGCTGATCTGCTTGCGGTAAAGGATGTTGGTAGCCCCTTCCGCACCCATGACAGCAATTTCAGCGCTCGGCCAGGCATAGGTGATATCTGTGCCAAGGTATTTGCTGCTCATGACCACGTAAGCGCCTCCATAAGCTTTCCGGGTAACAACGCTGACCTTGGGTACAGTCGCCTCGGCGTAAGCAAACAGCACTTTGGCTCCGTGTCGGATCACACCGTGGTGTTCCTGGTCGACACCGGGCAAAAAGCCAGGTGAATCCACAAAGGTCACAATTGGCAGGTTGAAGGCGTCACACAAGCGCACTATGCGGGCGATTTTATCAGCCGAGTCGATATCCATTACACCAGCCATAACGGCTGGCTCCTGGGAGATGACCCCAACCGATTTGCCGTCCAACCTGGCAAAACCAACAATGGCATTTTGAGCAAAGCCGGACAGCAATTCTATGAATGAGCCCTGATCCACGATTTGGAGAATGGCTTTGTGCATATTGTACGGTTCATCAGGATTAATTGGCACCAGGCTATTCAGGGCTTCCTCCCGGCGGAAAGGACTGTCGGAGGGTTCAACCTGCGGAGCTTGATCAACATTGTTTGAGGGCAAATAGCTTAAAACGTGGCGGCAGAGAGCAATGGCTTGCTGCTCGTCCTCTCCTACTAGATGGGCGGTTCCACTGATACCCAAGTGCACATCCGCACCGCCTAGGGATTCAAAATCCACATCTTCACCGGTTACAGTCTTGATGACCTGCGGTCCGGTCAGGAACATGTAGGATTGTTTTTGGACCATGATGATCAGATCAGTCAATGCTGGCGAATAAGCAGCACCGCCGGCGCAAGGTCCCATGATCAGGCTGATTTGGGGAATCACGCCGGAATATTGGGCATTACGGCGGAAAATTTCGGCATAACCTCCCAGGCTTTTGACCCCTTCCTGAATGCGGGCACCGCCAGAGTCGATCATGCCGATCACAGGGCTGCCTGTCTTGACTGCCAGGTCCATCACGCGGCAGATCTTGCGGCTATGCATTTCTCCCAATGCGCCGCCTTGAACAGTAAAGTCCTGGGCATAGACATAGACTGTGCGACCATCAATCTTGCCATAGCCGGTCACGACACCGTCGCCGAGTATACTGTCGGCCTGTGGGTCGTTCTGTTGAACCATCAAACTTTCCAGTTCGCGGAAAGTGCCCTCATCCAGAAGCAGGGCGATTCTTTCCCGGGCAGTCAGGCTGCCTTTGGCATGTTGCTTGTCAATTCTGGATTGTCCGCCGCCAAGTTTGGCGGCTTCTCGCTGATGATTAAGTTTTTCCAAACGGGAGTCTTCCTGAGTCATTCTTCTCCTTAAGCGTAACCAGTCTTCTATTCAATCTACCGCATTAGGGTGAGCTTCAGCGCGGCAAATTTACGCGACAATTGTAACATTATCCAGGTAATACTGAAGTCGTTTTCCGGGGAAGGGAAGAGGGGTAAGTTTCCGGTAGGTCATGCACGCCAAGCGAGTGTGCCTGTCGGGTGTGGTAACCAATTCGTGATCTGCAATCTTGCTTTCCGGAAATGGGCAGAGAAGCAGGACTTTCAGTGCAGAAATATCAACCAGGAATAATAACAAGCCGGATCAAGATCGACCCGGCTTTGATGATCAAATTTCGGCAGATCAGTTATGGAAGTTCTGCCCAAAAGAGCTCATTGCCAAACGCCATAAAAATCTTGCGGTTCGAGGCAACATTAAAGGCAGTCGCTTCCCGCATTGGCAAACCGCCTTCTGCAAATGAAGATCGATAGATGCGATTCAAGTTCAGACGCAAGCTAAACTGGTAAAGCTCTGCCGAATTCGGCGCCAAGAAATAAACAGAGGGATCCGGGGGAGGCGAATATGAAACATGCCCAAAGCCCAAGCTCTCAAAATTAACCGATCCAGCTTCTGCGCCTTCCCGTGTGTCCTGGTAAGGATAAGGGTCCTGGCACTCCACCGTTCCGGTCACGTTGGAAGCCAAACAGTGAGCGGTATGCCCATCCTGATACAGCAGGAACAGCTCATCCCCGCCAACCGCTGCTTCCACAGCCCGGGAAAGGTCTATCGATTCGTCCTCAAAATAAGAATCAGGCACGGTATTGAATTGGGTGGAAAAACCCCGGTAAATCCATAGGGCATTATTAAGTGGGTCCAGAACAAACAAGCGTCCTGAATCGACCGTGATGCTCTTGATCTCCCCCCATCCTCCATCCGGCGGAATCAGCGCTACCGCACTGGGATTCTGACCAATGGCACAGTACAGGCTGTTACCAGCCGCATCCAAGGCTAGAAGCGGGGCTTTAGCAGGATTATTGACCGTAATAGCGGTCATCTCCACCAGGTCCCCAACCTGAATATCATCATAAGTTCCCGGCTGGCAGTTGAACTCCAGGTCGACCTGGTATCCTTTGTTGGTCAGGTTTAGATGCAGTACCACGCCTGTAGCGTCGTCCAGAATGAAAACGTCATTTCCAACTGTAATAATTTGACTGATCTCCAAACTGGGAAGCTGCGACCCAGGAAAAGCCACCTGGTAGTTGAGACGAACAGCATTATCCAGAAGATCCAAGGCTTGCTGAGCCTGAACCCGCAGCGCGCGCATCTCATCCGTTTGACGATATTCACCCGCCTGATCCAGCCAGTAAGAGACCTGATTCCAGCCTTCGCGCTGCTGATCTGCGCCAGTCATCAGTTCGGTATTGTTAGCGGCAGCGCGGGCTTGCGCCATCAGATACTGGAACTGATCCTCACGCCCTTTGGAAATGTAAATAGAAGAACCAATTACCGCCACCACCAGTGGGACTAAGATCGCCCACATTATTTTGGTGCCAGTGGAAAGCGGTTCTTTTTTAATTAGAGTGCCTTCTTCAGTAGTGACAGGTTTCGAGAATATCCTGCCGATCTTAGCGCTGAGTCTGTTAACCTTGCCGGCGCCATCGGCAATTTTACGGTAAGTTTCTTTCTTTTGATGTTCTTTTTCGGATTTGCGTGCTGCTTTTTTTTGCTGTTTTTCACCCTCTCGGGCAGCCCGTTCCGCCAATCTGCTCTCGGCTTCTTTGGCACGCGCTTCAACTGCTTCTGTTAACTGCGGAGTTGGGATGGGTTCAGGTTTTGTTGCTGGCTGCTCCTCAACTGGTTCAGCTACCGCTGGTTGGGCTTCTGGCACTCCTGTTTTTTCCGTTAATGGTTCTGTTTCCTCTGTCTGTTCCGCGGCTTCATCGTGTAAGGCCGGCAACGGAGTCCGTTCTTCGGAACTGAGCATTTTTTCCTCAGGCAGGAGTTCTTCTATTGCAGCTTTAGGTTCTTCTTGTGGCTTGTCAACAATTTCCGTGCTGGTTTGAGTTTGCTGTTCTGACTGAGCTGAAAGGCTTGGAAATGAATTTCGAATGACCGTGCCTTCACCTGCTTTGACCTGCGCAACTGCAACGGACGCACGGAGGGGCAGTGCGGATTGCATGGCTTGCCACATTATGCCAGCATCTGGTGTCTGGGAGGGCAAGCCACCTCTTATCCAAGTGGACGGAAAAGCAGTGGAAAATAAGATCATATCCCCATCAGCTATGCTGTCCTGGAAAAAACGCAGTTTGGGAGCCTGGCTTAGACCCAGACCCCTGCCGCCTAAATCCGGGTCAAAGAAGAAGCTCTGACTGTCTGTTTTCCAAGTAATCACCTGGGATGAACCTGATTGGGCAAGAAAAAGGGTATCGTGGTGGATCACCGCCAGGGAGAGATACGCAGAAACGTGGTCTGTGTCCTCCACCTGTTTTAAGTTTTTTTCAATCAAGGTCAGATTAATGCCATCGACGACAGCCCGCATGGCTGAGGTGACCGAGCCTCCGGTTCGATAGAAGATGTCTGCCAACCTTTGCTGCCACTGCTGCAATTGCTCATTGGTTACGGTTTTTCCCCCCAGCAGTGTCAGAAAGATCATCAGACTGTCGTCTTCACGCCCGCGGGCAGTGCGTCTGGGAATCGCAGCCGCAAAAAAGCCTGGAAGGGAATCGTTGTCAGCGGAGAAGAGGATGAGATCATGTTTCATGATGAAACCTTATCTAAATTTATTTAAGTAACCTGTTACATTATACATTACACAATTAAGCTGAACGGGTATAATCCTTCCGATGAAATTCAGCATCATTTCCAGAGTGCCCGAATGGGACAGCCTGTCCGAGGAATGGAACCAGCTCTTTTCTAAGAGCATCATGCAAGTTCCATTCCTAAGTTTTGCCTATCAACGCGCATGGTGGCAGACATTGGGTGGTGCGGAATGGCTGCCGGAGAAAAGCAGTTTGCAGATTATAATCGCCCGGGAATCAGGCAGCCTGGTTGGGATTGCACCATTATTCCTGAGCTCCAGAGATGGATTTGAACCAGCCTTGCGCTTTATCGGTTCCATTGATGTTTCTGATTATTTGGATTTTCTGGCTGAACCTGGCAATCTCGCCTCTTTTTTGCAGGGGTTGCTGGAATTCTTGAAGGCAAACCCGGATGTTTCCACTAGTATATTAGATCTTTACAATCTGAGGAACGATTCCCCTACTTTGCCTGCTTTGCAAGCGGCGTGCGATGCCACAGGTTGGGAAATCCAGATTGACAAGGTGGAACCTTCACCGTTTATCCGTCTTTCCGATAGCTGGGAAGGCTATCTGGCAAGCATCAATAAAAAGCAGCGTCATGAAGTCCGCCGAAAAGTGCGCAACGCTGAAACCCGGCACGAAACCGCCTGGTACTATGTGCAGGATCAAGCCAACCTCGAAACTGAAATGGATGACTTCATTACCATGATGCGTAAGGACCCCCGCAAGGAAGCTTTTATGAATGAAGCCATGGTCCAGCATATGCAATCCACTGCCCGACTGGCTTTTGAGCAAGGTATTCTGCACCTTTCCTTTCTGACCATGGATGGACACAAAACGGCTGCATTTATGAGCCTGCTCTCGCAAAACAAACTGCTGGTTTACAATTCCGCCTGGGAGCCTGCCTATGCCCCCTGTTCACCAGGGTGGGTGCTGCTCTCCAAGGTGATCCAATGGTCGATTGACCGCGGAATTCAAGAAGTGGACATGATGCGCGGTGACGAAGCTTACAAATACAAATTTGGTGCGGTTGATCGCTTCGTCATGCGGGCTGTCTGTACTCCAAAATAGTGTTATCAAAACTCTTATAAAAGTCTAATATCTTTTTATCGCTCGATTCTTGACGTTCATTTTTTCGCATGGTAAGATTAAACAAGCAAATTTAGCACTCTCGATACGAGAGTGCTAAAACAATGGAAACAGAAATGCAAGAACTAACGGAACGACAAAAACTGCTGATGACATTGATCATCCATGAGCATACCCGCACTGCCCAACCGATTGGGTCCAAGACCCTGGTAGAACAGTTTGGCTTGCAAATGAGTTCAGCTACTATCCGCAACGAGATGACGGCTATGACCGACAACGGTTATTTGCGCCAGCCCCACACTTCTGCCGGGAGAGTTCCAACCGAAGAAGGTTACCGCTTCTTTGTGAGCAATCTGATGCAGCAGTCGACCCTGCCTGCCACCACCCGCAATACCATCAGTCACCAGTTTTTTCAAGTTCGGCAGGGTCTGGACCAGTGGTTGCACCTAGCTGCCTCAGTTCTGGCCAGCCAGTCTCAGGCGGCTTCCATTGTAACAGCACCTCACACGGATAAGGTAGCTCTCAAACACCTGGAGTTGATTGCCACGCGCGCCACTCAGGTATTAATGGTGTTGGTACTGGTGGGGGGGGAGATTCGTCAGCAAATCCTTTCGTTGGATGAAACAGCTTCCCAGGAAAGGCTTTCCAAAATTGCCGCACAATTAAATGACCAATGCCAGAACTGTTCGTTGGAGCAGTTGGAACGATTGCACTTACAGTTGGATCCATTAGGTGAAAAAGTTCTGAATTTGATCAAGGATGAGATGCAGCGGAGCGAAAAATTGGTTACCGGTGAGGTTTACCTGGATGGCTTAACCAACGTGCTGGCAGAACCAGAATTCGCCGAGTCGGAACAAGCCCGTTCCCCCCTGCGCCTTTTGGAGGAACGGACCATGCTGGACGACTTGCTTTCGCGCCCCATTATTGGAAATGAGGTTGGCGGAGTGCAGGTGTTGATTGGCGGGGAAGGTACGTTTGAAGAACTGCGTCAGTGTTCCTTGATCCTGACCCGCTATGGGGTTCCTGATCAACTAACCGGAATGTTAGGCGTGTTGGGTCCGATGCGCATGCCCTATGGCCATACTATCTCGACTATACGCTTTATTGCCGGTTTGCTTTCAGACTTGGTGACAGAGACCCTGGTGAATTAAGAAATAAACAAAAAGATCTTATCTGACTTTTTAAGGAATGATAATGAAGGAATCGAGAACACAAAAGCAACAAATGGAAGACGAAAATACCAAAGAACCGATTGAAGAGAAAGAACAAGGACCTGAAGAGGTCGCAATTCGGGATATTGAGACCTTACAGAAGGATTTTGATCAGCTTAAGGCGAAATCCAACGAATATTTGGATAGCTTGCAGCGGGAACGCGCCAGTTTTGCCAATTATAAGAAGCGTATCGATCAGGATCAATTACTGGTATATGAGAGTGCCCTGGTAGACCAGGTGAAGATGTTTCTTCCAGTAGTGGATGATTTGGAACGGGCACTAAAAAACAAGCCCAACGAACTTACCATTGAACAGTGGGTAAGCGGGATTGAATTGATTCTGCAGAAACTGCTGAAAACGCTGGAAAGCAAGGAAGTAAAAGCTTTTGAAGTTAAACCTGGCGACGCATTTGACCCAACTTTCCAAGAAGCGGTCACCCACGAAGAAGATGCTAATTATTCCGATGGGCAAGTGATCGAGACTGTCCAGAATGGTTACAAACTGAAAGACCGTATCATACGACCCGCATTAGTCCGGGTAGCAAAATAGGAGAAAAATGTCTAAAATTATTGGTATTGATTTAGGAACAACCAACTCAGTTGCCGCTGTCATGATGGGCGGCGAGCCGGTCGTTATCCCTTCAGCAGAAGGGGAACGTCTGGTCCCATCCGTGGTTGCAGTAAATAAAAATGGTGAACGACTGGTTGGTCGTGTCGCCCGCAACCAGGCAATCATCAATCCTGAAAACACTATATTTTCAATCAAACGCTTTATGGGGCGGCGCTATGACGACCCTGAAGTGCAACGTGCCAAATCACGGGTACCTTACCGGATAAGTAAAGCCCCCAACGGGGATCTGCGGGTGATCTTGGGCGACAAGGAATACACGCCGCCCGAGATTTCAGCCATGATCTTGGGAAAAATCAAACATGACGCCGAAGCTTATTTGGGCGAACCTGTCACTCAGGCGGTGATCACCGTACCAGCGTACTTTAATGATGCCCAACGGAATGCCACCAAGGATGCCGGTAAGATTGCGGGTTTGGAAGTTCTGCGCATCATCAATGAACCAACTGCTTCTTCCCTAGCTTATGGCTTGGACAAACGCAAGAACGAAACTATTGCCGTATACGATTTGGGCGGTGGCACTTTTGATATTTCTGTTCTGGAAGTTGGCGATGGGCTGTTCCAAGTTAAATCCACCAGTGGAGATACCTTCTTAGGTGGCGATGACTTTGATCAACGCATCATGGATTACCTGGCAGACGAATTCAAGAAAGAAAATCGGATAGACCTGCGCCAGGACCGCCAGGCTCTCCAGCGGCTGAAAGAAGCCTCTGAAAAAGCCAAAATTGAGCTTTCCACAACCATGCAAGCAGAAATCAATCTGCCCTATATCACCGCTGACGCCTCGGGTCCCAAGCATTTGGTGACCACCCTGACTCGCGCCAAGTTGGAACAGTTGACCGATGATCTGGTGCAGCGTTCCATGACCCCGGTCAAGCAAGCCTTGGCGGATGCCAATATGAAAAATGGCGATATTGATGAGGTTGTCATGGTCGGTGGAATGACCCGCATGCCAGCAGTTATGGAAGCAGTCCGTAAACAATTTAATCGGGAACCCCACAAGGGCGTCAACCCCGACGAAGTTGTTGCAGTTGGTGCTGCTATTCAGGCAGGTGTGTTGGGCGGTGAAGTAAAGGATATTCTCCTTTTGGATGTGACCCCCCTGAGCCTTTCGATTGAGACCCTGGGCGGGATTGCCACCCCATTAATCAAGCGCAATACTACCATCCCGACCCGCGAGAGCCAGGTCTTTTCGACCGCTTCTGACAGCCAAACCCAGGTAGAGATTCACGTGCTGCAGGGCGAACGTCCCATGGCTGTCGATAATAAATCCCTGGGTAAGTTTAACCTGGATGGGATTCCTGCCGCCCCGCGCGGCGTGCCCCAGATTGAAGTGACCTTTGATATAAATGCCAATGGCATATTAGAAGTAACCGCTAAGGATAAAGCCACCGGGCGCAGCCAAAACATCACCATCACTGCCTCTTCAGGTCTGAGCGAGACAGAGGTGGAAAAGATGCGGCGGGATGCTGAAGCCCACGCTGAAGAAGACAAACGCCATCGCGATATTATTGAAGCCCGCAACACCGCTGACAACGCAGTCTATACTTCCGAAAAAACCTTGCGCGACCTGGGCGATAAAGTTCCGGCTGATATCAAGAGTAAAGTGGAAGCTGCTGTTGAAAAAGTCAAATCTGTCCGCGATCAGGACGATCCCGCTGCAATCAATCGCGAAGTGGAAGCTCTGATGCAGGTCCTTCAAGAAGTTGGTACGGCAGCATATTCCCAAGAGCAGCCTCAAAATCCAGAAAGTGGCAGCACTTCCGGAGGCGAAAGGCAAACCCCACCTGATGATGGTGATGTAGTAGATGGAGATTTTAAACAAGCCTGATCCATTCAGGAAAATAATTTACCACCTGGGCAGAATCAATCCTTGCCCAGGTGGCTACATAAGTGTCCACAGTAGACAGAACAATTAATTTTTTATGGCAAATAAACGCGACTATTATGAAGTACTGGGTGTTCCCAAGAATGCCAGCCAGGATGAACTGAAGAGTGCTTTTCGATCACTTGCGCGCCAATACCATCCGGATGTTAATAAAGCCCCAGACGCTGAAGAAAAGTTTAAAGAGATTAACGAGGCTTACGGCGTCTTGAGTGACCCGGAAAAACGGGCAGCCTATGACCGTTACGGACATGAAGGTGTCAACTATCAGGGCATGCCGGATTATTCCCGCATGGATCTTTCCGACATCCTGGAAGGACTGTTTGGTTTCGGCGGCTTTGGCGGTTTTTCTGGCGGTTCTACCCAACGCACCCGCAATGCCCCCCGAAAGGGTGCTGATCTGTCTTCCAAGGTCCATTTGACCTTTGAAGAAGCAGTTTTCGGTGTGGAAAAAGAAATTGAAATAACCCGGGATGAAAAATGCAGCACCTGCGGCGGAACTGGTGCAGAGCCTGGTACAAAGCCTGTCACCTGCAGCACCTGCAAAGGTCAAGGTGAAGTTCGCCAGGTACATCAGACCTTCTTGGGCTCGATGGTACAGGTGGTGACATGCCCGACTTGTAATGGCCGCGGTGAGATCATTGAATCGCCCTGCCATACCTGCCATGGAACCGGACTGGAACGCCGGACGATCAAGAAAAAAGTCTCCATTCCGGCTGGGGTGGATAATGGCAACCAGATTCGCATGATTAATGAAGGCCAACCCGGAATCAATGGCGGGCCAAACGGCAATTTTTATCTCGAGCTGGATGTGCAGCCGCACAAGTTCTTCCGGCGCAATGGCACAGATATTTTGCTGGATCTGGATATCAACATGGCGCAGGCAGCCCTCGGGGATGAGATTACGGTTCCTACCGTGGACGGCGAGGAAAAATTGAGAATCCCTCCGGGCACACAGCCTGGCAAGGTTTTTCGATTGCGCGATAAGGGCGTCCCAATTCTGAACAAATCCGGAAGGGGCAACCAGCTGGTGACAGTCAACGTACAGATTCCAACCACATTGACGGATGAACAAAAGAGTCTGCTGGATTCCCTGGGTAAAACCATGGGGACGGATATCAAGATCCAGGAACGCAGCTTCTTTGATAAAGTCAAGGATGTTTTAGGTGGCTGAGCCGAATAGCTGGATGGAAGTATCCCTGGAGTGCAGCGGGGAACTTGCTGAAGCTGTGGCTGAAGTCTTTGCCCGATATGCCCCAAACGGTGTTGTGATCGACTATATTACTCAGTATGACTCGCAAGAAGATGAGCAAAAACTCACTGGCATGATGCGGGTCGTGGCTTATTTACCGCAGGATGAACATCTTGCCACCACTCAGCATAGTCTGGAAGAAGCGCTCTGGCATTTGAGCCAGATCACTCCCCTTCCCAACCTGGAGGAGAACCTAATCCAAAATCAAGACTGGATGGCGCTGTGGAAGGAGCACTACCAGCCCCTGAGAGTTGGAAAAAATTGGCTGATTGAGCCTGCTTGGTTAACAGCCGATCCCCAGGAAACACGCACGATTATTCGCATTGATCCGGCGATGGCTTTTGGCACAGGCACACATCCTTCCACGCAGCTCTGCCTGCTGGCGCTCGAAGATTACCTGCAGCCTGGGCAGGATGTAATTGACTTGGGTTGCGGCTCAGGCATCCTGTCAATCGGCTCCCTGAAAATGGGTGCTGCTCGTATCCTGGCTGTCGATGCAGATGAGCAGGCGGTGCTTGCCACCCAAAATAATGCCCAGATCAACCAGATCACAGTCAATCTGGAATCAGCCCAAGGCTCCCTGGAAGAAATTCTGCAAGGTAACTACTCGATCAGGCGGGCACCGCTGGTACTTGCCAATATCCTGGCACCTGTCCTGATCCGACTTTTCAGTGAAGGTTTGGCGGGGATTGTCGCCGCTGGTGGCAAGCTGGTTTTATCCGGCATTCTGGAATACCAGGCTGAGGATGTTCTGGCTGCTGCCAGGTCCAAGGGCTTGGATCTGCTCAAACGCTACCAAATCGAAGACTGGGTTGGGCTTGTTTTGGAATAAGTTTTTCCATTTGGATTACGCTATCGCTTCCTTTCTACTTTTATCTGAATATTGAATATCCAGGGAAGAAGATTTGAAAATCCTTGTGGTGCTGACCCCCTCACACTGACCCTCTCACAAAACATTCATTCATTGTGCTATAATGTGAACATAAATGATGGGCAAAATATTGTGATTAAATAAACCTTTTCAGGAGAAACTTGCGGGAATTTTCCAAGAGTGGGGCAATAGACCGGAGATAATAGCAACCAATTTCTTCTATTGCTGAAGGGGGTCTAAAGTAATGCAATCGGAGTGTAAAGACCGGACAGATGTAAGGAACCCAACAGTATTTGAACTTTGGGCTAAGTCATCCACTCAAAATCCATTAAGCTGGCACCCATTGATCTGGCATCTTTTGGATGCTTCTGTGGTAGCGCAGCTTCTTTGGAAGCATGTACTTTCCGAATCCTATAAGGCCTCTGTAGCATCTGAACTTGGGCTATCGGATGAGGATACCGGAACGTTAATCTCGTTCTGGATAGGATTGCACGATATCGGAAAAGCTGGGCCAGCCTTTCAGACGAAGAATACCGAACGGAGACAAAGACTTGAACAGCTGGGGTATGACTTTCCCAAAGCCATATTCAAAACAAAGGGTTTTCATGCCACAGCAACCACTCTGATTCTCAGGCGAATTTTTCCGGAGTTGGAGCCAGCGATGCCCATAAAATTCATGAATAGGCTGGCAATTGCTCTGGGAGGGCATCATGGAGAGTTTCCTAATAATGGCGATCTTCTCGATGAACAGGTGCGTGTGGTGCATGTGGGCAATGAAAAGTGGCAGAGACTTCAAAGTGAAATCTTTCTTCTTCTTGAGGGCGTTTATAAACCAAAGTTACCCTCAGTTTTTCCCACAAGCAACGAAGAGCAGAACCCGCTATTCTTATTGCTTACAGGTCTAACCACCGTTGCAGATTGGATCTCATCAAACGAAATTTACTTCCCGTATCAACCTCGGGTAATGGAACCCACCGAATACCTTGGGAAAGCAAAAAAACACGCTTATGAAGCCTTGAAATCGCTTGGGTGGCTCGGGTGGCAATCAGAAAACAAACCCATATCTTTTAAAGAATTATTCCATGAATTTGCTGAGCCCAATTCCATACAACAATCAGTCATTGACCATAGCCTATCCATGCAATCCCCATTTTTGGTCATTCTTGAAGCGCCCACGGGGTCAGGAAAAACAGAAGCAGCCCTGTATCTGGCTGATACCGCCATTCAGCGTGATCGAAAAGCTGGGATTTACCTCGCTATGCCCACTCAAGCCACCAGCAACCAGATGTATTCGCGCGTGCGGTCTTTCCTGGCAAAACGTTATTCAGGCGACGAAATCAATTTGCACCTCGTCCATGGGGCTGCTTTCCTAAAGGACAACAGTCAGGCATATACTCCCTCAAGTATTTGTTCGGATGAAGACCAGCGGGATGCAAACATCCAAAGCCATACCTGGTTCCTCCCGCGTAAACGGACATTATTGGCGCCTTTTGGAGTGGGGACAGTTGATCAGACTTTTCTGAGTGTAATGAAGACACGCCACTTCTTTTTGAGACTTTTTGGGTTGAGCCATAAAGTACTGATATTTGACGAAGTACATGCCTATGACACCTACATGACTGCAATATTCAAAGACCTGCTGCATTGGTTACACGCTGTGGGTACTTCGGTCATCATTCTGAGTGCCACATTGCCAGTTCAAACCCGGCAGGAACTATTGGGATCCTATTCCGGCAAGGAAACAAATCTTGAAAGTGTGCCTTTTCCGCGTCTTTCGATTGTGACAGACCAACAAACCAGAGTCTACAGTGCAGGGGAGGTAAGCTCGCGGAAGGTCAGGCTTAGTTGGATCGGGCAAGAACCGGAAGATGTTGTTAAAGAGCTTAAAAACCGCCTGCAAGCTGGCGGATGTGCCGCGGTAATTTGTAACCGTGTAAATCGTGCCCAGGAAATCTTTAAAGCTCTCCGACAGGCATTTTCAGACGAACCGATCGAGATACTCTTATTTCACAGCAGGTTCCCCTATCTCTGGAGAAGCGACATTGAAACCCGCGTACTGGATTTGTTCGGAAAAAAACTTGAGAAAAGACCCAAGAAGGCAATCCTGGTGGCTACACAGGTAATCGAACAGAGTCTGGACCTTGATTTTGACCTGATGGTGAGCGATCTGGCACCCATAGATTTACTCATCCAGCGCATTGGCAGGCTTCACCGGCATAGTCAATTAGAAAATCCGCCAATAAGAACGCCATCTCTTGCCGAACCTCTTTTTATAATCGCTGCTCCCCCATCAGGGCAGGGAGAAATACCCGAGTTCGGAAAAGACAGCTATGTTTACGAGCCCTATATTCTTGCCAAAACATTACTCACCATTAATGGCAGAGATACTCTATACCTTCCTGAGGAAACTGACGATCTCATTGAATCTGTTTATAGTAGTAAGGATGCAGGTCGTTTATCGGATGTAGACCTGGAAAAACTCGCCAAGTTAAAAAAAGAAATGTCGGAGCACCAGGTTACAAGCACCGAAAATGCTCAGAAATACCTCATACCTCATGCCGACAAGACTTTCTTCGGAAGCCTGAATACTTTCTTCAGCGATGACCTTGATTCTCTCTCCCGCAAAGTTCTTGCCGCCCCAACTCGTGAGATTGAGGCATCCGTCCAGGTTATCTGCTTTACCCAAGAAGAGGATGGTTTACACATCCTTGGGGATGTAAATACAGTTGATCTGGCTGTTCAACTGACGGACATACAGGTGCGGTCTTGCTTGATGGCAGCCCTCACGATAAACGACAAAAGGGTGCTCCATTATTTTTTCAATTCCAATTTTGTCACACCCGAAGCCTTTCGTACTTCCGCAGCATTACGATGGCATATCCCGCTTGTTTTTACTGGCGGCATCCATGCAACCGACCATTTTGATATTGTGCTTGATAAGGAAACTGGAATTCAAATCATCGTTAAATAACAAAAAAGGAGGTCATATGCTACTTGAAATGTACCAAATCTGGACGGGGAGGTTTCATGCCAAACTCATTTAATTTGCTCACACAGCCTTGGCTCCCTTGTGTGGACCAACAAGACCGACTTAAAATCATGAGCTTGCATGATGTCATGATTCAAGCCCATACTTTGAAAACTCTCAGAGCTGATCTCCCTATAATCACCAGCTCGCTATATCTATTCCTGATTGCCTTCACATCAGCGGTCTTCAAACCTGCTGACGACGATGAATGGGAAGACTTATGGAATAAAGGTGCCTTTCCACCCGAGGTCATCCAAGCTTATCAGGATAAATGGCAAGGTCGCTTTGACCTCTTTGATGTCCGTCACCCCTTCTACCAGGATCCGCAACTCGGTCGGCGCCAAAAGGACTTGAAAGCGCTGAAAAAGGGGCAGGCTCCCATACCCAAAGGAATTTCTAGTCTGCTTCTTCATCTGGCGTCCGGTTCCAATGCCACGCTTTTTAACCATTCCATGGATGAACATCCTCAACGATACTCCCCAGCAGAAGCTGCCCGGATTCTCATCATGCTACAGGCTTACAGCCTTGGTGGAATGACCAGTGCGAGCGTTCCAACGGACAAGTATTACAAGGATTCCCCTTTTGGGCGCGGAGTAATGTTTATTTCCTGTGGCAGCAACCTTTTTCAGACCCTCATGCTAAATATGGTTCCAAAAGATTTTGATTCAGGTATCAGAGATGCCAAAGACACGCCGTCATGGGAGCAGGAAGATCCTTTTGAGAATGAAGTATCAAGCCTCGCCGGGCTATGCGACCTTCTATCATGGCAGTCCAGACGCCTGCTTCTTTTACCTGAAACGGAAGATGGTGAAATCTCTGCTAGAAATTGTTTAACCGCTCCAGGTGTAAAACTGCCGGAAACTTTAAAAAATCCTTATTACCATATCCGTTATGAGAAGAAGGAATCACAAATTTCCCTGAAACCCTTACGTTTTCAGGTGGGGCACGCGCTCTGGAGAGACAGCGCTGCAATATTGGATGTTAATTCTGATGAGAGCGATGTACCTCTCCCAATAAAATGGTTTCAATACCTCCTGATACAAGGAATCTTGCCTAAAAAAGAAATCCACCTGGAACTGTTTGGGATTTGTACAGAGCCGGGTCAGAAAAAAGCTTATTTCTATGCCTGGCAATCCTTCATCGCACCTGCCATATTTTTGGAGAAACCAAATTTACTGGTTCAATTGAAAGGAGGGCTGGCATGGGCAGAGGATGTCCGAAAAACGCTTTATTTTTCCTCCAGCGATCTCGCCAGTTTCTACCTTTCCTACTTGCAAGACTGTTCCGATGGAAAGAAACCTGACCCAAAAGATGTAGCTGCACTGATTAGTGCTTTCAGTACTGAAGAATACTATTGGAGCAGTCTTGAACCCGCTTTCTACGCTTATCTGACAAATCTTCCCGTGTCTGCTGAAGCCCACCAGGTTTGGCAGCAAGCCTTGCGTGACGCTGCCAGAAGCAGCCTGAATAATGCCTCAGAAATGGTCGGAACAAATCCACCGGGATTGAAAGCAAGGGCAAAAGCTTGCCAGAAACTCGAATATGGAATGTATCAGATATTCAAACCCACTGATGAAGGAGCCAATAATGGAGAACACGCAAAATAAATCCCCTTTTGTCACTTATCTTTATTCCCTCGCAAAAACAGGCAACCGGGGAGCTCTGGCTGACCTGCGACAGGGCTTATCCGGTACACCTGGGACAACACCTTCGATGTACCCATATGTGGCACCCTGGGTGCCTGAAAATGCCCGCGGCACCTGGCAGGAAAAGGTTTATTACATCACTGCTGCCCTGTTTGCTTATTATCAATCAGGCTCTGCCGGGGGTACAAACCTTCTTGCGGACTGCGGTAACCTCGGCAGTCACTGCCGCTCTTTGATTCAAAAAGAAAAACAGTCCGAATCATTTGAAGTACGCTTTGCGGACCTGCTGAAAACCAACCGGGAAGATTTGCTTATCTATCTTAAGCAAATCTTTGGTCTGCTTAAGGGGGGTGAAATAGCCATTAATTGGCATCAATTGTTCTTTGATCTGCAGCACTGGAACAGTGAGAGTCAATATATCCAACACCAGTGGGCAAATGCTTTTTGGGCTTATCAAGCTCTTAACAACCTTTCAACAGCAATAGACAAACACTAAAAAAGGAGAAAACCATGTTCATTGAATTGCATATGCTTCAAAACTTTTCACCCTCTAACCTTAACCGGGATGATAGCAACAGCCCCAAGGAATGTACTTTTGGTGGCGTTCGCCGGGCCAGAATCTCAAGCCAATGCATTAAACGCGCCATCCGGCTGCACCCTTCCTTCCAGGAAACCACCCAGGTCGAGCCTTCTGCCCGCACTCGCTTCTTGGTATCAGCAATTTCAAGTTTGCTGCAAGAAGCGGGCAAACCCAAAGATGAAGCTGAAAAAGCCTCTGTCAATGTTGTCGGTGCCATCCTGGGTGGAATGGATTCAAAAAATCCTTTGCGCAGCAAAGTGTTGTTCTTTGTCAGCGCGGAAGAGAACCGTTTTATCACAAAATTGATCCTTGATAACTGGGAGGCCGCCCTCACTGGCAAAGTTACAGAGGATAAAGCCCTTCAAGCAGGAATAAAGGCATACAAAGACGCCTTCAACCACAGAACCTCCGCGCCTGAAATTGCCATGTTTGGCAGAATGCTGGCTGAGGATCCAACTTTGAACGTGGATGCTGCCTGCCAGGTTGCCCATGCCATATCGACCCACCGCGTCAATATGGAGTTTGACTTTTTTACCGCTGTGGATGACCTGCAATCCGAAACTGAAACAGGTGCCGGGATGATGGGCATCATTGGGTTCAATGCAGCCACCTTTTACCGTTACTCTCTGATCGATTTTGATCAACTTGTAAACAACTTGGGCGGGGATCTTGCCCTTGCCAGAAAAACCGTGGAAGGTTTTCTTAAGGCAGCTGTTGCTGCCGTTCCAACGGGCAAGCAAACCAGTTTTGCCGCCCAGAATCCACCCTCCTTCATTATGGCAGTCACCCGTGAGGACGGGGCAGCCTGGTCACTTGCCAATGCCTTTGAAAAACCGGTCTACCCCCGGGGTGACCAGAGCCTTCTGGATGCCTCAGTTGTTGCTCTGGATGCATATTGGGGAGACCTATTAAGCTTTTATGGCGGTAATCCCAATCCGGTTGTGGCAGAAATCGGGATCAAGCCCCAACTACAGAATCTGGAAGCTTACTCCGTGAACAATATGGACGCTTGGCTGAACCAGGTGCTTATAGCACTGCCCGGGGAGTGATAGCATGGCTACGCTATTGCTTCGCCTGGCAGCCCCCATGCAATCTTGGGGGATTTCCAGTCAATTTACCGAGCGTGATACTGCCCGCGAGCCATCCAAGAGCGGGGTGATCGGGGTAATCTGTGCTGCCCTGGGAAGGCCAAGGGAGGCAGACCTGTCAGACTTGGCGGAGCTCAAGATGGGGGTCAGGGTGGACCGTGAAGGTTTGCTGCGGAAGGACTTCCAGATTGCTCAGGATATACTGCAGGCAGATGGTAAGAAAGTCCGTGAAAATCCGGAAATCTCCAATCGTTATTACCTTGCAGATGCGGTATTTCTGGTCGGTCTGGAAGGATCGCTTAACCTTTTGAAAGAAATCCACCTGGCATTGCAAAAGCCTCACTGGCTTCTATATCTTGGCCGGAAGGCTTTCCCACCCGGAGAGCCGGTTTATTTAAGGGATGGTCTTCGGGATGAGCCTTTGCTAAAGGCGCTTTCTTCTTACCCTTCCCTTGTGCCTGGTCCTGAAACGAGCCTGAGGGTGGTGGTTGAAACGGATTCGGGTGAATTTTTACGTCAGGATGTGCCCCTGAATTTTGAAAAGCGCCATTTTTCATATCGACGGGTTCATATTGATTCGGTACCTGCACCAACTGAAAGGGAGGATTAGATGTATCTATCGAAAATACTTCTGGATCCAGCCAGCAAGCGGGTGCAAAATGAAATAAGCAACCGGTATGAATTACACCGCACCCTGCTGGCTCAATTTAAAGATGCCAAGAGAGAAAAAATTGGTTTGCTTTACCGCCTTGAAGCCACAAATGGCAATGAATACCAACCTATCACCCTTCTGGTACAGACCCAGATTGCCCCCGACTGGCAATTATGGGGGAAGCAGAGCGATCTCGTGAATCAAGCCGAGGTTAAAGAGTTTCAGGTGGATTCTACGCCTGGGGCAAAGTACTATTTCAGGCTGTTGGCAAACCCTACCGCCAAAGTTAAGCAAGCCGATGGAAAAGGAAAAAGACTGGGTCTGTATCAACCTGCTGAGCAACTTGAGTGGCTAAAACGAAAAGCTGGGTTGAATGGATTCTTGCCTGAAGCTTTGAACCTGACGGATAAGGGCATGGTTGAAAGTACTAAAAAAGACCGGGGCACTACCTACCGCATTAAGCACTTTGCCATCTTGTACGAAGGCGTATTGGTGGTAACCGATCAACACCAGTTTTCAAATTCAATGATCAGGGGAATCGGGAGTGCTAAAGCTTTTGGATTTGGATTGCTTTCCCTGGTCAGAGTTTAAGTCTCTGATCCTAATTTCATTTCTTCGAACCTTAACAATTGAATAGGAGTTAACATGACCTTGAATCTGCAGGAATTGCCTCGTCTTAGAGATAGCCTTTCTTATGTCTATATTGAACACGCCATTGTGGACAGAAATCAAAATGCGGTTGAATTTATCCAGGAAAGTGGCCGAACGCTTATACCTATTGCTGCACTTTGTGTACTCATGCTGGGTCCTGGTACCAGCTTGAGTCATGCTGCGGTTAAATGCCTTATGGAGAATGGCTGTTTGATTGTCTGGGTGGGGGAAGACGGTACGCGCTGCTATGCCCAAGGGTTGGGTGAAACCCATCGGGCTTATCACTTGCTCCGGCAAGCTGAATTGTCTTGTGATCCTCAAAAACGGGAGGAGGTTGTACGCAGGATGTACCAATGGCGTTTTCAGGAAATTCTTCCCCCTGCATTAAGTCTGAACCAGATTCGTGGCAAAGAAGGAGTCCGTGTAAGAGAGCTCTATGCAAAAGCAAGCCGCCAATACGGTGTGGCTTGGAGCGGCCGGCGCTATGATCGGGGGAACTGGGAAAGTGCGAATACCATCAACAGGGCTTTATCCGCTGCCAATGCCTTGATGAATGGCATTTGCCATGCAGCGATTGTCTCAGGCGGGTATTCACCAGCGCTCGGGTTCATCCATACCGGAAGGATGCTTTCTTTTGTCTATGACATAGCTGACCTTTACAAACCCGAAATTAGCATCCCGGTCGCCTTTGAAACCGTGGCAGAATCGGACCAGAACATTGAGACCCGCGTACGTACCCGCTGTCGGGAACGAATGACAGAGCAGAAACTGATCGGGAGAATTCTTCCTGATATCGATAAGCTTTTGGAGATTCCAGAAAACATTGAAACGCAATACATTCTGGATCCCCCATCGGAACTGTGGAAGG
This sequence comes from Anaerolineaceae bacterium, assembly GCA_049301715.1. Classification (GTDB taxonomy): domain Bacteria; phylum Chloroflexota; class Anaerolineae; order Anaerolineales; family Anaerolineaceae; genus Mesolinea. Next base: position 34,728 of record JBAQLH010000049.1, read on the forward strand.
AGCTTGTTGCTAATGATCGTTATGATTCTTGAAAATGTCAGCCCCGGACTAAAGGGCGAATTAACCCGTTGGTTGATTGAACCCAAGAGCGGTGTGTATATAGGAGAGGTATCCGCCCGGGTGCGTGATCTCCTTTGGGAAAAGTGCATAGCCAAGAGCGGCAGCGGTGGAGTCATCCAGATTTGGAGTACCAATAACGAACAAAAATTTACCCTGCGAATGTCAGGAAACACAGATAGAGAGATTGTTGAATCGGAAGGTCTTCAATTTATTCGGATACCTACCAAACTGCCGGAAGAGCTTAGCACCAAAAGCGACCATCGTAAACATTAATGGAGGTACAATAATAGGGTTGGCAGCCTAATTCCTGAAGGCTGCAAAAGAAGGGTTTTCCCCACACACGTGGGGGTGTACCGCCGTTTTGGGTCGGTGTCCTTGCCCCAAAATCGTTTTCCCCACACACGTGGGGGTGTACCTATTATTTTGATTGGGCGCAGCGGAAGGCTGACGTTTTCCCCACACACGTGGGGGTGTACCATCGTTTTTCAACTGGTATTGGTACGAGTATGAGGTTTTCCCCACACACGTGGGGGTGTACCTTTTCATCTTTGACCTTCGCGGCGCGAAGAAGCGTTTTCCCCACACACGTGGGGGTGTACCGGCCCAACGAACTGCCAGACAATGCACTGGGACCGTTTTCCCCACACACGTGGGGGTGTACCTTTTCATCGGGTCTCATTTTAATCCTTTTCTTCCGTTTTCCCCACACACGTGGGGGTGTACCGCCATGCCAGTGACCGCGGCGCAGATGGGCGCGGTTTTCCCCACACACGTGGGGGTGTACCTAATACGCCTCGCTCATCCCTGGTTTTGCCTGCGTTTTCCCCACACACGTGGGGGTGTACCAGCCTTGGATGCCAGTTCGTAACCCCCCCAGAGCGTTTTCCCCACACACGTGGGGGTGTACCTGGTGGATTGGCTGGAATATCAAACTCGCCCCCGTTTTCCCCACACACGTGGGGGTGTACCTGCCCCGCGTTAATCGTCACCCCTCACATCTCGGTTTTCCCCACACACGTGGGGGTGTACCTATATGCCCAAACATCCTGCCATGTCCAGTTGTGGTTTTCCCCACACACGTGGGGGTGTACCTTGCCACGACAGGTAAACCAGTCAGCATGTTTGGTTTTCCCCACACACGTGGGGGTGTACCTACCTCCTGAAGTCAAGATACTGGTGGGTTTGAGTTTTCCCCACACACGTGGGGGTGTACCTTAACGCTTGGATTTCGGGCGATTCAACTGTGAGTTTTCCCCACACACGTGGGGGTGTACCGTCGGAGTGGGTCAGGCCTAATCAAAATTATGCGTTTTCCCCACACACGTGGGGGTGTACCTAATTGCGCAAACCAAAGCGAGTACGTTTTTGCGTTTTCCCCACACACGTGGGGGTGTACCGACGCAGCTCGGGACGGTTTTGGTTGGTATCCCGTTTTCCCCACACACGTGGGGGTGTACCGGATTGGTACTATCGCTGTTCCTGGGCACAGTGGTTTTCCCCACACACGTGGGGGTGTACCTGGAAAATAACTGGCTCAAAGAACTCCGAATTGCGTTTTCCCCACACACGTGGGGGTGTACCTTCCTTCGCTGAGCGCGCTCACAATCTTTGGCCGTTTTCCCCACACACGTGGGGGTGTACCGACAATCCTTCGCGTAAAGCGTTTTGTGAGCAAGTTTTCCCCACACACGTGGGGGTGTACCGCCCGTTATCAATCCGCTCGCTCTGCCTAAAGGTTTTCCCCACACACGTGGGGGTGTACCTGCCCAACGAGGTGTTTATATATGTCGACGGAAGTTTTCCCCACACACGTGGGGGTGTACCGATTTCCGACACAAAATCCTTCATCGCTTGGTACGTTTTCCCCACACACGTGGGGGTGTATTCAGTTCTCAAGACACCTAATGCTGACGAGCCCCAGTCTGAGACTGTATCCCCAGTTTTGACACTGGATGTGTGGGAACACGCGTATTACCTTGATTATCAAAACAAACGCCAAGCTTATCTTGAGGCAGTGATTGATAATTTGGTCAACTGGGATTTTGTTGAAGAACAGGTTGTAAAGCACCAAGGCTAATCAAGACTTAACTGCGAAGGAGGGTTGGATGCAAATCCAACTCTCCTTTTATTTCCAATTTACTAAGTATTAGCGGTGCGAAATTATTACAAGTGTATGTACCTTTACCGGGTTTTTCGCCTGTCGTAGACAATATACTCCTCTCCTTGTTCATAGATGCATTGACTTGGTTTTGCGGGTATTGAGACCTATCAATTTTACTTGGTTATTTAGCATAACAACGTGCCAGGCAGGCATTCAGGCGGGCCTGGCAAAGAACGACATCAGATATCACGGTTTCGCCGCCCTCGACGCCCTCCAAGCGCATGCTGCTCAGCATATGGCGCAGGATTTCGGTCGGATCATGGTTCTCACGCAGTTGGTAGCGGATGTTGAAGAAGTATTCACCAAGCTTGACGTGGATATCCACAATCTGCGGAGAGGTGATGCGTTGATCCCAGTGTTGAGCGGGGTAGTAGGTAATGGAGGCGGGCTGGCCATTGACGGTTGAAGTAAAAAACGGAAAAGCATTGAGGTCGTTGAGCGGCGGCTCCTGTTCGGCGAGCCAAACCCCCAGTTGACGCTGAAACTCCTGCGGGGTTCGGCCTTCAGCCTTCCAGACAAGCAAGGTGATGCCCTCAATCCCCGCGATGTGTTGGACGAAACGTTGATACTCGGCTTTGAAATAAGCGCCTTCAATCAGATTGCCGGGGACCACCTTGAAGTCGTAATCGTACCATTCGATGGGGACCTCCATGCTGAAGCCGATCGGCTCGATGCCGGTGGTTACCCATTGCTCAGTGCTACCCATGACGCAGTCTTCGACATTACTGATGGGGGTGGGGTACCAATCGGCCATTTGTGTAGCGAGGCTGGCTTCGGTGGCGGTTGCCTCAGCGGGGCTGACGGGTGTGAAGGTCGCGGTCCAGGTTGGACGAGGCGTTGCGGATTGGTAGATTATCGGAGTGGGGGTTGGCACGGAAGGCAGTGGTGTGGGTTCGGTTTGACGAGGTACAGGAGAACTACTTACGACTGAAGTAGGCGGGTTGGTTGTAGTCGGAATTGCAGGTGTTGGTTGCGCGCAACCGGATAAGAACAATAACATCATGATGAAAAAAAGATTCAGGAATTGTTTAAACTTCATTGTTCCTCCTTTGTATTCACACCATAGTTCATAAACCTGAACTCCCTCGAAGCTACATTTCGGCAAGAAAGAATCTAAACTTCAGGGCACCGAAGTAGTTTTGGAGTGGAATAGCTCTGTTCAAATTGTTGATTTGGTTACACATCTATCAAGAAGATAAAGATAACTCTGAACATGAGGTCAGTTGAAGATTTCAAACTTACCTCACACATGTAATTAGTCAGCTTCTGGATATGGAGTTAGGCTCTCCCAAGGACGATCAGTTGTCTTGTAAATGTACCTGGGATAATACCCAACTGCTCTACCTGAAAAATACAATGGGCATCCGGTCACACAATACTTTTGTTCATCCCCGGTAACACCTGCCGCCGGATTGTATGGATAGATATACGCAACATGTCCTAGGGCGGAGCCACCCTGCCAACCTATGTTTCGGATCCCTGCTTGCGGTTGAGCACTCGTTGCCCAACCTGGGGTAGCTCTGGCTTGTGATTCCCACGAGATGGCATTACCCCACATGGGGACATAACCATATCGATAGTAAACATGCCACGTACAATTTCCTTTGGCTGGGTTGTCACAACAAGGATAGGGATTGTTCAGGCTATACAACCCGCAACACCAATCAGCCGAAAAAATAACGTTTCCCTGGCGAACCAGTTCTTGATTGACTTGGATCTGATCAGTAAGTCGAACTAAAAGATCTTTTTGCTCGCCTATAATAAGCGCCTCGGAATCAGGTCTATGCAAGGACTTCAGGATATTTAAAAAGCTTATGTAATCATCGACACTGTTGGTAAACTTCTGCTTAAAGCGAAGAAAGTAATCACCTGCATCATAAGACACACTAATCGCTGGAAAGTCAGTTGTATTCAGGCTAACTGCATAAGCGCTTAATTGAGAGGAAACAATTTTAGTTATCGATTTATTGGTAAAACCTTCGATACTATCAATCCAATTTAACCAATCATTGAAGTCTCTCCCATTCCTATACCACAAATCAATATCCAGGAACGATTGGTCCTTAATTACGGAGACCTTTCGAATAATTCGTTCTGGTTCAGGATATGGAGTATCTTGTTTGAAGCGTTCATAAATCTCGTAACTGTTTGGGATTTCTAACGATAGGCTGCTTTCTTCAAAGTCTATTGATGAAGAGCTATAAACTTTGTAATCATTCCAATTTAGCTCGAGCGAACCAAAAGCATTTTGGTTACACGCCGCCGCCTCTGGGGGAAGATCGGATTGGGCTTTCACCGCGAAAGGTTGTAACAACAAGAATAGGCTGATGAAAATTGGTAAGTATTTTTCATAGATTCTCCTTATCTAACTAAAAAGCATGGCATCAATCTGGTTGTCAGTTGTGAGAGTTTACATTATATCATGTTAAATCCGCGTTAAATTCCTCCCCAAGTGTCAGAGAACAAATTGAAGGCACCCTCGTAAAAAATACTTTTTTGGCATCCCTATAGCCTTAATCAATCAGTAAGCGATGGACGGCTAAATTTGAATTGCTTCATAAGAAATATCGAATTACGAGGAACCGCTAATTATGCAATAGTTTAATGTTCAGGAGCGTTTAATTAATGAAGCGCAGTAAAATGATAAGGAGCTGAAGCACAAATGCAGAAAAATCTTAAATTTATCCTGATTACCATCATCCTGTTTTTAGGCATGGTTTCGTTGATATCATGCGGGAAGAAGGCAGATAATCCAGATCCGATTACTCCCGTTAGGTCACTTCTGGAAGCCCAAAAAAATAATGACTTTGAAGCTTATAAAAAAGCTTTTTATTATGAACCAGACGAAAGTTATACCCAAGTTAATCATGATTTAGGGGTGAATAATCTTTTAATTATTAAACTGGAAACATCAGTGCCTGAAACGAAGTGGTTCATCGAAAATTATTCGGACATACCTGATGATAAGGCACAAAAAACTCAAAACATATGGAATAAGAATGAGTTTCAATATAGATTCAATTCACCATATTTGAAAACCCATTTCAAAATCCCTTTGAAGTGGGTTTTCATGTTGTCAAGCTTAACTGATAGTCAAGCCAAGTTAACCACACCAATCGGCGGTTCCTGGCGGAGCACAAACACAAGCATGACCGACACCACATTCCTGATAATGGGACCAAACGCAATTAGGATTGAAATAGTTTACATCCCCTACTTTACTATCAGGGTTCACTCTCATCCAATCAGCGCTGATGCAGAACCAACCATGCTGAGATCCGGAACAAGTTGGGCACGGGTAGGCGGCTAAATCCTTCTGTGGCTCAGCCAAGGGAGCAGAAGCATAGACTACAGTTCCACCGATTAAAGACAGCAACAAGACTATTCCGATTGCGAGTTTAACGGTTTTCATTTAAACACCTCCTTTCTTGAATACTTTAATCCACTAATAATATAAACGAAAAATGATTCCTTTTCCCCAGCAATATTGACAGTATTAATCTGGTATTTAAGCCAGTTTTCTTGTTATATAAATTCAGGTATTATTATATGACTCTACTGAAAAAACTTGTTTCTAAAACGCAAATCTTACCTGGTTAAGCGTTACAAAACCTAGCCAAGCGCGAAAAAAAGCTTTTAGGGGAACAAAAAAAGAAACAGCCGGTTGTTCCTGAGA
>JBAQLH010000050.1:0-38517 GCA_049301715.1 Anaerolineaceae bacterium
TATATATGGTGGTATCAACGAGAAAACAAAGGGGAACGTGGCAGATATGGGGGGTATATAGAGGCGACGATGGGATTTGAACCCATGATGAGAGTTTTGCAGACTCTTGCCTTGCCACTTGGCCACGTCGCCTGATGAAAAGACTGATATATCCATTATATCAGTCCTGGGGAAAAAAGCGGGCGATGGGACTCGAACCCACGACCTTCTCCTTGGCAAGGAGACGTTCTACCAATTGAACTACACCCGCAAAAATCAATCTCAGCTCCGCTTTGGAGTTGGAGTGGCAAAGATTTTAGCATAAGGAAAAATAAAAGTCAAATGTTTTTCTGGGGTTTGTTCCTGGGGTATGTAGAAAACAAAAAGATTGATCATACTCAGGAAAATTACTTTACAGATACTCCTAAGCAGCTTGAGGAAAAAACGAATCTTGACAACACTTCGTTCCTTAGCAAGGACTTGTATGGATCAAAAACATATATTATCTGAATTTCATGTATTCCATTCTCATTTGGCATCATGACACTATCTTCAACAATAGCCTCTTCTCTACCATCAAAATGGACAATGTACATGTCTTCGCCTTTAAAATCTATTTGATGGTAGTCGAAGAATCTCATCAAGGCGTAGTCAACCATGTCATCAGGCATGTTGTAATTTGAGAGCCAAAGCTCATACTTGAATTCTTCACCCTCATGGCTAGTTTCAGACATCTTCATTTGTCGTTGAGAAGGATGGGATAAATCCGAAGGAGTTTGTGGTAAGTCTGCAAAGAGCACACGCATCCCAAAATCAATTTCGGGAGGAGGTGAGGTTCCTAGAATATTTGGCTTTGCAGAATTAATAGGCTTATAGTTGTTATCAACGATGATTACGGATCTAGTACCAGCTGTAAGACAGTTCATTGGTGTTTCCCTGATTACACCGTCAATTGGCCGATTGAATGGATTAACAAAAGCCATCACAATTAGGTCGTGAGCACCGGGCTCTGGTATAAGTAACTCGTAAGGGAGGTATAAGTCACCATTGCCAGAAAACTGCACTTCATGTAATAATCCAGATTCACCGTCTAACTTGAATTCTACTTGTTTATAATCTAGTAGTGTCGTAACTAAAAAGGTGGTGTTCTGTGCTGCATTTATGATTAAAGTAAGCTGGAAAGGCTGTGTAGAAGTCGCATTGAATTCATCATTTTGAGGGAGATCCTTTGGAAGGGTGTCATTGTCCTCCGGTCTGATTAACCCCATTCCAACTTGAGTAATGTCATAAACTGTATTTCCTCCCTCAGACATATTCCAGTTCTTACGAACAACCTTTTCGGAGAATAAAGAGTGCATCACAACATCTTCAACTTCGCTGGTCGATGAGGTATCTATTATCTCTTGGTTATAGGAGCATGAGAAAAATACGCCAGCTCCCATAACCATTATGAGTATGGAGAGGAATTTGTTCTTTTTCAACTCAATTTCTTTACTTCCTTAGTTTAGACAATCCGATTTATTGACATTAGGGTTATCAGCGGGTAAAAGTCATGGCTAAGGGGTTAAAGTCTTTGCTGTCTTAAAATTTTGATCTACGTATCCTGACTTGTGGTGAAAGTGCCAGGATGTTGCAGTGAACTTGTACTTCCAAGAATAGGTCTTACTGGTTCCACATTGAGCATATTGACCAGCACTATGGTTTGAACAAGAATGAACCACCCCAGAATCGCCTACATCCAGGTTGCCATCTACCCATATTTGTTCTTCCACTAAGTCCGATTCACTATTATGACTCCCATTATGCTCATACTTAAGTGGGTATGGGTAATATACCCATGTCGCATCGGTCCAACCACTACGATATACCGTCGTGGTCATGGAGTCTAATAACCCAGGTGTAGAAGGATAAACGGGCACAATTCGGATAGTTGGTCCGCCTTGCCTTATTACAATTGGACTTTGATCGGTTGTTGGAGGGAAATCAGTATTTGCGTTTACATCGGAAACCGGGAACATACTAACTATCAACATGGACAAAACACTGATATTAATGATACTGCCAGTTCTTATTTTCACTTTCTACCTCCTTTATCAAATTGTTAAGATCTTTCAAGAGATGAGGTAAACATTAGCTTATTTATTTGTAAGGTTTGAGTTGAAAATATTCCCTCTTAATGTATATCTTATTTTTCTATTAATGTCAACCTTTGAGAGTTGTTGAAAAACTTCTCGTTTCATTCCCATTTCAAGGGACGCATCACCGGAGGCAGGCAGGGCGGAGCAGCGTACACCGAGTGGACGAGGGAAGCAACCCACAAAATTACATTGCCCATAAGGTACAAAAGATGGCGATCTCATTTTCCAAAACCTGAGATTGCTTCGCTGAAAGCTCGCTAATGACTTTTTTCAAGACCCTCATCCCTTTGTTTCCAGGGGTAGACTGTGAGGAATTTGGTGGGGAGATTTCCCATTTCAGTACTGACAATGCCTCTGAAAGCAGAGGCTGCCCATACGGGCAGCCTCCAGATTCAATAAAATTTACCTTACTTTGATCGTTTGTGGTTCAGTCGGTTGTTACCGTCGGCACCGGGGTGGGTGTTGCAGGTGTCATAGCGGTTTGCAGCAATTCGACTATGTTGTCAATCCCACCCTGTGAGATGATTACTGCCTGGTTTAAATTCACCTGGGCATAATAGCCGCTTCCCAGCGGATTGGCATCCCCGATCTTGATGACCTCTTTATCGCCTGTGCTTGATCCAATCGTAAAGGTGTATTGCGGATCATTCAATCCGGTTGCAGCACCTTCCACGTCCACACTAAGCAACACGGTTGTCTTGATGGCATTGAATTCGCTGAGGATTTCTTCGATGTTTCCTGCAGTGATCGATCCGCCTGGAACGTTAATGTTCCAGGTGTCTTCCGATTGTTTTGTGAGAATCACATCCTCTTCTCCGGGTCTTGAAAACAGGATGTTGTCAACCGTGGTGCTGTCCAAAGAGACAAAACCAGGCATTTCAGTTGGGGCAGGTTCTTCTGCTGTCAGGAAATCAACCTGATCGTTTTGCTGAAGCAGAATATACCCACCAACCACGACAACCATGACCGCAAGAACGATCCACGTGCTTTTCTTGATCATAGCAATTACACCTCGCGATGCCGTTTGACAAAGACAATGATCGCTGCAATGATGATTACCAATGGAATAAGGATGACTGATCCTAATAGGATGGCATTTTGGACATAGCGGTTGGGGGTGACCATTGTGCGAGTGGTCTCCGTGCGGGCAGTCAGGCTGATAATCTCATCCTGTCCGCAAACCCAGTCAACCGAATTCAGAAACAGGTCAGCGTTTCCGTAGTACTGGTAATAGAGGTTATCGGCAAATTCGGAATCCCCAAAAACCACGACCCGGCTGGCTGTGCTGGAATCTTCAGCCGCTATGGCTAGACCCAATGGACCGATAGTATCTGTAGTCTGATCATAGGCAACTTCGTCATTCATCAGAGCTTCAAAATCAGTCTCCGCCCAGGATTGGTCCGAGGTTGCTGCCAGGACGGTTGGGGTTATATCTGCGGTTGAGCCGACCGCAAGACTCCGAGCAGTGGGTAGAATGGAAACCATTCCTTCAAGCTTGTCGGTAATAGCATGGCTGGAATAAGAGGAAGCGACCGCCAAGGAGACAGGATCGGTTGTCAGGTCGATAACCATATCATCTCCGAGATCAATGTTCCAGATTTCACTCAAGTAGGCTGCCAAAGGATCCGCAAGATGGCCAAACTCCGTCATGACCGTTGGTTCATACATGACCAACAGAGAGCCGCCTTTTTCCACAAAGGCCCGAATCAGGTCCACTTCTTTAGTGGACAAAGGTTTTTTCGGTCCAACGACCAAGATGGCTTTTGCGTCATTTGGAATAGCATTGGTGGTCAGCAAGTTCAATTCGTTAATGGTGTAGTTCTTTGACTTGAGTTCGCTAACCGCATAGTAATAACCTGCATCCTCATAACTAGCAAAACTTGTCTCACCATGACCGGTTAGGACATAAACAACCTTTTCCTCAGGGCTCATCAGGCGAATCAAAGCTGATGTTATCTGCGCCTCAGTGATGGAGGTAACTGTTTCCTTGTTCTCACCTAATTTCAGAACAACGCTTCCATCCCGGGTGATACCAGCTTCATTAGCTACCACAGGGTTTTCGTTGGGATCGATGAACTCATAGGTAAAGTTTCCATTCGAGCTGGTTTTGTAATTCCGTAACAAAGCTTCAGCAGTGTCGCTTGAGATTTGAGAGGAAAAGAAGGCTTGGGCGATGACCGGTTGATTCAGGGATTTCAAGACATCCACAGTTTCATCTGCCAGGCTGTTGCTTTTATCTGCTGTCAAATCCCACTGGACAGTATTGTTGTACCCAACCAGGTTGATCACAATCACAATCACCAAAACAGCCACGGTCATAATCAAGGAATTTGATCCATGTTTCGCCTGTCGCCCGGTAAATAATTTCCTGATCGCTTCAGGATTGAGCAATGAAAATGTGGCTAATCCAATCACAGCCAAAGCCAGGCAGATTTGTACAGGCAGCGAGAATTCCTGAAATATTATGGCAAGGATAACTGTAGCGAGGGCTGCCACACCAGATAGAATAAGTGCAGCATTTGCGTATTTTTGTTTGTTGGTCTTCATTATTTCCACCTTCGGGCTTCAAGGACTCGTGAACCCAGGAAAAGTGCCAGGAATGTCAGGCTGACGTAATAAATCACTCCAGTCAGGTCTACTGTCCCATAATAGAAGGAATCATAGTAATGACTGGTGATGCTTAAGTAAGACAACAAATTGGATATAAATCCGGTGGTATAACTAGCAGGGGAACCGATTATCCAGAGAAGCAGCATCGCTCCGAGTGATGCCAGAAGCGATGGTATTGGGCTTTTGAACAGTGACGAGAAAAACACTCCTATGGCGGTCATCGCTGCGGTGATCAATACCACACCTAAGTAGACAGCAGCGAGCATGGAAAAATCGATCCCAGGCTCGACCATAAAGTTCAAAATGATCGGGTAAATCAAAGTCATCGCAAGGACGGTCATGAAAAAGAGAAAAGTTCCGAGCCACTTGCCAACGACCAGTTCCCAATCACGAACCGGAGCGGTCAAGATCAATTCCAGGGTCCCCGTGCGGTTTTCGTCTGAAATCGTGCGCATGGTTAAAACAGGCACACCCACGAAAAACAAGGGGAATAGTATCCAATCCAGCAGCAACTGAATTTCAGGAACGTAAGATTGGGTTTCGAAACCATAACTCAGCAAGATCCAGAAGTAAATGCCCAGTGTGAGAAAGATGACCACACCCAGTACGTAGGCAATAGCGCTGCTGAAAAACGACTTATACTCTTTTGAGGCAATTGTCCAAATGTTTCGCATGGTTAGTTTCCTCCTAAGTTGTCATCAATTTTCCCCTCAGGTGTATCTTCCAGGGTCGAATCGGTTGAATCTGAAGCGATTGTTTCCAGGTTTTCTTTTGTGGCTGATTCATCTTCTTCAAGATCTGAATCTGAAGCTTCAGTAGGAGTGGCTGCGGAAAATTCTTCGTCTCTGATCAATTGCAGGAAGATATCTTCGAGATTGGCTGATTCTGAATAGATTTCCAGAATCTCCTGTTGGGCAGCAGACAGGCTGGAGATCACTTTTGGTCGAATATCCTCTTTGCCAGTGCTTTCAAGGATGATCAATCCACGCTCATTGATCGCTGAAGATGAAATCTCCGGCAATGCGCTGAGGACTGCCAGAGCAGGCTCGGGATCACCAGCTAATTGCACGGTAACTTTCTGCTTGCCGGATAATTTCTGCTGCAAGTGTTCCGGGGTATCCTCAGCTACTAACTGGCCACGATTGATGATCAGAACGCGATCGCAGATTTGTTGGGCTTCCGAAAGGATGTGGGTGGAAAGCATCACAGTCTTTTCTTTCCCGATTTCTTGAATAAGTTTCCGGATTTCAATGATCTGAGTGGGGTCAAGCCCAATGGTAGGCTCATCCAGGATCAGTACATCCGGTTCATGGATTAGGGCTTGGGCAAGCCCGACGCGCTGGCGCATCCCCTTGGATAGCTTTGAAATGTAGCTGCGCGAGCGTTCTGTCATATCCACCTGTTCAAGCACTTTCTTGACCCGATTGTCAAGATTATCCAGCTTCCTTAATTGCCCCATAAACTTGAGGTAATCAAAGACGCGCATATCCTGATAAAGAGGCACCGATTCCGGCAAATACCCGACAATTTTGCGAACTTCAAGCGATTGGTCAATCACATCAAAACCACCAATAGTAACGGTTCCTGAGGTAGGCGGCATATAGCCGGTCAAGATCCGCAAGGTTGTGGTTTTGCCTGCGCCGTTGGGTCCTAAAAAGCCAAGGATTTCTCCTTTTGCAGCGGTAAAGGACAAATTATTGACGGCACAATTTTGACCATAATATTTGGTCAATCCGACAACATTGATCATAAAATTTCTCCTACTCCTATCCGAAATAATTTGTTTTTTTTATATCACTTAAAAAGTTTAATACAAAATTCAAATACAATTCATATAATCCGACCTATCTCTTTTTCAATCATCTGCATTCAGAACTATTTCCCTCTTGAATAGGCTTGAATAATTGCAGACTATTGCTCCGGTTTATTAGGTGATTCTACAAAGATAATCTCATGACGAGTTTAAATTTGGTATAGAAACCTTGTGTCTGGTTTGAACGGGTGGAGCTTGCGCTCAAATGCTCCAAGCAATCCCCTTGAGTTGATGTTGGGTCTATCAGTGCATCGAAACATAATTAGGTCAGCCTTGTAATTGAGATTGAAGGTGCGTAACTGATTTATATCGTGAATCAGCCCTGTTGAAATGCCTGAGCATTGCTCCAGTACTTTCAGGTGAAAGAAGAGCGCCCAAATCCTTATCCTTTTTTTACAGCAAATTCAGGGTAATGGTATTTATAACCAGGCAGAGTAAATTCCAGGCTTTCCGAAAATACTGGAAAATGCTATCTTGTGGCTTGCCTGCCATCTTTGCGGGCGATGCGTAAAATGACAATCTTGGTGGGATGATTGAACGGAGTCGGTGAAGCCGGCGGACCGCTGCAAACCGTGCTGGAGTAGCCGGTGACATCTTCTGGAACTGGGATGATCTCTTCAATTTGCACGTACCCGGAGGTAGTCAGCTTCTCCAATTGGTCCATCATATCTTTTCCGGAAAGATATAAGGCATTATTGATGGCGATCAGGCAGCCACCGTGTGCCACCAGCGGTCGGGCTTTGTTGATCAGACCAAGCCAATTACCCAACAAACTCACCGTGCCCTGGCTCGTAGAAGAGAAAAGTGGGGGATCCAGGATGACACAATCAAACAAATCTCCATTTGGTTTGAAGCGGCTGAGAGCTTTGAAAAAATCCAACGGGAGAGTTCCCATCCTGCCAGTGAATTGATTGAGGTTGGAAGATTTTTTGGCAAGCTCGAGAGCATGGCTGTTCAGGTCGGTCTGGATTACCTGGTTTGCGTTACCAGCCAAGGCGGCTATGCCCAACGCTCCGGTGTAGGCAAAGCAGTTCAGAACAGATTTACCTGCCATGTGCTCCAATAACCAGGTGCGCAGGTTTCGGGTATCCAGATAGAAACTGCAGTCCTGATTAAGCCTTAGATCCAAGGCGTAGCGGACACCATTTTCAACAATCCGATCGGCAGGACGGCTGCCAAAAACCAGGATGCCTTTCTTTTTAAGCGGGTCAGCAGAATGACGCTGTTTGACCAGCGCTGACTCAAGCCAGGGCAGGGACTGTTGATAAAATGCAATGGCGGCGGCACAGGATGGATCGAGAGTCTCGGGTGCTTTGGCATGGTTGGCAACCACCAGGGTTCTGGCATACAGATCAATCACCAAGCCTGGCAGTCCCTCGTAGAAACCATTGAACAAGCGGATAGCCTGCTGCTGATCATTCGCCTGTAATTCCTGTCGGGTTTCAAGGCAGCGTTCCAGGCGGGCAAGCAGATCTTTAGGCGTTGATGTGGGCATTACAAATCTGTAATCGGGCTGGTTCATCGGGTACAATAACTCCGGTATCAATCATATCATTTTCAAGGTGGCTTATGACGAATTTTCTGGTTGGGTTAAGTCCGGTTTTGCAAGCTTTAGTAGCAACCATATTTACCTGGGCGATGACAGCCGCGGGAGCTGCCACGGTATTCTTGGGCAAGGAAATCAGCCGCAAGGTACTTGACGGCATGTTAGGTTTCGCGGCAGGTGTCATGATTGCTGCCAGCTTTTTTTCGTTACTTTCACCAGCTCTGGAGCTCTCTCAGGGGTTGTCTGTTCCGGTGTGGGTGCCGGCTGTGGTTGGGTTTTTGGTGGGAGGCGGCTTCCTGTTGGTAGTGGACAAATTACTTCCCCATCTACATCCTGGTGACAGTACCCCCGAAGGGATCAAAACTTCCTGGCAGCGCAGCGTCTTGCTGGTTTTTGCCATTACCTTGCACAATATTCCCGAAGGGTTGGCGGTAGGGGTGGCGTTTGGCACTGCAGCCGCCGGGGTGCAGTCCGCTTCCTTGAGCTCTGCCATCGCTTTGGCACTGGGCATCGGCATTCAAAACTTTCCGGAAGGCATGGCGGTTTCGATACCACTTCGCCGTGAGAATATGAGCAAGGGCAAAGCATTTTTTGTAGGTCAATTATCCGGGCTGGTTGAACCAATCGCTGCGGTGATTGGTGCGGCAGCAGTGCTTTCAATGAAGAACTTGCTGCCCTATGCCCTCTCGTTTGCTGCCGGAGCGATGATCTATGTCGTGGCTGAAGAACTTATTCCGGAATCCCAGCGGGATGAATCCCAACATTCCGATATACCGACCATCGGGGTAATGCTTGGGTTTGCCTTGATGATGCTTCTGGATGTGGCTTTAGGGTAACAGGTATTAACTGGGCTTCTGCCAGACTTGGTAAAACGCCAAGTCGCCTTGCTTTCCGTCAGAAAAGAATTCATCCTGCAGTTCCAAGCCGGCAAATTTACCCAAATTGTGGAGTTCATCGGGTGTGAACAAGTGCACATAGCGCCTTCCCATGGCAGATTTTGCACCTTCGGCACGCCAATCCATTAGAAAATCATTGGGAGAAAGCTCCTCTTGGTTTATTGGCAATTGATCCCAGGGCAGAATATGGCTGCGAAGGCGGGGGCTGTTCTGGATCTGCCAGGTGGAAAGGAAAAACCATCCGCCGTTACGAAGCAATTGGCTGATCTGTCCAAATAGCCTTGTATGAAGGGCTTCTCCCGGTACATGATGCAACACGGCAAAGGCAGAGATGACATCGAAATGCGACTCTGAGAGCTCTTGGGACCAATGATCCGAGGTCAAATCTGCCTGATGAAAGCCAAAGCTTGCCACGGAATTAAATGGGGAAAGTGCCAGGGCGGCTTTCCGGATAAATGTTGGCGAGCCATCCAACCCTAAATAGGTTCCATTAAATCCATGTTCAGCCAGCGCCAGGGCGAAATTGCCATTCCCGCAGCCCAAATCCAGCAGGTGGGCATCGAGAGGAAGGCAGCTCAGCAGCTTGGAAACACCCGGCTGGATTTTTTGACGGGTGGCTGAAAACGACTGCGCATAGGTGTTGTAAAAGTCCCGGTTGAGGTTAAGGAGGATTTCTTGTGTTTGGGCATCCATTTATTCAGTATATCAGAAGAGGGGAGGCGGTTGGCTAGATACGGCGCTCAATCACTGTATTGCTTGCCTTTCCTTAAGCGTTGATTTTATAAAATAAGCCTATAACGTTGGGGTTTATTGGGAAGACGAAAAGATAAAACAGATGGGATAATCTGTTCACCTTAATCTGTTTCTATGTTGGTTAGGAGAACATTTCTCTCCAGCCGGCGTTGGGACATTTATATATAATCTTGAGAGAGGCTTGAGGCAGTGGAAACAGGTACAATAACGACATGACAGAGGCAAAAACTTGGCAGAAGAAGCGTGAATATGGTGAAGCGGAACTAGATCTGGCGCGCCAGGTTTTAGAAGAACTTCAACAGGGAATTGAGTTGCAAAAAGCTTTGCGCCATCATCCTCTGCCTGAGGGCGGGGGATTTTTGGCAAAGCATACTCTGGTGGCTGCTTATCGGGGGATGGTAGAAAATGGAGGTATGGAGGCGAATCCTCAACTGCTTGCTGCAATCAGAATGAAGCCAATCCGCA
This sequence comes from Anaerolineaceae bacterium, assembly GCA_049301715.1. Lineage (GTDB taxonomy): Bacteria > Chloroflexota > Anaerolineae > Anaerolineales > Anaerolineaceae > Mesolinea. Next base: position 10,201 of record JBAQLH010000050.1, read on the forward strand.
CCCTTTCCGGGGTTACTACCATCACCGTATTGACCAAACCAAGTCCTTGCCCGGGGGAATGCATCTTCTGCCCAACCGAAGTAGACATGCCGCAATCTTACCTGCCAGATGAGCCGGGTGCCAGAAGGGGCGTGGAGAATAACTTTGATCCTTACTTGCAGGTTGCTTCAAGGCTTAAAGCCCTACACGAAGTCGGTCACCCGACTGACAAGATTGAATTGCTGATTCTTGGCGGAAGTTGGACGGCTTATTCCAAAGCTTACCGGGTATGGTTTGTCAGGCGTTGTTTTGAAGCATTGAATGAGGAAAATTCAGATGATTTGCTCAAAGGTGTTGATATTACTGAAGTGCATGCGCGCAATGCCGGCGGGAAGCACCGCAATGTTGGCTTAGTAGTTGAGACTCGACCGGATTTGATCACTCGGGACGAACTGATTTTTGATCGAAGTCTGGGAGTGACAAAATACCAGATAGGGGTGCAGAGCATGGATAACAACATTCTGGCGCTGAATAAACGCGGCCATACTGTAGAGCAAACCGTCCAAGCTCTGCGGATGATCCGAGCAGGCGGCTTTAAGATTGTGGTGCACTGGATGCCCAATTTAATGGGAGCGACTCTGCAGAGTGACCAGGAGGATTTCGCCAGATTGTGGGCGGAAAACGGGGTTAATCCGGATGAGTTGAAGATTTATCCCTGTCAGCTTCTCCGGCATACGGACCTGTTCAATTACTGGCAGGAGGGCAACTACAAACCTTATACTGAACAGGAATTGATACAACTGCTTGCGGATATCAAGCCTACGGTCCCGCGGTACTGCCGGATCAACCGGGTCATCAGGGATATTCCTTCACCTAATGTGGTCGAGGGGAATAAGAATACCAGCCTGCGGCAGGATGTAACCCGGGAAATGGAACGCCGGGGAACAAAATGCAACTGCATCCGCTGCCGGGAAGTACGAAGGGGGATGGTAGAGAGCACTTTGCTGGTACCGAATGACCTGGTCTACCAGGCCGCTGAAGCAGAGGAACACTTTGTGTCATTTGATACGGCGAATGATGACCTGGCCGGCTTCTTGCGGCTTTCCCTGCCGTATGAAAATAATATCCTCGAGCTTGAAGATCTGGTAGATGCTGCGATTATCCGTGAAATCCATGTTTTCGGACAGTCTCTTGAAGTGGGGGCGGAGCAAGCTGGGGCAGCCCAGCACTCAGGGATTGGGCGTAGGCTGATTGAAAGAGCTGAAACGATCAGCCTTGAGCACGGATACAAGCGGCTGGCAGTAATCTCCGCTGTGGGAACAAGGGAATACTATGCTGCCCGAGGTTTTGGGATGGGCGAACTGTATATGATCAAGGTGCTCTAAGCCCCCTATTCCCAATTTGTGGTGATTCACTGAGCTGACTGGATATGGTATTGTTTGAGCAGAGGGCGAAATCCACCCAGACATGGCGATCTGACATTATTTTGACGCGTTCTTGAAGGGTGCTGAATAGAGGAATGAGTAGGTCCGTACATTATGGAACCACGGGTAGTTCCGATGGTTGACCGTAAACGAGATATGCCATTCCCCGCCTCTCTTACGCAATATTTTTTTGAGTCTTTACAAAACCCGCTGAGCCTGTGGCTGTGAGGCAGAGCAAGTGTTGGAAAACGACAAGGGCGATGAGGTCGGAAGCGTCTGTTAAGCCCAGCCTTGAACAAACGAAAGTGCCGCCAGATTTAAAGGGGTACCACTCAACCAATCTGCTCGTATCCGCACTTAAATGAGCCGGGATATGGTTCCTGGTGGTTTAGTGAAGTATATGCCTTCCCCATAGAACTTAGCGCAATCCTTGGGCTCTGGTAATTTAATCCTTGTGAGGAAGATACGGGAGCAGTTTGGACGCAAAGTTGCTGACATTAATGGATTGTAAGTAGACTTTTCCCGGTCCCTCTAGAATGGTCAGGAAGAGACCTTCACCACCGAATAAGACGTTGGTAAAGCCTTTTACAGTCTCTACATTATATTTGACACTGTTCTCAAAAACTGCCACGTTGCCAGTATCAATCTTTAACCGCTCTCCTGATTGCAGATCCTTTTCAACCAAGGTACCATCCATTTCAAGAAATACAATGCCGGTGCCGGAAATTTTTTGAAGGATAAAGCCTTCGCCTCCAAAGACGCCAGTTTTTACCTTGCTGATATAGGTTGCCAATTGAACATTCGGAGTGGCACATAAAAAGGCGGATTTCTGGGCAATATACGTTTTGCTTCCATCCAGTTCTAAAGCGAGAATGGCTCCTGGAAATGAAGAGGCCAATGTTATCTCAGCCCCTGATGCCTGGGCGGTATAGGTGGCTATAAAAAGCGACTCACCACTTAACATTCTGCCCAAACCTTTCATCAATCCACCCTTTAAATTGGTTTCCATGGTGAAATTGTCCGTCATCCAGGTCATTCCTCCTGCCTGGGTAAAGATGCTTTCTCCAGCTTCTAACTGGATTGTTACGGCAGGGAGTTTATCTCCAAATATCTTGTATCTCATGATTTCTCCATAATGAACTAATGAACTAAATGATTTTTACAAAACCGCTGATGACATATTAAGTATAACTTAATGAAAAAGGTTTCATTCTGTCCAGATAGTCTGGTGGTCTGTAAGACTGGGATTGTCTCAGAGGGGTTTAGTCTCTTCGGGGGTATTCGGGGATTCTTCTGTGGGGGACAGCGGATGGGAATTACCACCGATGAGGTTGCGTTGTTCAATGCGGGTAATGATATCCAATCGGCGCTGGTGACGTTCTCCTTCGAAGGCGGCATTTAGCCAGCCCTCCGTGATTAAGGTTGCCAGACCGCTGGCAACCACCCGAGCTCCCATGCAGAGTACATTACTGTTGTTGTGGCGGCGTGAGAGGATGGCCGAATAAGGTTCACTGCAGGCCGCTGCCCGAATGTTTGGAAATTTATTGGCTGCAATGGACATACCAATACCCGTTCCGCAAATCAAAATGCCGCGGTCGAATTGACCGGCGAGGATGGCTTTACAGACTTTTTCTGCAATGCGGGGGTAATCACAACTTTCGGGAGTATCAGTACCGAAGTCTTCATAAGGAATCATGCGGCTATCCAAATAGGCTTTTATCGAAGCTTTAAGAACTAACCCGGAATGATCACAACCAATAGCAATTTTCATAAGAGCACCATCCTTTGTTTAGGCAATATCACATCAATAATCATTATACCGAATAACCTTGCCAGCAATGTCATTACTTTGCACCTGGTTTGCTAAGCAATAATCCTCGGGTTTATCAAGAGCTAATCCTGAGAACCAGAATGCTGTCTGAGTAGACAAGTTGCTTATGAAATTAATCTATAATTAGGTTAATATTTTGATAGAAAATGTAGTAGAATCGTTATGTCCGATTTCCTTACTTATTTGGAACCCTTTCAATTTGAAGAGGAAAAAGTGTTAAAGAGATGGTGATCATTATAATTGAGCAGAAGTAATATTAACACTGATGTTCAAATTAACTATTATTACTACATTCAGTCTATTAATATGAGGTGGAAAATGGCAAGAATAAAGAAGTCTCGCGATAAGATAATGGAAACTGCTACTCAATTGTTTGGGCAAAATGGTTACGATGCCACCAGCGTTCAAGAAATTTGCTCTACCGCCGGGGTCAGTAAAGGTGCTTTTTATCACTACTTTTCCACCAAAGAGAATCTATTTTTAACTTTGTTGGATGAATGGGTGGTACAGGTTAGAGAACAGCTTGTCTCGGTAGAAAAAGAAGGAAGAGATGTTCCAGGCAACTTGATAGATATGGCAGGCAGCTTAACACCCCAGTTTAATGTGGTTTCGACAGGTTTCCCTATACTTATTGAGTTTTGGAGACAAGCCGGTCTGAACCCTGAAGTGTGGCAGAAAGCCATAGCGCCATACTATTCGTATATGACTTTTTTTGAAAACCAGATAGAAAAAGGAGTAAGCGAAGGCTCACTGGATAGCTCGCTCACGCCAACATCCGGTGCCCATCTGATTGTTGCTTTTTCTATCGGTTACTTTCTTCAAGCGTCCATGGATCCGGGTCCAAAAGATTGGACAGCATTGATTTCGGATGGAATGAGGATGCTCTTGGATGGCATTAGGAGTAAGAAATGATATTAGTTACCGGTGCTGCTGGTCATCTTGGGAATGTATTGGTTCGTGAGCTTTTGGCACGAGGATACAAAGTCCGAACTCTAATATTACCAGGAGAAGATGTCAGTTCCCTTGAGGGACTCGACATTGAAGCCATGGACGGTAATATTCTTGATCCGGATAGCCTGACCAGGGCTTGCGCAGGGATAGACATGGTTTACCACATGGCGGCACTTATAGCGATTACCGAAGAAAAGATGGATTTGATGCGCCGAGTAAATATTGAGGGAACCCGTAACGTCATTCAGGCAGTCAAAGACGCAGGCGTCAGACGAATGGTTTATACCAGTTCCATTCACGCTCTTATGCGGCCCGAAGAGGGAGTGGTCATCGATGAAAGCCAGCCTTTTGACCCTGAAAACCTGGCTGGTCCTTATGACCGTACCAAGGCAGCAGCCACCTTGCTGGTGTTAGAGGCAGTTAAGCAAGGTCTGGATGCGGTCATTGTCTGCCCGACAGGTGTAATTGGTCCATACGATTTTAAACGCTCAGAAATGGGAGAGATGATGCTGAGCTGGATGAAGAAGAAACCTTCCCTTTCAGTTCAAGGTAAATTTGATTTTGTGGATGTGCGCGATGTAGCCGTTGGTCACATATTAGCAGGCGAACGAGGAAAACGAGGTGAAACGTACCTGCTTTCCGGAGAGCAAATTCAAATCAGCACTTTTCGGAGCCTGGTCCAACAAGCTGCGGGGGTGGACACACAGGAAATTAAAATCAATTCTGGCTTGGCTGCTTTTGTAGCGCCCATGGCAGAAATTTTTTACCGGATAACCAGAACCAAGCCCTTATTTACGCGGTATTCCGTGGAAACATTGCAGAGTAATTCGGTCATCTCTTCGCTGAAAGCCAGAAAAGAATTGGGATACCAGCCCAGGCGGTTAAGTGACAGCATCAAGGAAACCGTGGATTGGTGGCTGAGCTACCTCCACAGGAAGGTCTCCGCGCTTACCATGAGTGGAATGGAACACAGGTCTTAGTATCAGGGAGCAAGCAAAGTGGATCTGGTTTGCTTATGCTTTGGTGGCAAGGATGATTAAGTCGCCGCTGTGTTGAGAGTTGTAGGTCTCAGCTTTCATATTTCCGAACAGGCGAAGGTCTTTGAAGCAAGTTTGGGTCAGCGTATCCTTGAGTACTTCCGAGAGGAGGGGGAGCAGATGTGTTGAAGTCAGTTTTACCTGCCAGGCTTCCGGTTTATGGCGATTAAGAGTCAGAATATTGAATTGGATCATCCCTGAAAGCTCAAAGTCATAAAATCTAAAGAAAAGCCACTCCTCATCGTCAGTTTGATAGGTTTGCGGTTCCATCCAACGCTGCCTAGAGAGCATTATCTGATCAAAATTACGGCTCTGCAGCAGCAGCAATCCGCCTGGCTTCAAAAGATTGGCAAAGTCCTTGAGGGCTGAGTGTAATTCCTGTGTAGATTGCACATGTGGCAGGGAGTTTCCCAGGCATAGGACAGCATCAAAAGGTCTCGAAGTTTCAAAAATACTGGCAATGTGTCCGAAGCCAGCAGTCTTGAAAATTATTTGTTGATCAGCAGCTTTGGCATTGAGCGCCGCCTGGGTAACCATCTGCGGAAATAGATCTGATCCAAAGACCTGGTAATCTTCCTTTGAAAGAGCGATGGCATGTTGCCCGGTACCGCAGGCTGCATCCATGATCTTCAGTTGGGCATGATCATCGCCAAGTTGACCCAATTGCTCCAGAATAAATGGCATCTCGTATTCCAGGCGGGTTTTCCAATCCACAAAAAAATCATAGACCGAAGCCAACTTATCATACATGGTTTACTCCTTTAAGCCTTCAGGCGCTGGCAAATCGGGCAGATATGCGTGCCCCGCTGGCCAACCTTGATTTTCTCGATCGGACGCCCACAATAAGGGCAAGGATGGCCGGTCTGCTGATAAACCTGAAAATGGTTTTGAAAACCACCCCCACGGTATACCCAATCGATGCTGGCGCCATTGTTTGTGATTCCCAGGTTAAGTATTTTCCGAATGGAATCGAGCAACGCGGCAGCTTCTTGCCGGCTGAGCGAATTGCTGCGCCGCAAAGGATGCAGACGGGCATCAAAGAGTGCCTCATCTGTATAGATGTTGCCCAAACCTGCCAAAAAGCTCTGGTCAAGCAGGAGAGGTTTAAGTTGCCTGGACTGTGCCTGAAGCATTTGATAAAAAGTGGAATGATTGAGACCGCGGTCAAGGGGTTCCGGACCCAGGTTGCCATAAACACTCTCAGGATCAGGCGTCAGCCAGGCACGCCCAAATTTACGAGTGTCATTAAAAACCAGCCCCCAGCCAGAATTGAAATGGAGATAGAGTCTATCGTGCGGGGAATTAGGCAGGATATTGCGGGGTTCACCCAGGTTTAATCGGACACTGATATCTCCGCTCATGCGCAAGTGAAAAATCAAGAAATCCTGATCCAATTTTAAGACCAGATATTTCCCGCGCCGGCTCAAATCAAAAATGTATCGGCCTCGCATAAACCCTTTGAATAAATCAAGGTCTGGAAAAGCCAGCGTTTTTGACCAAAAAAGCGATGTACCGTAAATCTGCTGGCCGATCAAAGAAGGTGCGCTGGCAATTCCTATTTGCAACCCGCGCAGGATAGTCTCAACTTCAGGAAGTTCGGGCATGGGGCAGCTTGTTACTTTATCCGAAGGTAAAATCTTTTACTCGTTGAACATAGCTCCGACGCTGGTGCCTTCATTCGCCCGGCGGATTACTTCACCAACCAGTGGTCCGATGGAAAGGACGGTCAGGCGACCTCCAAATAAGGCTCTTTTTTCCGGGTCTATGGGTATGGTATTGGTAGTGATGAATTCCTTCACCGGCAAGGCTGCCAAACATTCAGCAGCATTGGTCGAAAGGACAGCATGAATAAAGACTACATAAATGTTTTTGGCACCGTAAAACTTAGCCAGATTAACCGCTTCACAAATCGAACCGCCCGTGTCGATTTCATCATCGATCAGGATGATATCGCGGTCTTTCACCTCGCCAATGATTGACAAGGCTTCGGTATGATCCTGATTATCGAGGCGGCGTTTTTCTATGAATGCCAGTGGAATGTTGAGTGCCTGGGCATAGCGGCGACCTCGCTTGGCGAAACCCAGATCTGCGGTAAGGAGCACTGGGTCTGTCAGTCGTGGCACGATTTCCAGTAAATAAGGCTTCATGATATGGTAGCCAGAGAGGACGTCCCCTGGGATGGAGAAGAAGCCTTGAATTTGCCCGGCGTGCAAGTCCATGGTGATATAACGGTCTGCTCCGGCAACCTGGATCATATCTGCTACCAGGCGGGCAGTTATCGGTACGCGTGGCTGGTCTTTCCGGTCTGACCGACCGTAGCACATGTAGGGAACCACCACAGTAATGCGGCCGGCAGAATCCAAGCGCAGGGTTTGGGTCAGGATCAGAAGTTCCATCAGGTTGCGATGAACCGGGATGGAAGTAGTTTGAATAATGTAGCAATCCTGACCTCGCACCGATGAATGCAGCTTCACAAATAAATTCTCGTTTGTGAACTCTATAATGTCCCTGCCACATAATGGAATGCCGAGATATTCTGAAATCTCCTGGGAAAGGTCTGGTGAGGCTGTTCCTGAAAAAAGCCGAATATTGCCATAAAGGAGGTCATTCCGTATGTTAGGTAGGGTCATCTTTTCCGCCTTTCATCATCGATAATTCATTCCAATCCTGTCGAAGGATACTCATCAGGTAAACATCATGGTAACGTCCACCCTGATAGTGGGCTTCCCTGTAAATACCTTCCTGCTTGAAACCAGCCTTTTCATAAGCGTGGATTCCGCGCTTATTGTCGGGATAAACCTGCAACCAAATGCGATGCAGGTTGAGCGTCTCGAAGCCGTGGCACAGCATGGTGCGCATCGTTTCAGTGCCATAGCCCTGATTCCAGTAGGCTTTTTCGCCAAGCATGATCCCAATTTCAGCACATCGATCAATTTCTAAAATGGAGATAAAAGATGTGTTCCCGATCGGGAGCCAGGTTGGCTCAGTCTCACCTTCTTGCGGAGGCAGTTTGATTTCTACCACATGGACATGTTCAGCTGGCGGCCGTTGGAGCATGTTTTCATACCAGAACTCTTCTTCCGCCAACGCCATAGGCAAACGCATAAGCAGGTGTTTGGTTACTTCAGGATCACTGATCCATCGGGTGAAGAGTGGAATATCACTGCGCTCTGCAGCTCTTAACCTGAGTCTTTGACCGTAGATATTGGGCACGGATACTCCTACGGCTCCAGCCGGTTTGGTCCTCTAAAGAGGTAAACAGCCTCACGAATCGAGGGTAAGTCCAGCATGATCATGAGCAGTCGGCTTAGCCCAAGGCCGAAACCACCGTGGGGGGGGCAGCCGTAGCGGAAATAATTCAGATAGTTCTGAATGGGAGGCAGGGTAAGGCCTTTCTGGAGGGCTTGCGCCGCCAGTTGATCATGGCGATGCTCCCGTTGGGCACCGGTTGTCACCTCTAAGCCTTTGCCAAGCAGGTCAAAACTCTTGGTGATCAGGGGATTATCTTCATAAACCATGTGATAGAAAGGCCGGACGGTGAAAGGCCAGTCTGTCACAAAGACGTAGTCACTGCCAAACTTTTCTTTGACATAATTACCCAGTGTTCGCTCCGCCCCCGGATCAAGATCTCCTTTTCGCTCGGGGGGCAGTTTATACCCCTGATCCTTGAGAATCTGATAAGCTTCAGACATCTTTATGCGGGGGAAGGGAATGGCCGGTACTTTAAGTTTGACACCAAACTGCTCATGAATCTGAGCGCTGTGCTTATCTTTGACCACCTGGTAGCAGTAAGCCAGCCAATTTTCCAGGAAGCACATCACGTCTTCATGACTGTCAATCCAAGACATTTCCATGTCTATTCCGGTAAACTCCGTCATATGGCGGGAAGTAAAAGATGGATCTGCGCGGAAGACTGGTCCGATTTCAAAGACGCGTTCAAAACCGGATGCCATTGCCATTTGCTTGTAGAACTGGGGTGATTGTGCCAGGTATGCGGTTGTGTCAAAGTACTTTAGGCTGAATAATTCAGCACCGCTTTCACTGGGAGCGCCCATGATTTTGGGCGAATGCATCTCGATGAAATTGTGATCCAGCCAGTAGGTGCGCATGGCACTTTCCAATGTGGTTTGAATCTCAAAGATCAAACGGTTGCGCTCCCTGCGGAGATCGATGTAGCGCCAATCCATACGGTAATCCTGGTCTGGCAGGGAATCACTGAAAGGATCAAAGGGCAGTGGGATTTCAGCGTTGTTTTCGACCACCAGGGATTCAAGCTGCACTTCCAAGCCGCCTAACTTTACGACGTCATTTTCAACCACCTTACCGACCAGGGTCAGCGCAGACTCTGTTCCAAGCCCTGAAATGATTTCAGCCAATCCCGGGTTAGCTTTTTTCCAATGGGCGACCTGAACCAGGCCGGTCTTATCCCGTAAGATCAGGAATTGCATGCTTTTTTGATCGCGCAAGGTTTGAAGCCAGCCCTGAAGTTTTACTTGCAGACCTACATGGTCCTTCAGGTCTTTGACCAGTGTTCTTTCCATATTTATTACTCCGATGATTTCAAATTAAAACTAATTTTATTATACGATAATAATCGTTGAACGACTGCCCTTGGAGAAGATTCCCGCTGAACGACCTGTGCGACTGCCAGGTCAATCTCGTTCTGAGGAATTTGACTTTTCCATTGACTCATTAATTCCTGAGCCATCATCTTTTCAATGGTTTGCGCCAATGCCATGTGGTCCTTTACCTGCCAAAAGTCAGATTGATGTAAGTACTGTGCATGATCAAAGATTGACTGAACCAGCTCATCAATTCCCACTGTTTCCGTGGCGATGGTCTTCAGAACAGGCGGGGTCCACCTGTTCTCACTCTCATCTGTGGGAGTGCTTGTATGGCAGTTTGTAATTAACTCCAAATGGTGTTCATAGGCTACCTGGCGCTGGGATTTGAGACCCATTTCGAGCATATTTTGAAGATAACGGACACTTTGATCGGCACCTGGACGGTCAGCTTTATTAACCACCAGAATATCAGCAATTTCCAGAATGCCAGCCTTGATAGACTGGATTTCATCCCCCGCTCCGGGTGTTTCCACCACAATGGTGGTATGTGCCAGATGGACGATATCCACCTCAGCCTGGCCAGCCCCTACCGTTTCAATCAAAATAAAATCGTATCCGGCTGCATCGAATACCTGACTGAGGGATTCGGTAGCATCCGAAAGCCCCCCCAAAGCTCCCCGAGTGGCCATTGAGCGGATAAAAATGCCAGGATCACCCTGCAGATCCTGCATGCGCACCCTGTCGCCCAGTAGGGCGCCGCCTGTAAATGGGCTGGTTGGATCGACTGCCAGGATGGCGACCTTGGGAGAATTTGGCAGCTTGCGCAGTCTGCGAGTGAGGGCATTGACAAGCGTGCTCTTTCCAGCGCCAGGCGGACCAGTTATCCCTATTTTGTGAGCATGCCCGGTGAAAGGAAAAAGCTCCTCGAGAGCAGCTCTGCCTTGGTCGGTATCCGCTTCTACCTGGCTTAAAACACGAGAAAGGGCAAGTTTGTCGCCCTTTCGTAGATTATCCAAGAGCACAGTCAGCATGGATCAGACTCGTTCAGAGATAGCGTTCCGAATATCTTTGCAGACAAGATTTGTATCAGTCCCAGGTCCATAAATCTTGTAGACACCCTGTTGAAGCAGATTGGGGATATCAGCCTCAGGAATAATCCCACCAAGGAAAATAATCACATCCTGCTGCCCATTGGCACGCAGTTTATCAACCACCTGAGGAACTAAAACGTTGTGCGCACCGGAGAGGATTGAAAGACCAACCACGTCCACGTCCTCCTGCAGGGCAGCTTCAGCAATCATATCAGGGGTCTGCCGTAAACCGGTATAGATAACTTCCATGCCGTCATCTCGCAAGGCTCTGGCAATCACCTTGGCACCACGATCATGACCGTCTAGCCCAGGCTTGGCAATCAGAACACGAATAATCTTTTCAGGCATTACCTTTCCTCCGCGTTAATTATACCTTGTAAGCTTTACAAACCGGCTGATCTGCTTATCCAGATGGAACTGACAACTATCTTCACAAACTCTTCAGGCGATTGCATTTCAGAAGTAGGTCGAAAAATCAGATCGATTGATTCCTCCAGATATATTTTTCGACAGCCCGAACTGCCAGGATCTCACCATAATACAAGCGATGGTAATCCTCCCGAGCGTAACTGATCTTGATGTCCTCACTTAGAAAATGAGAAGGGTCCAGGTCGAACCAATAGATTTTCCGGCATTCTATGATCAACTCTGCTTCAGCAAAACTGGGAGATTTCGTTAATTCAGAAGCGATGGGGGTCAGATTTGTATGAGAAAGTTTGTCCTCATCCCGGCCTGAATGGGTACCCAGATAGTTAACTGACTGGCGGTAATTTTCCGGGAAAGCTGAAACGGTAAAGTCCGGCGATTCTTCCATGAAATTGTAGGTATAGCGGGTGGGTCTTACCGGGACGACCATACAGGGCTTATTCCACATAGCGCCGATATTGCCCCATCCAATCACCATCGCATTAAAATGGTGCTGTGCAAAATTGCCGCTGGCAAGCACCAACGTTTGACGATCAAGCAAATAATAAGGTCTGACCAGCAGATCTTGAGGAGAAATAGATTTTAAGGACATTCACGAATCCTCCCATTCATATTTAAATCATTCAGTAGTATTCTAACGCATTTGAACCCTGGTAAAGTGGCTGAAGTATAATTACCAAAAATCACAGTGCATTCTTATGGAAAATAAACCGCAAAATCGTTGGAATGTCATTATCCGCTGGGCTGGCACTATCTTTTCTTTGGTCATCCTGGTTTATCTATTTCGAAAAATTGGTGTTGAGGAAACCTGGGAAACCGTCAAACAGCTTTCTGCTTGGCGAATAGCAGCCGTGTTGGTGCTGGTATTTGTTTCCCGCCTGGCTACCTTTGCCCGCTGGCATACCCTGCTGCAGGTACAAGAGGTAAAAGTAAACTGGAAAGACAGTCTTCGACTGACCTTTGCGGGCTTGTTTGCTTCCAATGTTCTGCCTACGACCATCGGGGGAGATGTGTTTCGTCTGGCGGGGGCAGTCAGGTTGGGAATTGACTCCTCACTAGCGGCGGCATCCCTGGTCGCTGACCGGCTGGTAGGGATGACCGGCATGCTGCTGGCACTTCCATTTGCCATACCGGGAGTGTCACAATACTTGCAGCAAGCCAACCCTCAATCGTTGGAACCAATGCTCGTCTCCTTTGCATTCTTTTCAAATACCTGGAAAAAAATCAAAGATGCCTTTGTCAAAGTTTTTTCCAACTTCAAATACTGGCTCAAACATCCGCGGATCCTGCTGCAAGCCCTGGGTTTTACCTTGGTGCATATGCTGGCGATTTTCCTGATCATCAAAATCTTGATAGAAGGCATGGGCGAGCACATGCCGGTTACTCAAATAGCTGGTTTGTGGAGTCTGACTTATTTTATTTCCCTTATCCCAGTTTCGATCAACGGATTGGGATTGCAGGAGATCACTATCACCAACCTTTTCTCGGAAATTGGCGGTTTATCGCCAGCTACCAGCCTCAGTCTGGCAGTCATCTTAAGAGCAGTCTGGATGATTGGCAGCCTGCCAGGCGCATTCACTCTATCGGGAGTTGTGGGTGGCAAGAAAGCCAACGAACCTGAGAAATCTGTGGAGGAATAAGTGGAATTTTCCGGACTAAAACCATTTCTAAAGCATTTCTTGCTGCTCTCTCAACTCGCTTGCTTGTGGTATCTGTATGACAGCATCCATTCACGAGGTTTGTATTTCTTTTTTGTGGTGGCGCTATGGGTGGTTTTGGTCGCTTTGGGTTTGTTAGTTAAGCGGACCCCTGAATCAAAGCGAATTAATCTTCACCTTTCGATTTCCCCAATAGGGGTGTGGATAATTTTCTCTGTATTACTGATTGTCCTGGTAGTGGCATTTTATACAGTCAAGTTTCCAATATTCAACTATGGCAGCGGCCGGATGCTGGCAGGGATTGGATTGGCTGGTCTGGGGACACTGCTCTTGTGCTTTAATAAAAATAGCCGTTCACCCTATCTGAACTTTGCCTTAATGTTTCTTATCCTGGGTGTGGTGTACCGGGTGGCGGCGTTTTTGCCGGACGTTCAAGCTGGACCGTTCTCACTGGGCTGGTCGGAAGGAAGCCGGTTTTACAATGCCTCACTTTTCCTTTCGCAAAAGGTGTATGGTGAAAAATTACCTCTTCCGGTGCTGCATCCGTCCCGTTACCTGATGCAGGTCATTCCTTTTCTGACAGGCAGTAAGTCCATTCTTTTTCATCGCATTTGGCAGGTGCTGCTCTGGCTGGGGGTAACCGCTTGGGGCAGCTACCTGATGGCGAAACGCGTAAAACCCGGGCTCGAATTTCCAATCTGGGTATTGACCCTGTGGTTCTTCCTGTACTTTTTCCAGGGTGCGGTGTATTACCACCTGATGGTGTGTGTGATTCTGGTGCTGCTGGGTTACCGGAAAGGGAAACCCGGACGCACGTTGATTTTTGTGCTGCTGGCTTCGGTATGGGCAGGTATCAGCCGGGTGAACTGGATGCCGGTTCCGAGCTTGCTGGCAACTGCGCTTTACCTGATGGACGAGCCGTTTGATGGAAAACACTGGGGGCGATATTTGACTTCACCGGTTATATGGGTGCTCACCGGTTTTGCAGCGGCATTCGCAAGTAAGCAGGCTTACGTGGTGATTTCAGGAGAAAACCCAGCCCTGTTTGATTCAGCTTTTTCCTCCTCTCTCTTGTGGAACAGACTTTTGCCCAATTCCACTTTTTTCCTGGGGATACTTGTAGGAATCAGTTTGGTATGTCTGCCGCTGGGTATTCTGGTCTGGAAAAAAGCAAAGAAATCATCTGAGTTTCAGTTGCACTGGCTGCGCCGGCTTGGGCTTGGAGCTATCCTGCTGGCCTTTTTGATTGGAGGAATCCTGGTAAGCCTGAAAATTGGCGGCGGAGGCGATCTGCACAACCTGGATGCCTTTTTGGTCTTTTGGGCTTTGATTACCACCAGCTTCCTGGCAAATCTTATCGTTCCGGATAGCGTCCCCGAATTCCAGAAAGTTCAGGCGGGTGAGAATGATCTGCAGCCTTTCTGGGTGATGATGGCTGTGGTAATACCGGTGTTTTTTGCCTTTATGCGCAGTGGAAGTTGGAGTTTCACTCCAAAAAGCGCCCAGGAACAGGATTTACAGCAACTCCAACAAGCTTTGGACCTGCTCCAGGATCAACCAGGTGAGGTATTGTTCATTTCCGAACGGCAACTGGTCACCTTTGGTGAAATTCAGGGTGTGAGCATGGTGCCGGAATATGAAAAGGTATTCCTAATGGAAATGGCAATGGGGGACAACCAGAACTATTTAGAGGAGTTTTATCAGCAGGTCAATGATCACAGTTTTTCAGCCATTGTCATTGACCCGATCTCCACCAATATTCAGGGGCTAAATCATTCATTCGCCCAGGAAAACAACGCTTGGGTGGAAAAGGTGCTGCTGCCCTTGCTGGAAAAATATGAATTGGTGCTCTCCTGGCAAGATGGAGCTGTCAACCTGCTGATACCAAAAGGGGAAGAAGGTTTGCGGCAAGAACTGTTGCAATTGCAGCCCTGAATGAGGATCAGATTATCTGGAATTTCAAACAGAAATTATTCATCTGAATTGGCAATGAACTCCCGTACGTCATAGGTACGTTTACCCTGTGCCTCGTAATAGGTGCGCATAAGCAATTCAGCGATCAACCCCATCAGGATGGCTTGAAACCCCAGTATGAAGGACATGACACTGATCTGGAACCAGGGAGAGCCTAAAACCGAGACCCCGGCAGCAATCCGTCTGATTGCCAGAAACAACAAAACGATGAAACTGGTGCCCATTAATCCAATCCCAACTCCGCCAAAAAGGTAAATGGGCTTTCTGGAGTAACTGATCAGGAACTTGATGGTGATTAGATCCAGGATCACCTTGAAGGTGCGCTCAAGACCATAGTTGGCTTTGCCGTGAATGCGGGGGTGATGGTGAACTATCACTTCGCTGATTTTTGCGCCGGCTTCGTGGGCATAAACCGGAATGAAGCGATGCATTTCCCCGTACAAGTTTATTTTAGCGAAAATCTCGCGCCGATAGGCTTTGAGTGTACAGCCATAATCATGCAAATGGACTCCAGTAACTTTAGAAATCAACCAGTTGGCAACCTTGGAGGGGAAAGTGCGCGTCCATTTGTTGTCCTGGCGGTCTTTCCGCCAGCCACTGACAACATCATAACCCTGGTTCAATTCGTCCAGCAGCAAGGGGATATCGGCAGGATCATTTTGCAGGTCGGCATCCAACAGGATGATCACATCCCCATTGGAATGGTCGATTCCGGCAGTAATGGCTGCTGTTTGGCCATAATTGCGGTTCAGCACCACTACCTGCACAGTATTCGGGTTGTTGGCTGCTAAGTCTTTGAGGATTTTGACGCTGTTATCCTTACTGCCATCATCCACAAAAGTTACGTCCCAAGGTAGATTTAATGGGATAACAGCTTGTTGAATCTGGTTAAACAATTCAAGCAGATTTTCTTGTTCATTGTAGACCGGTATGACCAGTGATAATTTCATTAATCCTCCAACAGAATACCTCACATTTGCGGGCAGTCTGTAGCAGCGTAATTATACTAATAAGGATGGCAGGCTGCAATTCAAACTCGGGTATAATTCTGGCGATGAACGAGAAGGATAAAGATAGCATCCTGGCAGGTCGCTCCCGTCCAGATGATCCAGTGGATATGGCATTGCGGCCAACCTGTCTGGATGACCTGATTGGGCAAAGCCAGGTCAAGGAAAACTTGCAAATTCAAATTAAAGCAGCCCGGCAGCGTGGTGAAG
This sequence comes from Anaerolineaceae bacterium, assembly GCA_049301715.1. GTDB lineage: Bacteria > Chloroflexota > Anaerolineae > Anaerolineales > Anaerolineaceae > Mesolinea. The sequence goes on from JBAQLH010000050.1 coordinate 26,354, forward strand.
CATTGGAGCATGTGCTTTTTTATGGACCCCCCGGGTTGGGAAAAACTACTCTGGCGCATATCCTGTCGACTGAAATGGGCGTCAATATAAAGGTGACTTCTGGCCCTGCCATTGAACGGGCGGGTGATCTGGCTGCCATCCTGACCAATTTGCATGCCGGGGATATCCTCTTCATTGATGAAGTTCACCGATTGGGACGCCTGGTGGAGGAAATCCTTTATCCGGCAATGGAAGATTTCGCCCTGGACATTGTGATTGGCAAAGGTCCGGCAGCCAAATCCGTACGATTAAAACTGCCGCGCTTTACAGTGGTCGGCGCAACCACTCGTTTGGCATTGCTGACAGCCCCTCTGAGGGCACGTTTTGGCGCAGTGTATCGCTTGGACTACTATGATAATGACGCCTTGGCATCCATCATTAGGCGGGGCGCCAGGTTGTTGGATGTTCCCTTTGAAGACGAGGGGATATACGAGATTGCCCGGCGTTCGCGAGGGACACCGCGCATTGCCCTGCGCATTCTAAGGCGGGTGCGGGATTATGCTGAAGTCCGTGCAGGTGGTATCATCTCACCTGAAGTCGCCATTGCCAGCCTGAATATGATGAATATTGATGGCATAGGGCTGGATGAGTTGGACCGCCGCGTGCTTCTGACGATTATTGAAAAATACAATGGCGGGCCTGTTGGGTTAAACACGGTAGCTGCTTCGGTCAGTGAAGAGTCTGATACCATCATGGATGTGGTGGAACCTTATCTGCTCCAGCTTGGCTTTCTTGATCGAACTGCACAAGGCCGTGTGGCAACCCGACTGGCATATGAACACCTCGGAAAAACCTACAATGGCCCCAAAGAACAACCAACCTTGTTCGTGCAAGGTCAATGACCAGAGCCAGATATTAGTCCCCTTATGAAAACAGAGGATTTTTATTACTCACTGCCGCTGGAGTATATTGCCCAGGCTCCAGCCGAACCGCGCGATCACTCCAGACTGCTAGTGTTGGATCGCCAAAGTGGCGAGATTCACCACGAACATTTTTTTAACCTTGGCGCATACCTGAAACCAGGTGACCTGTTGATAGTCAACCGAACCAGGGTCATCCCGGCAAGGCTGGTTGGCACCAAACTCCCCGGTCAGGGAAGGGTGGAGGTTCTACTGCTGCGCAAAAAAGATGAAGCCACCTGGGAATGCCTGGTAGGAGGGAAGGGACTAAAGCCAGGTGTGCAAATCCAGATCGAAAATGGACCCCTCGCGGAAGTGACGACACTCTTGGGCGGGTCCAAACGCTTGGTGCAATTTGATTCTCCTATCGAAACTTTTTTTGCTTCGGCCGGGCATGTACCTCTGCCCCCCTATATCCATAACACTAATGTGGATCCGGAACGCTATCAGACGGTGTTCAATAAAGTGCCCGGATCAGCAGCCGCGCCCACCGCAGGGCTGCACTTTACGGAAGGGTTGGTTAAAAGCTTGGAACAAAGCGGGATTGCCTTTGCTAAGATAACCCTGCATGTCGGGCTGGATACCTTTGCGCCGGTGACCGAAAAAGATCCTGAAACCCATATGATTCACCAGGAATGGTGTCAATTATCCCAGGAAACTGCCGACAAGATCAACCAGACCAGGGCGTCAGGCGGCAGGGTCATAGCCGTCGGTACGACATCCGTGCGCACACTGGAAAGCGCAGCCGGACCTAATCCGGGAAAGGAAATACAAGCCTGGACCGGACAAACGGGACTATTCATTCTGCCTGGCTACCAGTTCCGTTGTGTGGATGCGATGATCACTAATTTTCATCTGCCCAAATCGACCTTGCTTATGCTGGTGAGTGCCTTTGCCGGACGTGAGAAAATTCTTGAGACCTATGAAATCGCCAAAAGGGAGCACTACCGGTTTTACTCTTTCGGGGATGCCATGTTGATTCTTTAACATTAATCTAAATCTTATACGAAAGTTGTAAAATGATCTTGGTTGGAACGAGTTTTGCAACGGAAAACTTGACGACTGAAAAGTAAAGAAAGAAGGACAAGACACTATGATGCGTTTTGATAAATTTTCAGAAAGAGCCCAGGATGCTGCCACTCGCGCAGCGGAAATAATCCAGCGATATGGTCATAACCAGATTGATTCGGAGCATATTTTGCTGGCACTAATCGAGCAACCTGAAGGCATGGTTACCCAGATTATGGAGGCTTTAAAGGTTGACGAGGGAGCGATTGCTGAAAGGCTTGACCAGATTTTGCGCACCACGCCCAAAGCAAACATTTTTGGTGGACCATCTGGGCAAATTTTTCTGACCCCACGGGTAAAGATGGTTGTGGATGTGGCTAAGAATGAAGCCAACAAGCTTGGGGACGAATACATTTCGACTGAACACCTATTTTTGGCGATTTTGGCTGAAAAGAACACCCAGCTTTCCAGATTACTGGAAGAATATGGTCTGAATCGGCAGAATGTGATGGATGCAATTCTTGACTTGCGGGGTGGAAAGAAGTCCCCGGACGCCAAATCAGAAACCCGCTATAAAACCTTGGAAAAATATTCCCGTAACCTAACCCAAGCTGCCAAGGAAGGCAAACTCGACCCGGTATTTGGCCGTGAAGTTGAGATTTTACGGTTGATCCAGGTCTTATGCCGCCGGACTAAGAACAACCCTGTCCTGATCGGTGAGGCGGGGGTTGGCAAGACTGCTATTGTGGAAGGGCTGGCACAAAAGATCACTAACGATGATGTGCCGGAAATCCTATCGGGCAAACGTGTAGTGGCGCTTGATTTGGGAGCTATGATTGCTGGAACCCGCTTTCGCGGTGAGTTTGAAGAACGGCTGAAAGCCTGTATAGAGGAAATTCAGAATTCTGACGGCGAAGTCATCCTGTTTATTGATGAACTTCACACTGTGGTCGGTGCGGGGGCAGCCCAAGGAGCCATGGATGCTTCCAATATGCTTAAGCCTGCCCTGGCACGCGGGGACCTTCAGTGTATTGGCGCGACCACTCTGGACGAGTATCACAAATATATCGAAAAGGATGCAGCGCTGGAAAGACGTTTTGCGCCCATCTTCGTGGAAGAACCAAATATCGATGACACCATCGACATGCTGCGCAGCCTGAGAGATCGTTACGAAGCGCATCATAAAGTCACCATTTCAGATGCTGCTCTGGTGGCTTCTGCCAGGCTATCTTCGCGCTATATGACCGATCGAAAATTGCCCGACAAGGCGATTGACCTCATGGACGAAGCTGCTGCCAAGCTGCGTGTAGCCCTGTACTCCCTGCCGGAGAACCTGAAAAATACCAAACGGGAAATTGACCGTTTGAGCGCAGAAGAGGAACAGGCCGGCATTGAACGGGACTACGAACGGGCAGTCAAGATGAAGGCAGAACGGCTGCGCCTGGAACAGGAATTTAACACCGAGCGTGAAAAATGGGAAACTGAACACAAGCTCGATGAGGTGGTGGACGTCAATGACATTGCTGATGTGATCCACCAATGGACGGGGATTCCTACGACTCAGTTGATGGAAAGTGAATCGCAAAAACTATTGCATATGGAGGACCGCTTACACGAGCGAATCGTCGGTCAGGATGAAGCTATCAAAGCCATTTCAGATGCCATTCGGCGGGGACGCTCCGGGATGAAGGACCCCAACCGACCGATTGGTTCGTTCATCTTCATTGGACCTTCCGGTGTTGGCAAGACAGAACTTGCCAAAGCTCTGGCTGAATTCCTGTTTGATGATGAAGATGCTTTGGTTCGGATTGATATGAGTGAATACCGGGAACAGCATACTGTTTCACGCTTGTTTGGCGCCCCTCCCGGTTATGTAGGTTATGAAGAGGGCGGTCAGTTGACCGAAGCTGTCCGCAGGCGACCATATCGGGTGATCTTGTTCGATGAAATTGAAAAAGCACACCCAGAGGTCTGGAATGCTTTGCTGCAGATTTTGGATGACGGGCGCCTGACAGATGGCCAGGGCCGTGTGGTTGATTTTCGCAATACGGTGTTGATCATGACCAGCAATTTGGGCACTGAATTCGTCAAAAAAGGCGGAACACTGGGCTTTTTAGACAGCGGCGATGGAGAGGATATTAAATCCTCGCACGAAAAGATCGAAAAAGCACTCAAGGGTGCCTTCAGACCGGAATTCCTGAACCGTATTGATGATGTGATTATGTTCTCACCATTGAGCCATGATGACGTCATGGGGATTGTCAAGCTGCAGCTCAAGGAAATTGAAGGTCGTTTGCAGGAATATAGCGTTGGCATGATAGTGACTGAAAAAGCCCAGGGGTGGCTGGCAGAACAGGGATTTGATCCATTGCTGGGGGCAAGACCTCTCAAACGTGCCTTGCAAAAATACTTGGAAAGCCCGCTTTCCACCAGCCTGTTGGCTGGGGAATTCCACCCGGGGGATACGATTTTGGTTGACAAAAACGAAAGCGAAGGATTGGTGTTTTCCAGACAGGAAGGACAGGTCCAGGAAGAGATCAAGCCTGACGCGAATGTCGAAGCACCCGTTGGTAGTTAATTTCGGTTGTCTATCAATACTATAGATGCTGAAGGGGCTGTCTCAAGTGGACAGCCCCTTTAGCATTTCCCATGTGAAAGCTGAATTCAGCGTTAAAAGCAACTTTATGCCCTGCAAACAGGATTATTTTGAGGGTAATTTTTTACTAAGGGTTGGGCCCATAAAGGAGATATTGCCCTTGTAGTCAGCCTCTTGTCTTTTTGTTGGATGTGAAAGTGGGTTAGAAGGTAAGAATAATCTGAGGCAGACTCAAGTAGTGACATTGGTGCTATTGGTGATGGAATGAAAGTGGTTATGAAGAGATAATCGGGTAGATTGAAAAAATCCTCTCGAATCCTCCGCAAAGATGATTTATACTTTACACATGGCGGATGATATTGAAGGGATCAAGAATCTGTTGAGTGAAACACCCATCCTCAGCGGATTGACGGAAGCAGACCTGAATGAAGTGACTGGTTTGTTTACGTTGCTGCACCTGGAAGCTGGGCAGATACTCTATGAGGTGGGCAGCCAAACAGATGGGCTGTATGTCCTTTATCATGGAAAAGTAAAACTTTCCCATCCTGACCAAGATGACCAGGGGAAGGTCTTGATTCCTGCTGAAACCATCGGGGAGGAAGCTCTGCTTAACCTGCCCATCCGAAAATTCCATGCTGAGACGCTCGAACCATGCGACCTGCTGTTTCTGGAAAACAGCCAGGTAAACCAATATCTCAACAACAAACCTGAAGTTCAAAAAACAATGAGGGTGATCCTGCAAAGCAGGCAGCTGATTGCCAAAATTCCCATGCCCTGGCTGCAGGATGATGAACAGGTAAACCTGATGACACGCAAGCATCCCATTTTCTTGCTGTTGAACACACTTTATCCGATCCTGGCATTTGCCGCGGTGGTACTGTTGATAACGGGTTTGGGCAGCGGGAAGTCTCCGATTGAACTTATTTTACTGGTGGCAACCTTCATCCTATGCCTTCTTTGGCTGGCTTGGAATATCAATAACTGGGCTAATGATTTCTATCTCATTACCAATAAACGCATGGTCTGGGTGGAAAGGATTTCCGGATTTTATGACAGCCGACAGGAAGCCCCGTTGGGCACCCTGGTTTCTGTGGGGATCAAAACTTCACAAATGGGAGCGATGTTGGGTTATTCAGATGTGTTGGTGCGGACCTATATTGGGGATATCCGCTTTAGTCGGGTGGGGAACCCCAGGCAGGTTGGAAAACTCATCGAATTGTACTGGTCAAAAAGCAAAGTGGTGGATCAGACAACGGAAGCTCAAGCCATGCGAAGTATCATCAGGCGCAAGTTTGGTAAAGAAGGTGAGCAACCTGTCGAAAAAGGGACCCTGGATGAGCATGTCCAGGAACCTGGTAACGTGCATACCCGGGAGATCAGTTTTTTTGAATGGCTATTCTCGGACTTTCTTAAGGTTCGTTATGAGGTCGGGGGTACGACCACCTATCGCAAACATTGGTTTGTGTTGATTAAAAAATCCTTCCTGCCTCTGCTGGGTTTGGTACTTTCTATTGTTTTTGTGGTAGCAGTGGTGACCCGGAATTTTACCTCTGTGAATTACAACATGGCAATGGTACTGGGAGTATTCCTGATGGTGGCAATGAGTTTTTACCTGGTGTATGTCTATGTGGACTGGAAAAATGATATCTTCCAACTGACCCCCAACCAGGTTATTGATATTGATCGCAGACCATTCGGACGGGAATCGCGCCGTTCTGCCCCATTGGATAGCATCCTAAGCATTGAATATGAACGCAGAGGAATCATTCCCATTTTGTTCAATTTTGGCACAGTCTTTATCACCATCGGAAACACGCAGCTAACCTTCAATGATGTCTATCAGCCTTCACAGGTTCAGCAGGATATTTTTACCCGGATGGGCGCACACACTGAAGAAAAACAGCAACGCGAGATTGAACAGGAACGCGAACGGGCTGCTCAGTGGTTCAAGGTCTATCATGAAGAAACCCAAGCGGAAGACGATACACAAGTTTTGAGAAAGTCCGGGGACTAAGGTAGAATTTTCCGACGAAAGGTAACCCTATGGCAATTCTTGATATTGTGAAATTTCCCGACCCATCGCTGAGACTGAAAGCCAAGACAGTCCAGCAATTCGATAAGGCTTTGCAACAGCTTATTGAGGATATGTTCGAGACCATGCGTGTAGCCCCAGGGGTAGGGTTGGCTGCTCCCCAAATTGGAGAATCCCTGCGACTTGTTGTAGTAGAGTACACTGATGATGAAAAAGAGAACGCCCTCCCCAAAACTTATGTTCTGGTCAACCCTGAAATTGTGAAGACTTCCACTGAGACAGTTACGGATGTGGAAGCCTGCCTGTCGGTACCGGGCCTGGCCGGCGAAGTGGAGCGTTTTGAAGCTGTTACCGTTAAGGCTAAAAACCGCCACGGGCAGCCAATTAAAATCAATGCCAAGGGCTGGCTTGCTCGCATCTTCCAGCACGAAATTGATCATCTTGACGGAATCTTGTATGTAGACCGGGCAACCGAAGTATTCCAGCCCACACCAGAGGAGTTGGGGCAGATTCAGGACTGATGCATCTCACCAGGCTTTCGCTGACCAATTTTCGGATCTTCTCCCGGCTGGACCTAGATTTTCCCAGGCGGGTTATCTTACTTTCAGGTTCGAATGCGCAGGGAAAAACCAGCATTCTCGAGGCTGTTTCCTATCTGGCGACTTTTTCGTCATTTTATGCCAATTCTGACCGGCAGTTGCTAAACTTCAACCTTCCAGCGGAACCTGTGCTGGTTGGAAGAATTGTGGGGGAATTCCAGCGTGGCATGAAGAGTCATTCAATCGAGGTTCGTTTCATTCAAGAGTATAACGGCAACCCGACTGCACCCAAATTCCGCAAGGAAGTCTTGCTGGACAGCGTAAAAAAGAAGCTGGGCGACTTGTATGGTCAATTCAACGCAGTATCTTTTCTCCCCCAGATGTCGCGCATTATTGAAGGTTCTCCTTCAGACCGGCGGCAGTATCTGGATGAAATTCTTTCTCAGGTAGCTGGCGGTTATGCCCGTCACCTGGCGGATTATAACAAAGCCCTGGCGCAGCGCAACGCTTTGCTAAAGAATCTGGCAGAACATGGCGGAGATGTGCGACAGTTGGAAGCATGGGATGAAATGTTGGCAAGACATGGCTCTGAGATCATGTATGCCCGCATCAAAGCTTTGAATGATCTGGAAAACTTAGCAAAACCAATCCACCAGCACATGACCAACCAGGCAGAGGTGCTGCGCTTCCTGTATCAGCCGGCGTATGAGCCGCTGCCATCACCTAAGGGGCAGATGCTTCTGCCTGTTCAAACCAGCGTTGACCGGACGGGTATCGGTCTTGATGAACTGGAGCAGGGTTTCCGCAAAGCCATCCACGCAGCTTATCGCGAAGACATCAACCGTGGGATGACCACGCTGGGACCGCACCGGGATGAAATCCGCTTTTTGAGCAACCGAATCGACCTGGGCAATTATGGTTCGCGCGGGCAGTCGCGTACAGCGTTGCTCTCCTTAAAATTTGCCGAAGTAAAGTGGATGCAGGAAAAGACCGGCGAATGGCCGGTACTCTTGCTGGATGAGATTATGGCAGAATTGGACCCGCAACGCCGAAAAGACCTGTTGACGGTTTTGAATGAGGTGGAACAAGCCCTGCTGACTTCCACAGACCCGGAAATGTTTTCCAAGGATTTTGTTTCCCTCCATGAGGTCTGGCAGGTCCGCGACGGGATGGTCTTCACCAATAACAACAGGTCATAGAGAAGCAAAGACAGAGTGAACCTATGTCCGAACCAGAATCAAATAAAGCATCAGTGCGAGTACGGATAGCGAGATTGTTGGTTGGGGTGGTATTGATTTCAAATCTATCAGCTGCCATTCCATATCTGATTAAGCCGGGCTCATATGCTTGGGCATTTGAATTGGAAGGCAACCCCGGGATGGCGGCGGTGATGGCACTCGGGATATTGTTTACCATGTGGCAGGTTCCCTATGTTTTCGCGGCTGTTAACCCGCTGAAACACAAAACTTCGCTGATTGAAGCAGTCTTGATGCAGTCGATTGGTTTGCTTGGCGAAACCTGGTTGCGAAGCAGAATCAATCCTGGTTATGCAGTCTTACGGGGGAGCATCTTGCGTTTTATCGCCTTTGACGCCGGTGGGCTGGTATTATTGATGATTGCACTTGGGTTAGTTTCAAATCGTAATATGAAAAGTGAGAATTTGGAGTAAAAATGTTGAAAGAACTGGTGGCAAAAAGCCGTAGTTTTCGCCGTTTTGACGAATCGGTAGAAATCTCCCATGAAACCCTGGTGGAACTGGTGGACCTGGCACGGCACAGCCCCAGCGCCTCCAATCTGCAGGGTCTCAAGTTCTACCTGGCGAATGCAAAACCGCAAACAGACCTTATCTTTGCTACGCTCAAATTCGGCGGTTACCTGCGGGAATGGGGCGGACCGGCGGCGGGAGAACGCCCGGCGGCTTATATACTCATCTTGGGTGATGACCGTATTAAGAAGCAGTTTGACACAGATACCGGTATCGCAGCTCAGACGATGAGGCTGGGTGCTGCCGAAAAAGGTTTGGGGGGATGTATGGTTAGCGCTGTGAAAAGAGAAGAATTGGCGGATGCGCTGGAATTGCCGGCATACTTTGAGATTGTTCTTGTTCTTGCGTTGGGTAAACCGGCTGAGACAGTGGTGATTGAGGATTTGGGCGAAGAAAAAGACATCAAGTATTACCGGGACGCGCAAGATGTTCATCATGTGCCCAAACGGTCACTTGATGAGCTGATTGTCGATCCAAGCCAATGGTCTTAACGTCAGTGACACTGACACCTTGATAATCGGCTAAATTCCTGCTCAATTATCTCTATCTTCTCCGTAAAGTATGGGAATTTGAAACAATAACGATATGTTACGGGTTCAGTATCCCATGAACAGCCCTACCACCAAAGTTGATCCATAGACCAGATCATTGGGGAGGGTATCCGGCAGGAGTTCAGGAGGCAGGTTATAACTGGCTTCCAATCGCTTATCTTTATTGAAGATGAATACCTGTGCATTGGTTTTAATGACCCAGTAAAGGCCATTGGAAACAATATTATTACTGCCTTTTGTCAGGTAAGGCTGATAGTCAAAAGCAGGCTGCATGTCCGACCAGTTTTGCACTGTCAGCGCAGAACAGGATTCAGCCGAACCTTGCTCAATAAATGTATCTCCTCTAAGATCAAAGACATTGTTCAAACAGCAACGCCTCTCCTGGTAAATCGCTTCTCGGCTGGAGCTGTTGTAAAGCTCCAGCGTTGTGAAGATTGAATTATCCCCTTCTGATGTGCCGTAACAAAGCAAGGCGTTCCTGTTTGCCGGGTCCACCCCATAGACCAGCGTTCCCAACCGGTCCGTGGGGTTATCAGTGTGTGCCATGTTTTCAATGGACAGGGGAATCGGCACCATTTCGTCCGTCGTTTCACCAGTTTCCAGGTCATATGTGCGGTAATGCGCAAAATCACCCTCAGTGTTTCTTACGGGGAGTGTAAAGGTCCAAATTGCCAGATTGGCAGATCCGTTTGCGATCCCGAGAGTGCCAGGGATGAAGGATACTACTCCCTCTGGTACGGCATTTAAGGCCGGTGAAACAACTTGGATATCCAAGTTCGTATCAATCAGATACATTTCGCTGGTTGATGAGGATGGGATCACCAGCAGTTTGTCTCCATACCAGAGGGATTGGAAATACCAGCTAAAGGGAAGCTTTACGGTTTGGATTTCCCCATCTAAGCTCAGTTTTGAGAGGTAATTTTCTTTAGAACCGTAGCTGATGTAAAGGTTGTTTTGGGAATCTAAGGCGGACGGACCTCGTAAGGTCGCCCCTCTTTGTTCAACCGGGATAGAGGCATACTCCACCCCTTTGTTCAGTGAGAAAGATGCGATTTCACTTCCTGATTGTGTTTTCCGGATATAGGAAACGGCAGCGGGGATAGAACCCTCCTCAGGATCGTTGGAAATTTCAGCCGGTGATGGCACAATGGCGCTGGGCTCGGGCAACGTTTTTTCTTGAGCGGGGCTGGGTTCTGAAGCGGGTGGTAATGCCGTTTCATCGGTTAGCGGCGTTTCCGTTGCTGAGCGCTGGCTGTTACAGGCGGTACAAGACAGCAGAAAGAATAAAAAAGCAAGTAAGGTGACCTTCTTCATCGTGTTATTCCTACGCTATGTTTCTACCTCGGATGGATAGGAACGATTGTGATCGTGATCAATAAACGTCTATACAGTGTGTAAGGGTTGGCTGCCAGGCATAGTTCAAACGGTCGCTGGTATGGGCACTATAGGGGGTGATCGTGAGGGTGGGCGTTTCTGTTACTGTTTGGGTTGGGGTCTGAGTCTGGGTTGAAGTACTGCTGGCTGTAAAGGTGGCGGTAGGGGGTGGTGTCGGAGTCGCTGTAACCGTCGGGGTGCTGGTAGGCGTTGAAATCGGGGTAGGAGTGGCGGTAGCGGTTGATGTGGCAGTTCGCGTAGCAGTTTTAGTGGCAGTAGGGGTGTTGGTTGCGGTTCTGGTTGGTGTGGTAGTTGACGTGCCGGTAAAGGTGGATGTAACTGTTGCCGTGCTTGTGGGTGTTTTGGTTGGGGTAGCAGTTGCGGTAGAGGTCGGGTACGGGATTCTGATCTGATAGGTCAGTTCGGGTCCAAACAAAGTACCATTGGCAGATTGGAATCTCCAAATCCCTGAAAAAGTTCCACCGACCTTGGGGGCAAGAAGGTCCAATGAAAGTTCTGTGGCTGCACCAGGTTCCACCAATGGCACAGAGGTCGGGGATGTGCCACCCAATAGACTGCCGCTGATAAAAACCAGGCGGTAATCTTCCCATCGGCAGGAACCGCTGTTTTCGATTTTCCAGGTTTTGGTGAAAGACTCACCCGCTCTCATGACTGTGCCCGCAGGAATGGTAACATCTTGTAAAAGTGTTGCAGACATAGTGCACATACTTTGAGTGGGAACAAGTGTTGTTGTGGGGGTGTTGGTTGGATGGATCGTAGGTGTGGGTTCATCAAGAGCACCTGCGCTGACCATGACCGCTACTTCAGCTTGAGCGATTTGTTTGCCCTTGTCGGCGTATGCAATCACGCTCACCAGGGTCGGTCCTTCGCTGGTTGGAATCCAGGGTTGAGCAATTTCTGCGTATTCCTGATTGCCCTCTGTGGAAGTATCGAAGCGGATCAATTCACCATTTATCTGGAGTTCCAGCCGGGACCAGCCGTTTCGGGCTTTAATCTGGGTGAGGATTTGAACCTCCTGGTAAAGCGGCAGGGTGGTGGCTGAGGTAGGATTGAGGATGGTCAGTGATGCAGCGGGTTCAGGTTGACAGGAACAACCCGCCAGAAAGGTCAAACTTATAAGGCACACGAAGAGGGCGAGCTTGAGGGTCGGCTTGTACATGACATAATTATTGCTGTGATTAGCAACACAGGTAAGTATACGCGCGAAATGGAAAACTAACAACAAGGGAAAGGATGCTCAGGTCAGTCTATAAGCCGTATTTTGTCGAAGGTGGGCATCTATCTGGGCGCTCTGTCACCAGGGCGCTCTTGCGGTTTACCCGGAAATCAACAGAGCCGAG
>JBAQLH010000051.1:0-35869 GCA_049301715.1 Anaerolineaceae bacterium
GTATCCCCTGGCAGAGGTGCCAGTTCCATCTGCAGCAGAACGCTGGTGCCTATCTGCCCAAACAGGCAATGAGACTGGAGGTGGCTGCGGATATCAGGGCAATGTTCAACGCCACTGACCAAAAGACGCAGAAAAACCTATTGACAGGCGGCGTAAAGAAAAACAGGAATAACTTAAAACGAATACCCTGCCAAATAACGGCATATAAAAAAGCCGTCATTGGGTAAATAATGCGTTGTGTCAAAGGAACAGTATATAATCAAACGGCCGCTTTGGAAATTGTAGCCTTTATGAGTGACACTGAAAAAAGTTCTAAAGTGTTTAAATGATTTTGCCATGTTTGATTGTCCTAATATATAAGAAGCGATAAAACACAATGGAAAGCGGGTGATGAAAATAGTTGAGATAACAAAAGATTATATTTTGATAATGAAAATACAGTCCGGCGATACCGCCGCTTATGAAAGACTGATTAAGAAATATTATCAGAGTATTTTCAACTATTGCGCCCGCAGATTTAACGGGGATATTGTGCTTGCCGCCGATCTGACACAAGATGTTTTTTTAAAGTTAGTTGAAAACCTTCATCAGTTTCGGTTTAAGGGCAAGTTTAAGAATTTTCTGTTTGCCATTGCCGTAAGTACCTGTACGAACTACTACAAAAAAAAGAAACCTGTTCTTGAAGATATTGAAACTCTCTCAATCCAAGACAACGCACCGGATATGTTGGAACAGACAATTCAATCGGAACAGGCGACAGAAATTCAAGATGCTATTAATCGACTGCCAGACATACAGAAAGAGGCGATTATTCTGCGCTTTTATCATGACTTCAAAGTAAAGGATATTGCTAAAATTACAGGAGTAGGCCAATCAACCGCGCAATCGCGGTTAAAACAAGGGATAGATAAACTAAAGTTCATATTAGATAAGGAGGTGCTATGATTGGAAAAAGATTTTAAGCGTATACAGGATGAATTGAAAAAATATGAAATTTCTGCTGCCGATTTTTCCGACATGCAAAAAACGATTATTGCAGGAAAAGCCCTACTTTCCGGCAAGCAATATCAGCGCGTGAATTTTATTAGCAGAATAAAATCACAGATGATATACATTTCGCCAAAGCTCTGGATTGCACAGTTTTTTCTATTATCGTTGTGCGTATATCTGATGAAGAATATTGCCGCTAATTCAGACGTGCAAGTGCTTTTCTCTGTGACTTCCTTTTTTGTCGCGTTGATTGCATTGGTTGGATTTCCCGAACTGTGCAAAAGTTTTTCGTGTAGCATGTGGGAGCTGGAGCAAGCATGTAAGTATAACCTGCGACAGCTTACGTCCTTAAAGATGGTGATTTTAGGTGTTGTCGATTTAATTTGTATCGGCCTTATATCCGCTGTATGCAGTGGATACAGCGCACTACCATTCTGGCAGGTGGGAGTATATCTACTTGTCCCATTTAACTTGATATGTATTTGTGGCTTCCTTATTGTTTCCTTTTTTCGAAACAGGACGAGGCAATTCAATATTTGGGTATTAGGTGGAGGAACCGCCGCAGTTTTTTTTGTAATATCTAATCGGTACGCCATCTATGCAATGGATTTTTCCACTTGGGTATTAGGCTTTATTGTGAGCATAGCAGTTTCAGGGGTATTGATTGCCCGGTTTCTCCATTCTTTAAAACAGGAGGTTTTCACATGCAATTAGTATTGGATAGGCTGACTAAACAGTATAAAAACAAAATTGCGCTTGACCGCGTTTGCCTGACATTAAATACAGGCGTTTACGGTTTATTAGGGGCAAATGGGGCTGGAAAAACAACGATGATGCGCATGATTTGCGACATTCTCAGGCCGTCGTCTGGCGAAGTGCTTTTTGACGGCAAAGAAATCAATACCTTGGGTGAGAGCTACCGTTCCATACTTGGGTATCTGCCGCAGGACTTTGGCTATTATCCCGGCTTTACGGCTTTTAAGTTTATGCTGTATATTTCATCCCTAAAAGGGCTTAACGCAAATTACGCAAAAGAACGCAGTTTGGAATTGTTGGACTTGGTTGGCCTAAGTGATGTGAGGAATCAGAAAATCAAAACATTTTCCGGTGGTATGAGGCAACGGCTTGGTATCGCACAAGCTATGTTGAACGACCCTGAAATTTTGATACTCGATGAACCCACAGCCGGTTTAGACCCAAAAGAAAGAGTGCATTTCCGCAATCTTATTAGCTCCTTTTCCAAAGACAAAATTGTTCTGCTGTCTACACATATTGTATCTGACGTAGAGCATATCTCAAAGGAAGTTTTGATTTTAAAAAATGGGAAGCTGCTTCATCAGGGAACAGCAGAAAATATCATTCGCGAAATAGATGGATACGTTTGGGAATGTGAGGTTGCCCCTGATGATGTGGATGCGTGGAACAGTCGCTACGTTGTCAGCAATCTCAAACATGAAAATGGAAAAGCAATTCTTCGCGTTGTATCGGAAAATCGGCCTGCTGAAAACGCAGTAAGCGTTGTGCCTGGACTTGAAGATTTATATCTGTACTATTTCAAGGGGGAGGAAAAATAGATGCTGAGGATGATTAAATTTGAATTTGCAAAGCTATTTCACACGGGCATTGTTCTCGGTTCGATTGTCGTCTTGCTGATTATCAATATTGCCATTTTACGGGGAATGTGCTTTAGCAGTGCGACTACCGCAGTTGTTTTGCCGGATGGAACGGAGTTATCAGGAAAGGAAGCTGTCAGTTATAATCAATCTGTTGCGGAAAGATATTCAGGGGATTTTACCGATGAAAAAATAGCGCGGATTGTATCGGATTTGGCTAACGAATACCCCAAAGAATACGCTGAAATCGTTGCCGAACACCGTATTTATAGCTTATTGCCCACAACATATCAGTTTGCTACCATGTTTATTCCCCCCGCTGATTATGCCGAAATCATGCAGGATGCGAAAGCAAAGGGTACTGAAATCCCCTCTCTTACCGAATATGGTTTAATAAGCATGAAAGACGTGGGCTTTTCATTTATAGATAAGCCATTGCAATACGGATTTTGGGATAGCTGGTGTTGGTTCATCACAGGCTATGGAGGCAATACAATATCTATCGCAATACCCGCCCTTATTGTAATCATCATTGCTATCTCGACTGTATTTTCCAATGAGTACAGTCTAAAAACAGATGCCCTTATTTTAACTACAAAATATGGAAAGAACCGGCAGATTGCAGCTAAACTATTGACTTGTATCATCTTTGTTACGCTTATCTTTGTGGGCTTGTTCGCTATGGATTGTGTGGCGTATGGCTGGCAATACGGGATGGATGGTTGGAACACCGATATACAAGCAAATTTGGGCCTTGTATTCTATGGGGCGCTTATCCCCATGAGTAATTTGCAGCTTCTTTTCTTTGCATTGTTATTGACATGGTTGGCTGGCATATTTACAGCAGGACTTACCGCCGCGCTGTCGGCTGTTACAAAAACCCCCTTTTCTACTCTGATTATTGCTTTGGCGGTATTTGTACTCCCGGCAATCTTAAAACAAACATTTGCTGAACGCGCTGTACGGGATAGTCTGATAGTTTTTCCAATCAATGCGGTAAATACGCCGGAAGTCATTCGGATGCACATAGATGTAAACTCAATTTTCTTCGGCCAGCCTTTAGCACCCTTGCATTGGATAATGATTGCCTCTGTTGTTGTGCTGATACTATCGAGTATTGTTGCATATAAAGCGTTCAAGTCACATCAAGTAACAGGATAATACCATCCCGGTAAATATATCGCTGACATGTTTAGCCTCATTGTTTTAAGAAAGTATGATTTGTGAAAATGATAGTGTAGGTGTGCCATTATGGAAGAAAATAAATGGATATTATGTCCTGTCTGCAAAAACAAAACCCGTATTAGGATACGCGGAGACACAATTCTTGAAAACTTTCCTCTATTTTGCCCAAAGTGCAAACAGGAAATGTTAATCAATGTACGACAACTAAATATATCAGTTATCAAAGAGCCAGACGCTAAGACGCAGAGCCGATAACCGTGAGTGGAAACCACAGTTGTCGGCTCTTTCTTTTATTATGACTGTATCGTGCTACGCGGCAGCAAATACAAAACCGTTGTTTTGCGGTAATGTAGTACATATCCGTTCAATGGCGGTTTTGAAATAACATTCAAAGCCGCCGTGTTTTTTGAAAAATTGAATCACGGAGGGTGTATTTAAGTCACCCATTTTTAAGGGAACGGCGGTATTAAGGAGGATATCGTCGTGTTCACTTCTGTTCGACATAATTTGATACCATTCTACTTGTCAAAAAAAGTCTTTGTCCACCGACGGAGTATTTCGGTTATCAATATGAACACACACATCATCATATAATAGTTAATAATTCCCTTTTGCCCGGTTGTGCTATGCAGCCGGGCATTTTTGCGTTTTTCTCAAAAATTTTTTTAGAAAATCCTCTGCTATCTTTGGCAGTTTTCAATTTTTGTTTGTTGAGGGTTTACGAAAGGGGAAATCATCACCCGCTTTCGCGGTTGCGAAAGGAGGTGAATACCATGAATGAACCTGCTCGTACTCAATGGCAAATCCGATGTGCGTTTAATGGGTTTTGCAAGGAAACGCTCCGTAACGAAGCGGCCAACGCTCACAATCATGTTAAGTGGCGGCAGTCACAGGAGACCATTTTTTCCGACCTGTCCCCACAGGAGGAAAATCAGCTTTACACCTATGACCGCTATTTTGCGGATGATAAGGCTGAACAGTCCTTTTGCGTGGCGGGAAAGGAAATCTCCGCAAAACTGCTTGCCGAAGCTCTGCACAGCTTGCCGGAAGAAAAACGCAAAGCTGTCCTGCTGTATTACTTCTTTGATATGAGCGACGCGGAGATTGCTGAACTTTATGCAATTCCACGCAGCACTGTACAGTACAGACGGACAAGCTCTTTTGCATTACTAAAACGCTATTTGGAGGAACGCGCCTATGATGAAAACAATTGGTAACACCGAAAAAGACGAGCGCGGCTTGTTGCCTTATCCGGTAATCATAGCCGCAACAAAGGGCGACCCGGAAGCTATGAAGATTGTTGTACAGCATTACGAAAGCTACATAGCCAGCCTGTCTATGCGAAAGCTCCGCGACGAGCGCGGCAATACCTACTACGGCATAGACGAGGACATACGGGACCGCTTGCGGTCAAAGCTCATGCGGGCTGCCCTTTCATTCAAGGTTTGAGTTGAGCGGTCTGTGTTCCCCTTTCCGTAGACCGTAAACTTTCACCTGCTTTTGCTCTTTGACAAAGAAAGCCCGCAAGATAACGGCGGTGCAGCATAAGGCATACGGATACATTCTGTTTGTGCCGAGCCAGACAGCCGGTGCGCCATGACCTCTTAGGAGTGAGCGATCAGCACCCAGGCTGCAAAGCAAGCGTGGCGGCTTGCGGGCGGAGACGTGCAAACAGGACAATGATACTCCCTTACAGCCACAGTCCGAGCGTTCAAAGCGTCGCAGGCAATGGGTAGGGCCGCATGAGAACCATGCGGGGGTGAAATTCCCGTGGAGCTGCGCCAGCAGCCATCCGGTTTTATGTCTTTCACACTGGACAATCAATCATCATATCTTAGAAGTGGAGAGAACTTTATTTTTTTATGTGGCTTTCTCCGACCTGGAAAGGGAGGATTGATGATGATTACAAATAGCGAATTGGAGGTTATGAGCCAACAGAATATTGAAACAATGAACCGGAACGAACTGGCGGAATTATCCGCCATTCACATAAGACAGGACTTGTCCCATGAAGAAAAAATACTGAACTTCCTGGAGCAGATAAAAAACCCATATTGTTTTCTCTGTGGGGATGTTCCCGTGAGAGTTTGCTTTGCCGATAACGGTCCGAAGCTCGGCCAAACGCTGGAAAATTATTTTATTCGCATGAAACAAGGCTGACATTTTACCAATAACACGGCATAATAGTATTGTGGTTATGCGGGATTGGAGGTAAGATGGCACGCATACGAAAATCTCAAACGGATGGAAAATCCACATTAAAGAAAATTGTTTGGTACATTGCACTCTATATCCGTCTTTCTAAGGATGATGGAAATGATGAAAGTCTCAGTGTGACAAATCAGAAGAAAATTCTCGCAGAATATGTGGAGAAGTTTTTTCAAGGGGAATATGTCATTGTTGACTACTATGTAGATGACGGTCTGACAGGTACAGACTATGAGCGCCCTGGTTTCCAACGTATGATACATGACGTTGAAAGAAAAACTGTAAATTGTATCATCTGCAAAAATCTTTCTCGTGCTTTTCGTAACTACTCGGACCAAGGATACTTTTTAGAAAATTTCTTTCCCCTGCACAATACCCGTTTCATCACTCTTGGCGACCCAAAGGTAGATACATACCTGAACCCCGAAGCGGTCAATGGTATGGAGGTTCCCATAAACGGCCTTATGAATGACCGCTTTGCCTACAAAACCTCCAGTGATGTTCGCCGTACATTTGATACAAAGCGCAGCAACGGCGAATTCATCGGTGCTTTCGCTCCCTACGGATACGAAAAGCACCCATCAGATAAAAATGCTCTTATCATTGACGAGGAAGCGGCTCAGGCTGTACGGGATATTTTCCAGTGGTTTGTGTATGGTGATGGAAGCACTAAAATTGTTGTAGACCAAGATGGTATAGAGCGCGAAGTTTTGAAAGGCAGCATGAGCAAGGAGGGAATCGCCCGCAAACTCAATGAGATGGGCGTACCCAATCCCACACTATATAAAGTGAAAAAGGGCTTTAAGTACAAAAATCCCCACGCTAAGGAAAATGACGGTCTCTGGATGGGCACTTCTGTTTCAAGGCTGCTGAAAAACAAGGTCTATGTTGGAACGATGGTACAGGGAAAGCAAAAGGTTATCAGTTACAAGGTGCATGATATGGTGAATACGCCAGAGGAAGAATGGTATCAAGTGGAACATACCCATGACCCGATTATTCCCCTTGAACTCTTTGAAAAGGCCCAGGAGCTTCATGTAAAGGACACAAGGGCCGCACCGGGCAAAACTGAAAACTACCTGTTTTCAGGCTTTCTTAAATGTGCGGATTGCGGTAAGTCCATGACCCGCAGGGCGTCAAACGGAATAGTGTACTACAACTGTTCCACCTACAAGCGGAAGTCAAAGGACAAATGCACCAAACATACAATGAGGCTTGATGTACTGGAAAAAACAGTTCTGCTTGTCATCCAAAAGCATATTGAACTGGTGGAATGCCTGGAAGAAGTCATTAACAATATCAATCAAGCGCCTGTTGTGCAGACAAAATCCACACGGCTGGAACATCTTCTGAAACTCCGTGAGCAGGAACTTGAAAAAACCGAGGACTTAATTTCCGGCCTCTATATGGACTGGAAGAACGGCGACATTACCCGTGAACAGTACAGAAAGATGAAAGAGAAGTTTGAACAGCAGGAAGAACAGTTAAGAGAAGTCATTGAACACATTCAGGATGAAATCGGCACAATGGAAAGAGGCATTACTTCCGACAACCCTTATCGCAAGCCTTTTTGAAGCATAAAAATATCCAGGAGCTTTCACAAGGGATATTGGTGGAACTGGTGAATACCATTCTAATCCATGAGGGCGGAGAAATTACAGTACAATTCAAGATGGAGGATGAATACAAACGCATTGTAGACTTCATTGAAAACAACAAGTACACATTAACAGTCGTGGAGAATAAAGTAGGCTGATTTCAGCCGAAAAGAAATTCTCTATATTTTAACCGAACTGTTTGAGCATAAATTATCGGAGCCGTGGATCCAATCGCTCCCGTCAGAGGATTCTGGTCAGTGAATGGTTCCTGGTTTCTGGAAGTTGCTCAAATTCCAAACGAGCCAGATGAGCCTCATGCCGTAGGAGATATCTATCATGATGGGGAATCCCTCAACCAGCGGGAGGGGTACGAGGAATCGTTTGGCTTCCAGACAATCTATGGAGAACCTTTCTACTTCTACAAGAGGAATGGGGAGTACGGCTACTTCTATCGAAGACAGGAAACGGCACTGGGGTACACCAAGATCACCCATTATGCCTGCTGCAGCGGTGCGGCGGGCACCCCGGTCAGTTCCAACAGCATGGTAGCCATTCACGCTATGAAAGGCGATCAGCGCTATTACACTGAAATTGGCGCGTTTGACTAAAAAGTGGGTCACCCTGAGCGGAGCGAATGTTCAAAAGATATAATGACCCAAAGAGCTGCCATCAACCGCTCCTAATTTAGAGAGGCATAACCATGAAAACCATTGGACGTCTCAACAATACCAGCAATCTATTCGTTATAGTTTAGATATGTGATACAGAAGGGCCAGGTTGCTTGGAGTAACATATTTATTCACCCTGGTCACCTTGACTGCATTCCATTATTTGGAGATTCGGAAACAGTTTGTCTCCTCCAAACCTGCATTCACAGCGTAAGACACCGTTTTTCATGCAATGGGATTGCCTGAGCAGTTCAGTCTGATCACCTTAATCCCGTCTGGAAACTGCCCAAGACTGAAAATGACGATGGGATTCGCTGGGGAATGATAAAAATCACTATTCACACGGGAGTATTGCCTGCGATATCCGGACAAAGTGTCATCTTATATACGGGGAAAGCGCAAAAGGGAAGCATTCACGAATTGACCGATCAAACAAAATGTGAGCCAATATCATGTGTTCATTCGACGAGATGAACAACCTGGGAGCGATTTACAAACAGACGGGTACGATTATATAAATGAAAAGAAAGGCGGTCTACCGCGCTGAGTTAAACGGCCCAAGCAGCAATGGCGTTGCCCAAGGAAAGATGCAAACTATATCCACACCGGATGGCAGAGAAAAAGTTGTTGGAACGACAGAAAGGTGATTAGAGGCGCAACTGAAACCATTCCCCAAAGGTTGAAGCGTTTAGGTGCATTCAAATAAATGATATACCGCCGGATGGCAATTAATTAACCACCCGGCGAATCTCAATTGATCAATACCTCATCATCAGAGAATCCAAGTCCTCATCAAGGGACTGCAAGTCTTCCTCGTGTTCGACTTCCTGTTGGAGAATCGTTAAAACAACGTCGTAAGTTATCGGGTCTTTATCCTTAACCAGTTGCAGCAGCTTTTGATATACATCAATTGCGCATTGCTCTCCTTTGATGTTTTGGGCAAGTATTTCTTTGACAAAAGGATCAGCAGGCGCCTCATACCCACAGTGAGTGTGCTTCAACCATTCCTCAGGGCTGAGCAAAGGCGTTCCACCTAATTGAATAATGCGCAGCGCCAGCAAATCGGCATGAGCCAGCTCTTCTGTTGCATGAATGAGCAACTCGGAGGCAACTGCATCTTTCATCGGCCCTTTAACAACTTTAGCTCCCAGCCAGTATTGATAATACGCCAGCCATTCATCTGCAAAGGCTTGATTGAGGACGCCTAACAATTCCTCGACATCCATTCCTACAATTTGACGACCTTTAGTACCCATTTTATGCTCCTTTATTTAAAGATTTAGTGCTTTCAACTTACTATTGAAATTTATTGAAACAACACTATGTTACCATTATAACTGAGGAACTTTCAGACGAGTCTTAAATTAACATCACAGACAAAATTCCCCCTCATGAAAGCGATCTGGTTATTAAATCCAGACTGTCCCAGTGGCTTCAAATTCTGGGACAGTCTGGATTCTTATTCGCTAATCCTCAAAAATAACTGACATCGTCATTCCCCAACGCAAACGTGGATCGCTATCATCCAAACGGATGCGAGCTGAATAGAGAATGTCACCGCTTTTCTCGGTATAGTCTGAAGATATCCATTCAATCGTTCCATGCAACTCCAGTCCCGGGAGGGCATCAACAGTGAGGGTCACCGATTCGCCAGAATCAATCTTTACAGCTTTGATTTCGTCCAAATCGACTGTTTCAACGACCCAGCTCGAGAAATCCGCCAGATGCAAGATGGGTTCTTTTGCTGAGACAACCTGCCCGATAGTAGTATCAACCGAGGTGACTACTCCATCAAACGGTGCTGTCAGAACCATCAAGTCCAATGCCTTTTGGGCGGCATTCACATGCGCCTGGGCTGATTCAACCTGAGCGTTCGCGAGCGCCAGCCGGTCTGGATCAGGGCCATTTTGAATATCTTCATAATCCTGCCTGGCTTGCTCAGCAATCTGACCAGCATTGTCAGCATTCGCTTGAGCCTGTTCCAGCCCGTACACAAGCAGGTTATGTGCTCGCACTGCATCCTCATAATCCTTTTGAGCATTCTCTAAATCTGTCTGAGCATCTTGTCGGGTGAGATTGTCCTCAGACAAATCTTTATATTTGTCAAAGTATTCTTGAGCATCGTTTAGGGCATCCTGCTTTTCTTGCACTGTTGTCCAAGCATCATCAATGCTATCCTGATAGGCCTCTGTATCCATATCAGATAGCGTTTGGTAGGCATTATCCGCGTTTAATTCCGCCTCCACAAGAACCTGGTGTGCTTTGGTTTCATCTAACTTGGCATTCCGATTAAGATCATCCAAAGCTTGTTGGGCTATGAGTAACTCCAGTTCAGCCGCTTTCAAGTCATACTGAGCCACTTCCTGATTGCTTAACACCATCAGAATATCCCCTTTCGTCACGGACTGGTTTTCTTTAACATTGATCTCGGCTATTTCACCGGAAGTTTGGAAACTCACCCAAACCGAATCAACTGGATTAAGCCTTCCTTCAACGGTTACGCCGTTGTTCGAGATCACCGGAGCGGAAATATCAGCCGCTTGTGCATCTGAGTCCGCATTTTCGGTTGAACTGCATGCCGACAACAATAAAGCGAATAGTGCCGTTATCAACAGTGGCAAGAGTTTATTCATTGGTTTGGAAAGAGATTTTGTTTTCATTTTTTTCCTTTTTATTTATTCTAAAATTATTCGTAGGCTAAGACTTCGCGAATGGTCAGTTTAGTGGCACTGCGCGCTGGCGCATAACTGGCAACAACTGAAAGTACCGATACAATCACAAACCAAATAATGAAGCCCGTATACGTGAAACCATATTGAGAGGGGATGCCAAATAACGCACGGGTCACCAAGTCAGACAATAATTTGCCAATCGGGAAAGATAGAATAGATCCGACTATCCAGCTAATCCAACCAATGCCCAAACCTTCGACCATTACCATCTTCATCAGGATCGAATCGGAAGCTCCAATGGAGCGCATCACTCCAATCTCGCGTGTACGGTCCATTACGTTCATGCTCATAGTCCCAGCCAATCCGATACTGCCCACCAGCGCAGTCAGGATTGCCAGAATGAGCAAAAGATTGGTTAAAACTGCAAAGGACGCTGCAGAAGAGTCGTTTATGCTGCTGCCCGTTGTCAAATCGCTGACATGGATTCCATTGGAATCCAGTAGCACCTGGACCTCCTCAGCCAACAGTTTTTGTGCAGCACTGTCGGGGTCGCCCTTAGCAACGATGCGGTAAGTGGCAGTCATATTCTGCACTTGCCCAGGCAAGGTGGTCAGGTACTCTTGGTTGATGTAAGCTGCCAAGCCACCGATCTTGCCTGCAAGTTGGAAGAATCCAACAATCACCCATTCTGTCGTCTCGCCGTCGATTTGCAGTTCGATGGAATCACCAACTTGTAAGTAAGAAAATCGTTCCTGAAACTGATCATTTAAGACAATTGCGTTTTGGTCTTCCGCTACCAACCAGCGCCCGGCCAACAAGGTGGGATCAATTAACTGGCTGCTTCCTGGTACTGCTACCAAGCTGACACTATCCCCGATGGAATCATCCGGGAGCACCATTGATCCTCTCAAAGAGCTCCACCCTTCCACCTCAGATATCTCTGGCACGGATGACAGAATTTGATCAATCTGGTCCTCCCGGTAAGGTCGGGCCAGTGTGAGATTCAAATCCGCCAGAAAATATTGACTGACTTGGTCAATATAATTGGATAAGGAAATTCGAACGCTGAACACTGAAATGAATACCGCTCCAGCCAAAGAAAGAGTAGTAAGCGTTAACACAAGCCGCCCTTTACGGCGGAATATATTGCGGATGGCAATCAATAAGGGCCTGGAAAGGTTGTGGATTTTAGCAAGCAGCCGATCAATCCAGCCTTTTCCAGCTTCTGTAACCTGACGGATGCCGCTCAAAGCTTCCTGGACAGAGATGCCGACTCCTTGCTGGATGGGGAAATACGCTGCAACTTGAGGAACTATCAAAGCCAGCACCAGCTCTATGATCAAGACTTGCGATTCGAAATGGGAACCGCTGTATTTATAATTTACGGTAGAGGCAAGAAACTGATTCAATTTATCTGCTACAGTAATTGACAGAGGGTAAGCGATAGCAAAAGCCAGAATTCCAAAAATGAAAATCAATGCCATATAAATCTGGGTAATTTGACTGCGTTTTGCTCCTATGGTTTTCATAATGCCAATTTGTTGAGTTTGTTGATCAAGTAACGATTGCATCGTATTCGTGATCAGAAATGTGCTCAGAATCACGATTAAAATGCCAAGCAAAATCAGAACCTGGCTTATGGCATCTACCAATTCTTGGTTTGGATGGTGCAACGGACTTCGGGTGGAGACGTTGGTGACCTGAATCCGGTTGTCTTCCAGGTCTTGCCGAACGACAGTCGCTGTCGAGGTCCGATTGAATTCCAGCGTTGGGTCATCGGTGATAATGAGGAACAGCGCATTATATAATTCCGGAGAGTCAATATGCATCCATTCCAAGGTATTATTAGTAACGTAACCAGAGATCGGAGCATTGAAAAAACCGCCATTAACCGTGTTGGCGCCTACCGACTGATCTTTGACAATTCCGACCACCTGTAAGGAGAAAGTGTCGTCCATGGAATTTCGTAAGGTAATCCAATCACCAAGCCCTGCCTGAATTTCTTCCAGTTTGTGGTCGACCAGAATGATTTGATTATCCTTAGGGGGCCAAACACCTTCCAAAAGCTCAACCTGATTGATCTGGTTGTTTTCAAAATCTTTACTGGTGATATTGATAGAATTCCATATGTCCCCACTTGGGTCTTTGACCTGTAAATGCACCTGGCGGGCAGCTTCGACGCTATTAACACCCGGCAAATGTGCCACCCTATCCACATTATCCTGATTAAGCAGACTGGTTTGAACTTCAATATTCGCCGGATTGGTCGCCTGATAACCCACTTCCATATCATGGTCAATGGAAATGTACGTCTTGTCAATAATTCCAATGGCAAATAAACCGACAGCAATAGAAGCAATAACTAAAAAAGATCTGGCTTTGTTCTTCCAGAGGTCAGAGAAAATCTTTTGCCAACGTGGGCGGTTCATTTGAAAAACCTGCAGATTCTCATCATAGAATTATCCTTTTGCTTCACTTACATATTCATTCTGTGTCAGCCGGCCATCTTGAATGTGGATCACTCGATCTGTCCTGGCTGCCAATTCTGAATCGTGGGTCACAATAACTACTGTCTTGCCTTTTGCCACCAAATCAGAGAAAAGTTCAAACACAGCTTCAGCAGTTTTTGAATCTAAGTTGCCGGTCGGTTCGTCAGCGATCATAATAGGCGGATCGTTGGCGAGAGCCCGAGCTATTGCCGTAGTTTGCTGCTGACCTCCAGAAACCATTGCAGGGAACCTATCCGCAAACTCCGCCAAACCGACCATATCCAGCAAATCAAGTGCACGGGCTTCGCGATCGGCTTCCGGGTAGGTGTTACAAAAATCCATAGGGAGCATGACATTTTCCAACAGCGAAAGTGTTGGCAGAAGTTGATAAAACTGAAAGACAATACCCAGATTATTCCCCCGCCAGACAGACATCGGGCTTTCCTTCAGATCATGAATTGGAACACCAGCGATCACTACTGTTCCCCGAGTGGGGTGGTCAATTCCTGTGATCATATTTACCAGTGTAGATTTCCCGCTTCCCGATTTGCCAACCACACTGACGAACTCACCCTTGTAAAAATCAACCGAGATATCATCCAGGGCCACAAATTCCGTCCCACCGGTACGAAAGACCTTAACTATGTCTCTCATCTGAATCAGACCTTCCGTGGTGGTTTTCACTGCAGTCTGATTATTTTCATAGATTTTATTTAAATCATTCATAATTCTTTACTCTTGGTATCTTCTTGATTGTCACGAATTCAAGATCTTTCCATCAACAATTTCCAGAGTGCGGGTTGATCTGGAGGCAAAATTCGTATCATGAGTAACCATTAATACCGTCTTGCCAAGTTTGACCAGGTTTTCAAAAATACTAAAAATGACATTTGCTGTTACCGAATCCAGACGCCCAGTTGGCTCATCCGCCACAATTAAAGGGGGATCATTAGCCAATGCCCGGGCGATAGCGACCCGCTGCTGCTGGCCTCCGGAAATTTCTGAAGGATATTTATACGCATGTTCTTCAAGTTCAACCATCCGCAGCAATTCCAAAGCCCGTTCCTTGCTAGCCCCTGAATGATAATGTCCGCTAAAATCGATCGGAAACAACACATTATTGATCAGGCTTAATCCCGGCATCAGATAGAAGGATTGGTAAATCATGCCCAAGTTGAGACCGCGCCATGTAGTAAGCTGGTCTTCATTCAGGTTGTGAATCGCTGTATCTTTAAACCAGACTTCACCGCTGGTAATGTGGTCAATACCCGCAATCATGTTGATTAAGGTGGTTTTTCCAGCTCCGGATTTCCCGATCACAGTAAGCAATTCACCTTCGTAAATCTCCAAGTCCACAGACTTTAATGCAGAAAAACCTCCTGCTTGAGTCTGGTAAATTTTGGTCAACCCTCTTGTGTGGATAAGGGGTTGTATAGGTTTATTGTCATTTCCTGCCGGAAGGATATTGTTGCTCAATTTAACGGCTCCTTGAAACTTCGATCAACTCATTCCTGAGACAAGATTGTACCTCTTTAATTATATACGTGGTATTATTATGTACAGTGTTCATTATTAGGTATTTTACATCATGATTTTTCACTGTCAATGGGAAAACCAAGAAATTAACCAATTTCTTATTTACTCTTAAGCAGGATAAAATAATTCTATTAGGTTTACGATGGGCTTTCTGAGGATATTCACTCCTAAACCCAATGCTTATGCTTACCGATCAGACTAAAGGAAATAAAATGGAAAACCCTAAGATAACTAAACGTAAGGAAGATCGGCGTATCGCCCGTACCCGGGCAGCTTTAAAGCAGGCATTTCGCGACCTGATTAAGGAAAAAGGCTATGAGGCTGTCACTGTTGAAGAAATAACTGAACGGGCAAATCTTGGACGCACAACTTTTTACCTGCACTACCGTGATAAAGAGGATTTATTTCTCGAAGATTTCGAGAATAAACTTTTTTCCCTGGTAGAAAACGGTAGTCCCCGTCCATTAATCCAATGGTTCTCTAAAGGGGAAAACAATATTGTCAAGGCAGAATTTAATTTAGTCTTGAAAAACGCCGACCTTTTCCAGGCTATTACCCAAGACCAGTCTAACAAGGTATACAACCGTTTTCGGGATATCCATGTAAAAGCTGTATCGAAACTTATCCTGCAATCTCCAATCATTCAAGAACGGATGCAGAATGTAAATTTCCCCCTTGATTTCATTCTCAATTATTATTCCGGAGCATTGTGGTCATGTATAGTTTGGTGGGTGGAACAGGGATTTAGCCCCGACAGTGAAGAAATGACTGATTTATTTTTGGTCATGTTCAATCCGGGATTATTACTAGCACTATCTGAGAAAAAAAACAGTCAGATCATCCGAAATAATGTCAATAACGGGCTCTGAGAATTGGAGGCTTTGGCAGCGAAGAAAATCATTTTTATTCGGTGGAAGTTGAACCTTGCCTATAATCAATCCCCCAGCGGAACCTGACAAGCCTTCGAGCCAGCTTTCCCAGAATATCTTTCGGCAGGATTTTTTTGCTCAGTGTTTTATCCAATTCTGCATATTATTTGTAGAGCATATGAGAAATGCTTTGAATAAAACACAATTAAGGTAAGATTAGTTACAGATCGATAAAAGGAGACCTATCACTATGGTAGAAAACATATCTTTACCACTGAACAAGCCCGTGAATGGGGTGAAAAACTGGGCGTCGATTGGACCAAATTTGATGTCGAACAATTTCGCATGGGGATGACTGTTGAACTTGAACATGGCACCAGTGACCTGCGTACCAATGTCAGTAATGGTGACCCATTGATCACCGCCAAGATCGCCCTGGCTCACCTGAACGAATTCCCGGACTACTATACCCGCCTTAAAGCAATGGAACACGAAGCCGATGCCTTTTGGGGACCCAAGAATTAACCAGCGATATTCGTCCGTGATTTTCCTGAACAATAGATCACGCACGAGGAGGAACTTGTATGCGGCCTGATTGGGATTCTTATTTCATGAAAATCGCTTATGCCGTTTCAGAGCGCAGCACCTGCGACCGCGCTTTTGTTGGCTGTGTGCTGGTGCTGGATAAACGCATCCTGACTACCGGGTTCAACGGTTCCCCGACCGGTCAGCCCCATTGCGACGAGGTTGGGCATCTGCTGGTGGAAGGGCACTGTGTGCGTACCCTTCATGCCGAGACCAATGCCATCATCCAGGCCGCCCTGCACGGCGTTACCACGCGCGGTTGTTCCTGCTATGTCACCCATTTCCCGTGCATCAATTGCACCAAGGTTCTGATCAATGCCGGCATCTCCCGCCTGGCCTATCATGTCGCTTACCGCATGGATAGTATTGCCCTGGACTTCCTGCGGGCTGCCAATGTCGAGATTTGCCAGTTGGATTTTTATCCTCTCAACCCAATTTCGGAATAAGCTAATCTTTTTCAGCACAAACAAGGGTATCTGTCCAAAATAAAGCCACTTATCTAACGCGTGGCTTTATTTCTGGATCGTTTCACAAGCTCAATTGACTGATTTCAAAACATTACTTAAGCCCTTACCGATGCAAATTCCTGGCAGCCACAAAACTCAGGCCACGTTCTGTCAGTGCCTGGGCAGTGGTGTTGCAAGCAGCCACCTTATCAAGGTAATTGATCATCAAGTTACCCCAATCACCGCTGGCAATGACCTCATCCTTATCCCGAAAATAATCCAGCAGGTCGGAAAGATGTGCCCGGGTGGTGTCCACTTCCGGGTCCCCGCCCTCATGCTTGGCGGCGATATTGGCGACATGATCCGCCACCTCCAACAGCTCTTCCCGTCGGAGATACGGCTGGATGACGATGCTCTTTTGCGGTTCAGTGATGTGGTGCTCAAAGCGGATCACCTGCTCAAAACCCAGCGCCTTGCGGAAGTCAGCCGTCAGTTCCAGGGTCTGGTTGTTAATGGAATTGGACCAGTTGAAGCCCACCAAAGGGGAAGTCCCGTCTTCACGACTGAAAAGCTTTGCCATCATCATGATCCAGAGGGCATGATAAGGATTATCCGACCCAAAGAATACTGAAATCTTGAACTGAATGTCCACACCCAGTTTGTAAAGCATAAAACCCAACAAAATTGTGCCGGCGTTGAAGTTGAGCACATGCTGCACACCGTAGTTAGTATAGTAATACAGAAATTCATCCAGCCACATCAGAGCATGTTCGTTGGGCTGACCAATGCCGCCAAAATAACCGGTGATCGTAGCCGATCCGCCCAGGTGCGGGTTGGAACCATCCGTGCCCTTTGTATCCAGGGTCTCTACAAACGATGCGCCTATGATGTCCAGAGCTGCCACGATGGCAGGCAGGTCACCATCCGCTTCGGATTCTTTCATCTTACGAACCGCGATGAAGCGCCCCGGAATCAATGTCTGGTTAGCGATCGCCTGCTCAGCCATGATGCGCACCCAGGGGAAATACTGTAGTGCCGAGACTTCCAATGTGACCGCGCATTCATCTTTAAACTGCATCTTCCTGGCTTCATCTCCCAGGATCTTTTGGCGATAATCGGAGATGGAAATAAAAGCTCCCCGGTCGCGCTGTTCAATCAGCCAGTTCAGGTCCTTGGCGTATGCCGGGGCTTTGACTTGGACCTGTTTATACAAGTTTTCCAGTTTACGGGATTCACGGTGCTTGCGATTTATTTCTTCAGGGGTACCATATTTGGCAACTACTGCCAAAAAGTCATTCATTACCCGGCTGTTGGGGTCAAGTAAAACAGCATTAACTTCATCCAGGTGGGTTGTGGGAATTTGGAGAAGGTCGCGGAGATTTGTCATAGGGTTTCCTTTTTAGGGTGAGTCTTTCTGGTTTTGAAAGCTAACGCGCTGTTTCTATAGCATCATAAAAGCTTGAGGAGTTCATCAAACTCGTCATCCGACATTCCAAAGTAATTCTCAGCCGCAGGGAAGCTCTTATCAGAAACTTCCCGGATGTATCCCTCCAATCCTTCGCGAATGACTGCTCCGGCATCCGCAAAGACTTTTGCCATGCGCGGCTTGAACTTGGGATAGAGCCCAAAGGCATCGTGGTAGATCAAAAGTTGCCCATGCGCGTCCGGACCGGAACCCAGAGACATAATCAGGCAGTTCTTTGCCCGTTCCGTGATCAGTTTGCATACCCGGTCTGGCACCATTTCCAGCAGGATCATAAACACACCGGCATTTTCCAATGCCTGGGCATCATCAATGATCTTCTTGGCAGCGGAGGCATTCTTGCCCTGCAAGCGGAAACCGCCCAGGGAACTGACACTCTGTGGGGTTAAACCCAAGTGACCTACTACCGGGATTCCGGCATCAACAATGCCGCGAATGCGGTCAGTCACCGCTGCCCCGCCTTCCAGCTTGATGGAATCGCAGCCCGCTTCGGACATAAAACGCCCAGCGCTGCGGATAGCAGTTTCCACCGAGGGTTGGTAGCTCATGTAAGGCATATCGCCCACGATCCAAGTATTGGGCGCTCCCCGCCGCACGGCTGCTGAGTGCCGGATCATGTCATCCATCGTCACCGGCAAAGTGCTGTCGTAGCCCAGCATGGTCATCCCAAGACTATCCCCCACCAGGATCATATCCACCCCAGCTTGCTCTTGCAGGTAGGCGGTAGGGTAATCGTAGCAAGTTAGCCAGGTGATGGGCTTTCCTTCCGCTGCTTTCTTGAATAAGCCCGTGAGGGTCAGCTTTTTGCGTTGTTCAGACATTTTCTCTCCTTTTACGTTCATTGATCCAGTGATACGTTGTTCGATAATACCCTGTGTTCTTGAATTGTCATCAGATCGGGATATTATGCTCCGATCTCAAATACAACCCATCCGCCCGTGTGCCTGAAGCGGGAGTGAATTGGGAGCCTTTAGTCAATTGACAAAACTTGAGAAAATCATCCGGGGCTGGATGATAAAAAATGCGAAATTTCATGAGTGTGGTGAGCATATGTCTCCAAACTTCTTCACTTTGCCCTAATTATATCTCACAGAAGATTAAGACTTTGGTCTACCCCCCCCGAGATTTTTCGATCTGGGGATTTATTCCGTTACGAGGTTCCCCACTTGTTAGATGGGTAGAGCTGGGATTGCATCCACCGATGTTCATTATCGTTAGTGAAATCCATCGTTTCCAACCAATCTTTCATTGCAAGTCTCTTTTGCGCGGCAATCTATTTTTTTTAATCTATGCAGAAAGCTCTGGAGCCTGTAACCACGGATTAGTTTAAGTATTGTAATTCATGCCCGACTTGGAATTGCATCTACCCTTAAAGGAGAGAGCGCTTCACCAAATGGTAGCAACGACACAAGGAACATTTTTTATCCACTGGTCTAAGGCCGAATGATGAAAGAGATCCCCTTTCGCTCCGGGTGTCTCCGCAGATTTAACCCATGCGGATCAGATTCCAAGGGTAAAATTCTGACATCCGCCAGGGTTATCAAAAATACTAACATTTTTAGCTTAAATTATTGCCGTTGAGATGATAAAATTAAAACCGCCAAGTTCTACGGCCAGCCAGGAGGTTCCTATGCAAGATCATCCGCAAGAGTCTGATTCAGATCGTAAAGCCACCCTTATCCTTGCCTGGTTTTCCTCTTTGTTGCTTTCAAATCTGCCAGATATCCTTTGGAGGGAGTTTAGCGGCGCAGCCCCGAGCTGGCTGCTCTGGTCCAAGCTCATTCTCTTGTTAATCCTATATGCAATTTCCTACTTTTGGAAATCAGCCAGGGAATTACGATGTTATTTTCTGATATTGCTGGTGCTGATCATTACCCAAGAACTTTCCAGCGACATAGGCGAATCGTTCTGGTGGCAAAACTTGTTTCCAATTTCTTCAAACTTTACAGGAAATATGCTCAGCACACAACTGCGCTGGGTTGCCAGAGCGCTCTTTTTGATCGTGGTCCTCTTCCTGATCTATCATGATTTCGGCAGCTTCTACCTTGTGAAGGGGGAGAGTAAAGCTCTTGCCGGCAAAGAAGGCGCTCTGATCAGCGCCAACACCCCTTGGAAAAAGTTAGGCTGGCAGATAGCACTTCTAATCAGCCTGGGCACACTAACCATCCTATGGGTCATAGAACGCCCATCCTTGCAGCAGTTTTCCAACATTGTGCCTATGCTTCCGATGATACTCCTCTTGGCTCTTATATACGCGTTTAGTGAGGAATTAACCTACCGGTCAGCCCTGTTGGCTCCGCTCTTCCCAGTAATAGGGAAGCGACAATCCATGCTGATAACCAGCACCATATTCGCATTGGGGCATTTTTACAGTTTCCCCAATAGTATCGTAGGTGTGCTGATATCCTTTATTTTGGGGTACTTCCTGAGCAAGAGCATGCTCGAGACCAAAGGTTTCTGCTGGGCTTGGTTCATCCATTTTTTGCAGACTGTCGTTATCTTTTCTTTCATCGCAGTAGGATCCGTCTAAACTGTCAGATGGTAACCCGCTCCGTTAATTATTTCAAGAGGCCATCTCCAAAAAGAATATGATTTGCTCTTTAGGATTGCTGCATGCAGCAATCCTAAAGACTCGTACTCTCATCATTAAAAAACTTTATCCCTTTTATGTTAAAATCTGCTGGATTAAAAACGAAAATTAGAAAGTAAATTACGTGATGGAAAAGAACATTGATAAAGCTCCCGCCGTGATCTTCGATTTTGGAGGTGTTCTGATGGATTGGAGCCCTTATTACCTTTACCGCAAGATCCTTGGGGATGACCTTCAGGCCATCGATCAATTCCTGGAAGAAGTGGATTTTACCGCTTGGAATCTTGAGCTGGATCGTGGTCTTCCTTTTTCGGTTGGAATGGCCGAACTGAGTGCGCGTTTTCCGCAATATCACGATTTAATTTTTGCTTATGGTCAGCGCTTCGCCGAATCTGTAGGAGGCGCCATCCAACCCGTTGTGGAGATCCTGGACAGGATCAAGAAGGCTGGCTATCCCCTCTTTGGTCTGAGCAACTGGAACGCTGAATCGTTTGCTCAGGTGCGCCCCAATTACCTCTTTTTTGAGTGGTTTGATGGCATCGTTCTTTCAGGGGAGGTCGGTTTGATCAAACCTGATAGAGCTATTTTCGAGGTGCTTCTGAGAAAGATAAGCCGCCCAGCAGAGCAATGTCTAATGATTGATGATGCCACATCTAATATCCAAACAGCCCATGAAATGGGCTTTCAAACAATCCTTTACCAATCGCCCCAACAGTTGGAAGTAGAATTGGGTAACTTGGGGATTCTCAATGGTAGCAAAACATAGTTTTTTCTGCCATTCCCGCTTTTGTCAATACGTAACATTTTCAAGGATCTCCAAAGTCAGAGACTCTAATTTTGCCTGAGCTGAGATTAGATTCGATTCAAGGAATATCGCGGTAACGGGTAGTCTGGCATGCTGTTATAGCAGTATTTTAAAGGTTGACTACTTTATCAGATTAAACAGGAGACAAAAGTTCAAATTCTGCGCTCAGTGCAAACCAACGCGAAAGATGAGCTACAAACATCTCCTCTTTTTTTACGCGCCAGTTTCCAAAATGGGTGGTGTAAATACAGGAATGTGAGTGCTGCCTAAGTGACCATTCCTTGAACCGGACGAAATGACCCCCTCTGCCCAAGCATTTTTAAAAGTAAATAAAAAGGGGATATATTTGGTGCGATCGAAAGTTCCAGATTATCGTTTTCAGGAATTCAGTCCGCGAATGACTTGAGGGTCTTAATAAATCTCTTTGCCAAAATAACCCCGGATTATACGAAAAATAAACTATTTTCAAAGATGAGATCAATATAATTAGTATAACAGGTAGGTAATTTTAACTGCCAATAATTAAAAGGAAAAACTATGTTCAAGAAAATATATATCCCAAGCATTTTTATTCTTTCAGTCGCGCTCCTGGTTGGTTGTTCCTCTCTCACTTCCTCTGAATCGCAAACGACCGCTGCAGCGACTATTGCCTCTGAACCATCTTTAACCTCTTCAGAAGTACAATCGGTAGATTATCAAACTATCTCACTAACGGACGCCTCGGTAGTGGAAGCCATACAAGAGACTTATCAGGACATCTATACCGAGGTCAATCCCTCCGTTGTCAACATCCAAGTGACCGAATCCTATGGGATGTCCCTCGTGTCTGGTGAAGGCTCCGGTTTTGTATGGGATGAGGCGGGGCACATCGTGACAAACTATCATGTCATCGAAAACGCCTTCAATATCACTGTTGTCTTCTCAGACGGGTCTACAACCGTTGCCGAGGTGGTCGGTACAGACGAACAAAGTGACCTGGCAGTCATCCAGGTTGACCCGGAAGAAGTTTCCCTTCATCCCGTCAAACTGGGTGATTCACATTCGGTCCAGGTGGGAGACCTGGTCATTGCTATCGGTAATCCCTACGGATTGGCTGGAACCATGACCCAGGGGATTGTCAGCGCGCTTTCCCGCTCGCTGACCGTCGATGAATCTGACCCCTTCTCGCAAAGCAACTATACCATTCCTGACATCATCCAGACTGATGCTGCCATCAACCCGGGTAACTCCGGCGGGGTTTTGGTCAATGTTTCAGGCGAGGTGATTGGAGTAACTTCCGCGATCCAGTCCCCCACCAACTCAAACTCCGGCATCGGTTTTGCCATACCAGCCCATATTATCGAGCGGGTTGTCCCTTCCCTGATTAAGACCGGTGAATATGAACACCCCAACTTGGGCATGACTGGAACCACCATGACCCTCTCCATTGCTTCAGAAATGAACCTTGATTCAGATGTTTCAGGTGTCTTGATCACGGAGATTACCCGTGGAGGAGCGGCAGATAAAGCCGGTTTGATCGGAAGCGCCCAGCAGTACGTCAGACCCGGCCGCTACATTGTGACTTATGGGGATGTCATTACTGCCATTGACGATCAGGACCTGCGAACCTATGAAGACCTGGTGTCGTATATCTTCAACGAAACCGAGGTTGGGCAGGAAGTTACTCTGACCATCTTGCGAAATGGTGAGGAGCTGACTGTTAGCCTGGTCTTGCAGGGAAATTAAGCTGTCAGCCCTTAAATCCCGCGCCGGTGATAATCGCCGGCGCTTTTCTTTCAGAATATTCTCTTTATAGCTAAATTCAGGTCAGCTGAGTCCCCAGCAAATCAGAACCTCCCCCACAAATTTCTCTCCGAGTTCAGCCTTGCTTTAAATCTTCGCGCTTCGATTTTCACTCATCTTGTTA
The DNA here is from genome assembly GCA_049301715.1 of Anaerolineaceae bacterium. Classification (GTDB taxonomy): domain Bacteria; phylum Chloroflexota; class Anaerolineae; order Anaerolineales; family Anaerolineaceae; genus Mesolinea. Next base: position 23,644 of record JBAQLH010000051.1, read on the forward strand.
CAATAATTGTATACTATATCCGTTGTAGATGCGTTTTTCACAAACCCTCCGGTGATTAGCTGAGCCAGGCAATCATTTCACTTTTCTCGAACTGTTCGGATACCATTCAGCGGCACAACGACGAAATACTACAGACTAATTCGAGACCATGTATAAACACCATTTTTTCCTCGTTCTCCTAACATTCTTTTCCATTCTGTTGCTCTCTGCCAGCAGCCAGCCGCCGCCTCAGACCGCCTCCCCCGAGACCACCGCCTCCCTCGCGAAGGCACTGTCTCAACGCCTCCATCAACCCGGGATCAATTTATTAACCTTTGACCTATTTACTCCCGAGCTGGATTCTGCCTATCTCAACCCGGAAGGCACCACGGCAGTGCTCTGGCTGGCGTTAAGGGATGATTCGGGGCGCATCCTGGCAAGCGAACCCGGGCTTGCCCTGGGGGTCCTGATTGACAATGCTTGGCAGGTGCTGCTCCCCGGAGACCCCGGTTGGGAGGATAGCCTGACAGCCTTGCCAGTCGGCATGCTGCCGGGTGAGCTCAGCTCCCATCCTGATGTCAATGCGTCAGATGAAAGTGCTTCACTTGAAGCCCTAACAGGTTATTACCTGCCCTACCTGGCAGGCACTGCCCATCGCTTGGAGGGTTCCATTGGGCATTTCCAGGATATCCCCGCGTTAGGTTATCCCTCCTGCAACATACAGGATTGCCAATACGCCTATGATTTTACCGATACCTGGCTTTTTCCACTTCTGGCATCCAAAGCTGGGGTCGTGTTCGCTTCCCGTGATACTTGCACTAATGGCGATCCCTATTGCACCAATTACATCATCCTGCGCGATCCCAGCAACAGCACTTACCAAATTTACATGCACCTTGCCCACAACACCATCCCAGACAAACTGACCAATGGCGCTACCGTCTTGCGCGGTCAATATCTTGGGGATATTGACGATACTGGTTACAGTACTTCCCAGCATATTCATTTCATGGTTGCCGACAACATCTGGTTAACCGGTGGCACCTACAGTTATTACTGGGGGCATTCGATTGATATCCGCTTTGCCGATGTACTAATCAACCAGGGTATTCCCCGGACCTGCTACGAGGTCACGCAGTTTCAAATCTATGATGGAGCCACTGAATGCCTGGGCAGCAAATCCGATCCGCTCAATCCCAAGAATGACTGGTATACCTCGGGCAATATAGGCACATTTCCACCCAGCGGGGAACTTACTCAACCTGCTTCGGGGGCTGTTGTAGCGAGCGGAAGCAACTCAATTATGGATGTCACTGCGAAAGCCAGCGATGATGTCCGGATCGCGGCTGTCCGCTTGCTGGCTAATCTGGAAGGCAAATGGATTGAGATCGGACCCAAGGTAACCCAGTCAATTGAGCCTGGAATCTTTGACTGGGATGTTGACTTGTGTGCCGTAGGTCCACTTAACGGTTCACTTGAGGTGGCATTACGCGTCTGGGATCACGAAGGCAACCAGAGCTCTCCGCTCTCACCTCGCACCATCCAGGTGGAGCACGCCTGCCCACCCCCCACCAGCCAGCTCAATCCTGCCCAGACTTTCGATTCCACAGCCGTATACCTGACCTGGACCGCCGCCAGCTCGGGTGTGCCGCTTGGTGCTTTTGAGCTGCAATGGCGCACCCCAGCGGAAACGTGGAGCCCTGACAACATACTCACGTTTCAGGGAAATCAGCGCTCAGCTTGGTTTGTTGGGGATCCGGGCGGCTCCTATGACTTCCGCTTGCGTGCTCTGGACTCTAATGGGCAGCCGGAGGCTTGGCCGATTTCCGATGCTGCGGAGACTGCTGCTGTACTGCCCTCCGCCTGTACACCCGACGCTTTTGAACCCGATGATGACCCAACCCGGGCGAGGGCAATCAACCTGGGAGTTACTTCGCAGAGCAACCTGTGTGTTCCGGGAAACCCGGACTGGTTTCAGATCGAACTGGAGAATACCAGGGAATGGTACATTAATGCCCCATCCATTGCCGGAGGAGCGGCAGTGCGCCTTAATGTATACTCAGGGGATGGTGAGACCCTTCAAGCAACCAGCCAATCTGGCGGTATCGGGCAGGTTGCTTATTTGATTTTTAAGCCTTCCCAAACCGGCACATTTTTCATTGAAGTCCTGCCCCTGCAGGATAACCTCTCCGGTACGGAGGCAATTTACGCTCTGACGATAACTGAAGCACACCAAATGTTTCTGCCACTCGTCGTCCGCTGATTTTTCAGACGACAGGGTGCTTGAGTATTTGATTCCTTCACAGGCAGACTGCCCCAGCAAGGTTGAGCATTTCTTACAAGTCAGGCGTAATTCTTGGCATGTGACCTTCTGGAATTGATGATGTGATCTGAAATCAGCCCTGCCAGCGGACGGCTGCTTCGAACGCGCGGGTCTGGTTTGTAAGGTTGTGCCCTGCCACCGCCCATAAATTGGCGTCTTGCGGTACGGGATTTACTTGAATTGAAACATCACTGCCAGGCAGAATCTCATGATCATAGTTGATCTGGAGATAGTCCAGTTTCCGTTCAGTCATCCATTCATAGGGGAACGAGTCGCAGATCCACTCAATATAGCGGCTGTTATTCACATGCCCAATCAAATCTACAGCCGAATAGGCAGCTTGGATACGCAAGCGTTCCTCACCTTCTTCAGCCAGGTTGATCTTCTCCAGGGATTCATCCAAGCCCTGTTTGTCGCTCTGTTCCGGCATGTCTAACTGTAAAGTGCGCGGAATGGTCATGCGGCGGGTTTTGGCATCGATGATCAGCCAGGCAGATGTGGCAACCGCCAACTGCTGGCTGTCATCATCCAGCACTTCGAAATCCCGAATGTAGAAAAGCTTCTGCTGGATAGTTTTAGGCCAAGTGCGGATGGTTATTTCATCTCCCGCTTGAGGAATACGGTGAAATTTCAGTTTCATACGCGAAAGGACCCAGTAGAGACCTTTTTTGAAGAGGTCTGCATGGCCAATGCCCAGCTTGGAGACATGGTCATTGGCAACGGCGGTCATGTGCTGAAAGAAGGCTGCTGGTTTCCAGGACTGATTGACGTCACATTCGTAGGTGTAAAGTGGTGATTGTTCTTCATAGACGGCCCGATTTTCGCTTAGCATTTCATCCCTTTTTAAAAGCAATTTCGAGCAATTATAGCGCTAAAGGGGGAGATTGTGACGTTTTGCTAATTGCGCCAGTGAAACGCTGTTTATCAAGAACATTAACAGTGAAAGAACTGTAAATTTCGGATTTACGCCAAGACCATTTATGTCCGCATATTCCATAATTGACGACTCGGTGAGTATGGACAATAAAATGATGGTTAAACTTACTGCTGCCAGAAGAAAAACCTTATCACCAGAAATATTCTTGTTTTGAATCCAGAAAGAAACCACCACCACTGCGATAGAAACAATAAACATGACTAAAATGATCGTATAGTGAGGAAAATAGTCCATCGTGAAACCACTAAAGATCCCAAAGACGCTGATATCGCGTGCCGGAGTTTTCAAAGAGGAATAATAAAAAGTCGTTATAAAAATAAAAAATCCGCAGAGCAATAAGGAAGCCATCTTATTTTTCCCCATAAAATATACTCCTAACATAACTGCCAGCCAAACAAACGCTGTTATCCTTACAGGTAGAATAGACCATCCCATGCCGCTGTCAATGGCCCAATTGCATCCAATCAAGACAAGAACGCCCAACAGCACAATTACAGACACTATAGCGGCATATTTCCCTCGTTTGCTTGTGGCACATGCGCATTTTGTTTTGGTATCAGCATATTGAAGTGTTGCTTCAACCGTAGCTTCCACTTCAGAGGCAGATGGTTCTGCTTTTTCACCATTTAGTAATTCACTCGTTGTTACACCTAATACATGAGAGAGGCTTGATAATAGCGAAATGTCAGGGCAACTTAATCCGCGTTCCCATTTTGACACAGCTTTATCAGTAACCCCCAATTGTTCTGCCAATTCTTTTTGGGTTAACTTTTTTTCTTTTCTCAATTCTGAAATGAATTGAGCCATTTTCAATAAACTCTCATTGCCCATATCGATTGTGACATCCTTACTTTGCCTGTGCCTCATAATACCTTTTTTCAACCTTATCAACAACCGACTCTTGGTTGAATGATATAAAATAAACCATCAGTAGAGTGGTCGAATCAATAATAAAGATTCATGCCTCCAAATAAACAAAGCGAAATAACTGAATTTGTTACTTTGCAATTAACATCGCTCATCCGGTGGCTCTATCTCGTTCAATTAATCTTCTTCAGTGTTTCGCATGAAACTATGATGAGCTATGGCAATAATCCCACCAGTATAAAACCCGACAGGTTGGTGTTGAGCGGATCTGAAATTTAAGGCAGCCAATCTTAATGCCAGCGAAACCCAACAATCAAAATGGGTGGGTTTTGCAGTCCGCACTTAATACTAAAGAAAGATTGCCACGCAAAACAGCTCGAAACGACATTCTCATTGTTATGATGGGTTTCGCTCATGGCAAGACATTTTGGACGGGTACAATCCCCACTCAACCCATCCTATTTCAAACTCTATCTGAACGAAGTCAGGAATCTTGCCTTGCCACCATGACGAAATATACAGTAGGTGACCACCCTGCCCGGACTTGGTTGAAAATCCTTTGTCAATTTAATTTCAAGTTTACAAAGATATTGGATCGGGGAGCCATTGTACTACTCCCCGGCCAACGACTTCGCTTGTCTTTCAAACCAGTATCTGCACAAGGCTTAACTATAACAGGAGGAAAATTGAAGGGATTAGATAAATAATACTTTGATAGCACTAATGAACCATGACAAATAAATAAAAAGTAACTATAGTATTAATTATAAGCGGAGCATTAGTTAATGGCTGGAATTGATAAGTTTAATTACGACCACTACCTGGGTGAGTCTCCAACCATTCCGTTTTGGTCAACGAGAATTGACGATGCATTAAATAACTTTTGTGCCAATGCTTACCTCCGCAAAAGGGATGGAACTTTCCACCTGGTTTGGAGTAATGTTTCTGGTGGCAGTTTCAGCCCTTAACCACGCGAAGAATATCTTCGGGTAATTGGTAATACTGTTTGGAACTTATGATTATTCTAAGGGTTAATAAATATATATTGCGATGGATTAGGCTGATTTGTGTTGATTTAGGTTTGATGGAGGTCGGTTCGTCGTTTCTGGAAAATTCTTAAGAAATAAACAGAACGGCATTAAACAAAGGTTAAGCGTTTGTAAACCTTTGGAAAAACCAAAGAAACCAGTTAAAATGGTTTAAGAGAGTTTGTCAAAGATAGGAATAGGCTTAAAGGCTGCCGTGGGAGCTTTCCAGGCAGAATAAAGGAAGAATATCTATGATTGATCGGATTAAACGGTGTGAAATAGGCTATGCAAGCGGATTGTTTCCCGGCAAGAAATTCGTAAATGCCTTGAGGATGGATCCATTTGACGCTTAGCTGGCAGGGATAACGATAAATTTATTGGAATACCAGCGGGAAACACAGCCCTTGTCTGCAGCAGGATATGAAAGTAAAAATACTATTGTTACTAATTTTTGGAGGAATTAATGCTTGAAAAACGCGATTACTACCGCTTTCCGTGGTCGATGAATGATAATCCGATTGCCTGGATTGAGGTAACGGATATTTGCAACATCCACTGTGAAGGTTGTTATCGTCAATACATGACAGGCCACAAACCCTTAGAACAGCTCAAGGAAGAGGTGGATTTCTTCATCAAGTGGCGCAACCCCGACAATTTTTCAATTGCCGGCGGGGAACCCCTGATCTACCCCCACATACTGGAACTGCTATCGTACATGGCTGAAAAAGGTGTAAAACCCATCATTCTGACCAATGGAATTGCACTGACGCCAGAATTCCTGCATGAATTGAAGAAAGCTGGCTTGGCAGGGTTTACCATGCACATAGACAGCCACCAGGGAAGGCCTAACTGGAAAGGCAAGAATGAAGCGGAGCATAATCAACTGCGTCAATACTACGCTGATATGATAGCCGCGGAAGGCGGGTTATCCCTGGCATTCAACTCGACAGTCTATCCTGATACTTTCCATGAGATCCCAGATGTAGTGCGCTGGGGGAATGCCAACATCGAAAAAGTTAATGGTCTGGTATTCATCACCTACCGGACAGCCACGACTGACGACACAGTCGCTACTGACATTAAGGACCAGCAGGTGGACTTGAGCAAATTGAGTTACAGCCGCGAATCCTTCAATGACCATTTTGTAACCGCGCCAGAGGTGCATGACCTTATCCAGGAAAGCTTCCCGGAGTATGAAGCTTCGGGCTACCTGGGCGGCAGCATCCGTCACGACAGCTATAAGTGGTTGATTGGCGCAATGATTGGCAGCAAGAAGAGGATGTTTGGCTCAATTGGCGCCAAGACGATGGAATTTGCCCAGATAGGGTATCACATGCAGAAGGGCCGTTATATGGCTTATATGGACTCCGGCGAGGTTGGTCCCAAAGTCTTTTGGCTTTCTCCGTGGGATAAGATTTCACGCCAGGCACGCAAGACTTGGCGCAAAGACGTGCTCAGACACCCCGGCCGGCTCTTTGACAGGATTTACGTCCAGAGCGTCAGCATCATTCAAGCCCCGGATGTTCAAAAGGACGGGCGGGCGGATATGTGCGACAGTTGCCCGGATATCACCATTTACGAAGGGAAATTTGTCAATTCCTGCCGTATGGACGAGTACCGTTTGTTCGGTGGGTTTGTTTCTCTGAGTGAGAAAGAACGGGCGGATGCGGAAGTGGAAGCTGTAAAATCCCTGGAAAGCTCGCAAGCCCCGCTGCCCAGCCAAACCGCTGAGGCTTTCCATATTGAAGAACCAGTCGAATCAGTCGAATAGCAGCGTGACCAAAAAGCAGGGAGCAGGTAAAAACGTCAGTAATCTGGTAAAAATTCTGAGAGGGAAGAGCCACATGCCTGCTTCCCTTTCAGATAATGAAATGCTGCAAAAGATCTATCATCGGCGCAGCGTGCGTTCCTTTACCTCGCAGCAGATCCCTGAGGACGTCTTTCAAGCCATTTTGGAAGCCGGCCGGCTGGCGCCTTGCGGCGTAAACCTGCAGTCCTGGACATTTATAGTTTTTGATCAATCTCTTTGGCGGAAGACTTTTGACCGAATGCTCCCTTTTCGGGGCAGCAAGGCGGTCATGGTCATCAGTGATACACATCGCTATCGCCAGGTGATCGAGGATTTCCCTTACAACCCCTTAACAGAGTATACGATTGCAGTTGTCAATGCTTCGTTGGCTGCCATGAACATGAATCTGGCAGCGGAAGCGATGGGCGTTTCGTCAGTGATGCTTTCGGATACAGGGCAGAGCGGACTGCTGGATGCAAAATATTTGCAGGAGAAGTTAGACCTGCCTGAGGGAACAGTACCCCTGATGACAATTGTATTTGGATATGCCAAAGGGATGTACCCGATCATGCCGCCCAAACTGCCAATGGAAGAAGTGGCATTTGAGGGTCGGTACCATTCCACCGGCCAGACTGCCAATCAAGCCTGGCTGGAGCAAACAGAAAGCGGGTACAATTTCAGCCATCCGGGGACGAACTTTCAGGAACAATTGAACCATTATGAAAACAAGATTGGCCAGGCTGAGCAAGATCTTCAGAAGATGGTCTTTTACAAAGAAAACCAGCAAAAACCGACCGTGTAAACCCCAGGGGCTTTCAACCTAATTTATTAAAAGTGTCTCTTGAAATAAATTGATTTCGGGTTGTAATTTGAAATATAATATTTTCATTGCCCCAGGCAGGTGAAAGCTTGGCTTACTGGGTGTGGATAGAACTGCCCGTGAACTTGAATCTCTCTCCGTTCCCAAAAGTTCACCAGCGAAGGGAAGGCGCAGAAAGGTCACTTGAAACGATTACCCCGCCCCACCGCGGGAAAGCCAATCAGGGCTTCATTCCAACTTGAAGTCCCGGAATAAACAATGAAGATGTAAACAGGAGCAGAATTGGAAAATCAAACCGTCCGTCAGAATAGAACTTCAACGAACCTATGGTTTGTTGGTGTATATGCCATTGCTATGGCTTACATTGAATCAGCGACTGTTGTATATTTGCGCAGGGTTTATGACATCACAGATCTTACCACCAGCATTTCCCGCTTTGACCCGCAAATCAGCAGCATCGAACTCGGCCGCGAACTGGCAACCCTGATCATGCTGCTGGCGATAGGGTGGACTGCCGGCAAGCACCTACAATCCCGACTGGGTTTCACTTTTTTTGCCTTTGGCTTGTGGGATGTTTTCTATTATCTCTGGCTCAAGGTTTTTATTAACTGGCCGGCTTCTTTTCTGGATACGGACATCCTCTTTCTGCTTCCCCTGCCCTGGTGGGGACCGGTGCTGGCTCCGGTTTTGATTGCGGTCTTGATGGTGCTGGGTGGTGCCAGGGCAGTCATCTGTGAGGAAGAAGGCTCTAAATTTCAACTTAAGCCTGCTGAGTGGGTTTGCCTAGTCGGCGGGCTTCTGATCCTTCTCTATACTTTCATGGCGGATGCCTTGGCAGCCTTGCCGGCTGATGCGCAGACACTATCGAATTTGAAGCCAACCTCCTTCAATTGGCCAATCTACTTGGTCGGGTTTGCCCCGACTGCCTATGCTGTCTGGCGGGCAACCTCAAAACGATTATCATAAACCGGCTCTATTAGCCCATACAAGCTATCCCATCTGCCATCCGGAACCGGTCGGCAGATGTGCGGGAATCAGCTTGGCAATTCCGTTTCCAGTGGTTAGGCTGGTCAAATACCCATCAGACCGGACAAGACAAATACAAGCACCGACCCCAGGATGATCCCAAGCGCAGTCCAGTGCTCATGTCCGTATTCCCGAGCTGAGGGAATCAGTTCATCCAGGGTGATGAAGACCATTACCCCTCCGGCAAAAGCCAACGCCCCTGGCAGCAGCCCCTGAAACGAACCCAGGAACAAGCTTGCCAGGATCGCTCCCACTGGCTCAGCAAAGCCCGATAAGAGCGCAACCATGAAAGCGTCTTTACGAGATGCTCCGCCTTTGCACAAGGGCAAAGCTGTGGCAATCCCCTCTGGGATGTTATGCAGCATGATTGCCAAAGCTACAAACATTCCAAACTTGGGATTATGCATATAACCGGCTCCTACTGCAAATCCTTCCGGCAGGTTATGTAGGGTAATCCCAATTGCCAGCAATAAACCCGAATTGATCAACTTCCTGTCTACCGGCTGGTTCTGATCAGATTTCCAACGCCAACGGTGACGTTTTCCCGGTTGGCTTTCATCACAAGCGCTCAACTCTATTGGATCATGTTCCCCGTGCACTTCCACCTCGCCAAAGCGCATGTGGGGAGCCAGATAATCCAGCAGGAACATGAAAGAAGCACCTAAACCAAAGCCAAGGGTTGTCGACCACGGACCGCCTAATTCCCAGGCTTTATTTACCAATTCCAGGAATGACAGGCAGATCATCACCCCGGCCGTGATGCCCATGAGCAAGCCATAAGCACGCCTGCCGGGCCTGCGGATAATAGCGATCAAGCCACCAAGACCTGTTCCCAAGCTGGCTACCAAGCTGAGCAGCAAAACGTTAAGTAGTGGGGAGATTTCAGTATTCATCGGAATGATTTTATTTTATATCGTTCTGAAGGGAACGATATTCTGCATTTACTAAGGCAGGTAATTCTACCAGAAATATCGCGTGACTAACGTTATATGGCTTAAGGCTGATGGCATTGGGAAGATAAGGCGGCAGGTATGGCGGCTGTTGATCGGAGCGGTAATGCCTGACCAACAATTGCATATGGTACCTCCACACTATGCAGGGCTTTACCTTTGTATGGAAAATTGAAACCGCATCAGGTGGCTGTGGGAGAGTCTACTGGAGAATATTTTTATCTTGAAAACTGGTGTCAATGGGTATAAACTGGCACGATACCTGACTTTGCCAGGCGATATTAAGGAAGTGGCACTCTGGTAAAGGATTCCAGAATTTCCCGTAACTCACTTTCCGGGTGGTCGAGTATTCCAATCTCTTCCAATGTCATACCTCTCGATTGAAGAGCTTTGATGACTTCGTGGCCCAAAAAATACCCGCATTGTGAATGGCCCTCAATCTCGTACCAGGACCCAAAGAAAGGACGAACATCTTTCTTTTCAATTATAAAACGTAAGAATTCAGAAGAAAGGAATTTCTTGTGCTCAGAGCACCAAGCTACCCAGTTTTTGTCAGCGTTTCCAGCTTCGTGCCAGGTCTCCTTTTGCAGGATTATATGCTCACAACGCTGAGCAAATCCTTCAGTAAATAGTTGCCACCAGGGTCCTTCCCCATCTGGTTTGTGGGCTTGTGCGCGCCAACTGAAATGGACAACATGACCAAGTTCGTGAGCAGTCAGCCCTATGATCAATTGCTCCGTACTCCAATGACATTCAGCGATATTTTCCAAACCGAACAGGATAGCAGGCATTCCTCCATAGGTTGTCACCCAGCCAGCACCACAGCCAATCCCAACGTAAACAATGCAAATAATATTTAAATCAAAATTAAGTCGTTCAACTGCCTGGTTACAGATGGCGTCGAATGTTGCCATGATATTTTGCTGTGCTTCCTGCATGGCTGGCAGCCTGTCATTAAGAAAAGGAAATACCTTATCCCTGGCAATTTCCTCCCAAACCATTTGTTGGCTGGCATAATCGCCAATCTGCATCTCAAACAGTTCAGGCCATTGTGCCATATACTCCGCCGACCAATTTTCAATTTGAATATCAATGGGTCGATTTTTATTTTTTTCCCAATACTTCAGGAATTCAGGAAAAGTATTGATGATCTGGATGTGAGGCATAATAGCTACTCCAATAAGGACTGACAGAAGTCTTCGGGAATTCTGATACCTGGTTATTATGCCACGCTTTTCGCCCTTTTTGCGCCTTTACTCTCTGTTTGCTCCGGTCTCTAAAATGAGGTGGATGTGAACTCGGGGCAGAAATTTGCTAGATGTCTCTTACACTTTAATAAGTCAAGAGAGATTGCCCATTATTCACACTGCCCCCTGAATTGGGAGCTGAGCAAGCATTGGATCTTTTCATAACTTAGAGCTGTCAGGCTGCCCATGTATACAGAAATTTGACATGTTTATATTTCATTACTATACTAAATAAGTAAGTTACAAGCATTTTGTTGTACTGTGTTATTTCCAGAAGGGCTTGCCCGGCTGGTGCAGCGAAATGAAAAATCATATAGAGTTTATATTTAAGGAGTGAAAAAATTGCCAAGATTAGACCGCGAAGTGAAAGTAGATTCTGCAGTGGAGAAAACTTGGAATGTCTTGATAAATCCCAATTATTGGCCCAAGTGATTCCCGGGAATTGATAGCATATCCAACCAAACCTCGATAATTGAACTCAGAAAGCTGGTCGAGAGTTTGTAACTTCACAAAAGAAACATAATTATTAATTTCTCCCAAATCCGCGTAATGGTTTGGGAATGCAGACAGAAGCAGGGTCTGCAACCATCATTAAAATTATTTAAGGAGAAAGTATCATGGGTCTATTTATAACAATTCTTGTTGGACTGGTGGCAGGTTTGATTGCCTCTACCCTGATGAAAGCCAATACCAGCTGGTTTGCGGATATCTTTTTAGGAATTGCTGGCAGTTTATTGGGTGGTTGGATTTCGAGCTTGATTTCCGGAGAAAACATGGTGACTGGTTTCAACCTTACCAGCATTCTTATATCCATTGCCGGCGCTGCCCTGGTTATTTACCTCTACCGCCTGATCAAGAAATAAAAATTAATATTAGAGCGTATCCAAAATTGGATACCATATTTTGTTCGTTAATCTGAATACTGTTGGGTCGGTCTCCAAAAAAGGCCGACCCAACTTTTTGATTAGCCGGCTGTTTTCTCGACCGGAAAAGCTCGTCACCAAAACCAGAGTCAACCCAAAGTATTGTTTGCTATGCCCTATTTCAAGGGGAAGATCAAATAATCGATTTTTCTCTTTTAGCCCTATTATTAAGTTATTATTCATTCATAAATAACATACACCATCTCGTTCGGTATCTGTTTCAAATGTCCGTGATCAGGACGAAAGAGGAAGATCTTCATTGATTATAGCCTTGAATAAATTGGCATAAGGCACGGACATTTTCCCAGACTTCAACACTGGAAAACTGGCTGTGTGG
>JBAQLH010000052.1:0-3052 GCA_049301715.1 Anaerolineaceae bacterium
GGCGGAGACGATGCCCTGCCATGCTACCGGCGCGCCGGGTTCTTGCTCGCCTTCGGGATTCAGCAGCGTAGGCAGCGCGCAAATCAGCAGGAAGCGCCACACGCTACGCCAGTCGTCGAAGCCGATTTCGGGGCGTACCTTGTGGTACTGGTTGTGGTTGTTGTAGGCTTCGCGGCAGGCTTTCTCGTCATTGGCGATGGCTTCGCAGCGTTGCGCGAAGGCGGGTTTGTTCTGTTCCATTGGGGTGTCCCTATCGTTTTTCGGTTGCAATCCTGGGGAACTGCATCGGCAGGATGTCGCCCGGCATCGTGCGTCCGTCCAGGTCGGTGTCGATCACGACGGCGCCGCACTTTGCGCACCATCGGACGACAGTGAAGGCATCTGGGGCTGTGCTGTCCGGCTGTCGCTCCACCTCGCGCAGGTCGTGCGCGCCACGGTCGAATACGCAGGCCATGTGCTAGGCTCCTTGCCCGCCCGGACTTGCGCCCAGGCGGGGCGCTGGTAATTACGGCTTGCCGGAGACGACAGGGAAGCCGGTCGCTTCCTTGATGCGGCCCAGCTCGTCGGTGACGGCGGTCTTGAACACGCGGTCGGGGCGGATGAGTTCGTACCAGAAGGTCAGCTTGCCGTCCTTCTCGCGGTACTTCAGGCGCGCTTCCAGCGGGTAGGCGCTGGTGCTGCCGTCGAACACAGGCAGGCCCAAGGTGAAACGCTCGAACGCCTGCATGGTCGTCCGGGTTTCCTGCGTCGTGTCATCGACGAACTCGAACTGCACGCCACCGTCTTGCAGATTGACCTTGCTGCGCAGGCGCTTGTCGGAGTTGGCCTCGAAGCCCAGCGCCATTTTCAGGATGTCGGCGCCGGACGGCATACCGGACACGCTGGCGATGTCGGGCAGGTTTTCTTCCAGCCAGGCGGCGAAGTCTGTCTGGCTGAATTGCTGCTTGTTACGGGACAGCCAGCGTTTCCACTCCACGGCCTGCGCGGTCTGGATGTTGTCGGTGGTTTGTTCCATGAGGAATAGGCTCCTTGGTGTGTTGCTGGTTGGTGGGAATTAGTGCGCGACGGCCTTCAGCTCGCGTACCGGATCGGGCGCGACGGCCTTGAGGTCGAGCTTGGTCTGGCGCGGGTCTTCGGCCATGAGGTTTCCGTCCGGCGTCGCCCACAAGAGCGATTCGGCAGGCAGCCCCTTGGGCTTGGTGATGCTCACGTCGGCCTTGACGGCCATCGCACCGGCGGTGGAGGGCTTGATGGCGATCTTCAGCGTCAGCGTGCCGGCCTTGTTGTGGGCGGCCACGGCATTGATGAGTTCGCTGAACTTATCGCCCGCCACGTCCATGATGGGCAGCAGGTCGCCGTCCTCGGTTTCGACGCGAACGGATGTGAGGTTTTCATTGAGCGGCTTCGTCATTTCGGAATTTCCTTTCAGGTTGGTGGGTGAAGCACGGGCTACGCGGCCAAGGCCACGGCATCCGCCGGAGCCTGGATCTCGGTGGCGTCCAAGATTTCGATGCCGACGCGGTGGGCGACGTGCATTTCCAGGTGGGCGCCCTCGGATTTCTTCCAGCCGGGCAACATGGCGATGGCGTCGCAGCCCAGCAGTTTGAGCAAATCGACCCGCAGGCAGTCCTTCCAGCCCTTACCGGGGTCGGGATTGAGGTCAGCGGGATTCACCACGTCGTAGCCCAGGTCGCGCAGGCGCGCAGCTTCGGCGTGGAAGGCAGGGAAGTTGTGCTCCGGCAGGCCGGACATCGGGCCGCTGATGTAGATGCGGCGCTTCTTCGTCTTGCTGTGTTCGATGGCCTTGTTGGGGTCAGCGGTGCGCCAGTCCGGCCACTGGCGGGCCTCGTTCTTGGCCTGTTTGGCAACCAGTGTGGAGACGATTTGCTCCGGCGACGCGCCGGCTCGCCATGCGCCATCGAGGGCGAGAATCACCACATCAATCCACTCTTCGATGTCGTCCGGCTTGCCTGAGATTTCGCGTAGCTCCTTCTTGATGTGGTCGATCACGCCCTGGGTGCGGCGGCCAGGCCCGAAGGTCTTGCGCGAAAACTCGGCCTGGCGCTTCAAGTGCGCGTACAGGTCGAAGAACTTGCCTCCACGGCGCCCCGGGTAGGCTTCGGGCGGCATGGCACGCCCAAACATGGCATAAGGGCCACCCTCGGTGTCGTAGATTTCCAGCAGCATCCAGCCGTCGCCATCGGGCGGCGTGGGCGTCCAGTAGCTGCAATCCGGGTCTCCGGAATCGACGGAATCGAAGTAGCGTTCCAATACCTCATGGGGTGCGTCGTCTTTTATGCCGACGAAGGCCGATTCGATACCGAACACGGCCAGCAGGTCGTCATAGCGCACGCCCTCGTCGCAGATGGGCAGATCGGGGTGGGTGAGGTGGCCGTTTTCATCGCGCACGATGGCACGCGGCGCCAGCAGCTTTTCGCGCAGGTCTTGCAGGTCGAGCACGGTGAAGGTGGTGCCGTTGCCCACCTTGGCGCGCGCTATGGCCTTTTCCAGGCGCACCGTGCTCAATCGAAGAAGGGTGCTCATGTTTCTTCGCTCCCTTCCAAGTGCTGGGCCTCGACATACACCAGCGGCACGGTGTCCACGATGCCGATGATTTCGTTCAGGGCGTCGTACTTGCTGATGCCGTCGGGCAACAGATAGCGGTGTGTGACGCCCAGCACCTTGTGCAGCGCCTGCTTGGCTTGTTCGCCGTCGGCAGTCGGCGGCGACTTGAGACTCACCATGTACGGCGCGGCGGCCAGCAGACCAGCTTCCACGCTGATGGATGGGGCAATCAGCCAGTCAGCGGAGGCGTAACGCTCTGCGCATTGAGCCTCGGCAATCTGGAAGGCTTCGGTGGCGCGCTCCATACGCGGACTGTCAGCCAGGGTGATGCGCTCGCCGCGCTCCCAGAGGAACACGCAGAAGTTCGCCACGTCGCGCGGGTCTCCCTTCCAGAGGTGACCCACCAGCATGTCGGTCAGTTCATCGGCGCTCACCAGGGTCTTGTCCTGCCAGCCGCCGCGCCCTTTCGCGCGGGCCAGGGCCAGCT
>JBAQLH010000053.1:0-152070 GCA_049301715.1 Anaerolineaceae bacterium
CCAGGCTGGATATCTTCCCGAATTACACCAAGGCTGGTTTTGAAAAAGCTTTCCAAACCTGCTACACCATCCTGGAGGAAGCCCCGGTGCAGGGTTCCGAGCGCATCCTTTACCTGATGGAGAAAAAACTGACCTAAACAGCAGCACAGTGATCGGAAAGTTAGCGTTGAAGATTTTTTTGAAATCCCAAGACATCATAATTGTTTTATCCAATCGAATTGTGAAACGAATATTTGGTGTCAATCAGTGAGTACCAACAGCCGGTTTTTGAGGATATGGTGATTATCCAGAGGATTAAGCATTAGAATACCGGGGTGGTTAAAATTCGGGATAAGGAGCAAGTAAGCAAACGAGATTGAAAGAAGTAAAAAAGATCATAAAATTGGCTATAAGCCAATCTTTTTCATGGGTTACGCTATTATTTGCTTCTTTGGGGGCAATATTTATTTATGTGCTGATGGAGTGGCTTTTCATTGTCACCAAGCCATCTTTTCTTTCCCTGCTCCCTTTTTCGGGAAAACTGGGGATTCTGTTTGGAACAAGCTCTCTTTTCTCAACAATGTTTCTCTGTCTTTTGCTGATTGGTGTGATCCTGATCAAGATTCTGCCGCAGTCAGCCGGAAGATACCTGAAACTGGCGCTGGTTTTGATACTAGCAGTTATACTCGCCTCGTCCGCACTGCTTTTGATTGACAATTTTACTTATACGCTATTTAGCTTTGGAATCGTCACATCAGAAAGCTACCAAAGAATACTATATGGATTGCTGTATCTCGTGATGATATTTGTTTTTTGGGTGGAACTAATAAAATTCATTTTTGCAAACGACAGAAAGGTCACAAAATATTTTACAAGCCATAAATGGGTCGGCACCGTGCTAATTTGCGGTATTGTTCTCACTTCAATTTTCCTCTTATTAAGTGGGTTTGAAAAATTGCCAGCAAGCGAACTGTCCGGCAGCGAGAAAAAAGATAACAATCTGCCAAATATACTTTTGGTAACGATCGACAGCCTAAATGCAGATCATATGTCACTTTATGGCTACGAACGAGATACGACTCCTTTCCTTTCCACACTTTCAGAAGAATCGCTATTGGCACTTAACTCTTTTTCCAACGTTCAGGGAACATCAGGCTCAATAACCTCAATACTCACGGGTAAATACCCAACCGATACCCGTGTCATTACTGCATCAGACATTTTACGGGGAAAAGATTCATACCAGCACCTTCCCGGTATATTGGAATCTTATGGATATTACACGGTTCAACTGAGTTTCAGTCAATATGCTGATGCTTATGATCTAAATTTCATTAATGCGTTTGATGAGGCAAACGGCAATTCTGAGATAAATAGCGGCATCATTTCATGGATCAAGCAAGTATTACCATCAAACTATGCCTATTTTACCTATGAAATTGGGAATCGACTAATAGATAGGATAAGGCACATTTATTTCATAAAAGAAATGGAAAATCCTTATGCTCAAGTGACAAAATCAATGGAGTTGATTAATGATCAGGAAAAACTGGAAAGGATAATCTCACTCTTGGATAGTACAGACCAACCTCTATTTATTCACTTGCACTGGATGGGCACGCATGGGCCTAAATTTTTTCCGGAAGAACAGGTGTTTTCCACGGGTAAGGTTTTGGAGACCCAAGAAAAATATGATTTGGATTTGTACGATGATAGTATTCTGGAATTTGATGAATCCATGGCTGAGCTTTATGCTGCATTGACAGAAAGAAATCTTGAAGACAACACATTAATTGTTTTTACGGCTGACCATAGCCTCAGCTGGACAAAATCCAGACTTCCCTTAATGATTAAGTTTCCATCATCAGAATATGCCGGGATTATTATGGAGAATACCCAAAATTTAGACATAGCCCCAACAATTCTGGATTATTTGGATATTCCAATTCCAGAATGGATGGCGGGTCAATCCTTACTTAGCGCGATAGAAATTGACCGGCCTATATTTCTATCCGTTGTCGGTCAGACTAAAACAGAGGATGACTTTTTCCAATTTGGTAAAGTTGCAGTGATTGTGTGTGATGACTGGTATGAAGTAAATCTGAAGCAATTGGAAATGACTTCAGGATCAGTCAAAAACTATCAGGGGGACTGTTCAGATATTGAGTTTGGAGGAGAAGAAGCATTAAGGTTGTTAATCTCCCATTTGCAGCAAACCGGATTTGATACCACATCATTGAATGGTGTTCAAATTCCGTGAAAGCATTCACAATCTTGAGGCAATTGAGTAGCCTTGACGCCTAAGGCTTTCCTTAACAAAAACATGTGAGAGAATGTTTTTGTTGAACCGTGCCAGATGCCCGTTTTTTACCAAACAACTTTTGTTGCCAACGTCGCGCAGCTTGATGAGGAATAATTAATTACACGCCCCCCTACCAGATAATAAAGCAGAGAAATTCTTGTGAAGTATTGGAACCGCACGGAGGAGTAAGGTTTATTACTGTTGAAGAATACTCAACCCACTGCGTTGGTTGGGATTCGCAGCAAAGCGATGTGTCTTTCCTTAAATATTTAAGATAAGCCTATAATGTTGGGTTTCGCTAGGAAGAGCAAGGGATGAAAGATGAAATTATCGGCTCAACCCAACCTATTTCAGTCTGTCATGCTGAGCGCAGTGAAACATCTTGCCTTGGTTGGCAATTATGTTTCACATTAGGAAAGACCCTTCGTTCCTCAGGGTGACAACCTTAGTTGTTTTTACTCCTCTGGAAAAGAACATTGATTCCGCTGACCCCCGGTCAATGTGTTGGGTTGAAGCCAAAAATAGTAATTGCCTCTGTCCTTCAACCCCAACTTATTTCAGACTCTATAGGTTGGTGTTGAGCGGTTAGGGAAGAGTAGATGCCTTACATTACCGCCAGCGAAACCCAACAATGCAGACAAGTGTGCGGCCAAAAGAGAGATTGCCACGCAAAAGAGACTCGCAATGGCCATAAAAAGGCGGCTGTCTTTCGGTTGGGATTCGCAGCAAAGCGATGTATCCGTGTTCCCTGCATGATATCTAAAAAATGGTGTGGGTTATAATTACTGCTCTAAAAGAGAAACAGTCACACCGGCCATGAACGTATCCAGGACCCCCCTTCTTGTTTTCGTGTTGATCAGCCTTTGTAACGTCATGCTGATGACCAGCCTGCCCGCCGATCCTGTGGCTGCCAACAGTGATAGCCCCGTCACTATGGATGGTTCGTTGGGAGTACTCCAGGCTCACCAAAAGGTTCAGGCTGCACCACCCGCTTCAGGGACTTCTTCCACACAAGTTCCACCCACCCAGGTTGGGTCAGCCTTGTATCTAACCTCCACCCCCGCACTGGATGGCAGCATCTCTCACACAGTTCAGTCCGGCGATTCTTTGATCACTATCGCCCAACAATACGGGGTCAGTCTTGATGAACTCCTGGTACTCAACAATCTGACCACCGACTCCATTCTCCAGATCGGTCAGGTGCTACTGATCAAGCGCGGGGAAACACCACTGCCCGCCCTCACCAGCGGAACCGTCATAGCTGCCACTGCTACCATACGCCCTTCCCTCACGCCCAAACCGACCTTGACTCCTTATCTGACCGTGACCCCAACCGCTACGGAAGTCCCAGGTCCGGGTGTGTTCACCCGCGTTTTTACAGGCAATGCCAAATACTTGGGTCTCGGAGTGCTTGCCTTGATTGTGCTCGGGATCGTCTTACTGTTGGTCAGTTCCAAACGCATTCATTAGGGCT
The DNA here is from genome assembly GCA_049301715.1 of Anaerolineaceae bacterium. GTDB lineage: Bacteria > Chloroflexota > Anaerolineae > Anaerolineales > Anaerolineaceae > Mesolinea. Next base: position 3,756 of record JBAQLH010000053.1, read on the forward strand.
TGTCCCGATTACGGCTAATTGACCCTCCGGGCACCCTGGGTGGCACTGCACTGGTAGATGTGGGCTTGCTTTCCTGTTTGTTCCAAGTACAAGTCTCCCAAAGCAGTCATAAATTCCCCCGCCAGTTCTTTTTTCACCAGGCTGACAGTGCACCCGCCGAAGCCCGCCCCGGAGAGCTTGGAGCCCAGGCAGCCCGGCAAACCCGCAGCAATCTCCACCAACGCATCCAATTCCGGGCAGCTCACCTGATAGAGATCCCTCAAGCTGTTATGACTGTCATACATCAACTGACCAAAAGCCCGGGTGTTGCCCTGCGAGAGATGCTGGGTGGCTTGCCGAACCCGCTCAATTTCATCCACAACATGTCTGGCACGCTTGCCCACCCGTTCAGGCAGATTTGGCAGAAATTGTTCCAATTCGACTTGTGAAACATCTCTGAGTGAAGTAATTCCGGGCAGCCAGTTTTTGAGCAGGCGTGCTGCTTCTTCACAGTCGTTGCGACGATCGTTGTAAGCTGAGCCAGCCAGGCTGCGCCTGACCGAGGAATCAGCAATCACGATGGCTACATCCTCAGGCAGCTTCACTGTACTCCACTCCAGGCTGCGTGTGTCAAACTGGAGCGCATGCCCTGCCACACCAAAGCAACTGGCAAATTGATCCATCAAACCGGATTGCACTCCCACAAAGTGGTTTTCAGCTTGCTGGCAGAGCTGCGCCAGCTCCATACCTGTAGCTTCCCAATCCCCTAAGATCTGCCAAGCCAGCGCAAACCCCATCTCTACAGCTGCCGAAGAACTAAGCCCGGCGCCAATTGGAATGGTGGAAGAATAGCTGGCTTCCATCCCTCGCACCCCAAGACCGGCTTGCAAGAGCGCCCAAGCGACTCCGGCAGGGTAATATGCAAACCTCGGCAGGGGTCCTTCACCAGAATCCTTTTTTTCCTCCAGATTGTCCAGAGAAAACTCACTGTGTTCACCCAAATCCAGGGCATGTAAGCGCACCACCGCTTCTGTCAGTGCCGTTACTTCAACGCGAACCTCGCGGTCAATGGCCACCGGCAGGACAATGCCATCGTTGTAATCTACATGCTCACCCAGCAAATTGATCCTGCCTGGAGCGACCACAGTAAAGTTTTGCCCGGGTTGAATCGGTTCCCTCTGGCAGACCCCACCCTGAAATTGTCGAGCTAAATTTTGCGAGGTATTGTGAACAAACTTTTCCTTCTTCTTGTGGCTCCAGCCTTTTATCTCAGCTTCACGCTTGAGTGCACTGATATGGTCAGGTACGCTTTCAACGTAAACCAACCTGGCTGGTCCGTTAATCCGGGTATAACGTGCCCCGCTGCCGGCATTGTGCTGCCGCAAGCGGCGCCCTGGATCCTTGGTCCACCCGGTATAATAGGCTCCGTTGGCACATTCCAGGATGTAACAGTAATAAGCCATCACAACCCCGCTAAAAAGCGTGTAATTCTTAACAAAGGCTCCCGCAGGATAACCCCAAACAAGTCAAATCCGATTTGCGGACCAATGAACGCCAGTAAAAGCAGTACATAAGGTCCATACTGACGGATTTGAGCAAATACTGGCTGAAATTTTTCTGGAAGCAGGAATTCAAGCACCTTTTCACCGTCCAGTGGAGCCAACGGCAACAGATTGAAAAGGAACAGCATCACGTTGATGTAGATAAATTCCAACAGGAACTGCCCTAGTGTGGGCAGGATGCCTGTGGAAGTACTGTAAGGGGAAACCAAGTTAAACCTGAAAAGCAGGCTTACCACCAGCGCCAGGGCGAAATTAGTAAACGGCCCAGCCAGAGAGACCAGCATAAGCCCGGCTTTGTTGTTGCGCCGTACGGCTGCAGGGTTGATGGGAACCGGTTTAGCCCAGCCAAAACCAACTAAAATAAGCATAAGCGTACCGATAGGGTCCAAGTGTACCAGGGGATTAAGCGTTAGACGTCCAGCTTGGCGCGGGGTATCATCCCCTAACAGATCAGCAGTTTTGGCATGGGCAAACTCGTGCAGGCTGAAGGCAATAATCAGGGTGATGATTCGTGAAATAATTTCTGATGCGCTCAAATTTAGCATGCGCTACTCCAGCAAAGCCGTGCTTCTTGTCCCTATCAGGCAAGAAATGCTAAAAAAGGGGCTTTCGCTCCTTTAAGGCATTATAACATGGGGTGATATAATCGTGAGTATGCTGCCAGACTTGAACATTGGGGATCGGGTGCGCATGCGCAAGGCGCATCCCTGCGGGGGATATGAATGGGAAGTCGTGCGTCTTGGCGCAGATATTGGGCTGGTCTGCCTGACCTGCCATCATCGCATTCTGCTCACCAGGAGGGAATTGGCACGGCGCATGAAGAATCATTTCCCCAAGACTGATCAGCAAACACCAGAATCTTGACCTGACCGCTCATTATCTCGGCTGAAGAATAAATCAAACCGTCTCAATGGGAGCGGTTATACTGGGAAGTATCGGTATTTGGTCAGAGCAAGGTGAAGCCTGCTTAACCTCCATGCTGTTGGGGGTTCTGTCTGTCTGCTCCCCAGTCATTTCTCTGAAGAGGCTAAACGATGAGGGATTTTGACCTTAAATCATCGCTTGATCATTTGACAAGGCAGGATTCATTACTTCAGAATGCTCATCGGTTTTTCTCTGGAAGACCAGCTATCCTCGCAGACCAGCTCATCCCTTCGCGCCAAAATTTTTGTCATGGGTTATAATTTTGTTAAGGATTAAGCTAAGCGAAAACCATGCCCATTCTTGCCCCACACACCCTGGAATTTTTCTCTCATAGCCCCGAGCAAACCCGCCGAGTCGGCATCCGCCTGGGCAGCCTGTTGCAGCCCGGCAATATTGTCTGCCTGGAGGGCAACCTTGGATCGGGCAAAACCACCCTGGTGCAGGGCATTGCTCAGGGCTGGGGTTCAGCCGACCAGGTATCCAGCCCCACTTTTGTAATTGTAAACGACTATCGTCATCCTAACGGCAGTCATCTTTATCATGCTGATGCCTATCGCCTGAGCGGTACAGAGTTTGACCTGGCCATCCTCGACCTGCCCAACACCCTGATCAATGGTATTCTGGTTCTGGAGTGGGCTGAACGCCTCAAAGCCAGCCTGCCCAAAGAAAATTTGTGGATCAACATGAGTTGGGTTGACACGGAACAGCGCCACCTGGTCATGACCCCGCATGGAAAAACTTACGAAACCGCGCTTAAAAAGATGCAGCAGTTGTTATTTGGAGCCTTCTAATGCTATTGGCTATTGATACCTCAACAGAATGGATTGGTCTTGCTCTTTATAATGGCAGCCAAATTTTGTTTGAACAAACCTGGTGCAGCCGTAATTTTCATACCACTGAATTGGTGCCTGCCATCGCCGGAATTTTTACCCGCACCCAGGTCAAACGCTCCGAGCTGACCGGACTGGGCATTGCCATCGGTCCGGGCTCTTTTACCGGAATGCGGATCGGGATGAGCGTATGCAAGGGTATGGCGCTGGCACTCGACCTGCCGGTGGCCGGCATCCCATCGTTGGACATTCTGGCAGCCGGTCAGCCAGTATTGCGCCGACCCATGATTGCCCTTCTGCAGGTAGGTCGGGGCCGCTTCGCCCACGCCCGCTACCTGGTGCAAAACAAACGCTGGACCCGTGATGGCAAGATTCAGGTGCACGAACCCAAAGAGATAGCTGCTACCATCACCGCGCCGGTTTACGTCTGCGGCGAAATGGGGCCCGAAGAACGCCAAATCTTGGGACGCAAGTGGAAAACCGCCCTGCTGGCAAGCGCTTCACAAAACCTGCGCCGGCCGGCTGTCTTGGCGGAATTGGCTTGGAAGCAACTGCATGAAGGCTCGCCGGACGATGTGGTCAGCCTGGCGCCCATCTACGTCCACACCCTCAGCAACGTTCCGGATGTATGACCCTAGCTCCCATCAAGGGTAAAGTGCATCTGCGCCGCATGACCCTGGCAGACCTGCCACAAGTGGAGGCGCTTGACCGGATTTGTTTTGAAGATCCCTGGCCAGTTGAGTCTTTTTTGTATGAGCTCCGGCCTGACTCTTCCAGCATCTGCCTGGTGGCAGAGCAAAGTGATGACCTTACCCATTTCCAGATCATTGGTGCGATTGTGATCTGGCTCATCCTGAATGAAGCCCACATCGGCACCCTGGCAGTCCTGCCGGAATTCCGCGGCAAGGGCATTGCCCGGCGTTTGTTGGCAACCGCGCTGCTGCAAAGTTACCATGCCGGGGCACGTATTTCCCTGTTGGAAGTGCGAACCAGCAACGAGAAAGCTCTGCACCTGTATTATGGGCTGGGTTTCGAGGTGGTGGGAATGCGCCCGGGTTACTATCAGGATCATGAAGATGCCTGGTTGCTGACCCTGAAAAATTTGGATCCCATTTCTTTGGAAAAACTGACAGAGGTATGATTTAATCGAATCCAGCAGGATATTGGGGTAGAATCTCTATTGGAGAATCACTCATGCAAGCAATAGAAACACTTCAATCCATCCGTGAACAGGTCCAGCAATGCCGCCTGTGCCCGCTTCATGCTGGGCGCAAGAAATCAGTCCCCGGGGAAGGACCGGCAGACAGCCAGATCATGTTCATTGGTGAAGGTCCCGGCTTCCACGAAAATGAGCAGGGTAAGCCATTTGTCGGGCAGGCGGGGAAGCTGTTGGACGAGCTGCTCGCCCAGGCTGGCTTATCCCGTGAGGAGGTCTTTATCACCAATGTGGTAAAATGCCGCCCGCCCAATAATCGCGACCCGGAACTCGCAGAACTTCTTGCCTGTCGCCAATATCTGGATGCCCAGATTGAAGCAATCAATCCGCGTGTCATTGTGACCCTGGGGCGCTTCTCCATGGCACGCTTCATTAATAACGGTCGAATCAGCCAAATTCATGGCTATCCTCATAAGGTGGATGGTCGCACAATTGTGACCATGTACCATCCCGCTGCCGCCCTGCATCAGCCAGACTTGAAGAAAGATATCTTGAGTGATTTTTCCCGGCTGTATCAATTGCTGAACCAACCAGTGGAGGTAAAACCGGCTTGGGAAACCCCTGAATCATCACAAAAGAACACTGAAAATCCTCCAGAGCAGTTGAGTCTGTTTTAAATTAATCAATACCAGTAAAGAAGGCACAAAGTGGTTAAAGACGAGCTAATCCAACTGATCAATAAACGCAGAGCCAATATTGGCGTTATTGGCTTGGGCTACGTTGGCTTGCCGCTGGCAGTGACTTTCGCAAATGCCGGATTTAATGTGACAGGCATTGATCCCATTCCCGAAAAAGTGGATATGGTCAACCGCGGGGAAAGCTATATCCAGGATGTCACCTCAGCCCAGTTGCGCAAGCATATCGAATCTGGCCGCATTCGTGCTACCAGTGACTATTCTGTCCTCAAAGAGATTGACGCGGTCTCGATCTGTGTGCCGACCCCCTTACGGAAAACCGGCGATCCCGATCTCTCCTTCATCGCCAATGCCAGCCGCAGCCTGGCACCCTTCCTGCATCGCGGCATGATCGTGGTGCTTGAATCCAGCACCTACCCGGGCACCACCCGCGAAATGGTGCTGCCCACACTGACCGAGAATTCTTCTCTAACAGTCGGGGAAGATTTTTTCCTGGCTTTCTCACCCGAACGGGTTGACCCCGGCCGGACTGATTTCACCACTTACAACACCCCCAAGGTAATGGGGGGGATCACCACCAACTGCACCGAAGTCGGCGTTGCCTGGTACGGAAAAGCACTTGAAACCATCGTGCCAGTCTCTACCACTGAGGTGGCGGAAATGACCAAGCTTTTGGAAAACACCTTCCGCATGATCAACATATCCATGGTCAATGAATTGGCGCAGATGTGCGACCGGCTGAATATCGATGTTTGGGAAGTAATCGACGCCGCTGCCACCAAACCTTTTGGCTTCATGAAATTCACTCCTGGCCCTGGCATGGGTGGGCATTGCATTCCGGTGGATCCGCTCTACCTTTCCTGGAAGATGAAATCCATCAACTACACTGCCCGCTTCATCGAATTAGCATCAGAAATCGATTCCAATATGCCCCGCTACGTGGTTGGCAAAATTCAGGATGCCCTCAACGATCACAAGAAACCGCTGAATGGCAGTAAGATCCTGGTTTTGGGTGTGGCGTATAAGCCCAATATCAGCGACTTGCGTGAATCCCCCGCTTTGGACGTCATCCATCTGCTGCGTGAGAAGGGCGCCGTTGTTTCTTACTACGACCCGTATGTGCCGGAACTGGATTTTGAATTTGTCCGGCTGAGTTCAGAAAAAGACCTGGCGGGCGCGGTGGAAAAAGCGGATTGTGTCGCCGTCATCACCAATCATAGCAAGGTCGATTACGCCATGGTGCTGGAAAAAGCCCAGCTTATCTACGATACCCGGAACGCCTTGAAGGATATTGCCAAGAATAATTCCAAAGTGGTCAAACTTTAATGGCAAATTATCTGGTTACCGGCGCAGCCGGATTCATCGGTTCGCGCATAGCTAACCTGCTGATGCAGGAAGGTCATCAGGTTTACGGGGTGGATAACCTCAGCCCGGCTTATGACGTGCGGATGAAACAATACCGCCTGAAGAGGCTGCTTGAGGCACCAGGTTTTCATTTTTTGCAGGATGACATCTCTGACAAAGAGGTTATAGGGCGGCTGGCAGAGTCTGTTCCACCAGTGCAGGCATTAATCAACCTGGCAGCCGTTGCCGGCGTGCGTGCCAGCACGATCGACCCGTGGTCTTACCTGAACACCAACACCCTTGGAACGTTGAATATGCTGGAATTCTGTCGCCACCAAGGGGTCAGCAAGTTTATCCTGGCTTCAACTTCCAGTTTGTATGGCAATGAAGGCCTCCCGCCTCATTCAGAAACCGCTCCCACCGACCACCCCCTGGCGCCTTATGCCGCCAGCAAAAAAGGCGCCGAAGCGTTTGGCTACTCCTATTATCATCTGTATGGGATTGATGTTTCCGTCCTGCGTTATTTCACGGTATATGGACCAGCCGGCAGACCGGATATGGTCATGTTCCGCTTCTGCCAATGGATCGCTGAGGACAGGCCGGTATTTGTCACCGGCGATGGAGAGCAGTCACGTGGATTCACCTTTGTGGAGGATATTGCCCGTGGAACACAGTTGGCGCTTCAGCCGGTTGGATATGATGTATTTAATTTGGGCGGGCATGAAGTGATCACCATCAATCAACTGATCCGCATGCTGGAAGAACGGTTGGGTAAGAAAGCCCAGGTGGAATATATTCCCATGCATCCAGCCGATGTCCTTGCGAATGTGGCGGATGTGACCAAAGCCCGCCAAATTTTGGGCTGGAAGCCGCAGGTCAACCTGGAACAGGGGCTGGACGCCCTGGTTTCATGGTATCTGCAGGAACGGGATTGGGTCAAAGACGTCGCCACGCCTTAAAACCCTACGGGTCGCAGGGGGCGGGCTCGCCCACTCCACACAGTGGATTTGGACAAGCAAGTCTGTTCCCAGCCCTCTTTTTGCATCATACCTTTCAACACCCTCATAACAATTTTGCTGAATTCTGGTTTAGGTCGGACTGGGAGTTTTGCCGTTTGTGTTTTCGTGGTTTCCCAAGCACCCTTCTGGATAAAAACAGTCCCAGCCCTGCCATAAAGAATGCCTTAGAAAAATGATCAGGTTCGGTCAAGGTGGAATAGATGTTTGAAAACTTTCTTTATCTTTCCACCAACACGCCTTGGAAATTTCCTGATCGCCCGGACAGTCTTGAGGGAGTATCGTTTCCCCATTTTAACCGGGTAGTAAATGATCTGTTTCCGCTTGGTGGCGACAGGCACAAATATTTTGCCATGCTCAAAGATCTCAGCGAACTTTGCGATAATATTTTCTTCCTTGCAGGCTTCCGTTTCCTGTCCGTTGGGCAGATAGGGTTGGCGAAGGTATTCAATTTGCAATGTCGGGTCTTGATCGATCTTTTTAACTGCCTCAACAACGGCTGGAAAATGCGGGTAATCGTAGCAATTAATAAAGGCTTTAGTATTAAATTCCTGCCCAATCAGCGGATTGCCCCAATAAATCGGGATGGTATCGGTCATCAATCCGTCAAATAATTTTTCGGTGGTGTAACCGGGGTATTCGGAATTCTCAAAAACAATCGAGAATTTATAATTGTGCATCCAGGCATACTTATCTTCCTGGCTGGTGCCTACGCAGTAGCCAATATTGTTGAAAACTTTGCCTCCTGAATCGACCTTTTTGTACTGCGAGAGCAAATTGAACATCTCGATCCGCTCTTTAGCGCGGTTATTGGAAACCAAGAAACAACAAAACTTTCTCTTCTCAAAGTTTGCTGGCAAGGTTCGGCATGCCTTAATTTTGTCATATTCAGGATTAAACCGATAAAAGGGCAAGCGATAATTTCTTTCATTGACGGGGTAATCAAAACTAAACGCATAATCACACATGGAAAAATTGGGGCGCATATTTTCCCCTGTGTAATAGATTCTCATACATTTGTATTTCAAATACTCACAACCAAATGAGGAGTAAATCATAAAGTCCGGATCAGGGGTAAGTATCAAATTCCAGTGTTTTGCCAGCAGTTTGTAGATCGGATTTTGCTGACAAATCGCTTCCTCGGTCTCAGGGTGCCAGAAATCCGTGAACCAAAGTTTGATATTTTTGTTTGAGGTCATTTGGTTTTCCTTTTACTGACTAACTCTTTTTACATCCGCTTCATCCTTTGTTCCATAGCATTTCATTTCTCAATAAGCTGATTGTAACTTATTTTCATTAGTCCCATTTTTCAACAGCAACTTCGCTGCCGAATCCGCTGATCCAGTCTGATATTAAAGCCTGTCTATTTCTGTGCCACCCATACAAATTGATTCACCCCAGACCAACCCGTCCGACACACTTGGCGCCTTTCTTTCGACTTGACTCATTTCTAATCTTGTCTATAATTCAGTAACTGAATATATGGAACAAGAAACAACAGCAAACGAAACCAGCCGCTCCCTTGACATCCTGACCCAAATCGAGCAGAACCCGGATATTTCTCAAGCCAGCCTGGCAAACGAACTGGGCGTAGCGGTCGGCACCGTCAATTGGTACCTCAAACGCCTGATTTCCAAGGGCTATGTCAAGGTCAAACGTGCCCAGCGCAAGAAACTGCGCTATATCATCACGCCTGAAGGAATAGCCCTGCGTACTCGCCTGACTGTGGAATACATCCAAAATTCTTTTGAGCTCTACCGTCATACCCGCGAAAAAACAACCGGCTTCCTGCAGGAGGTTCGCCAAAATGGCTTTACTCAGGTTAGAATTGACGGTTCCGGTGAAATTGCCGAGGTTTGCCAGTTGACTTGCTTGGAACAGAATATGACCATTACCGATCAGCTCTCCGCTCCCAGAATCATCATTGAGGGCATTAATCTTGCACTGGAACTGCCCAGCGAAGATGCCGTTTCGGTATCTTCTCAACCCATTAATCAACGAGGAGATCATGGATAATCCAATCGATCTATCTACCAAACGTATCTGCGTCACCGGCGGGGCTGGTTTTTTAGGCATTCACCTGATCAACAAACTCCGCCAGCAAGGCGCCAGCCAGATCTTTACCCCCCATTTTGAGGATTACGACCTGGTCAAAGGCGAAGATATCCAGCGCATGCTGACAGACTCCCAGCCGGATATCATTATTCATCTGGCTGCCCACGTTGGTGGCATTGGTGCCAATATGGCCAAGCCGGCTGAGTTTTTTTACGATAACCTGATGATGGGCGTGCAATTGATGCACCAGGCCTGGCAGAATGGGGTGGAAAAATTCGTTGCCATCGGCACGATCTGCGCCTATCCCAAGTACACCCCCATCCCTTTCAAAGAAGAAAACTTATGGGATGGCTATCCGGAAGAAACCAACGCCCCCTATGGTCTGGCAAAGAAAATGCTGTTGGTGCAGGCACAGGCTTACCGCCAGCAGTATGGCTATAATGCCATTTACCTTCTGCCGGTCAACCTTTACGGTCCGGGGGACAATTTCAACCCAGCCAGCTCGCATGTCATCCCAGCCCTTATCCGCAAATGCCTGGAAGCCAAAGACCACAACGCTTCCGAGATTGTGGCTTGGGGCGACGGCACCCCTACCCGTGAGTTCATCTACGTGGAAGATGCCGCCGAAGGCATCTGCCTGGCGACCCAATTCTATAACGGATCGGACCCGGTCAACATTGGTTCCAGTTTCGAGATCAGTATTAAAGATCTGACCGAATTGATCGCCCGCCTGACCGGCTTTGAAGGACAAATCCGCTGGGACACCAGCAAACCTAACGGGCAGCCCCGCCGCAAACTGGATATCACCCGCGCCCGGGAGTACTTCAATTTCACTGCCAGTACCAACTTTGAAGAAGGTTTACGCAAGACCATCGCTTGGTACCAGCAAAACAGGAGCCATATCGCGTGACCACTAACGAAACAGCCGCCCAAACAGTCATCCTCAAACCCGCCAAAGGCTGGTTGGGCATTGATCTGAAAGAACTCTGGCGATACCGTGAGTTGATTTATTTCCTCACCTGGCGGGATATTAAGGTACGCTATAAGCAAGCCATGTTGGGCATCGCCTGGGCCGTTTTGCAGCCGCTGATAACGGCGCTTGTTTCTACATTCGTCTTTAGCAGGGGTCTAAATGTCGATAGCGGCAGCCTGCCATATCCTTTATTTGTGCTTTCAGCCTATCTGCCCTGGCATTTGTTTGCCAACTCCCTTACCAAGTCAAGCAGCAGTCTGGTAGGCAATGCCAACCTGATCACAAAAGTTTACTTCCCGCGCATCATCATTCCGCTCTCGACAGTCCTGGCATCACTAGTTGATTTTGCTATTTCGCTGGTAATTCTGCTGGGTGCGATGTTGTATTACAAGGTGGCTGTTTCTTGGTCAATCCTTTGGATTATCCCCTTTTCGCTGTTAGCGATGATGTCCGCCTTGGCTGTGGGGTTTTGGTTTTCGGCATTGAATGTGCAATACCGTGATGTGCAGCAGATGCTGCCCTTCATTACCCAGACCTGGATGTACATCACCCCCGTTCTCTACCCAATTAATGTTCCTTCGGGGGGAGTATTACAAATCATCTACAACCTCAACCCGATGGTCGGCGTGGTACAAGGCTTCCGCTGGGCACTGTTTGGCGGTGCTCCACCCGACATGTCCTTTCTGATCTCGGTTATTGCCGTTCTGGTCCTATTCATCTCCGGGTTGTTCTTCTTCCGGCGCATGGAAAAAACTTTTGCGGATGTGGTGTGATGATGGATTCAGAATACTCCATCAGTGTTCATGGTCTTTCCAAGCGCTATAAAATTGGTGTAGCGCAGGAACGCCCCGATACCTTGCGCGACCTGATCACCTCTCAGACCCAGAAAATCGGCCACTCCATCTCCCGGGATAAAACTACCCAAGCCAGAGCAGACACGCTCTGGGCTCTCAAAGATATCAGTTTTGATGTCAAAAAAGGGCAAGCTTTGGGGATAATCGGGCGGAATGGCGCCGGCAAGAGCACCCTGCTAAAGATTCTTTCGCGTGTCACCAATCCGACTGAAGGATACGGCGAACTGCGCGGGAGGGTTGGCTCACTGCTGGAAGTCGGTACTGGTTTTCATCCGGAATTGACCGGGCGCGAGAATATCTTTTTGAATGGTGCCATTCTGGGCATGAGCAAAAAGGAAATCGAAGCCCGCTTCGATGAAATCGTGGCGTTTTCCGAAGTGGAACAGTTCATCGAAACTCCGGTCAAACGTTACTCCAGCGGCATGTACCTGCGCCTGGCATTTGCTGTCGCTGCGCATCTTGAGCCTGAGATACTGGTGGTGGATGAAGTTCTGGCGGTTGGCGACGCTGATTTTCAGCGCAAGTGCCTGGGTAAAATGAGCGATGTCGCCCAGCAAGGGCGCACTGTCTTATTTGTCAGCCACAACATGTCTGCCATCCAACGTCTGACCGAAGAATCCCTGGTCCTCGACAAGGGGAAAATCCTCATGCAGGGTCCCTCCTCTGAAGCGGTTGATTTCTACCTCAATCGCGGACTTTCCAAGCTGGGCGAACGTTATTGGGAAGAAGACGAGGTACCAGCCTCCGCCAAACCTTTCCGCCCGCTTGCCATCCGGGTATTAAACAAAGCGGGTAAGGTTTCAGACAGCTTGCGCAGTGTGGAGCCGATCACCATCGAAGTTGATTATCAGCTCTCGGAAGGCGTAACCGGTTTGCGTGTCGGTTATTATTTGATGTCCACCCGCGGGGAACCGGTTTTTACCAGCTTTGATACTGATTCCAGCGAGCTTTTCACTGCTTATCCTGCCCGACCCAAGGGCTCTTATACCAGTCGTTGCACCATTCCTGCCAATACTCTCAATGAAGGGCGGTTCCTGTTGGGCATCAACGCCAGTTCCTATCACATCCGCCGTTATTTTCAGGATGAACAGGCGCTCAGTTTCTCGGTGGATGCCAGCGGAGCCCCAGGCACACACTGGCCGGAATCAAGGCCAGGTAGTGTCCGACCCGCTTTGGACTGGGTCATCGAAAAAAAGGACTAAGGCATGGGTTACAGGAACAAACTCAAAGACCTGCTGGGCGACCTGCCCCTGACTGCCGAGGTGTACTGGCAGTTGCGTGGGCAGTACAAACCCTGGTCTGCCCATTACAAGCTGGACGGATTGAATTCCGTGCTGCCTGAAGCTGTTGCGGATGTACAGAACCTGGCAAAGTCCAACCCGGATGCTAAAAAAATCTGCCTGTTTGCTTCCTTGCATTATTGGATCGAGCAGGCCGGCTTGATCGCCCTGGCTCTGAGCGGGCAGGGTCACCAGGTGAGCCTGGGCTATCTACCTTATGCAGATTGGGATAAGCCGATCTCCAGGTTTGACCTGCGCCGTCAGGACCTTTATACCCAAAAGGTATTTGCCGCGGCTGCGCCGGTGATGGAAATTGTGCCTTTATTAAACCAGTTAACTGAAGAACCTCAGCTCTCTCCCGAACTCCAACGCATTGTTGAACAAGTTTCCAATGACGACACACAGTACACTCTCCAGGCGGAAAAAATCGATACCTCCTGTGATCTGTATCGCCTGCGCTGCCAGCGTAACCGCCAGACAGCAGCGGCACTGGTTGCTTGGTTTACCAAAACCCAACCCGATGTGGTTATCGTTCCCAATGGAACCATCCTGGAAATGGGCGTGGCTTATCAGGTTGCCCGCCATCTGGGCATCCAAACCATCACCTTCGAATTTGCCGACCAGCGCGAACGCATCTGGCTGGCGCAAGATTCTCAGATCATGTCGCACGATACCACTGCCCTCTGGCAAGCCCTGGGTAACCAACCCCTGCCCGAGCCTGCCCGACAGGCTTTGCTCGAGCTCTTTTCTGCCCGCAAAAACGCCAAACTATGGGGCAGCTTCGCGCGCCAATGGCAGCAAACCCCCCAGCAAGGCGCATCCAAAGTCAAGGAACAATTGGGCTTGGACGAACGGCCAGTGGTACTGCTTGCCACCAATGTTCTGGGGGATAGCATGACCTTGGGACGCCAACAAATTTCTGACACCATGGCCGACTGGATCATCGGGACCATTCGATATTTTCTGGATCGCAAAGACGCCCAACTGGTCATCCGCATTCATCCAGGAGAATTGCTCACCCATGGAACGTCCATGGTGGAGGTAATTAATCAGGCTTTTCCCGAACTGCCGGAAAACATTCACTTGGTCCGGCCGGAAGATAAGACCAACACCTACGACATCATCGAGGTGATTGACCTCGGATTGGTGTACACCACCACCGTCGGGCTGGAGATGAGTATGGCAGGTTTGCCGGTGATCGTGGCAGGCAAGACCCATTACGCCCGCAAAGGATTCACCTTTGACCCGGATACCTGGAAGGAATACGAACAAGCCCTGGATCGCATCCTTGCCGAACCGACCAAGTTCCGCTTGAGCACCGATCAGGTGGAACAAGCCTGGCTTTACGCTTACTTATTCTTCTTTGAATTTTCCCTGCCTTTCCCTTGGCACCTGCTTTGGCTGGGCCAGGATTTTAAGACCCGCCCGATTAGCTTTGTCCTCAGCCCAGAAGGGCAGGCACGTTACGCCCAAACTTTTGGCTATTTGACGGGTGAACCCTTGGACTGGTCAGCCCGCGGGTATGCCCGCTTGCAGGAACTTCCCCCGCGAGAGGAGACTCCCCATGCCGGGTAATGAAGTCAAGCAGGAAGTTGGCCGTTTTTACGACCAAGTCGGCTGGCAATTGGAGGACGACGGGCAATATCAAAACGCCCAGTATGAAGACCTTCGTCCGGTTTCGGCCGAGTACATTGCTAGGGCACATGCCCGTGTTGGGCGGCACCTTCCCCCCAGCGGGCGCTATTTGCTGGATGCCGGCTCGGGACCGGTGCAATATCAAGCCTACCTGGCTTATTCCAAGGGCTATCAGCGCCGGGTGTGTCTTGACCTTTCTTTTGTCGCGCTCAAGGAAGCCCGCAGCAGATTGGGCGAGCATGGGTTTTATGTGATCGGCGATATCGCCCATTTGCCCTTCAAAAGAGTAGCCTTTGACGGGATTGTCTCACTGCATACCATTCACCACCTGCCCGCCGATGAGAAAATCGACTGTTACCTGGGCTTGTACGACTGTCTGGCGCCCGGGCGCAGCATGGTAACGGTGGATGGCTGGGCACAGCATGGCCTGAGCCGCACCTGGTCTTTTTTCTTGCGGGTTGCCAACCACCTGCGCAAGGACAAAACCTCCCCCGCCAATGGGGATAATGGCAAAACGCAGGGAAATGCACAAGCAGCCCAGCCGCCTGCCAATACCAGCCCTGCCGGGACTTTTGTGGAAAAGAACAGCGCTCCCTGGTTCAAGCAAGCTTTGAGCGGCAAGCTGCCTTTTGAAATCCTGACCTGGCGAAGTGTCAGTGTGCACTTTCTGCGCACGGTTATTCAACCTGAATGGGGCGGCAAGTTCTGGCTGAAGGTTTTATACCGGCTGGAGGAGTGGTTCCCGCATTATTTTGGCGAGAATGGTCAATACCCTTTGATCGTGATCACCAAACCCGATCAAATTTCGACGTCTGGATAAATAAGGAGTTCGTATGGAATGGAAAAATAAAGTTGTCCTAGTAACCGGAGGGACAGGTTCCTTCGGAAAAAAGTTCATCAAGATCATGATCGAAGAGTACCATCCTGCCAAAATCATTGTTTTCAGTCGGGATGAATTGAAGCAGCATGAAATGCGTACTGGCGGATATGATCATCCTTCCATTCGTTACTTTATTGGCGATGTGCGCGATCGCGAACGGCTTTCGCGTGCCATGTACGGAGTCAATATAGTGGTGCATGCCGCAGCGCTTAAACAGGTGCCCGCATGTGAATACAACCCGATGGAAGCCATCAAGACCAATATCCTCGGCTCGAGCAATGTGGCGGATGCTGCCATTGAAAACGGGGTGGAAAAAGTGCTGGCGCTCAGTACTGATAAAGCGGTCAACCCGATTAACCTCTATGGTGCCACCAAACTGGCAGCTGAAAAACTGCTGATCCAGAGTAATGCCTATGCCGGCGGACGTAACACCCGGATTGCCTGCACCCGCTATGGCAATGTGGTCGGTTCGCGGGGCAGCGTGGTTCCACTGTTCCTCAAACAGAGGCCCACCGGTCACCTGACCATTACTGACGAACGGATGACCCGCTTTTGGATCTCCCTTGAGCAGGGTGTTCGCTTTGTCATCCGCTGCATCGAACAAATGCAAGGCGGCGAAGTTTTTGTTCCCAAAATCCCCAGCATGAGCATGATGGACCTTGCCAAAGCCATCGCCCCGGAAGCTCAGGTGGATATCATCGGCATTCGTCCCGGTGAAAAACTGCATGAATCGCTCATCTCGGAGGATGAAGCGCGCACGACGGTGGAACTGCTGGATATGTTTGTTGTTCAGCCAGCGGCAGCCCTGTGGTTTGGACACGCCTGGGAAAAACAAGGCAAACTCCTTCCGGATGGCTTTACCTATCAGAGCAACAACAACACCGACTGGTTGGACGTCAGCCGAATCAACGAGATCATCGCCCCGATTGAAAAGGATTTCGAAAAGGAAAGATTTGCATGACAAATTTGCTGATAACAGGCGCCAGTGGCTTATTGGGGTTAAACCTGGCATTGGTGGCGGTGAACCAGGGGTACCAGGTCACCGGCTGGTCCAACAGCCGCTCGTTGGCAGGGGTGCCTTTCGCTACGCAAAAGGTCGATTTAAACGATCTGGCAGAAATCCCGGGTAAATTGCGTGCCCTGTCGCCCGATGTGATCATCCATTGTGCCGCCATGGCAGATATTGACCGGGCAGAGCAAAACCCTAGCATGGCGAATCTGGTCAACGCCCGCGTTCCCGGATTGATTGCCAGCTCTGCCGCTGAAATAGGCGCCCAATTGGTGCACATTTCCACCGATGCCGTCTTTGATGGCGCCCAGGATGACTACCGCGAGAGCGACACTCCCAATCCGATCAGCGTTTATGCCAAGACCAAACTGGAAGGTGAACAGGCTGTTGCCCAAGCCAATCCTGAAGCCATCATTGCCCGAGTCTGTTTCTATGGCTGGTCTGCCAGTGGCAGCCGCAGCCTGGCGGAATTCTTTTACAACCACCTTAAAGCTGAACAAACTGTCAAGGGTTTTACCGATGTGACCTTTACCCCTCTTTACGTTGAGCATTTGGCACGAATTTTGCTACAAATGATACAGAAAGAACTGAGCGGACTGTACCATGTATTCGGCACCCAGCCGATCAGCAAATACGCCTTTGGCGTTAGTTTGGCGCGCCAATTTGAGCTGGATGAGAGCCTGATCAGCCCGCTGTCTGTGCATGATTCCGGGCTGGCTGCTGCCCGTTCGCTCAATCTGAGTATGAATACCGATAAGCTGCAAGCTGCTTTGGATGGCACCCTGCCTGGACAAATTGAAGGCTTGCAGGCTTTTTACAACGCTTGGCAGGCAGGTTTGCCCGCCCGGCTTCACGCGTTTATCGCTTGATCGTTTGGAGGACAATATGGAACTAAAGATTGGAAAACACCTCGTTGGTGAAGGACATCCTACCTATTTTGTTGCTGAGATTGCCGCCAATCACGATGGCAACTTGGATAGAGCTATTGAATTGATCGCACTTGCCGCCAAATCAGGCGCTGATGCTGCCAAATTCCAAAACTTTCGCGGCCCCAAGATCGTATCCAATTACGGTTTTTCGCATATGAACGCTCAGGTTTCTCACCAAGCCAAATGGCGGAAGAGTGTTACGCAGGTCTATGACGAAGCCTCTGTCCCTTTCGAGTGGACCCAACACCTCGGCGAAGCCTGTGACGAACTTGGGCTTGACTATTTCTCCGCTCCTTATGATTTTGAAGCCACGGACATGCTTAACCCTTACGTACCAGTGTACAAAATCGGCTCCGGGGATATTACCTGGATTGAAGCTTGTGAGCGGATCGCTGCCAAAGGAAAGCCGGTCATGCTGGCTACGGGTGCTTCCAATCTTGGGGATGTGCAGCGGGCAGTCGAAGCTATTTTAAAAATCAACCCCCAGCTTGTGCTGATGCAGTGCAACACCAATTACACCGCTGAGGACGCTAATTTTGACCATATCCACTTGAATGTGCTCAAAACCTTCCACAGCATGTACCCAAATCTGGTATTGGGGCTCTCAGACCATACCCACGGACATGCCACGGTGCTGGGAGCAGTGGCTTTAGGCGCCCGCGTCATTGAAAAACACTTCACCGACGATAACAGCCGCGAAGGACCGGATCACGCCTTCGCTATGAACCCTGCCACCTTTGCCGAGATGGTCACCGCCACCCGCCAGTTGGAACGCGCCATGGGCTCGGGCAATAAAGTCGTGGCTGACAATGAGCTTGAAACGTTCGTGATCCAGCGGCGTTGCCTGCGGGCTGCCCGCGCCATTCAACCAGGGGAGATATTGACCCGCGACATGATCGACGTGTTGCGTCCAGCCCCCAAAGAAGCCATTATGCCCTACGATCTGCCAACCGTAATCGGCACCAAAGCCCTGGTGGCAATTGAACCCGGTCAGGAACTGCGCTGGACCATGTTAGGATAAAACGAGGCAATTTTGCGACTGCTTTACTGTACCAGGTCTGATTCTCCGCATGACCAGCGCTTTCTGGAGGTACTTGCCAGGAGCGGGCACGAAGTCTATGCCCTGCGTCTGTTCACTTCGCAGGAGTATCCCGATCCCAAAGGCGTCACCAACGTCCCTTGGGAAGGGAGTGAGGGACTTTTCCGCTTAACCAAGACACACCATCTGGCAGGTCAATTAAAAGCCCTTCTGCGCAACCTGCAACCGGATCTGGTGCATGCCGGGCCTATTCAGGATATGGCTTTCTTGATTGCAAAAGCTGGATTTCACCCTCTTTTGACCATGAGCTGGGGTTTTGACCTGATGAAAGATGCGGACCTCTCGCCTTTGAGTCGCTGGCAGACCCGCTACACTCTCCAGCATTCCGACTGGCTGACCATGGACTGCCAGGCAGCCGCCGACAAGGCGGTTGGCTTTGGCTTCCCGCCGGAACGTATCTGCAAGTTCCCCTGGGGGGTGGACCTGGCTCATTTTTCCCCCCAGACCAGCATCGTTCCAGGGAAGAACTGGCGTCAGGAACACGGTTGGGAGGATAAACCGGTCTTCTTGTGCTTGCGCTCCTGGGAACCCAATTACGGCGTGGACATTCTGGCACAGGCGTTTGTGCAAGCTGCCCAAAGGAATCCCGATCTGCGCCTGATCCTGTTGAACAGCGGCTCCGAATCCGGCAAAATCACCTCGATTCTGGAAAAAGGCGGGATAACGGACAAGGTTTTCCTTGGCGGACGGGTTCCCAATGCAGACCTGATCACCTTTTACGGTGCCGCGGATATTTACATCAGCCCTTCGCACGTGGACGGCTCTTCGGTCTCGCTGATGGAAGCCATGGCTTGCGGTCTTCCTTCTATTGTCTCCGACATTCCAGCTAACCTGGAGTGGATTCGGCAGGACGAAAATGGCTGGATCTACCCGGATGGGGATACCGGACGGCTCAGTCAAGTTATTCTTGCCAGTGTTGAGACTGACTTGCGCGCCCTTGGGCGAAAAGCCCGACAGGACGCCACCCAAAAAGCAGATTGGAGCGTCAATTCCCAAATCCTGCTTGACTGTTACGAAAAAATCGTTGCCTCTACGAAAGAGAGGGTATCGTGAAAAACAAGCTGATCCTGGTTGCCCTGGTGCTGGCTTTGTCCGCCACATCATGCAATTTCCCCGGTTTTCTCAATAGTTCTTCTACTGCCGAGTCGACCCCCACGCCCGATAACGGCATGCTGTTCTATGATGGGGTAGGCTTGCAAATTATGCTCCCACCCACGTATGTAACCAAGGATATCCATGAGGACTTGCCCTCTATTTTGAATATTCTCACATCCGCCCTGGGGGAGAGCAGTTCCACTCTCTCTACGATAGTTGAGAATCTGGAATCCAACGTTGCCTGGTGGGGCTATGATTCCTCTGCGCCTGCCATTTCTCCCACAAAACTGCTGATCATCAAGAATAAAGAGCTGGCAGGTCTGCCGGTAAATCTGATCAGTAATGCCTTTGGTTTGTTCCTAAGCGATGACGCAAACACCATGGATTCTGACCAAATTGAATTGGGCGGGCGTGACGTAGCACGCTTTACCTATGCCAAGGAGAGCAATGCCTGGGCGGGTTATGTTTTCAAAGAGCAAGACCTGCTCTGGTTGGTGCTGTTTATCACCACATCCGCCAATCTGGCAGCCCAGCAGGCTGATTATGAATTCAGCGTGGGTTCGATCATCCTGGATCCGGTCACGGCTGATCCGCAGCCTTAGAGAGGTGAATCTCGTGAGCGAACAAACCATTATTGCCATCATCCAGGGGCGCATGAGTTCCAGCCGCCTTCCCGGTAAAGTCTTGCAGGACCTGGGCGGTAAGCCCATGCTCGAACGGGTGATTGCCCGCGTCAGCCGTTCCAGGTTCATTACAGGCATGGTCGTAGCGACCACCGAAGACCCCAGTGATGACCCGATCGTTGAATTTTGCCAGACCCATGCGGTGCCAGTCTACCGCGGCAGCTTGTACGATGTTTTGGATCGTTACTACCAGGCAGCTTTACTCTATCATGCGGATGTGATTGTGCGAATAACCGCCGATTGCCCCATGATTGACCCTGCTGAAATTGATCGGGTGATTGCGGCTTTTTTAGAAGGTGACTGCGAATTTGCCACCAACCGGCTGCCTCCGCCCAACCCGCGCACTAGCCCAATTGGCATGGATACCGAGGTGTGCAGTTTTGCAGCCCTGGAGACAGCTTGGAAAAATGCTGTAGAAAAATTTGAACGCGAGCATGTTATGCCTTATTTGTATGACACACCTGGGCGTTTTCGCGTTAAAGTCGTCGAGACCGAACCCAGCATGGGGCACTTACGCTTCACAGTGGATACTAAAGCGGATTTGCAGGTAGCACGGGCAGTTTACGCTGCCTTTGACAACCGGGATGACTTTACCCTGAACCAATTGCTCGGACAGTCCGCTCTGCATCCTCAATGGCAGTACAATCTGGCAGACATCCAGCATAAAACTTATCTGGATGTGGATGAGCGCAGCCCCCAAGCCCCAAAAATGCCTGCCGCAGATGAACAATCAGACCAAGCTGGTAACTCCACGCTAACAACCCCAAAAGCGGTAATTTGCCCGCTGTGCGACAAGAAACAGGTCAAGGTGCTGAAAAAGTTTGAATCTTTTGGCTCACCGGTGGTGTACTATCATTGTCAGAGTTGCGGTTTTGTCTTCCAGGATGCTTCCGAAAGCCGAGCGGCTTCCCCTGATTTTTATAAAGAAGACTACCGCAAGATCTATCAGAGTACTTCAGCCCCCACCACCAAAGATCTGCGCCAGCAGCATCTGCGCTCTGCCGATCAGATTCACCTTTTGCGCTCCCGGGGTGTTGCCCGGCTTAAGCGCATTCTGGATATCGGCGCCTCCAGCGGCGCCATGTTGGAAGCCTTTAGAATAGAATTTCAAGCCGAAGGGGTCGGGGTGGAACCGGGAGATGCGTACCGCAAGCTGGCGGAAGACAAAGGCTTGCACATGTATTCATCTTTAGAGAGCCTTTCCGCCAGCAACCCGGAGCGCTTTGATCTGGTGAGCTTGATGCACGTTCTGGAACACCTTGAAAATCCGGTCGGGGTTTTGCGCGATGTACGCCAGAACTTGCTTGACCCGCAAGGCTGGCTGCTGTTGGAAGTGCCTAATTTTTACGCCCACGACTGCTACGAATTGGCACATCTGACCTGCTTTACCCTGCATAGCATTGTGGAAACCCTCCATAAAGCCGGTTATGAAGTGGTCTTTCTGCGCAAACACGGTTACCCACGCTCTGAAATGCTTAACCTCTACCTGAATGTGCTTGCCAAGCCTGCCCAGAATCCGGAAAAAGCCTACCGCGTCCGCCCAGAGAGAGCGGTGCCACTCAAGCGCAGCTTTGCCATGCTCAGGCGCAAGGTTCTCAGCAAGCTTTCACCCGGACGTGCCTGGCTGCCTCTGGAGGATAAGAAATAGCCTTTATGCCGCTGCTAACCCTTTTTACGGCTCCCAAACCTTTCACTAACCCGCATGTTGATCTGATTCAGCGCAATGCTTTACGTTCCTGGCAGGCGCTGGGTGAGGATGTATCGGTCGTGTTGGTTGGTGATGAAGCCGGCATGGCACAGGTGGCTAAGGAAATGCACTTCCTGCACCTGCCACAGGTCGCCTGTAATGCCCTGGGAACGCCCCTGATCAGTTCTATTTTCGCGCTCGCAAGGAGCGTCAATGACAGCCCTTACCTGGTCTATGCCAATGCTGATATCATCTTGTTTCCGGAACTTCTGGAGGTCGTGCCCAAAGTCGGGGCGGAGATGGAGCGCTTTTTGATGATCGGTCAGCGCTGGGACTTTGAAGTAACCGAGCCGCTCAAGTTTGACCAGGGCTGGGTGCAACCCTTGCGCCAGCGCGCCCATACGCAGGGCAAACTGCATATTCGCACCGGCAGTGATTACTTCGTTTACCCGCGCGGCTGTTTCCAGGAACTGCCCGACTTTACCGTTGGGCGGGCTGGCTGGGATAATTGGATGATCTACCAGGCCCGCCTGAAGGGATGGGCAGTAGTGGATGCCACCAATGCCCTCGATGTCATTCATCAGAGTCACGACTACAGCCACCTTCCCAATGGGCAAGCCCATTACCGGCTGCCTGAGACCGGCGAGAACATCCGCCTGGCAGGCGGGCGCCGTACCATCTTTGAGATCGATGACTCCACCCATGCCATCATCCGGGGTAAAATCGAGCCCGTACCCAAATCCAGCCGCCGATTCTGGCGGGAAGTGGAGATTTTCCCTTTGCTCAAGCTGCATTGCTATCCCCTGACACAAGTACTGTTTGTGCTCTTTCACCCGCGCAAAGCTTGGGCAGAATTTTGGAAGAACCGTGCCATGAAAAAAACCATGCAGGAAGCCTGACCTATGCCACGAATTGGTGTTAATCCCTCTCGCAACCAAACCCTCAGCTACACCCCGTCGCGGGTAACCGTAGCAGTCCTGGTTTACGAACCCCACCAGGCGGGCTATTTTCAACATCGCCTGGAAGTCACCCGCCTGACCATCGAAAGCATCCTTACCAATACCGCCAAACCGTATGAATTGTTGGTGTTCGATAATGGCAGTTGCCCTGAAATGGTGCAATACCTGCAGGAGCTGTTTGATCAGGGCAGGATCGACAACTTGATCCTTTCCGCCCACAACATCGGCAAACTGAACGCGCTTTATCGCATTGCCCAGGTCTCCAGTGGCGAGGTGATTGCCTACACCGATGATGATGTCTATCACCTGCCGGGTTGGCTGCCGGCACACCTCGAGGTCCTGGATACTTTCCCGAATGTCGGAGCGGTGACAGGTTTTTACATCCGCCAGCGGGTGGTCATGAGTTCCGATTCCGCCCTCAAGTATGCGCAGGAAAGCGCTGATACCGTGGAACACGGTCTTTTGATGCCGCGCAAATGGGAAGAGGAGTACATGGATAACTCCGGGCGCAGCGAGAAGCGCTACCAAGATGAAGTAGCTGGCATCGAGGATGTGGTCGTGAGCTGTAATGGCGTCAAAGCGTGGGTCTCAGCCCACCATTTTCAAGTGCTTACCCCCAAAGCGGTGTTGCTTTCCGTTTTGAATGACATGCTCCCGGAAGGATGGAGTGACCAGTTGATGGGCAGAATGGTCGAAATGGACGACCGCATGGACCAGAAGGGCTACCTGCGGCTGACTACCTACCAACAAACCATGCGCCTGCTTGGCAACGTCATTGATGATGAAGTGGCCGCTCTGGCGAAAAGAGATGGGATCGAAACACGCTCCTCCACCAAGCCAAGCACGAAGAAAACCGGTCTGCTGGGCGGGATCACCCGCAACCGACACGTTCGAAACGGTATCCAGGGGCTGATCAACCACCTGTACGGCTTGCTGCACCAGAATGGGAGGGAATGATGAGATTTTTGATTGCCGGTCTCGGTTCCATCGGGCGCAGACACTTGCGCAACTTGCAAGCATTGGGTCAGACAGACATCCTGCTTTACCGCACGCACAGTGCCAGCCTGCCCGACAGCGAACTGGAAGGCATCCCCGAATTTACCGACCTTGCCGAAGCTTTGGCACAAAAACCCGACGCGGTCATTATTTCCAACCCCACCTCTGCCCATATGAGCGTGGCACTGCCTGCTTCTGCCGCCGGCTGCCACCTGCTGATTGAAAAACCCATCTCGCAGGACATGGCAGGTATGTCAGAATTACGTGCCAACCTCGCCCGAACCGGTCGGCAAGTCTTGATGGGTTTTCATTATCGCTATCACCCGGTCCTCTGTCAGGTTAAAACCCTGCTGGATTCCGGACAGCTTGGGCAGCCGTTCTCGGTCCATGCGCATTGGGGTGAATACCTGCCGGATTGGCACCCCTGGGAAGATTACCGAAGGGGATATGCCGCCCGTGCAGACCTGGGCGGCGGAGTAGTGCTGACGCTTTCGCATCCACTGGATTACCTGCGCTGGCTGATTGGTGAGGTGGATGCTGTTTCCGCCACTTTGGCACACGTCAGCCCGCTTGAACTGGACGTGGAAGACCACGCCGATATTACCTTGCGCTTTACCCGCGGCTGCCCGGGCAGCGTTCATCTGGATTACTACCAGCGCCCGCCCGCCCATTGGTTCGAAATCATCACAGAATCTGGTTTTATCCGCTGGAACAATGCCAGCGGTACTGCTGAGATTTATTCCGTTGCCACAAAGGACTGGCAACACCTGGATCCACCCGCTGGGTTTGAACGGAATGACCTCTTCCTGGCAGAGATGGCGCATTTCATCAAAGTCTGCCAGGGGTCGCAATACTCCGGTTGTGACCTGGAAGATGGCATCCGTGCCCTCGAAATTGCCCTGGCTGTGCACCACTCTGCCGTAGCAGGCAGCCGGTTGGTGTCTCTCGCCTGAGGCAGCCCGAAGTGGTAAAATCGTTAACAAATCACTTCGGATAAAAGAGAAAACGAGAAAAACATGCAAAACGTGTTGGATAAATTCAACCTGACCGGCCGCACGGTCATAGTGACCGGCGGAGGGGGTCTGCTGGGCAAACAGTTTGCCCTGGCGCTGGCACAGGCTGGCGCCGATGTGATGCTGGCGGACCTGGTAATTGAACTTGCCCAAGCTCAGGTAGAACTGATCCGTTCTCAGGGTTTGAGCGCTGACGCTGTGGCTGTCAACGTCATCGAGCCGGAATCTACCCAGAATATGGTCGCTAAGACTTTAGAACGTTTCGGCCGGCTGGATGTGCTGATCAACAGTGCCGCTCTTGACCCAAAGTTTGACCCCCAACACCAGGGGCAGCAGGCTGCCAACGCTTTTGAGACTTATTCACTGGACTCCTGGCGCCAGGCGTTGGACGTCAACCTGACCGGAATGTTCCTGGCATCCCAGGCGGCTGTCCGGCCGATGCTGGCGCAGGGCTCCGGGGTAATTATCAACATTTGCTCCACTTATGGGCTGAATGGGCCGGACCAAAGGATTTATGCTCGCCCAGATGGCAGCCAATCTTATAAACCGGTTTATTACTCCGTCACCAAGGCGGGCGTGTTGGGTTTTACGCGTTACTTGGCGGCTTATTACGCCGGCAGAAATATCCGCGTCAACGCCCTGACCCCCGGGGGGGTCTACAACCAGCACGATGAAGTCTTTACCCAAGCTTATTCCTCCAAAACCATTTTAGGGCGGATGGCTAATCTGGATGAGATGAGCGCCGCCATGCTGTTTCTGGCATCCGATGCCTCTACCTATATGACCGGCAGCAACCTGGTGTTGGATGGAGGTTGGACAGCATGGTAGACCAGCTTGAAGTTCTGGCAATCATCCCAGCCCGCGGCGGTTCCAAAGGCATCCCTCGCAAGAATATCCGCAACTTTGCCGGCTGCCCGCTGATCGCCTATAGCATTGCGGCTGCCCTTCAGTCGCACTCGGTGACACGTGCGATTGTCTCGACTGATGATGAAGAAATTGCCGAGGTAGCCCCCCAGTGGGGCGCCGAAGTGCCTTTCCTGCGCCCAAGCGAACTTGCACAAGATGACACACCGGATTACCCGGTCTTCCGTCAGGCGCTGGAATGGCTGATGGAACACGAAGGTTATGCCCCCCAGGTCGTGGTGCAGCTGCGGCCCACCTCGCCTGTACGCCCGCTTTCCTGTGTGGATGATGCCGTAGAGCTGCTGCTTGCCCACCCAGAGGCTGACTGCGTGCGCGGGGTCGTGCCCTCCGGGCAGAACCCCTTCAAAATGTGGACCATTGATGCCGCTGACAGCAGAATGGATCCCTTGTTAAAGGTGGAGGGGCTGGAAGAACCCTACAATGCCCCCCGCCAGAGCCTCCCAAAGACTTACTGGCAAACCGGGCATATTGACGCAATCCGTGCCCAAACCATCCTCGAAAAGAACTCGTTGACTGGCGATTTTGTTCTGCCCCTGCTGATTGATCCGCGCTATACCGTCGATATTGACGTTCCGGCTGATTGGGAGCGTTATGAGCGCCTTTTACAGGACCCAACCCTGCAGGCAGTCGATCCGCTGGCCAGGCGCCGCCCCTTCCCGCAAAAAGTCAGCGCCCTGATCATGGACTTTGACGGTGTCCTCTCGGATGATCTGGTGCAGACAGACCAATACGGTAACGAAACCGTTACCACCAGCCGTTCGGATGGATTTGGTCTGGATCTGCTGCGGGAACAAGGGTTGGTTCAAGCCATGGTGATTTCGCGCGAAGAAAACCCGGTGGTTACAGCCCGCTGCAAGAAATTAAAGCTGGAAGTAATTCAGGGCGCCCTGGATAAAGACCAGGTTTTACAGGAAATTATTACCGCGCGGGGTTTGAATCCCGCCGAGATTGTTTATATCGGCAACGACATCCCAGACCTGGCGGTGTTGCCCTTGGTGGGCTGTTTTGCAGCTCCCGCGGACGCCCACCCGACCGTTTTACGTCAGGCTGATCTGGTCTTAAAGCACCGGGGCGGCAAGGGCGCCGTGCGCGAACTGGTCGAACGGTTGCTCGTCAACCAGAATACCACTAATTGAGATCGGAGTTTTTATGAACCGTGAAGTAACCATTGGCAACCGCAAGGTCGGGGATGGACATCCAGCCTTTATCATTGCGGAAATTGGCATCAACCATAACGGCAGCGTGGATATTGCCAAGCAATTGATCCTGGCAGCCAAAGAGGCTGGCGTGGATGCGGTCAAATTCCAGAAGCGTACCCCGGAGCTATGTGTACCGGAACATCAGCGCGATCAGATGCGTGAAACCCCCTGGGGCTATATCACCTATCTGGAATACCGCTATAAGGTCGAATTCGATCTGGACGCCTACCGGGAGATTGACCGTTATTGCAAAGAACTGGACATAACCTGGCTGGCTTCCTCCTGGGATATTCCTTCGGTGGAATTCATAGAGCAGTTTAACCCGCCTGCCCATAAAATTCCTTCCGCTCTCCTGACAGACCATGAACTCCTGCGTGCTTACCGCGCTGCTGGCAGAGCGCTGATCCTTTCAACCGGCATGTCCACCCTGGAAGAGATTGAGCAGGCGGTCTCCCTGCTGGGGCAAAATGACCTAATCTTGTGCCACACCACCAGCAGTTATCCCTGCCCGCCTGACGAATTGAATTTGCGCATGATCCAGACCTTGCGGAGCAAGTTTGACTGCCCAATCGGGTATTCAGGTCATGAAGTCGGGCTGGTTCCAACTGCCGTGGCTGTTGCCTTGGGTGCCTGCTTGGTAGAACGCCACATCACGTTAGACCGTGCTATGTGGGGCAGCGACCAATCTGCTTCGGTAGAACCACAGGGCTTGAAGCACCTGGTGAAGTATATTCGCGTCACGGAAAAATCCCTGGGTGACGGTGTTAAAAAAGTTTATGACAGCGAAAAATCTTCGCTGAGCAAACTAAGGCGGTTTAGCCAGTAACTATGAACTCCACCAGATTTCCGGAGCGGCTGCACACCCATTTCAAGGTGCGCCAGGCTCATCGACAAACAGACCGGCACGTCCGCCGCTTAACTACAAGCGTGGCTGAACACTGCCCCCAGCCAAGCCAGGCGCCGGTGCTGTTTTTTAATGCCAGCACGCGCCTGACCGGTCTGAGCTTGAATGCCGGCTTCAGCCTGATCAGCGCCTGGTCCCTACGTTTGCAGGGCATCCCGGTGGTAAGTTTTGTCTGCCAGCGTGGTATGACCCAGTGCGTTTTAGGCACTCATCGCCATGATCCGTCTCAATCCCCGCCCTGTCAGGGCTGCATAAACCAATCCGAAGCCATTTACAGCGGTTCCCGGCAGGTCTCCTTTACCTTTCAGCCCGATCCGGACCTGGATAACGCTCTGTCTGCCCTTGGGCTGGACGAACTTATGGACTTTCGTTACGAGGGCGTGCCCCTCGGTGAACTGGTCTTACCCAGCGTGCGCTGGATCCTGAGGCGGCATCACCTGCAAGACAATCCGACCACCCTGCGAATTCTGCGCCAGTACCTGCGTTCTGCTTGGTCGATCAAAGGGCAGTTTCAGGCTCTGCTAGAGCAGGTTCAACCCTCTGCTGTGGTGGTGTTTAACGGGATGCAATACCCCGAAGCCACTGCCCGCTGGATTGCCAGACAGAAAAGTTTGAAAGTCTACAGTCACGAGGTCGGCCTGCGCCCGATGAGTGCCTTTTTCACCGAAGGGGATGCCACCGCTTATCCCCTGGAGATTCCGTCGGACTTCCAGTTAAACGAAGCCCAAAATGCCCGTCTGGACGCTTACTTGCAAGCACGTTTCAAAGGCAACTTCATCATGGCGGGGGTCAAGTTCTGGCCTGAGATAAGCCAGTTGGACCAAGATTTTCTGGCGTTGGCAGGTCGTTTCAAACAGGTCGTTCCGGTATTTACCAACGTCATTTTTGATACCAGCCAACCGCATGCCAATGTACTCTTCCAAGACATGTTCATCTGGCTGGACGAAGTGTTGAATGTTGCCAGAAACCACCCGGAGACACTCTTCGTGATCCGTGCCCACCCGGACGAAGCCCGCAAGGGTAAAGCCAGCGAAGAATCCGTGGCAGAGTGGGCTTCCAAGAACCAGGTGAAAAGCCTGCCCAATATTAAATTCATCCCGCCCGAACAGTTCATCAGTTCCTATGACCTGATCCGCATGTCTAAGTTCGTCATGATCTACAATTCGACTATCGGGATGGAAGCTTCCATCATGGGCGCTGTGGTCCTTTCTGCTGGCAAATCCCGCTTCACCCAAAGCGATCTGGTTTACTTCCCTGCCGACCGGACCGCCTATCTTCAGCAGTTAGAGGAATTCCTGAATGCCGGCACTTTGGAAGCGCCTGCCCGTTTCAGTGCCAATGCCCGCCGGTTTTTGTATTATCAGCTTTATAGATCATCACTGAGCTTTGAAGATTATCTAGAGGAAGATCAGGTCTGGCCCGGCTACGTCCGACTGAAGGATTTTGACTGGCAGGCGCTTCTGCCTGAAAATTCGCCTGTGCTTAAAACCATCTTTGATGGCATCGCTGGCAGGGGTAACTTCCTGCTGACAAAGGAGGTATAGATGTCTTTGGATAAAATTGTTGCTCTTGTTCCCATGCGGCACGATTCAGTCCGCGTGCTCGGGAAGAACTATCGCCCCATCGCTGGTAAGCCGCTTTTTCATCACATTTTGGAAACCCTGTTAGCCTGCCCGGAAATCTCCCAGGTGGTGGTGGATACCGACAGCCCGGTCATTCTGGAAGGGCTTGAGGAACACTTC
Source organism: Anaerolineaceae bacterium (assembly GCA_049301715.1). Taxonomy (GTDB): domain Bacteria; phylum Chloroflexota; class Anaerolineae; order Anaerolineales; family Anaerolineaceae; genus Mesolinea. The sequence continues at coordinate 33,178 of JBAQLH010000053.1, forward strand.
CCGCAAGTTCTGGCGCTGCTGCGGCCTGAAGCGCTGCGGGCTGATACCATCCCCACCAACGAAATCCTGATGTACGATACCGCCCAGGTGCAGGCAGATCTATTTCTACAGACCCACAGCACCAACCCGCTCTTGAGCGCTGCAACCATCTCCAGGGCTATCGCCTCCCTGCGATCAGTCTATCCAACTTATGATTCCCTTTTTGGTGTGACCCGTCTGCAGGCCCGCCTGTGGGACCAGCTTGGTCGTGCTATTAACCACAACCCGGACGTGCTGCTGCGGACCCAAGATCTGCCTCCGGTTTATGAAGAGAATTCCTGTCTCTATTTGTTCACCCGCAATGTTCTGGCAAGCCGCCGCAACCGTCTGGGCGAACGCCCGATGATGTTTGAGATTCCTAATGACGAAGCCTGGGATATTGACGAGGAACTTGATTTCACCATTGCTGAAGTTTTGTTGAATCAGCGCTTGGATAACCCACGACAGATGAACTCCGCCCCAGAATAGAGGTATTATGCCGACCGTACTTGTTTCCGCTCCCTATATGCTGCCTTACATGGACCGTTTCAGACCGGTCCTGCAGGCTTTTGGTCTCTCCACGCTGGAGCCGATCGTCCATGAGCGCCTGTCCGAAGAGGAACTGCTCCAAATTGCCCGGCAATTTGACGGCGTTATCTGCGGGGACGACCGCTTTACTGCCCGTGTAATTGAAGCCTGCCTGCCCCGTTTGAAGATCATCTCCAAATGGGGCACCGGGATTGACTCAATTGACCAGGAAGCAGCCGCCCGCTTTGGGGTGGCAGTTAAGAACACCCCAAATGCTTTCACTGTTCCGGTGGCAGAAAGCGTCTTGGGTTATATGCTCAACTTTGCCCGCCGCCAGCCTTGGATGGACAAAGCCATGAAAGACGGCGAGTGGAACAAGCTCCCAGGCAAGACCCTCAGCGAGTGTACTTTGGGCGTGATCGGGGTCGGGAATGTCGGCAAAGCGGTTCTGCGGCGCGCCCGTGCCTTTGGCATGAAACTTCTGGGCAATGACATCATTGAAATTGCCCCGGATTTCCTGATCGAACAGGGTATTGAAATGACTACCCTGCAAGACTTGCTGGAACGCTCGGACTACATCAGCATCAACTGCGACCTCAACCCTACTTCCTTCCACCTGTTGAATGATCGCACCTTTGCCTGCTGCAAGCCCGGATCCATCCTGATCAACACTGCCCGTGGCCCGATTATCGAAGAACCTGCCTTGGTACGCGCGCTCCAGCAAAGGAAACTGAGCGGGGCTGCTCTGGATGTGTTTGAAGTTGAACCGCTGTCTGAAGACAGCCCGCTGCTCAAGATGGATAACGTTATGCTGGCACCTCACAACAGCAACTCCAGCCCCTTCTTTTGGGAGCGCGTCCACTGGAATACCTTGCGCAACTTGCTAATTGGGATGGACTTACCGGCTGGGGATCTTGCCAGCCTCAAGGCGCTGGAACGCAAGGCTTGATGCCTGACTGGTCCTGGCGACTGGGATTGGCACGAAAGAGAAAGGAAAGTATGTCAGACGAAAAACGCACTCTCTTGATCACCGGTGCTGCCGGCGGGGTTGGCCGGGCAACTGTACAATATTTCCTGGAAAAAGGCTGGAATATCATTGGCGTGGACCTCAAGGAAATCTACCCGGAATTTCCAGCCGATGGCCTCTACATCCAAGCGGATATCTCAGTTCCAACCAACCTGGAATTGATCTATCAGCAGGCTTCTGCCTTCGTCCCTGCTTTGGATGCGGTGGTGAATAATGCTGGCTTTCAGATTGCCAAGCCGTTGATTGAAACAACGGTTGAAGAATGGGATTTGGTCATGGCTTCTAACTTGCGCTCGGTCTTCTTGGGTGCCAGACTGGGGCATCCCCTGCTGAAGGCTGAGGGAGGCGGAGCGATTGTGAATGTCTCCTCTGTGCACGCTTTGGCTACCAGCGCCAATATTGCTGCTTATGCTGCCAGCAAAGGGGGGATGCTGGCGCTCACCCGCGCCATGGCGATCGAATTTGCTCCGGATAACATCCGCGTCAATGCCGTCCTGCCTGGTGCAGTCGATACCCCCATGTTGCGGGCGGGTTTCAACCGCGGTCACTTATCTGCCGGCACAGAAGAGGATCAGTTGGCGGCCCTGGCTCGTAAAACTGTCAATGGACGTGTCGGTCAGCCCCGTGAAATTGCCAGCGTGATCTACTTCCTGTCGGATGGCAGTCAATCCAGCTTTATGACCGGTCAGGCAATCGTTGTGGATGGCGGTGCCACTGCCCGTCTGAGTACAGAGTAGCTTTCTTATGAAATCGACCATAGCCCGCAACGTACCTTCCAGTTTTTATAACAGGCTACGTAACCTATATGATGGCGCACGTCGCCTGCCGGAACTGCCAAGTGCCTACTTGCACCCCTGGCGGCGGGATTCCCGCCGGAAACTGGCAACCCTTAAAGACTCCCACAGGGGCGAACGCTGCTTTCTGATCGGCAATGGTCCCAGCCTCAGGCAAACCGACCTAAGCAAGCTCAAGGGTGAGTTTAGTTTCGGCTTCAACCGTATTTTTTTGGCAGCGGAAGAATTGGGCTTCAGCCCCTCAGTCCTGGTATCGATTAACGATTTGGTAATCGAGCAGTCTGCTGCCGAGTTCAAAACCCTGGACATGCCCAAGTTCTTTGCCTGGCACTCCCGCCAGTGGCTTGGAATGGATGCTCAGATCCACTACATTTACACTACCTACACCACCCCTAAATTTGCCCGGGATATCCGCGGCAGGGTCTGGGAAGGCGCTACGGTTACCAATGTTGCCCTGCAGTTGGCTTACCACATGGGTTTCAGTACGGTGATACTGGTTGGCGTGGATCACAATTTTGTCAGCAAGGGTCTCCCCAATACCACTGTTCAATCTGATGGCGCTGACCCTAACCATTTTTCGGGGGAATATTTTGGCAAGGGCTTCCGCTGGCAGTTACCCGACCTTGAAACCTCCGAACTTGGCTACCGTATGGCACGGGATGCCTATGCCGCCAATGGACGCCAGGTTTTGGATGCCACTCTTGGTGGAAAACTGACTATCTTCCCCAAGGTGGACTACAGCAGTCTCTTTGAGTAATTCAAGTTTCTTTCGTCCTTGTGGTGTGTGCACTGAGCTGTGTTATCTTGAATGCTATAACCTTGTCAAGAGACCGGGAGAGATGGATTGAAAGCCACCCACATGTCATTCTAATGGAGCAGAGTGAAGAATCTTTGCGATGGACTAAGACAGGATTCTTCACTGCGTTCCAGAATAACAATCTATTTTTTATTGATGAATTTAATACCGGGGCTTAGAAAGTTTCGTTAGTTCGTTGAAACTAAGAAAAGACACATTACAGTTTGCACTTTCAAGTAAAATGAGTGGAATGGATACGCCCACAGTCTCAATAATCACTCCATCCTTCAATCAGGCGGACTTTCTCGAGCAAACGCTGCGATCCGTTCTGGAACAGGATTACCCCAGGATTGAATACTGGGTGATGGACGGCGGTTCAAGCGATAACAGTCGCGAAATCATCCAAAGATATGCCGACGGATTGGCAGGCTGGGTTTCCGAGCCTGACCAGGGTCAGGCAGATGGAATTAATAAGGGAATTAAGTGCGCCACTGGAGAAGTGATTGCCTGGCTCAACTCGGATGATCTGTACCGCCCCGGCGCAATTGCATCCGCTGTTCAAGCGCTGCAGGAAAACCCTCAGGCTTCCTTCGTCTTCAGCGATGTCGACTCCATTGACAGCCAGGGCAGCACCTTTAACTGCATGCACTATGGGGACTGGGGGCTGACGGAATTGATGAGCTTTCATATCATTGGTCAGCCGGGTGTATTCATGCGCCGCTCAGCTCTGGAGCAGGCTGGGCTGCTGGACACTTCCTACCATTACCTCCTCGACCACCACCTTTGGCTGCGCCTGGCTGCTATCAGCGAGCCTCTATATGTGCCAGCCACCATCTGGGCTGCCGCCCGCATGCACGAAGGTGCCAAAAATGTCGCCCAAGCAGCCGGCTTTGGTCCTGAAGCCATCCGGTTAGCAGAATGGATCGAAAGCGATCCGCGCTTTCAGTCGCTGGCTTCTCAAATGCATCATAAAATCTGGGCGGGAGCCTACCGATTCAACGGCTTCTATCAGATGGAAGCTGGAAAGCCTGCCCAATCCCTGAAAATGTACTGGAAAAGCTTCACGCAGCACCCCGGGACTGCCCTCAAAGACTGGCGTCGAATCGGTTACGCCCTCCTGAGCGCTTTGGGTTTCAAGAGCGCCCGAACTGCCTTTTATAAAGCCCGCAAGACTCGCTTCCAGGGTGGGACTAATCCCCGCTGATCGGGTAGAATTAACGTCAGAGCACCCATGAACGAGAAAATCAACCCAATGGTCTCCATTATTACACCTTCTTTCAACCAAGTCGCCTTTCTGGAAGAAACCATGCGCTCCGTCCTGGAACAGAAGTATCCCAACATCGAGTACATCATCATGGACGGCGGGTCAAAGGATGGCAGTTTGGAGGTCATCCAAAAGCATGCCGGGCAGTTGGCGGCCTGGGAGTCCAAACCTGATCAGGGGCAGACAGATGCCATTAACCAGGGCTTTGCCAAAGCCAGCGGGGAGATATTCGCTTGGCTCAATTCGGATGACATCCTCCTGCCGGGGGCGGTGTCGGCAGCCGTGAAAGCCCTTCAGGCCAATCCCCAGGCTGGTATGGTCTATGGAAATTCTCTGCTGATCAATGCTGAAGGGAAAAAGATTGGCGACTTCCCAGCGGCTCAAACGGATTTAAAAAAACTGCGCCAAGGCTATGTGCACATTCCCCAGCAGGCATCTTTCTTCCGGGCAGACTTGTGGAAGCAAGTCGGGCCGCTTGACCCCAGCTTCTACTTCGCCATGGATTACGATTTGTGGGTGCGCCTGGCTGCCAAGGCTCCGCTGCTCTATGTGCCCGAGCTTTGGGCTGCCTTCCGCCTGCATGGCGATGCCAAATCCATCGCCTCGGATGACCGTTGCTGGCCGGAGATGCTGCGGGTGCACTATCGCGATGGCGGTAAGCCTTTTTCAGTCATTGTTGCCAAGTATTGGGTCCGCAAACTGGTCGCCCCTGTCCTGATGCGCCGGCGCAAAAAACAGTTGAGCGGGTGAGCTTCTTCCTTTCGCCGATATACTGGGGGTGAATGCGACGGTATATCAAGCTGACAACATTTTTCATAGAATCTACCTGGATTCTATATTTTCCGATCTTTTGTCCCCTTTGTCACTTTTTTCCGTCTTACATTAAGAGCTCTAAACCAAATGAACTGCAGTATATAGCAAATTGATCGGAAAGGTAACTTATGGAAGAAAGAAGCATGGCATGGTTTCCGAATTAACCCTTAATAAGTCAGATGAGTTGCGAATCATTAAAACAGCCAGAAATGACCCAAAGGCTTTTGGTGAGTTATACCTGCTTTATGTGAAACAAGTCTTCAGGTATCTCTACAGCCGTACTGGAAATGTGCACGAAGCTGAAGACCTCACCGCTCAAACGTTCCTGACTGCTTTCGAGTCCTTTGACAAATTCCGCCAGGATGAATATTTTGTTTCGTGGGTGTTTGCGATTGCCCGCAATAAAACAATGGATTACTTCCGTCAACAAAAAAACAGCTCGACCATTGAAGCGGTTTCCGGAATATCTGCCGATGATAATGATCCGCTAATCGATGCAATTCAATCAGAGCAAACAGCAGCTCTGTCAAAACTCATTCAAACTCTTCCTGAGGAAGAACGCGAGCTGCTGCGCCTGAGGTTTCTTGCAGACATGAGTTTTCCTGAGATCGCCCATCTACTTCACCGCAATGAAGATGCGGTAAAGAAATCAATCTACCGGTTACTGGCACGGTTAAGAAGCCAGTTGGAGGTTTCTAATGAATAATTCGAATAATGCTTCTCAGTTTGATGAAGATATTCGCCAATCCTTTGGTGTTCCTGAGGTTCGATCCGAATTTGTCGGCCAGGTATACCGTGAAATCATGCAGCGTGCTGAAACAAAGCCTCAAAAATCACGTAATTTCCTCGGGCTCCGTCCAGCATGGGCTATCACGCTGGCGATTCTATCCGTACTCATCATTGGCACTCTGGTGATAGGACCTCAACGTGTATATGCGGAGTTTCTGAAACTCTTTGGCTACATCCCAGGGGTGGGAATTGTAGACCAAAGCAGCCCCATCCGTGTACTGGAAGAACCAGTCACCATTACCAGAGATGGGGTTTCCATCACTGTGACCTCAGCCACCCTGACTGGCGAGCGAACTCAAATTGATTACCGTATCTTTGGTGTGCCTGGGTCTGCCTACCCGGATAGCGAGGATGTGGTTGGTTGTGCAGAGCGGGAATATTTGCTTCTCGCAGATGGGTCACAGCTTGCCCAGGTAAACTTTGGTTATCAGCCTGTGCCCACAAGCGTGAATGAAGCCGTCTTTGTGATCCCGTGCATCTCCAATACGCTGCCTGGCAAGGCGCCTGAAAATTGGGAGATTCCCCTAAGCTTTGTACCCGCACCGCCAGACCTGACCGTCATGCCGGTGACTGAGCTTTCCCCCTCTCCCCAAGAGGGATTGGTAACGGAATCCACTACTGCTATGGATAGCCCCGTCTTGGTGACCAAAGTAATCGAAACCGCCGATGGATACATTTTGATTGGCAGGTACCAGCCCCAAAGCCTGACGGGGGGATCGGTGCAGGTACTGGGCGGTGCTGAAATCGTGGATGCCAGCGGAAAGAAGGTTCCCTATACCTATCCGCTGGATGTCAATGAGGCAGTCAACCAGGAACCACCTCTGACTGGTTGGGCGGTGCAATTCAAGGCTGCCGGTCTGGCTTATCCCCTGACGATCAGCTTTTCGGGGGTTGAAATCCTCCCGGCTGACCCTAATGCTACGGCTGAATTCACCTTCGATGCCGGTTCCAACCCACAGCCCGGTCAGGAGTGGACCCTCAACCAGGATATCCAACTCGCCGGTCATACCCTGAAACTGGTTTCGATAAGAACCGATTCAAGTCAAAATTATGCATTCAAGTTCCAAGGGGACTCAGATGTGGAGGGCGCAAATGTTCAAATCAATGGATATACTCCCATTGGTGGCGGTGGCGGAGGTTTGATGGATGGCAGCTTTAATCGGGGTTTGACCTATTCCCAGCTTCCAACCGGTCTGCTCACGGTCACCGTTTCAGACCTAACTCTCATTGGTGATTCGCTTGCCTGGCAGGGTCAATGGTCCCCGGCTACACCTCGCACCGATCTGCCAGCCAACCCGACTGTCCAACCTGGGGTATGCCTGACATCAGATTCTCTCGCACAACTCGATGCAGCTCCGGCCGATTTGACCGGCAGTGGGGCAGCCTTGATGTATGAACAATTGGAAAATACGGATCAATGGGGTCTCGTCCTCTACAATCTGGATGGCAGTGGAAGGCGAGTGGTAGTTCCGAGTGGTAATTGGGGTGCCCTTTCGCCTGATGGCAGCCAGGTGGCTTATCCGGCTGAAGATGGTATCCACATAATAGATCTGACCATGAATACCGAGAAAGTTCTGGCAGGGGCTGAAGGGTTCGACTTGCACTGGTCGCCGGATGGAACACAAATAGCCTATATAGGAATGGGGGAGGGCGAAATCGATAGCCTGTTTGTTGTCAACGTTGACGGTTCCCAGACCCGCCAAATCTCTGGCTGGAGCTATGAATCGGTCATTGGCTGGTCACCCGACGAAAAGCTTTACTTCGTGGCACCCTTTACAGGGGGCGCCGCCTGGAAGGTTTATGCATTTGACCTGGCTAGTGGCACATCGCAAGAGTTGTTTACCATCGAGAATGGCACTCCAAAATTTCTCAATCCCAAGCTCTCGCCGGATGGGAACTGGATCGCCTACCGAGGTCGGGATAATAGCAGTTTATACCTGGTTCATCCCGATGGAAGTGAGATGCATTTGGTGGTGGATAACGCAGGCGCGGTTGGAATTGGATGGAGCCAATCGGGCTGGTTGGGGGTCAGCCTGCAACAGGCAAATACCGACGAGTCAACCACAGTTCTGATCAATCCGGAAAGTTGTGAAGCCTACTTGCTGCCCGCCGCCCTGCATGGAGACCTGGAGGGGTTGCATATCCCGTAATATCAATCGAATAATCGATTGGCAAACTATTTGAAAGGATTGAGGATAGTTAACACTATCCTCAATCCACCATTATCTGAGGAATATTATGAATTTTAGGCTTCGTCGTACCCTTCTTTGGTTGGTAATAGGGCTCACCTTTTCTGGATGTGCCTCATCTTCAACGGTCGACAAACCATCACCGACAATGGAAATTAAGGCAACCTCGACACCTTTTCCAACAGCGACTTCCCTGCCGGCAACCGCCACACCGACTGTAACGCTGCTTCCCTCTCCAACATATACCTCAACAGCACCGACAAACCAATCAACCGGAGCCCAGGGGACCACGTTTACCTTTATCAGTGAAACCATCCCGGATGGAACAAACCTCTTGCCTGGACAGACTTTTCAGAAAACCTGGACGCTGAAGAATAGTAGCTCCCGCACGTGGGGTAAGAATTTTTCCTTGGTGCGGACTTCATCTGTTCCAACCACGGAAACCCTCGGCGGTCAGGAAAAAATTTTTCTCTCCAACGATGTAAGACCCGGAGAGACCATCCAAATAGAAGTTGACCTGGTTGCACCAAAACAAGACGGGAAATATACCGTTTATTACCAACTCCAAGATGAAACCGGTTCAGCGCTACCGAATAGCCAGATTTGGGTAACCATCACGGTTGGAAGCGTTCCTTCAACTGGAACAGGGGGTGTTGGCGGGGCAACTACAGTGAATGGGATTACTGTGAGCTTAACCAACTTTGCGTACGACGCACAGAGTGTAACTGTGAATCTTTGCTTTTCAGTTTCTTTGCATACCTATACCCTGAGTCCTGCCCCATCTTTGCTGATAGACCAAGAAAAAGCACCCTTTTTGTCAGGCGGCAGTGATTTCGCCAGTGGGCCAGGATGTTTGGAGGTAATGTATCAGATCAGCCCAGGAGAGATAGAGCAAGCCAGCCAGATTTCACTTCTCATAGACGGCAGTCTGCGTATTTCCCCTCCCCCTGGCGATCCGAATACTGCTTGTCAGGCTGCAAAGGTCAATCTTGTCGAAATATATCCTGGATTGGACTTTCAATGCAATTACAGCATGGCAGGGTACGCCACAAATATAAAACCGCCGGCTGGAATGACCAGGGAAAACGCCGAAATTCTGATCAATGACGCCATTGAAGGAGCGATCCACGGTCCATGGACGTTGACCATAAAATAACTAAGTGCCGTTCAGTTTTTTTCCGGCTTACAAAACGCTCAGATCCTTACCAACGCGAGCAAAGGTATCCAGAGCCTGCTCCAGGTCTTGCTGGCTGTGCGCCGCTGAGATCATCACACGGATACGTGCCTTGCCTTGTGGCACAGTCGGGAAACCCAGCGCCATGGCAAATACGCCCTGATCAAATAATCTCCTGCTGAACTCACGTGCCAACTGCACCTCACCCAGCATGACCGGGGTGATTGGCGTCTGAGTCACGCCAGTATCGAAACCGAGTTTCTGCATCTCAGTTTGGAAAAAGCGTGCATTTGCCCAGAGTCGATCCACCAATTCGGTCGATTCCTCCAATAAATCTACCGCCGCCAGGCAGGCAGCCGCATCAGGCACAGTCGCAGCGGAAGAGAAAAGGAACGGGCGCCCGCGCTGGCGCAGCCACTCGATAATGCGGGCATTCCCAGCCACCACGCCTCCCATTACTCCAAATGCCTTCGAGAACGTGCCGACTTCCACATCCACCTGACCATGCAGGTGGAAATGATCCACAATCCCTCGCCCTCCCTCACCGAGCACACCCTCGCCATGGGCATCGTCCACCATAGTCATCAGATTGTACTTTCGGGCAACCTCCACCAGTTGATCCATAGGGGCAATATCCCCATCCATCGAGAAAACACCATCACTGATGATCAGCCCGCGGCGGTATGTCCCGACAGCAGTCAAAATCTGTTTTTCCAGATCTGCCGGATTGCAGTGAGCGTAACGAATGATTTTTGCGCCTGAAAGCCTTGAACCATCAATGATGCTGGCATGGTTCAATTCGTCCGAGAAAATGACATCCTCCTTACCTGCCAGGGCGGGTATGGTGGCACCATTGGCGGAAAAACCGGACTGGAGGGTAATCGCCGCATCCACCTTTTTGAAAGCTGCTACGCGCTGTTCCAATTCCAGGTGTAAAGACATGGTACCGGCAATGGTTCGCACTGCTCCGGGGCCAACTCCATAACGCTGCATGGCTTCGGTCGCTGCCGCTACCAATCGGGGATGGTTAGCAAGACCCAGGTAGTTGTTGGAGCAAAAATTCAAGACTTTTTTGCCGTCAACAACCAGCCAGGCTCCCTGTGGGGAATCCAATGTTCGGATGGTGTTGTAGAATCCAGTGTTTTTGAGGGTATTAAGTTCTTCGTCGATCCAGGCTAATTTATCGGCCATGCGCTCCTCTGCTTGTTTTGATGGTTTTTTTTGATTATACTCCAACCAAATTAGGCAGCCTGAAAGCTGAATTACATCAAAATATATGTGATCTTGGCGGGATGACGAATCCTCAAAGGAAACCTATGTTGAACCAAAGCAGCAAAAAGAAGATGTTGAAGCAATCCGAGTCTGAAAACTTTTACGGCGGCACACTTTTCTACATTGTTGGGTTTCACTGCAGGCAATCTTGAATTGTCTTATCTTCCCTACCCGCTCAACACCAACCTATAAAGCCTGAAACAGGTTGGGTACACACACGCCAGAGACACCCAGTTTTATGGTGATCGCGAGCTTATTTTGCGTGGCAATCTCTCTTTTCCTGACAACTTTTACAGCCAGATACATCTGATTAAAAAGTCCTTCGTCACTTTCGTTCCCCAGGATGACAGGCTGTATGTCATTCTAAAGCCAAGCTGTCAGACGCTACATCTTGACAATTCACTATACCGTACGGTATATTAGACCTTGTGAATAATCGTGCCATCATCCTTGAAACAGCTCTGCAATACTTTGCGGCCTTTGGTTATGAAACTACCGCCATACAGGACATCTGTGAAACTTCCGGTATTACCAAGCCAACCCTATACCATTATTTCAAGAGCAAACAAGGTCTCATTCAAGCCATCCTGAGCGAAGACTTCCAACCGTTTCTGACTCGTTTACAGGATGCCTGCGAATACCACGGGGATCTGACCCTGAACCTTGAAGACGTAATGCGGGTGTATTTCACTTTTGCTGACGATAACCCTACTTTTTACCGTCTCCAGTTTTCCATGCAGTATGCTCCCGCTAAAAGCGAGTCGCGCCAGGAAGTTTCGCCTTGGGTCAAGCGGCAACAAGACTTGGTTCAGGAATTGTTTCGGAACGCCGAGAGGGATCACGGCAACATGCAGGGCAGATCAGAAGCCTATACCATCACGCTGCTTGGGATGATCAATACTTATATCCTGCGAGCGCTGGAGCACAAGCAGGAGCTGACCGATGAACTGCTTTACCAAGCCAGACAGCAATTCATGCATGGAATATTTTCTTAACAGGCGACAGGATATTTATTAATAATTTCACTATACCTAATGGTATAGTCATTGGAGAAATAATGGCCCACTGGACTGACGACACTTTTTTTTATCACATTTACCCGCTGGGGGCTTGTGGAGCGCCACATCAAAATAATTTCACAGATCAACCAATAGGCCGGATCAAAAATATCCATGGCTGGCTGGATCATATTCAATCCCTGGGAGCCAATGCTATCTATCTCGGCCCAGTATTCGAGTCCACCAGTCATGGTTATGACACAGCCAATTATTATGAGGTGGACCGCCGTCTGGGAAGCCGTTCAGACCTGGCCGCCCTCAGCCGAGATATTCATCAGCGCGGGATGAGGCTGGTGTTGGATGGGGTGTTTAACCATGTCGGGCGGGATTTCTGGGCTTTTAAGGATCTGCTTGCTCGCGGGCAATCTTCACCTTACTTGGATTGGTTTGTCAATCTGCGTTTTGACGGCCGCAGCCCATTTGGGGACCCGTTTACTTATGAAGCCTGGAACGGATTTTTTGGTCTGGTCAAGCTTAATCTTGCCAACCCGGAGGTACGCGAGCACTTGTTTGGAGCGGTGAGCATGTGGACGGAAGAATTTCAAATCGACGGCATCCGGTTGGACGCTGCTGATGCGCTCAGTTTTGAATTTATGCGGGCACTGCGCTCATTTTGCGACCAGCTCAACCCCGCCCTATGGCTGATGGGCGAGGTGATTCACGGGGATTACCGCAACTGGGCTAATCCGCACATGCTGCATTCCACCACCAATTACGAACTTTATAAGGGGCTCTATTCTTCACATAACGATCAAAATTACTTCGAGTTAGCTTACAGCCTCAACCGTGAATTTGGTGAAGAAGGGCTTTACAAAGACCTGAACCTATATAATTTTGTAGATAACCACGATGTTTCCCGTATCTTCAGCCAGCTCAATGACCCTGCTGACCTTTTTCCGCTCCACATCCTGCTCTTCACAGTTCCGGGTATTCCTTCGGTATATTATGGCAGTGAGTTTGGCTTTCCCGGCGTTAAGGCCTACGATGACTGGTCTCTGCGCCCATTCTTTGACCTGCAGACCGCACAGGGGCAGAATCAGCAGGTTGACCTGACCGATTGGATTACCCGCCTGGCGGACCTGCAGGCGAACTTGCCGCCTCTGCGGTTTGGCGCCTATGAACAAAAACTGGTTGCCTCGCAGCAGCTGGTGTTCTTACGCAGCCTGGAAGATGAACGGGTTTTGGTAATGGTTAACAGCGATACCAGCCCAGCTAAGCTGGCTATTCCGATGGAGGGGTTGTCTGGCTGGCGATTTGTGGACCTGCTAAATGAAAATGAAATATTCACTGTCAGTTCGCAAGACAGCTTGGAAATTGAAATCAGCCCAAAATCGGGACGAATTCTAAAAAGTGCTTTCTGAGTTGAATGAAAAACTGAAAAAGGGACTTAGCCAGTCTTTTCGACTACCCAAAAATGGGAGAGCCCCAAGCGCTGCAGGGGTGTTTTTTCCAGCCACTGCAAAAAACCGCGCAAGAAACGCCCGAAACGGGGTTTGCGTTCGATGATGTTGTCGTAAGCGCCGAAAATGGTGCGCTTGGTGATGAGTTTGACTGGCAGCCCCGCGAACAGATCTGACAGATTAGCTCTGGTGTAGATTTGCACATGGGGAGCCAGCTTATCGCGCCATCTTCGAGGCAAGTAGTTGACAAAAAAGATATTGCCAAAGCGGTACTTTCCGCGCCAATAGACCCCGTGTGTTTCAAAGGGATAGCCGCGGTTAGGGCAGAACAAGACAATCCGTCCGCCCGGTTTGAGCACCCGCACCATTTCCTGGATGGCAGCGGCATCGTCCTGCACATGCTCCAGCACTTCATGACTGAAGACCAGATCAATACTTTCGGCCGGCAACGGCAGAGCCTCGCCAGCCCCGCAGATGACCTGTGGTGTGAAAACTTGGCTGTCTTTTACGCGTGGGAATTCAATATCCAACCCCAAAACCTGCCCACTGATGGGCACTAAGCGCGAGAGGTAGGTGCCCACGCCGCAGCCGTCCACCAGGACGCACCCTTCCAGGCGGGAGCCGGCTGCTTCACAAAGCATATCAAAACGGCGCTGCTGCCCAGCCCTCCAGACGCGCGAAGGTTCACCGCGCTCTGCAGCTTTTTCTAAGTTTGTTGGGATGACATGCGGCATGGAACAATTCTACCAAGTAATCGGATTTGAAAAGCTTGAATATTCGACTGTTCGGCTGGCTGCTACTTCCAGTCGACACCCATCCTGGCACGGCCGCGCAGGTACTTCTCGGCAGCAATGCCGGCGATGGCGCCATCTGAGGCGGCAATTACCGCCTGCTTGATATGCTGGCACAACACGTCCCCCACAGCAAAAACACCGGGTACGGCGGTCTGAAATTCCTGATCCACTACCAGGCAGCCGCTTGGGCTGATTTCCAATTGACCTCTGACGAAGTCGGTGATTGGCAGTCCGCCCTGCAGGTAAATGAAAACACCAGAGACCGGCAAGGTCAATTCCTGCTCTCTGCCCCGCTGGGCATACCGCACCCCTTCCACCTTGTCTTCACCATAGATTTCGTGCAAGGTTGCGCCCAGGGTTACCTGGATTTTGGGGTTGGCTTCAAGCGCCTGCAGCAGTTCTTCCGATGCCTTCAGTTCCAGTGCGGGTGCCAATAGATGAACCTTGCTGGCAAAACGCGCCAAGTAAAGCGATTCTTCTATGGCTTCATCGCTCTTGCCTGCAACTAAAACCTCGGCATCTTTAAAAAAGGCGGCATCACAAACAGCGCAATAAGATACTCCTCTGCCTAGCAGTTCTGCTTCTCCTTTGATCAGGTTGCTTCGCCCCATCGATCCAGTTGCAACGATGATCGTCCGAGCGGAATAGACACCCAGGTTGCCGAAGACCAATTTTGGTGTATTGGAAAGGTCGCTCCCGATGGCTTTATCGTTCAGATACTGCACCCCAAAGCTTTCAGCCTGCTTGCGCATGGTCCCCAGAAGTTCGGCTCCGCTGATCTCATAGGGGATGCCGGGGTAGTTGGCTATTTTGCTGGTGGTGCCCAGTGCTCCTGTGGTCAGCCCTTTATCGAGGATCAGGGTGGATAGCCCTGCCCGGCTGGTGTAAATCCCGGCGGTAGTTCCGGCTGGTCCCCCGCCGATGATCACAACATCGTAGATGGTTTCTTGATGGCTTTCTGTCATTTTTTTCTGCTCTTGGTTAGTTCCTTGGGTCAGAGTATACCAATAATTGCCTGCTGAAGGAACCCAGCGCCTAAGGTTTAGCCATGTAAAGAGTTGTTTGGGAATTCTGATGGAGTAAAATGAAACCAGAAAGCCCATTATTTTAGACCTGATAGTTTTTTAGAGCCTCAAAGTGCTAAAAGTAACAGAATGATTAGTCTGGCAGCATGGAGTAAACTGAACTGGAAAAGAAAAAGTTCTATCAACTGACTGTAGAAGAGCGCCGCGCCCTGCTGGTGGATTCCGCCAACCTGGACATGGAGGACGGCGCTGCCTGGTCACCTGAGGGAGGGCTGAGTCTGGAAACTGCCGATCATATGATTGAAAACGCTGTAGGCGTTTTTGGCTTACCGCTGGGGGTGGCACAAAATTTTGTAATCAACGGCAAGCCCTATTTTGTGCCTATGGCAATAGAAGAGCCTTCTGTTGTGGCTGGTGTTTCTTTTATGGCAAAACTTGCCCAGGCAGGCGGGGGCTTCAAAGCCAGTTCAGACGCATCAGAAATGATCGGGCAAATCCAACTGCTTGATCTGCCAGACCTGGAACAAGCCCAAACAAACATTCTGAGGCATAAGGCTGAACTGCTGGATTCCCTGACGGGCTTGCACCCCACCATTGAGAGACTTGGCGGGGGTGTCAGGGACCTGGAAGTACGCATCCTTGCTGAATCCGCCATTGGTCCCTTTTTGGTGGTGCATCTGATTTATGACGTGCGGGAGGTGATGGGCGCCAATGCCGTCAATACGGCCGCTGAAAAACTGGCTGGCGGCTTGGAAAACCTGACTGGCGGACGGGCGCATCTGCGCATACTTTCAAACCTGGCAGACCGTCGGCTGGCACGCGCTGCAGTCACTATTCCACCTGAGACCCTGGAATCTAAGAGCTTTAGCGGGGAACAGGTTCGCGACGGCATCATTGAAGCCTGGGCTTTTGCTGCTGCTGACTCTTACCGGGCAGCTACTCACAACAAGGGCATCATGAATGGTGTTGATGCGGTGGTGCTGGCAACCGGCAACGATTGGCGCGGGGTGGAAGCCGGCGCACATGCCTACGCCGCCCATTCCGGGCGCTATACCAGCTTGTCTGCCTGGGGCAGGGATGGTCAGGGCAACCTGATTGGCCAGCTCGAGATGCCTATGGCAGTCGGGATCGTGGGTGGGTCCACTCAGGCACACCCCACCGCCCGGGCTAATCTGAAACTTCTTGGTGCAAAGACTTCCGGCGAACTGGCGCAAATCATCGTATCGGTCGGGCTGGCACAGAACCTGGCTGCCCTGCGGGCACTGGCAACCGAAGGCATTCAACGCGGGCATATGCGTCTGCATGCCCGACAGGTAGCCCTTTCGGCTGGTGCAAATGGAGACCAGGCTGAATGGCTGGCAGACCGGCTGATCCAAGAAAAAAACATTAGAATTGAGCGCGCCAGGGAAATCCTGAGCGAATGGAGTACGAAATAATATGAACGAACACCATCATCATGAAGATAAGAGCAGCTTGCTGCTTAAACCAGACCGTCCGGTCGGGATCGTCGGGTATGGAGCTTATGTACCGCGTTACCGCCTGCCGGATAAAGAAATCGCCCGCATCTGGGGGGGCGGCGAAGAAGGCTTGCCCGTGATCGAAAAAGCGGTGGCCGGTCTGGACGAAGATGTCATCACCATGTCGATTGAAGCTGCCCGCAACGCTATAAAGCGGTCTGGAATAGATCCATTGGAATTGCGGGCGGTCTGGGTGGGCTCAGAATCACACCCTTATGCGGTCAAACCCAGCGGTACGATTGTGGCAGAAGCTATCGGGGCATCTGCCAATATTCAGGCAGGGGATTGGGAGTTTGCCTGCAAAGCCGGCTCGGAAGCCATGATGGCTGCCATCGCTCTGGTAGGTTCAGGCATGGGCAAGTACGCCCTGGCGATCGGAATGGATACTGCCCAGGGTAAACCAAGTGATGCCCTGGAGTACACGGCCGCCTCGGGTGGCGCTGCCTACATATTTGGTCCCCAGGCGGAATCTCTGGCGGAAATTGAAGCCGCCTATTCCTACGTCTCGGACACACCAGATTTCTGGCGTAGGGCAAATGCCGTTTACCCGGAGCACGGTCAACGCTTTACTGGTGAGCCGGCCTATTTTCAGCATATTTTAACTGCATCGCAGACCATCATGGAAGCTTCCGGGTTGAAAGCTTCCGATTTTCAGTACGCGGTTTTTCACCAGCCCAACACCAAGTTCCCGCAGAAGGTAGCCAGAGACCTGGGCTTTGCTCCGGAACAGATCCAGTCCGGCTTGCTTTCGCCCATGATTGGCAACACCTACGCCGGCGCTTCCTTGATCGGGCTGAGCGCAGTGCTGGATATTGCCAAACCTGGCGATTTGATCCTGATGACCTCGTATGGCTCCGGGGCGGGCTCGGACGCCTTTATCATCAGAGTGCGTGAGCCGATCCTGGAGCAGCAGAAGAAAGCCCTCTCCACCCTGGATTACATCTCCCGGCGAACGGAAATTGATTATGCTACCTATGTTCGCTTCCGCGGTGAAATCGTGGTGAGATAGGTGCTGCATGGCTGAGCAAAGACCGGAAGTATATGTGGCAGGCATCGGACAGACCGATGTGGGCGAATTGTGGAATGTTTCCTTGCGCGACCTGGCTGTTCAGGCTGTGCGGGCTGCTCAAAAAGACGCTGGAGGGTTGAAGCCGCAGGCGGTTTATGTCGGCAACATGCTGGCGGCCAGCACTGCCCATCAAGCCAACCTGGGAGCCTTGATCTGTGAATATGCCAACCTGAGCGGCTCGGAGGGAATTACGGCAGAAGCGGCGGATGCCTCCGGGGGGGCGGCACTGCACCTGGCGTATAATGCCATCCGCTCCGGGATGGTGGATATTGCCTTGGCTATTGGCGTAGAGAAAGCCACAGACGTTTTAGGCAGCAATATCGATTCCTTGAGCGTTCGCAACCTGGACGCAGATTATGAAGCCTCCGAAGGACAGACGCCCATCGGGCAAGCGGCGCTTTTGATGCAGCGCTACCTGTATGAAAACCAGTTCCCGCGCGAAGCGCTGGCAGCATTCCCGATGCTTGCCCATTCCAATGCAGTCAATAATCCGCATGCCATGTACCCCAAGTCAATTAAGCTGGAGAGTTATCTCGAGTCCAGCCTGCTGGTGGAGCCGTTCAATCTGTACGACATTGCCCCGCTTGCAGATGGAGCTGCGGCAGTTTTGCTGACCCGCAAGGAACTTATTTCGTTGGACCTGGAGCATCCCCTGGTGAAAATTGTGGGTTCCAGTTTGGTGGTGGACCGCCTGGCACTGCACGACCGGGCAGACCCGCTGTTTTTTGAAGCAGCCGCGGTTTCGGTTTTTCGGGCCTGCCAAAAAGCGGGCATTAGCGTGGCGGATGTAGACTTTTTTGAATATTCTGATATCACGACACTGCATGCCCTTTTATCACTGGAGGCGGCGGGTTTTGCCCCCCGTGGGCAGGGTTGGAAACTGGCTACAGATGGCTCTCTGACGCTGGATGGGTCCTTACCTGTGGCAACTTTAGGCGGTCACAAAGCCCGCGGGAATCCGCTGGGCGCAGCAGGGGTGTACCAGGCAGTGGAAGCCTGTCTGCAATTGCGCGGTGAGGCGGGCAAGAGCCAGGTGCCCCAAGCACACATCGGCATGATCCAGTCTCTGGCAGGGACCGGATCGACGGCAGTGACGCATATTCTCGAGCGGGCGAGCCTGTAGAATTGCACATTCTTTGCCATGACCACTAACATGGCGATTGGCACTGTCCTGAATCCTTCCATACTTGAAAGTTGTCGAGCTGCCTATATACCTCTAATATGACAAGAATCTTTTTTGACGTGGTAAACTTAAGCGCGAAAAGGAATTATTATTTTATGAATCAACGTGTCATTTACCCATTTACTGCCATTGTTGGGCAGGAACGCATGCTTCGTGCCCTGATCCTGAATGCTGTTGACCCGCGCATCGGGGGCGTTCTGATCCGCGGAGAGCGCGGAACTGCCAAATCCACTGCAGCCCGTGCCTTGGCAGCGCTGCTGCCTGCCGAAGAAGTAGTGGTAGGCTGCCGTTTTGGCTGCAACCCGCATGACCCCAGCCATTGGTGTACCGAATGTATTGAGCGCGCCAACGGGTCAGATCAACCCTTGCCTTCAGAAATGCGCCAGACCCCCTTTGTAAACCTGCCGGTATCTGCCACGGAAGACCGTGTGGTTGGCACCCTGGATATCGAAAAAGCGATCCAAAAGGGTGAACGAAGATTCGAGCCGGGCGTTTTAGCAGCCGCCAACCGTGGGCTGCTTTATATTGACGAAGTTAACCTGCTGGACGACCATGTGGTGGACATTTTGTTGGACTCGGCCGCCATGGGTATGAATATTGTTGAGCGTGAGGGAATTTCCTTCAGCCATCCCGCCCGCTTCATCCTGGTGGGCACGATGAACCCTGAAGAAGGTGACCTGCGCCCGCAATTGCTGGACCGCTTTGCCCTATCCGTGGAAATTCGTGGCATTTTGGATGCCCGCTCCCGCGTGCAGATTATGCAACGCAACATCGCTTTTGAGCAGGACTCAGTCAAGTTCCGTCAGGACTGGCTGCCCAGTGAGCAGGCTTTATCAGCACAGATTGCGAAGGGGCGCCAACTGGTAGATTCGGTTACTTATACCTCGCGTGACCTGCTGATAATCGCAGACCTGACCTCTTCGATGGAAGTGGATGGCCACCGCTCGGACCTGGTGATCCTGAAAGCCGCCCGTGCCCAGGCTGCCTTTGAAGGCCGCAGCGCCATTAACCAACGCGATATCGCCCTGGCAGCCGAACTGGCACTGCCCCACCGGATTAAATCCGGACCCTTCCATAAATCTGAAATTGGGATTGAAGCCTTGGAAGAACGGATTGACCAATTAAAGGGGCAAACCACCCTGAGTGAGGAGCAATCCGCTGAAGGCGACGGGGACGATGAAGGTAAAAAAAAAGTGAGTCTACCACTGGACAGGTTAGCCAGCAACTCGATAATGAATCCCTGCCAGTCGGAGAATCCCAACAGGCGATCTTTACCGAGTTGAACGCCCACTGGTGGGGTGGCGGCACGATGGTCAAACCAGGGGAAACTTTTGAGCCACGTCAACTTGACACACCCCTGGACCAGATGGTCCGCAAGCAGGGCGGGCGCCGTTCTCAGACGCATACCGACCGCAAACGTGGGCGCTACATTCAGGCGCGCCCCTCGCCCTACAAAGCGGACGATTTGGCGTTTGATGCCACCCTGCGGGCAGCCGCACCCTTCCAAAAAGACCGGGAGGATCTGCGCGAGAAGGAGAATATTGCCTTTGCCGTGAGACCGGGGGACTTTCAAAAAAAAGTGCGCGTACGCAAAACTGCCAACCTGATCCTTTTTTTGGTCGATGGATCCTGGTCTATGGCGGTAGCAGAACGCATGGCGGCTACCAAGGGCGCCATTCTTTCCTTGCTGACCGATGCTTATCAAAGGCGCGACCGGGTGGGTCTGGTGGTATTCCAGAAGGATCGGGCAACATTGGTACTGGCGCCGACCAACTCCGTTCTGCTGGCGCAGCGCGCTCTGAGTGACATCCCGGTGGGGGGCAAGACACCCCTGGCGGCTGGGCTGCAAATGGCTTATGAGGTCATCAAGCGTGAAAAAATACTACACCCGGATGTGCAGCCACTGCTGATTGTTTTAAC
This sequence comes from Anaerolineaceae bacterium, assembly GCA_049301715.1. Classification (GTDB taxonomy): domain Bacteria; phylum Chloroflexota; class Anaerolineae; order Anaerolineales; family Anaerolineaceae; genus Mesolinea. The sequence continues at coordinate 53,808 of JBAQLH010000053.1, forward strand.
GGACGGAGCCGGAAATGTTCCATTAGGGAATAAGCCGGTACGGGAAGAGATAAAGGAGCTGGCGGGGATGTTTGCCAACGAGGACATTCACAGCGTGGTCATTAACATGGAACATAAAGCCTATGACCAGGGGCTGGCGCAGGACCTGGCAAACCATATGGAGGCTACCTGCTACACTCTTGAGGATCTGCGCGGAGAGACTCTCTACCAGACTGTCCAAAAGGAAATGCAATTGACAGCCGCTTAAAGGCAATCGCTTTGTTCTGACAAAGTTTGGGGAATTAAGAGAAATAAAAACCTGCCACTTGTGGTTAGGTGTTACCTAATTGACTGAGATAACGCTCACTTCGGGGAAGAATTGGCGGATTGTGCCGGCAACCCAGCCTTGCAGAGTGGCTGGCAGCAAAGGGCAGCCTTCGCAGGCACCCCCCAAGCGTACCTTAACCACATTCTCTTCGATGGAAACCAGTTCCACGGAACCGCGATGGTATTGCTCAATATAAGCACTAATCTGGTTGATCAATCCAGCAATTTGCTCTTCCCTGGAGAAATCTGTAGCCGGTGTATTGTTCATCAGGAGCTCCTTTCCTGTAGTGGTTTGTTTGTTAATAATATCATAGGTCTGGGTGGGTATGCAGAGGGGTTGGCAAGCGAACAACTCTGAGAAATGAGATTGCTGAATTATAAATCTGGTTAAGGAGAGAGTGATAATTTTGTAATTACCTTTGTTTGTGTTAGCGCCCTCCGTTTGGCGTCTTCCCATGGGGCCGCGTACGATCGAAAGATTATTGTTTGTATCCCTCAACAGGATGCCAATTGAATGCGACAGAAGGTAATTTCAGCCATCCAAACGAAGTCGGGGGAATTTAGACAGAGAGCAAGGGCGTGACCATTTCAATTACAGCTAAATGCAGTCAAACCGCGCTCTTATGTAATTGAAGGGTTTTCGCTCCGATCCGCCTTCTTTCCGGGTAGTTTCTTGGCGAACAGCAGACCAATCTCTCCCCGAATCACTTTTTGACTTTCTGCAAATAAGATTTCAATTACTTTCCTCAGGTTGGATTGGGTGGTGGGCTCCAGATTCATGTAGGTTTGGATCATCGCCTTGGCTGAAGCCAACTTCTCCTGCGAAAGGTCACTGACTGTCTCCGCGCCTGTTGCCTGAAGGACGTCAAATAGGGCATGCACAAATTCAGCCCGTTCTTCCATTGAAATCTGAGTTAACCAAGCTCGGATGGTTGTATTGATTGTCAGGCTGCTCTTGGATAAGCCCTCTGCATATACAAAATGATTGCCTTGAACTTCCCAACTAAAGGCATTGTGCTGCATGACCCCGGCTTCATCGCTGTGGACTACCTTGTATTCCCCAAAGTGTTCCAACAGCATTCCAACCACCGAGGATTTGGGTAGATATGTGGTGATTTTAGCGATGATGTTCTGGTAACCTTCACTTTGGATGGTCTTGGATTGAAAACCCGGACCGTCATTGTTGTAGATTCCAAGAATGCGATCTTGGCGGTTTTCCCCGGCAAAAGAGGCGGCATAAACCGCCAGATTGCCGCCTTTGGAGTGCCCACCCAGGTAATACTCCCCTGGCAGATCTGCCATGACTTTTTCCAGGTAGGCTGCAGCGCTTTTCTGCGCCGGTACTTCGTCCAAAAAACTCATCTCCAAATCTTCCTTCCAACCAGCCAAAGTATCATCCGTACCACTAAAGGCTACAAAATGTTGCCGATCGGTAATGCTAAATACTACGGCTGAGAACTGCTCCACCTGTTCGAGTTCAATTTGATTGATGTAATGCGATAGGCGGATCCCGCCATACCGGTTTGACTTGGCAGCTTTTTCGAAGAGCAGGGGAATTTGTGAGAAGAAAGATCTGGTAACTGCGGCGGTTTGTGTATCCAGTTTTTTTGCCAGGTGAGTGGCTGCTTCCGATAGGGAAATAAACCCCGTTTCATTCTCGTTGGGTACCACACCTTCAAAATCCAGATAGGAGAAAACCGAGAATACCAGGTTGTCAACTTCGTTAAATGGGTCATTTGCAAAGGTGAGATCTCCCCGCCAATCTAGGTAATCTTGTATGTTATGCATGGTTGCTCCAATAAAGACTTACTTGAATTCATTTACAATTTAAACCAACCATATTAGTGTTTAACGGTTCAGAAGATCTTTCAGGAAAAGTTGTACTAATCCTGCAGCACGATTCCCATGTTATTCAGGTTTATGTTTTCCAATCTCTACCGATCCTTTTTGAACATTGGGCATGATCAGACTTTTATACAACACGGGTTACATTTGTCTCAACGTTTTAGAATTTTTCTACATTGATTATACGATTATATCGAAATAAGCAATATCGCCACTTAATTTTAGTTTGGTCAAAATAGTTATCCTTGACCGTTAGGGAATAGTTTAATACAATAGATAATCATCTTATAACAGGTTCAGGCGATGTTACAAAATAATTCTACTAAACTCAATTGGGACATAGGGACTGGGTACGACTTGTTTATAAGTCTGATAGCTTTACACAATCCGGAATCCTACGGTTTGAGGGCTTCCTGGGCGGCGGGAGTGCGTTCACGGCTTCCAGTGGAGGACCGGCAAACACTCGAAACTGTCTATTTGTTGATGTTTTCTCCACTCCATTTGGTTCATGGGCTGCCTAAACCTAAAAGCGCAGCGACTGTTCTGCAAAAACTGGCAAGCATCCCCGAATCCAAACGTCTGGAGGCAGTCAGCCTCCAACCCAACACACCTGATTCAGTCTCTGGGATCCTGCAAGGCTCTATATCCAGGAAGAAATGGACCAGTGCTGAAAAAAATGTGCTTGCTGAGGCGTATCATATTGAAGGGCGGTCTGTCACTCCTACACAGTTGGAATTGCTTTATCAAACTTGGACACACCGTGAAAAATTTGGACATGACTACTTAAAAGCACTGACAGCCTACGTAGAATCCTTTTTCTTGGAAGAGGAGCAACGTATCCTGCCAGTCCTCAAACAGGGTCTCTCCCATGCCCAGATGCGGGCAGGTTCTCTGCCCTTGCCTGCCATGTTGGAGGAGCTCTCTTCCGGAGTGCGTTTTGAAGAATTGGCTAACATTTCCAAGATTTACCTGGCTCCGTCCTTTTGGGGGACACCATTCCTTTTTTATCAACATCTCGATAACGATACCATGTTGATGCTTTATGGGGCAAGACCAGATAACATGGCGCTCACACCAGGAGAAGTGGTTCCCGACAGCCTTCTGCGCGGTCTGAAAGCCCTGGCGGATCCAACCCGGCTGCGCATCTTGCGATCTTTAGCCCAAACACCCCAAACTGCGGCGCAGCTTTCTAGAGCTTTGCGTCTGCGTCCTCCTACCGTGGCACATCACTTAATGGAACTGCGCATGGCTGGCATGGTTCAGATCACCATTACCACCGAAGGTGAACGACATTATGCTACCCGTTATGAAGGCTTTGATACCAACCAGGATCTGCTTAATCGTTTTGTCCACGGGGAATAACCTTGGGGGATAAGCCATCTGAACCGGAGGCACAAAAAACCTCCTTTCTAAAAACCTATCTGTCACGAGTAGCAGCCTTTAGCCCAAACGCCCGCAAATACCTGATCGGCATCATAATATTCGGGGCGGCCATGGGGGTCTACCAGCTTTTGTTCAATTTTTATGTGCTGAGCCTGGGTTACAACGAAGCCATCTTGGGCAACCTGGTGACAGCCCGCAGTGCTACCTCCTTGATTGTGGCTCTGCCGATGGGTTACCTGGCGGACAGGATCGGCAGGAAAAACTCCTTCATCCTCGGTAATGCTGGTGTCGGGTTGGGGATCATGCTCATGATCCTGTTCCCATCTGTTCCGATGTTCACCGGCATGAATATTCTGATCGGGGTTGCCCAATCGCTTTCAAGTGTCGCGATGGGACCATTCCTGATGGAAAACAGCGCCCCGACCGAGCGCACCTATCTTTTCAGTTTCAGTTCCGGTCTGCGCATGACTGCTACTTCAGTTGGGGAGTGGATCGGTGGTTACCTGCCCACCTGGATTGGCAGTATGCTGGCAGTCAGTCCGCTCAGTTCCACTGCCTATGCCTGGTCCATGGGTGTGATTGCCATTGGAGTGGGGCTTTCGCTCATTCCGAACTTCATGATCACCAATTTGCGTCTGCCGCAAAGCGAGCGCTTGGTATTTGCCCCTGTTTCGTATATGCGCAAGAATCCCCGCGGTTTAACCAAGTTGATTATGCCTTTACTGCTCACCTCGATAGGCGCCGGCATGATCATGCCTTTTATGAACGTTTTTTTTCGTAATGTGCATCATCTTTCGGATAGTTCCATCGGCATTCTGTTTGCGTGGGGTTCACTTGCTATGGGCATCGGGCTCCTGTTGGCGCCTGCCCTGGCTGAACGTTATGGCAAGATCCAGGTGGTTGTCGCCACTCAGGCGCTCTCGATCCCCTTTCTGGTGATTTTGGGTTTCTCTTCATCTTTTGGGTGGGCTGCTGTGGCATATTATGTTCGCCTGGTATTGATGAATATGGGTTCGCCGGTATATACCACCTTTGTGATGGAACAGGTGGAACCGGATTCGCGCGCTATGGTTGCCAGCTTGACTAGTATGGCGAGTAATTTTGGCTGGGCTTTCAGCCCCACGATCAGCGGATACTTCCAGGTAAATTATGGATTTGGACCGTCTTTCCTCGTTACGATCATTTTCTACATTATCTCGGTGGCAATGTACTATTTCTGGTTCTGGAAAAGCCAAAGGCAGGCAAAATCAACCCAATCAGAAGAGTTGACGCACTAACCCTTGGCTCGCTTGCGCTGAAAGACCCGGATTAATTTATCCTTGCGATTTGGAAAGCAAAGTCGGGGTTCTCATTGGCAGTCACATTCTGTGTTCCCTGCATTGATTTTCCTTTCGTAATCCCCCTTTCAGCCAAAAGCCTGCCTGCCAGCCAGATTCAACGGTAGGGGTCCTTCTGCGCCCAGCCGCTCCCTGTTTTACTGGCGTACCAGGATGCGGGCGAAAACTAAAAGTTCCCTGTATAAACCGGCGGAGCTGCGAAGCTGGGTCAGTTTTAAAAAAAGTAAGGTGGCATTCCTGGCGGCGATGGAAGTTGTTTCGGGCGGGTTTTAAGCGGTGGGGGTGTAGGGAATAGAGCTGGGATACCAGCCAGCATATTGTGCTTGGGGGCTGAAAGCATCATGGCAGCTTTAGGTGAAACCGTACGAGCGGGGGGGAGTCATGAACCAAGAACAGCCTGCCCAGGCTCGGTAAGGCAAGGAGTCTATGGAGGGGGTGAGCCTTTTGGTGGGCTCAAACTTCAGGCTGGATACGAAACTCGTAGATGCCATCCTGGTAGCTCCATTCACGCCCGCAACCGGGGCAGACCTGTGCGCGGGAGGTTTCTGGCAGCGGCTGCTGGCAAATCGGGCAGGCAAAGAAACTGCCCGGCGCAACAGCAGGAGAAACACCAGCCGCCTTGGCAAGCGAAAAGACGCTGGGGGAAAACTGGGCGAAAGAGCCTGTCCACTGCAGGGCGGAATCCAAACCCACCAGGAACTTAAGCGGCAGATGGCGTTTGAACCAGCCCACCCTGAAGTGGGAAACACTGAGCTGCTTCTCGATCGTAAAGCCTGATTCCTTCAGCAGCCTGCGCATGGTTTTTGGGTGGAAGTCGAAATTCAGCGCAGCAAACTCCACTGGCTGGGGATCATAAGGATTCCAATCCTGTTTGCCTGTTAGATAGCGCAGGATTGACTTGAGGTTGCGTTTGTTGGCAAATTCCAAGATGAAGACAGCATTCTCAGACAATACCCGCCGCACACTTTGGAGTGCCAGGTCCGGCTGGGCCATATGATGCAGGGTGCGGATCATAGTAGCTCCGTCAAAGAGACCGGAGACAAAGGGCAGCTTGTAGATATCCGCGGAAACGTAAATATAGCGGGGGCTCTCACCCAGGCGCTGGCGGGCCTGCAAAAGCTGTGTGCGGGAGTAATCCAAGAGGACAATGCGCTCAACCATACTGTAACGGGGGGTGTTCCGACCTGCGCCGGCACCCAGCTCCAAGAGCAAATGACCCGGTTGGGTGAGCAGACGCCTGAGAGCGATGGCTTCAACGGTGTCTTCATATTGCCGTTCGCCTTGCTCCCAGAAGGTTTGCTGGTAATTGGAGCCTTCGTAAGAGCAGACGGGTGGGGTGGGGTTGGATTGGTCGATCATCATCATATTTTAAAATGCGTACGGGCAGGTTTGTCAGCAACACCCGAAGCAACCTTCTTACCGCTGCTTCCTCTCGGACCTGACGGGGTTCGCAGGGCTCCGCCGCGCCGGTCCCGCCCGGACGCCATTAAAGGATAATCGAGAGAAGCAGGGATGTCAACAGGCTGATGGAGTGGGGTTGTGCGGGGGTAGTGAATAAAGAGGGCAGCCCATTAAACGGAGCTGCCTCTAAGCTAAAGAACCTATATAGGTTTAACCTGAAATCTACTCGAATTCGCTCATCTTGGGCTCGAATTCCTCGAAATCAATACCCTCCGTCGCTTTCGATAAAATCTCGTCCAACGGCATTCTGCAAACCCAACTTGAATAATCAAATGCTGAAGCATTCGAGTAGAAACTCCACACCAGCGAATCATCCATGATATTAGAGTCAGTCACAGCAGTTTTATTCATACTATTTTGAACGGCGTAATAGGTATTTTGTTCAATCGCATAAATAATTACTGAATTTTTCGAGCCACCCTGACCAAGGGAAACCTCCCAGAGTACATAAGGACCCGATAAATAGGGATCCTGTGGGCTATTCCCAATGAGTTTTATCCAGTGAGAGGAGTTGTCTTCCAAATTATAGATGGTAATCGAATCTGACTTGTCAAAACGGTAGTTATTCTTCCAGGCAACATAGGGGTATTCGATGCTTGGGCAACTTGCGGGAATTTTTTGCGGGAGCGTCTGCCAGGTTCGTTTGTTCAGATTATACAGCGTCAGATGCAATTTCGGCAGACCTGCGCGCGTGGGAGGGTCATTTTCAATCACCATGAGGTCATTTGAAACCTCAACGAATGAATAGAACGTTTCTTTATCAGAATCTTCCAAGACCAAGCGAACTTCTCCGGTAGCGAGGTCAATCGAATGAATTTGTGAGCGATAGCTTTCAAGAGAGGCGAATGTGGTCGTCGACAGATAAACCTTTCCTTCTTTAAGAGCCGTATAAGTGTGAAGTGGTATTGAGTGATAAGTGGAGCTGTCTGCTATGACTGTATTAACATCTTCTTGTAGGTTGATCGCGTGCAGCTTCCAAGCCCCTGTCCCCCCCGGATTATCTATCTCAGCATAAATAAACCAGGGGTATTCATACGAAAACATGCCAAAAATAAACCCCGGGTCGAAGTCCGGTTCAGCAAACACGTTCAACGTTTGGTCAACAGGCGAGTAGCTATAGAGCGCTCCCTGTACATTACCCTGAAAATAGAATTTGTCGTTTGCATAAAACGGGTAGTAGATTCTTTCTTGGGGAAACTCGACGCAGTATTTTTGAATTTTGTCAGCATCGAAAGCGTATGTTTTTCTTTGAGGGACACCTCTTGCGGGCGGCAATGGGGTCTGCGCCAAGCTTGGTACTGGCTGGGTGATCTCGGGGGGTTCGGTCTTTGTTGCTGTTGGTAAAGGGGGCGTTTTGGTTTGCAGGATTAGCAGCTCCGTCTCAACTTGTTCTCCAGGCTGCGCCAGCCCGGTTTGCTGTAAAACAGGCGTCGTTGCCGCGCACGCTGACAAAATGAATAATACAGAGACAATCGCTGGCATTTTCATTAGGTTTTTCATTGAACTGTGCCCTTTCTTTGTGATTTGGGGAGGGTGCTTGGTGTTAAACGCGAAGGGTCAGGAAGCTAAGGATCACCATGCTTGAACATTATTGGGTGAAACGAATGACCACAGATCAGACAACTCGACTTTATTGAGGTAAGTGCCTGTATAGCCGGCGACCTCAGAGGCGGTGTCGACGTAGTTGACCATTTTTTCGGTTGTGGTTTGGTAGCTATAATCATAGCCGTAAAGGGTAATGATGTGATACGTTTCATGGCCGTTCCACCCCTCCATGGGTGGAGTGTAGACCCCGGTGAGCACGGCATACCCCTGGTCGACATCGCTTTTTACCCAATTCCAAAGGACATCCGGGCTTGAGGCAACATCCGTCCAGTAGAAAGAGGTGTTGAGGTAGCTGTTTAAACAAGGCGTCACATTTGACATGTAAACGCCCCAGGATGGATCTATCAATTCGCATTGTCCAATTTGGTCTAAAGTTGGGATATTGGTCGTTCTTGCACGAAGGGCGACCTGCGTCGATGCGGGTCCACAATAGTTGACGTAAGCCCAATCTTCTGGCTCTTTGAATTCATCAATCGCGCCAACATTGAGGGCTTTTATGAATACGGGGGGTGAGAATTGAAGAAAGTTGATTCTGGAACAACTTTTTCTGATATTCAGGATCAGCCTTGTCCGGCAATTGGTAGTTTGGGTCAAGGGAACCATTATGCGGCTCGGGATCCTGGGCTGCTACGGGACTGAACGAAACGACTGCAAGTACAAACGCCAATACAAAAACGAGATACTTTTTCATTTCTCTCCATTTCTACAAATCGGTTTGCGGCCTCCCCATCCTCAGTATAAAACATAGCTATTCTTTTTACAAGTCGAACTTGTTGTTGTCAAACTTGTTATGTGGAAAGAAAAGTGACCAGATTTTGTTCAATTGAAATCGAAGAATCCCTCAACCCACTGCCTTGGTTGGTTGTCACCCTGAGGAACGAAGGGTCTTTCCTATTGTGAAACAAAATTGCCAACCAAGGCAAGATGCTTCACTGCGTTCAGCATGACAGACTGCTTTATTGGGTTTCGCTGGGAAGAGGAAAGGATGATATGGATTAAATTATCTGCTCAACCCAGCCTGTTTTTGTGCAGACGGGTAGGGCATTTCTACTTGCCTTGACAAGTCGAACTTGTTTAGGTTGGATTTTTATGAAAATAGTTGCTGAATACGTCTATTGAGCGAAGTGGAAAAACCTTTTGAAACGCTTTTGAGCAGGATCAATTGGATCATCCTGCTTATGAAATTGAAGAAGAAAAATGGAGAAGGTCTGAGTTATAAATGCCTGATCCGGAGTTTGTAGCGCGCTATCAGGTCAGCATTGTATTGATCTCCGTCAGGGCAGTTTCCACTCTTATAAACCGGCGGTTCAATTCCCCATTCAATCAACTTCTCACAGGCTGTCAGCACTAATTGGTTGGCAATGAAAATAGAAGCTAATGTTGAAAGGGGACCCGATCGGGTCCCATCCGGGTTGATCTGGACGCTGGCATCACCCACGGGAACATGATTGTCAATCACAATGTCACAGACATCCGGGAGGTGCAAACCGTCTTTCTGACGGGAGGATGATTGGATATAATTGAGAGAGGAAATGCCGATAACTATGGCGCCAGCCATTTTAGCGGCCTGTGCCATCTCTATTGGAAAGGAATTGATCCCTGAAGTGGATGAGATTAGCAGCGCATCAGCCGGGGAAAGCGGGTATCGGTTCAAAACATGCTGGGCATAACCGCTCATCCGCTCTATCTGGCTGCTTTTGACTGCTCCTTCGTGCAGCATGGTACTGGTTTCGAAAATCGGGCTGATGGGAGCCAAGCCGCCAGCCCGAAAGAACAATTCTTCCTGGATCATATGGGAGTGCCCGCATCCAAACACGTAAAGAAGTCCATCCCTGCGAAACACCTCTGCCAGGGCGGTTCCTGCTTTTTCGATCAAATCTTCCTCTTCAGTCGAAATTGTCTGAAGCAGATCCACTGTGTTGTGATAGTAGTCCTTCGCAAATTTCATTAGCTCTCCCGTAATGTGAGTTAAGCGATCAGTTCTATGTGGAAGATATACCGATCACTGCGGTATTTGGATTCAACATACTCCACCACTGCACCGCTGCCATCAAACGTCTGGCGTTTGATAAACATGATACTGTTCGGGCAGTCTTTTCCCAAAAGTTTGTTCTCCCAGCCATGTAAGGAACCTACCTCAATGGTTTGGATGGCACTTTTAAGCGTGAGCCCGCACTTGGTTCTGAAGAGTTCATACAGTGAGACACCATTGGCAATGGTCTCTGATATGACTGATCCGATCTCATGGCGCATGTAACAATTCTCAATGGCTGTTGGTTCTCCGTTTGCCAGACGCAGCCTGCGGAGCAAAAAAACAGGCTCATTAGGTTTGATTTGCAACTTGCTGCTGATATAACTGTTTGCAATGATCGAGTCCATGGAAAGAATAGTCGAACCCGGGATCAGATTGCGCTGGCGCATATCTTCTGAATAGCTGGACAGATGGGTCAGGGCTTGTGGGATTTTATTATTACAAATAAAAGCTCCTTTGCCCTGGATTCGGTAGATCAGCCCTTCACTTTCCAGCTCGGATAGGGCTTTGCGGATGGTGATTCGACTGACACTGAAACGCTCGCCCAATTCTCTCTCCGAAGGTAGGCAATCCCCGTGTTTAGCGCCAGGTGCACGCACTAGGTCTGTAAGTATTTCTTTTACTTGGGCAGTTTTATTCATTTTTCGGTTTCTCGCTTAACCTGTTACTTTGCGTAAGAATGAAATGTAACTTTGTCGTCAATTATACCAATACGATTATACCAGTTGTTTTATATTGTAGAATCCAATCAGAAAAAATTTACATCATTATTGAGCGGAACAGCGTTTTTCCCTGTTTTGCAACCGCTTGGGGTGGTATTTGATCCTTCTTCCACCTTATGAAAGTACTGAATTCATTATTAGAAGTAAAAAACTATTGTGTAAAAATATAACATGTGGTATATATTTACGTAACTCAGATTACTGGACACGATTATGTTTTCAAAAGACAAAATTGCAGTTAATGTTAAGGCGGGAGATTGGAAAGAGGCGATCCGTGTCGTTGGTGGTCTGCTCGAATCTGCTGGAAGTATTAAATCAGATTACACCGAAGCTATGATAAATGCAATCAACGAGTTTGGCCCTTATATTGTGATTTTACCGAACTTTGCCCTGGCGCACGCTGCTCCTTCCGATGCTGTTCTGAAAGACGATATTGCCCTGATAACGCTTGCTGAACCTGTTCAATTTGGCTCACCCAACGATCCGGTTTATGTGATAATGGCGCTTTGTTCCACCGATGGCAAATCTCATCTTGAGTCTTTGGCCAACATAGCTGCCATGCTTATGGAGGAAGATACGATTGGCAAGTTAAAGAACGCCAAGACCGCTGAAGAAATTCTTGAGATAACCTCTCAAGCCTAATCTTTACTTATCATCTTTAATCATTGTGATGGTTTCACATCGCAAAAGGAGAAATAATGGATGAAATCAGTATACAAACCGTATGTGGTTTTGGTTGCGGTTCGTCGCTGTTCTTAAGAATGAAAATCGAGGAGGTGCTGAAGGAAAACAATATCAAGGCAAGAGTGTTTTGTGGTGATGTTGGAACGTGTTTGTCTCAACCCTGCGATGTAATTTTTATCTCTGAAGAATTGTATAGCCGGATTGAAGAGCGCTCAAAAGTTCCAGTTGTTCCAATAGTAAATTTTATGAACAAAGAGGAAGTCGCCGCGAAAACAATGCAGTTTATCAATGAATTTCAAAATAAACAAGGATAAAGGAGAGTAAGGATGAAAGTGTTGGATTTTATTGTTAACGAAATTTTTGGCCAGGGTGCCATTTTCTTGGCGGTTATCGCGCTGATTGGCTTGATTCTTCAAAAGAAGAGTTTTAGTGAAATAGTTCGTGGAACCATGATGACAGCTATTGGTTTCTTTGTCCTTTCCGAAGGAACTGGAATCATTACTGGTAAATCAATCAACGGTTTGGCAACAGCCTTTAACACCCTGATGCCTTCTGCCAATGGTACACCTGATATTGATATGTCCCAGTATGGAACCCAAATTGGTATCGTCATGGTGGTTGCATTTGCCCTCAATCTGCTTGTTGCCCGGTTTACCAAGTGGAAGTCGGTCTTCCTGACCGGTCATATGCTTTACTGGTTCCCTTATGTCTGCATCGCCGCTGGCGTGGATGCCGGTCTGTCTGGTTTCAAACTGGTGGCATTAGCCACTGTAATGTCAGCCCTCTATATGATTATTGCTCCCAATCTGATGCGTCCGTTTGTTAAAGAAGTAACCGGTGACGATAGTTTTACGATTGGGCACCCAACCACAACTTTGTCTCTCATCTCGGGTCATCTGGGCAGATTGATTGGCAATAAAGAACAATCCACTGAAGACATTAAGTTCCCCAAGAGCCTTAACTTCTTGCGCGAAGTCTCCATTACAGGTTCAATTGTTATTGCCCTGACCTATATCGTAATGACTTTTATCTTACAGGCAAACGGTTTTGTCCCTGGTGAAGTCTGGGGCTACGCAGGCGGTTCCACGGGTGCATTTACCTATATTTTCACCAAATCCATTTACTTTGGTGTTGGTGTGACCGTCATGCTGTTGGGTGTTCGCATGCTCATTTCTGAGATCGTGCCTGCCTTCAAAGGTATTGCCGACAAGGTCGTTCCCGGTGCCATTCCTGCATTGGATTGCCCTGTCATCTTCAACTATGCACCCAACGCCCTGATTCTTGGTTTCTTGGTTGCCATGGTGACCTCAACCATTACCATCCTTCTCACGGCCGGTCAGTTCCCAACGGTGATTATTCCATTGACTTTTACCTGCTTCTTTGAGATTGGTACTGCTGCCATTATCGGCAACGCCACCGGTGGCGTTCGCGGTGCTGTGGTCGGCGCAGCCGTTTCCGGCGTCATTATGGTCTTCCTGGTTGGTTTTGGCTCCTATTTCTTTGGAAACACGATCAACAACTGGATGCTGGTCTACGGCGGACAGGACTTCTCGATCTTAGGGATCATTACCGGATTGATTGCCAGAGTAATCGGATGATGCGGTAGATTGCAGATTAGTTTTTCAATTTAGATAAAGATACCTGCCTGGCGCAGGTATCTTTTTTTACCCGTTCCCCTTCTTTGTCTTTGCATTTGTGCTGGTAACCTTGGTGCGCATATCCCTCTGTGTTCACGTCCGTTTCCCCTCTCTGGCGAAGCACCAGCTTGACGAGAGCTAAAAATCTGCGGAGAGGGGTATGGGCGGGATTATGTAAGTTTGTAGATAACTTCAAGTTGTTAAAGAACCCTTGAAATTAGCCGAATCATGGTATCCAAGGAACAAGCTTGTGAGGCTGTGAAAAAATGTATTTTGGATAGATCAAGGTTTGTTCATCTTAAAAACTGCTGCATATTTACTTTTAATCGAGGGAAGGCAAGTGGGAGGTACGCATTTGGGTAACTCAGGTATACTATTATTCATACGATGTGGTGATATTGCCACATCATCATTCGAACAGCCCCCCAATATTAAAACTGCAGGAGTAAATCAGATGGTGGACCAGAGTGTTGATCAAAAGTTTTATGAGGAGCTGTACACCCTCAAAGCCGTACCAGCCATTATCCAAGTCCCCCGGCTGAGTTTTGTGGTAATTGAAGGAAAAGGCGACCCTAATGGCGAAGAATTTGGCGGCGTGACTTCAGCTTTGTATAGCTTCAGTTACGCGGTGAAGATGTCTTATAAGAGCAAAAACGTACCGCCAGGATATTATAAATATAGAGTGTTTCCGCTGGAAGGCGAGTGGGATTTGTATGATAAATCCAAACCCCTGACTGATAAAAGCAACTATCGCTACCGCGTCATGATCCATCAGCCGGGTTTCTTAACTACAGAATTGTTTACCCGCTTTTTGCAGGAGACCCAGCAGAAAAAACCAAACAAAAGCCTGGACAAAATGGTGTTAGAGCAGATCGAAGAAGGTTTATGCTGCCAAATGCTTCATATTGGCAGGTATGATGATGAGCAGGATAGTTTTGAAAAGATGCACGATTTTTGCAGTCAGAATGGATATGAAAGATCTGCTAAGACTCACCGTGAGATTTATCTAAACGATCCCAGAAGAACTGACCCTGCCAAGGTGAAAACCGTCTTGAGATATCGCGTAAAACCAAGTTCCTAAATTGTAAAAATAGGAATAATGGAGACTTTCGGTCCCAATGGGGAGGTTGTGCAGGGCGTGACCTGCACGACTTGAAGAACTCTGTCTTGTTATTATGCTTAAGCTCCTCGGCTCTGGATGACAAGAAAAGAGACACTACATACTCCGCCGGGAAGGTTGCACATGCTGAGAGGACAGGTACGAACACGTGAAATGTGGATCACAAGGTCATTGAGGGGAGCGCATGAAGCAGTTCTTATCTCCCGAAGACTGGGATACCGGTGCGATCAGACCAACGGGACTAATACCGTATACAAGCTCTCGTCACAGCTATTGCGATACCCGCATCTCCGGCACCTGATTGCCTCTTGGTGGGAGCGTCCAGGTCCATCGGGGCAGCTTTCGGCTTGGCGGATTTCATCTATTAATTCCACCAACTTAGTTTCCAGTTCTTTGGTGTATTCCACCTGATACGTTTTATCTTTGTAATGTAACAGCCCGTAGGGCGGTCGGGAGCCAGTGTTACGCCCGACCAGCCAACAGTATGCTGCTAATTGCATCAGATGGGATTCATACGGCTCTCTGGGTGCGATTCCGCTTTTAATCTCAACTGGCACCTGAGTGCCATCCCGCAGTGCCACCACATAATCAGGCTTGCCGGTCAGCTTTAACTGGGGGTCATATAAAGGCGAAGGCACGGCCTGCCATTGATCGTTATCGGCATAGACCACTTTTCCCTTTGGAAGCCCGCTTTGTTGGCTTTTTGACTGGGACAACAGGTAAAAAAGTGCCGCCAGAGCCAGCAGGAGTAAGGCAACTAACAAGATTTTCATCCGAAAAACTGTACTAGGACCAAGGCAACTGCCAGGATCAGAAAAAACAGGGCCAGATATTTAAACATGCCTGCGAGTTTGACCTCGCGGGCATGTGTTTGATGAAACTGACTTCCGGAGTTTAGTTCCGATTGGTTTTCTGAGGACAGCCCCTGGCGCTGATACCACCAGGCACGCCGACAGTAGATAAAACTGCCCAGTTCTGAAGCGCGCAGCGTGCGCATCAATCTGATTGACCGTTGAGCTGTTGTGAGAGCCGCGTCAGGGCGTCTTCCAACTCACTCTGCCGGAAGCTGAGGGTAATATCCGCACGGGTACGTTCGATGATTCCGCGTGCCAGGTCGGTGCGGCGGCGCAGACCCTCGGTAATGGCGTCCGGATAATCCATGGTGACCAGTTGGGTGAAGATGTCGTCCATCCAGCCAAGCAGCCGTTCCACCTCAGCCGAGTAACCCGGGCGCAGCAAATCCAGGCAGCGCCGACGCAGTTCACCCAAGGTCTCGCTCATACCAGCCAGGTAGGCAGGGTATTCCGCGCCAAGGTCATCTGGGGTTGGCAGAGGGTGGTCAGTAATAAGCGCCACGGTCATTTGGGCTTCCACATATTCCTTGATGGCATCTTGGGTGTAGCCGGCAAAATATAGGTCTGGGTCTTTCTGCAAGCCATCGCGTAGCGCCTG
Organism: Anaerolineaceae bacterium; assembly: GCA_049301715.1. Lineage (GTDB taxonomy): Bacteria > Chloroflexota > Anaerolineae > Anaerolineales > Anaerolineaceae > Mesolinea. Next base: position 69,392 of record JBAQLH010000053.1, read on the forward strand.
TGCCAGCGCTTGGGCACTGGCAAGCTCCGCCCTGGCTTCGGGTTCATCTTCGCGATGAATGGCGCGGATGGCAAGCGAGGCATGCCGAGTCAGTTGGCGGGCTTGTGCCAGCGCGGCATCACGTCTGGCTGTCTTGCGGTCGAAATCCTGCCGAATTTCATCACAGATCTGGTCAAGTTCGGTCATCTCACACACCCTCCGGGGGAGTGCTACCCGGGGAGCTAAACAGATCATCTGCCAGGCTGTGGCTTAATGGCACTCGGATCTCGCCAAAAGTAGACTCAAAACGTTGAATATTTCCACTGAGTGCCTGCTCCAGCAGTTTGGCTCCCAACGGGGAGACGATGATGCGTGCTTCCACATTGGGTTCCTCGATCCCGGGCAGGATGGTGGAAAAATCAAGCACAAACTCTCCCGCAGTATGGGCGACGCGCACAAAATTAACAAATTGTGGCTCCAAATCTGCCGGCAGATGGAGGCTTAAGGGTTTAGATTCTTTCATAATTCATCCCTAGAAGGGAATTTCGTCATCTTCCACTGAAGTTTCATTCGAGCTGGTATCCTCACTTTTGGCGGTGAGAAAGCGGACCATATCCGCATAAACATCAAAACTGCCAGCCCAGGTGCCATCCTTCTTTTGATAAACCTTTGGTCCACCAGAATTGGGATCAGGGGTGATGCGTCCTTCCACCAACACTTTGGAACCCTTGTGCAGATACTGGTTGCAGGCTTCGGCTTGGTTTCCCCAAACTGAGATGCGGAACCAGGTAGTTTCGTCTCTATCACGGAATTTTCGGCTGGTGGCTACACTGAAGGATGTGACAGGTTTGCCATCAGCGGTATAGCGCATCTCCGGGTCTCTGCCCAGGTTGCCGATGAGGATTAGTTTTTGATACATAGGAGGTTTCCTTTCTTGATCGTGTCGAGTTGAAATAAAGTGTTATCTATCAGGCTGCCAGGATCAGTAATACCTATCTTTTAATTTTACTTCATTATTTAAGGAATTTAGCAGGTGGATCATTTATTGTGTATGGGTTTTGCCTGGTAAAAGAGCCTCTTTTCACCAGTCTTGAGTGTACCATTCCAGGTAGGTGGGCAGGTGATTACGCCAGTAATCCTCGTTATGGGCGCCGATGAAGAGGTGGTAGGAATGTGGCAGTCCAGCATTGTTCAGCTCGAAATCCAGCGATTGGGCTGAATCCTGATCCTCGTCAAGATTGCCGACATCCATAAAAAGTTCGGGGCGGTCTTCCTGCTCCAGTTCAGCCAGTACATTCACCCAGCTTTTTACCTCGCTATAATCCATGGCGAGGCTGTGCAAACCGATCTTTCCGAAATACTGCCATTCGCTCAACCCGATGCGTAAAGCCCAGGTGGCTCCTCTTGATACTCCCCCGATAGCGCGGGAGAAGCGCTCTGCCCGGGTCTGATAATGTGCATCTACATAGGGCAGCAGTTCTTCCACCATGAAGCGGGCGTTGGTGCTGTCGGGGTAATTTGAAATGTCAGGGATTCTTGGCATAACCACTAAAAAGGGACTGCTTTCGCCGGAATTTTCCAGATGATCTGCGGCGGATAAAAGACCCAGGTCTGAAAACAATGTTTCATCGGCATAGAGACCATGCAGCAAATAGATCACAGGGTAGCGCTGGGCTGGATTCTGCCCATAGCAGGGCGGCAGGTACACCAGGAAGGGCAGTTCCTCCTCTGCCTGAGCACTTTCAAGCTGGTCAGAGACGATTTTCCCGGTAGCATCCTCACAGGTGGCAGTTGTAGCCGTTGGGATCTGAGGGGTTGGGCTTGGGTTGGGAGCTGCGGCTGTCGGGCTGGAGAGGGCTGGGGTGGGGGTGAGGCGCGTTGAGATTTCGTCCGTCTTGGTAAGCGTTTTTCCCTGAAGCGGCGGAGTTTGGATGGTATCACAGGCAGCTAACAACAGGCTTATGGCACAAAGGATTGCCAAAAATGTTAATGTCTTGAGAGATTTGCTCTGTAGCATAAATATGACTGGGATTATACATCCTCTGCCAGGATCAGGAAGCGATCGAGAGAATCGGCAGACAGGTAGGCATGGTTTACTTTCCCTGGGTGTACCACTCCAGGTAAATGGGCAGGTGTTCCTGCCAGTAGGCTTCATTATGATAGCCATTAAAGAGATACCAGGTATGGGGCACACCGGCGATGGTCAGCGCCCATTCAAAGGAGCGGGTTGAATCGATATCTCTATCGCGGTGTCCGGAATCCATAAAGAGGGCCGGACGTTCTGATGGTGCCATGGCAGCCAGCTCTTCCGCCCAGTCATCGCTTTCACTTGGTTCCAGCGGCAAGCTGTGCAAGCCAATTTTGCTGAACATGCCTGCCTGACTGACTCCCAGGCGCAGCGCCCAGGAAGCTCCGCGGGAAATTCCGCCGATCATGCGCCCAGTTCGTTCAGTCTGGGTGGGGTAATGCGAGTCAATGTAGGGAATCAACTCAGTAATGAAGATTTCCGGGTAGTCCGAGAGAGGGTAGCTCTTGTTTTCTGGGTCGCGAGGCATTACGATCAGCATGGGCTGGGCGGCACCAGAGGAAACCAGACGGTCCATCTCATCCGCTACCCCCAGACTCTCCCACTGGGTCTCATCGGACCCCAAACCGTGCAGAAGGTACAAAACCGGGTAAGGCTGATCCGGTTGGGCGGAATAACAGGGCGGGAAGTAAATCCGGTAATGAAATTCCTTGCCAAGGATGGTACTTTCGAATGAACCCGAAGCAATTTCTCCGGTCTCCTCCTGGCAGCCAGATTCTGTGGCGCTGGCTACAGGGGTATTGGCGGTTGTGGCTTCTGTTGGACAGGGGGTAGCTTGCGTGGCTGTTCTGGTAGGGGGTGACGGTGTTGCAGTGGCTGACCGGGTTGCGCTGATGGTAGGGGAGATTACGGTTGGCGTGCTTTCAGGCTGGCAGGCTGAAATAGCCCCAACAACCAGGGCAAAAGAAATAATCAAACAGATTATTCGGGACATAGCACGATACGGTTACAAATGTCCATGGAATTAGAAAGGGGCAGTGAGAGAGAGTTCATAGTTCACCATTTTCTTGAATAATTGTACCCAAGGTTCTGACTGTTCGCCACTCGTAATCATAGGTAATGATCCTAAAACTAGCTGATAGATTTGCTGCGACTGGGTGAGTTTGACCCGGTTGACCTCTTTTTGACCCAGGCATTGCCATCCCCTCCTACTCCGAGCAGTTTGGTATCCTCCAGGGGATAGACGCTATCCGCCATCTCTCTAAGACTGAACGAGGAACTGGAAGCGCTGGATGCTATGCTTATTTCCGAACATATCATCCGCAGGGGTTCAACGTTGACAGTGGTCTCAGGTCAGCCTCCGGTACCGGCATTGTGGAACACCTGCATATGCACGGTGTACTACGCTAGAGTGGGAATGCTAATTCTATTTCTCTAATTAGTAAAACATGGGTGCTACCGGAAACCATTCAAAATACCTACTGTCAGCATCGGGAAGGCTGGCAGGCGTAACTCATGCGATTGTATGGACTTCAGGGGTGATTGACAAAAACTAGAGCTCTACTGGGCGCCAATTTTCAGTTAAAGAGTTTGGTCCTACTCTCTCTTCTTGCGGTCAAAGTGGCTGATCACACTGAAAGCCTCGCCGATCGGGACCGGGGCGAGGGATCAACAATTGCCAAGCTGTAGCCAGGGAAGCAGAGAACTGCTGTCGCTGAGCATGCATAGGGTGGGGCATATAAAGATCAAGATGAGGCTAGAGCACCAGGTACTTTTCGCTGCTTATCCACCAGGTCGGAGAGCATCAAACCCACACCCCGAAAAGCCAGCGGGAGTCAACTTCTGGAAGTTTAGCGATTGGCTTACATACATGGGAAGCAATCATCTTGTCGGCGGCAGTCACATAAACCGTTAATCATCTGTAACTATTCTTCCCGAATGCTAAACTTAGTCATCCGATATTATTTCTGGTTAGGTGCCAAGCTAAGCTCAGCAACAATTTCCTCTGAAAGAAAGGGGACATCGAGACCTGGAAACAGCTCCCATTTTTCATCGAACTTTGCTGACTCACCTGGCTTGAGTTTGGATAATGGTCCCAGGCTCTCCACTTCCAAAAATTGGTCGTTACAATAGGCCTCAGTGTTACAACCCAAATCAGGGTAGCTTGATCCAACAAAAGTATCAAAGGTTTTACGAAATAAAACGCCACCCAACCAATAAGCAATCGCTCCCTCCGGGTTGAAATAACCAATTTTTAGAGGAGGAAGGCCGGGATTTCCTCTGATGAGAATAAAATCATCCCGAAGAGTCAAACGAGGATCATTTATTTGTGTGTAGGACCATAGGGCAAGATTTCGATTAGGCCACAATTTGTCTTCGGCCACCTTACCCTTGGGTTGGGGAAGAATGGCAATCCCACCCAACTGGAACATGGTCACGGCCCAGGGAGCAAGTTCAATTTCCCAAAGGTTGTCATTCCTGATTATGTGGCTTACCTGCACCACTGGCTGATTTTGCAGCATATGAACTTCCATGGTTTTTGAAATCCCAGTGCCATTTTCAGTTGAGCCGCACAACCTTACACCATCTGGCAATTCTTCTACAATGATGCTATCGTCATCTGGTATATACGTTCGGGGTATGGCTTCAGGAGAGTGCCACAGGCGGTGTCCTCCTCTAAATGAGTAGGTACCAAAACGGGTGCTTAGATGGGAAGGAACATCAGCAAATAGATTTTCTTTTCCGAAAGCAGAAAGCCGGACGATGCGGGGTCCCGCGTTGCTCAGGTATTCCAGTTTCAAAATGCCGTTATCGATAATCGATGTGGAAAGACCTTGAAATTCACTCATTGATTGGTTTGATCCACAGTCTCGTTTTGACTGTGATGCCCTTTCGAAGATAGATTACTTCAACAACTCTCTTTGCAATAAGCTTGACTCGTTTTTACCTTGAGGGGCTAAATGATTTCAATTTGGGCGAAACCCACACTCTCTATCTGAGCCGCTTTATTAAATAGATTCCCGGATGATTTCATCTAGAACCAACGCAATGCAGCCGAAGAGAGCGTCATCCAAGCCATTCATGGATGAGGTAATGATCAAATCCTGGCATAAGTCAGGTAAACAGGATTTGGTCATGGAGCGGCGAATACCGGGGATGACTAAATTGAATGCCTGATTAAGGGACCAACCTATAATTATGGCTTTTGGATTCAGCAGATTTACAGCAAATCCAATACCCGATCCAATGATCTCACCGGTATCTTCAAATATTTTTTTTGCTAATGGGTCGCCAGCCTGACCTCGTTGAATGATTTGTTCCAATGTGATGTTTTCGACATGGGCAAGATTCTTATAATTTTCGACGATCACATTGCGGCCGACTTTGGTTTCCAGGCAGCCTCTTTTGCCGCAACTGCAAAGATCGCCATTTGGGTCTATGGTGACGTGACCTATTTCTCCTGCATAGCCGGTTGCTCCGCGATACAGGCGTCCTTTCGAGATGATGCCAGAGCCTACACCTATATCCACACTAATATAGATGAAGTCATCAATGTCTTTACCGGATCCAAAGTAATATTCTCCCAGGGCGGATGCGTTGGCGTCATTTTCGACAAACACAGGAACCTGATACAGTTGTCTCCATTTTGTCTCGAGAGGGACATCGCGCCACTTCAAGTTGGGAGCAAAATGGATCAGGTGGGTAAATTGGTTAACCATCCCCCATACAGCCACCCCAATGCCCTTTAAAGGAAGTTGGTTTTGCTCCGCAATCGAGATGGCCTGGTTGATCAACATTTCAGCTCCAGAGAGATACCTTTCCCAATCGGTCAGGTCGTCTATTTCAAGGCGTTCCTGCCAGATTGGGGTGGAGATGAAATCTGTAAGCATGATGGAGATAAAATGCACGCCGATCTCAATGCCGATTGCAGAGCCGCCTGATGGGTTTAATGCAAGCAAGGTTCCGGGGCGACCTCTTTTATTCTGGGCTTCAGCGATTTCATGCACCAGCTTCTCCTGGCTGAGCTCATCGACAATTCTTGAGATGGTACTTCGCGTGAGTCCGGTTTGTTTCGCCAGATCGGCACGTGAAGCAGAACCTTGAATACGTAATCGGTTTAATACTTGAGCCCGATTATAACGGCGGGCCATTGTTTGATCTGCGCCTAACAGCACCGAGTCTCCTTTATGTATGATGTGTACAGATAAACTATAATTATGCAAACTAAGGCAACTAAATAGTACATAACACTTTATTATTCCACATTGTTGTGAATAAATATACCATTAAACTCCAGTCTGTGAAACATAAACTACCTTATATCTCCAATGGAAAAAACACCTGAGCATAGGAAATTTGATTAATTGGTTGAAGTCGTTCTCTTTTAGTATATCAGCTCAATTGACACGGTATTTGCTTAAATTATTTATATCAATCTATTATTTAACGAGAGGTTTGGCTTTTATCGGGGCTAAATTGCTCGTATATCGTGGGAGAGGCTGAAGCAAGGAACTGTCGTGGCAACTTCTGATACTTTTGCTTGGTCTCCTTCAAACCAGAAGCTCTTCGCTTCATCCGCAATCAACAATTCTTGAGTTTGTATCCGAGAAATTATCCCTTCAAATAACTCGCAGAATCCCCTTGACAATTACAAATTTATTACATACAATATGTTGCATAAGTAAACAAAAGCAATTCTCACCTGAATTAATTTGACTTTTCTTCGTCAGATACTTGTTTATAACCAATTGTATTGAGCATTCTGAAATTTTGAATTTCAGAGAAAATTACTTGGCTCATGTCAGAATATTTGATGTGAATAAAAAAAACCGGAAAAATTCCATTTTTATGGCCTTAGTAGAGAACGTCCAGCGAAATGAATTTGTTAATGCCGGTCAGAGATGGATAAATAAGTGTAACAAATATATATTCGATACAGAAAAGGGTTGATGCATGAATGATGAAGTGGTTATTCAAGCAAAAGGGATATATAAAGCCTTTGGTCCGACCAGAGCGCTTGTCAATGTTGACCTTGAGGTAAGCAGAGGAGAGATTCGCGGTCTGATTGGTGAGAATGGATCCGGAAAGTCAACCCTTTCGTCCATCATAGCGGGTGCCCAACCAGCAGATACTGGAGAGTTCTCCCTATTGGGAAAACCCTACAGACCTCGCGATATGGTTGATGCCCAACAGCAGGGGATCAGCATGGTCATCCAGGAAATGGGAACCATCCCCGGAATTACGGTTGCCTCGAATATTTTTGCGGGCAGATTGGGTCAATTCACCAAATGGGGGTTGCTTGATTGGAAAAAAATCAATAGCGCCGCCCAGACTGTGCTTGATGAGATCGGAGCTGGCGACATTAAGGCTGAACTGATGATCGACCAATACAACTTTGAAGACCGAAAAATTGTTGAGGTTGCCAGAGCCATGGTAGACCATCCCAACCTTCTAATCATCGACGAAACCACAACGGCTCTCGCCCAAAAAGGACGCACGATCATTTACAACCTGATCAAGAGAATGCATGATGAAAACAAAGCGGTTCTATTCATTTCACATGATCTCGATGAATTGATAGAGGTGTGCAATACCATCACTGTTCTCCGCGACGGCGTGATTATTGATACGCTGAGCAAAGATCAAATGACGGTTGACCTGATGCGCAAGCTTATGGTAGGAAGGGACCTTGAAGGAAGTTACTTTAGGGGTGACTATGATGGAAGGCTTACCGATGATGTCGTCCTCAGAGCCCATCAGGTAACCCTAAGCCCATACTTTGAGAACATTGACCTGGAATTGCACAGAGGCGAGATCCTTGGGTTCGGAGGTCTTTCCAACAGTGGCATGCATGAGCTGGGGAGAGTCCTTTATGGAATAGAAAAACCCATTACCGGATATGTGGAGCTTACCCAGAAGAATATCCGCATTGATAACACCTACAAAGCTGTAAAAAATGATATAGGCTATGTATCCAAAGACAGAGATAAGGAAGCCATTGTTATTGATGCATCCATCAAAAGCAATATGACGCTCCCCTCACTGGAAAATCTTTCCACGATAGCTGGCTTTATTCCTCCCTCCGCAGAAGAAAGGTTATCCAAAGAGAATATCCAGAAGATGAGTATCAAATGCCGGGATGAAAAACAGCTTTGTAAAGAGCTCTCTGGCGGAAACAAACAGAAAGTGGTCTTTTCCAAATGGATTGCCAAGGACTGCGATATTTTGATCCTTGATTGCCCAACCCGCGGTATTGACGTTGGTGTCAAAGCAGATATGTACAGACTGATTGACGATCTTAAAAAATCAGGTAAAGCGATCATTATGATTTCCGAGGAGCTCCTTGAATTGATTGGGATGAGCGACAGGATGTTGATATTCAAAAATGGTGAAATTTCACAAGAATTCACACGCAGCAAGGACATCGAAGAAAAAGATGTCATTCAATATATGATTTAGGTGGTGGGTCAAATGGAAAATACAGCTGTAAACGACTCCGAAAGTGAACAGGCAGTTCAGGATAGATTGGACCAGCAAGCTAAAAGAAAAGAAAAAATAGCCAAAGTACTTCCGTTTGCCGGGCTCATATTTATCTTTTTATTTTTCTTGGGTATCACTGATGGAAAAATCATCAGTCCTTCCAATATCGAAAACCTGATCAATCAAGCCTTTGCTATCACCATCATCGCTGTTGGAGCTGCTTTTGTTTACGCGCACGGCGGTATGGATTTCTCCTTAGGAGCTGCGTCCGGTGTAGCGCAGCTTGTTGGAGCATTGCTTATCACCAAGACAAGCGCACCGCTGTGGGTTTCAATCCTGGCTTGTATTCTGACCGGTGTGGCTTGCAGTGCGATTGTCGGAGGAGCATCCATCCTTTTCAAGGTTCCCATATTTATTGCCTCACTGTGCATGCGCACGATCTGTATGGGTATCCTCGCAACGGTAGTCTCAAGTTCTGAAATAATCGTGCCGTTCAATGAGTACAAATTTATTAACAATGCCTCAGTCAAGGCAGTCGTTGCAGTTATTGTTATTGCCATCGGGGTTTATTTGTTTGAATATACCCGGATCGGAAAATACGAGAAGGCTATCGGCGGCAACAGCTTGACTGCTGCACAGGCCGGTGTAAGAACTGACAATATCAAATTTCTTGCCTATATATTTCTTGGCGTATGTGTCGGGATTGCGTCTGTATTTATGATGTTTAGATCGAGTACTGTAAACGCCCAGTCTGGGAATGGGATGGAGTTCAATACCATGATAGCCATTGTCCTGGGTGGGTTTCCTATGACAGGCGGTGATACCGCCCGAATTCGATCCACAATCATTGGCGCCATTACGATTACGCTTCTGACCAATGGCTTGATCATTTGGGGGCTGGATCCGAATCTGGTGAATGGATTAAAAGGTGTGCTTTTCTTGGTTATTGTCGGTCTTTCATATGACCGCAGCAAAGGAAAACTTGTTTCCTGAAAGAAGAGAAGAATCATAAGAATCTTTACTGAAGTGTGGAGGCAAACATATATATACAACTTGTGTAACATGATCGACCAATAAACATAGTGAAAAGAATAAAAAAGAGAGAGGTTTAAGATGAAGAAACTATTAACAATTGCATTAACCCTGATCGTAGTGTTTGGTCTCGTGGCATGCAGCAGTGGTGCTCAGCCAACAGCCGAAGAAATCGAAACCCCGACTGAAGCAACTGAGGCTGCAGCCGAAACAACTGAAAGCCAGGAGACTGTTGTTAGCGAGGGCAGCCTGCCTGCTGATTTGCCAAGGTACAAGATTGCCCTGGTTTATGCCAGTTTTACAGACAAGCTTGGATCCCAGATGAAAAATGCGATGGAGTACCTGGCGGAGCCCTTTAATATCGAGTTTGTATATCTTGAGACCGGATTTAGCGCAGATACTGTTACCGTTATTGAAAGTTCCCTTCAAACTGGTATTGATGGAATCATCATGGTGGGAGCAAGCCCCGCCGTTCTGGATGCCGCCAAAAAAGCAGGGAACGTTCCTGTAGTCATGATCCAGTCAGAGCCAACCACACCAGAAGTGGCGAAAGAGATGGCCGCTTTTGATAATTATCTTGGTGCAGTTTGTGAAAATGACTATGAAGTTGGTTACAAAGCAGTTGAAGCATTGTATGAAGCTGGAGCCAGAAACTTTGCCATTGCCGGTATCACCAAAGGTCTTTCAAAAACACATGATGACCGCGCACAGGCAGCCATTGACTTTATCAACTCCAAGAGTGATGCCAAGCTTCTCGCAGATGATTACAGCATGGGTCTTTTTGCAGAAGCAGTAACATCATTCGCAGCTTCTTTCCCGGAGATGGATGGACTGTTTGCCACCGGTGGATATGAAGGCGTTTACCAGGTTATGCGCACAGAAGGCTTAACCGGTAAGGTGAAATATGCGACCATCGATATTCAAGAGAGCACTGGTGAATACTTCGAAAATGGCGACCTTGCCTGGATCGCTGGTGGCCAATACGGCACCACGATGGTTGGTTTTGCTGTTCTGTACAATTACATTGCTGATGGAACCAGAATTATTCCCGACACCACCGTTACCCTATACCGTCCCTTCCTTGAATTGAATAATACCGAAGAATTTAACACCTATGTCAAATATGTTGACGGCGAAATTCCGGTATACACTGTGGAAGAAGTCGCCCAAATGATTCACAAGTTCAATCCGGATGCTGATTTTGCGTATTTTCAGGAAATGGCAGAGGCTTATTCTATTGAGGATATTCAAACCAGGCATGCTAACCTGTTCAAATAATCTATTTCTTGAAATGAAACCTTTGAAGGTGATCTAGTGAAAAGCCAAACAGTAAAGAAGTTCATCGTTCGTACCTTGGAAACATTGATCTTACCCGCGGCGGTCCTGTTGATTTTTACGGTACTGACTAAAGGACGTTTCCTAAATACCAGGACACTCCTGACTACGCTGAAGCAGTCCATCACTCCCGCAATTATTTGCTGGGGCTTGATGTTGACCTTCACAGTAGGCAATATGAACTTTTCTGCGGGAGCTGTGGTTTTGTGCTCAACAATTATTGGTGGAAATCTGATGAAACTTACTGATACGGGCATTGTAGGATTGATTTTCTTCACAATCGCTGTTGCCTTGATTCTTTCAGTTATCACCGGATTTCTCTACAATACGATGAGGATCCCTTCGATTGTTCTTACGATCGGGCTGACGTTGATATTTGAATCCTTCCCTAGAATATTTTTCGAAGGAGGGGTCACTATTCCAGGTAAGTTCACATATCTGGCGACTCCTCCTTATAACTATGTCATCCTTGTGGTTGTGATGGTCGCATTCTATCTCATCTATAACAATACAGCTTTTGGACATAATTTACGTGCGCTTGGAAATAATCAGGATATAGCCAATAAAGTTGGGCTTGACTCGGATCGGATCAAGTTTGCCTGCTTTGTTATCAGCGGAGCATTTCTGGGAGTGGCAGCGGTCTTGTATGGCTCTGCCGCGGGAGAGGTCAGAAACGTCGGAGCACTTGGCTCAATGTCGATCATGATGGACGCTTTTATGGGAGTGTTCCTGGCAATGTTCCTCACCAGATTCTGCAATCTCACTTTTGGTGTGTTGGTGGGTACGTTTACGATGAAAATGATCACAAATGGTTTCGTCGCGATGGGTCTTTCCGCGACCATACGCGATATTGCGACTGGGCTAATGCTATTTGTTCTCCTGGCTGTATCAGCGAATCAAGGAGCCTTTGAACAAGCGAAATTAAATAAACAGAATGCCCAAATCGCCAATGAAAAATATCAGAAAAAGATGAGTTTAATTCACTAAACATAGAGCATAAAGCTGCCCGCGCAGATTACTTTGCCGGCAGTTTTATTTTGAGAAAATTGATAAGGAGATTCTAAGTGGTGGAATATTTCAAAAGCATCAATCAAATAACCTATGAAGGACCGGGTTCCACGAATTTGCTGGCTTACAAATATTATGATGCCAATAGAGTGGTGGCTGGGAAGAAAATGAAGGACCATTTGCGTTTCGCCATGAGCTATTGGCACACCATGACGGCTGGAGGCGTTGATCCATTTGGTCAGGCTACCATGGAACGCGCCTACAATGACTTGGAGGGCATGGAATTGAGCGAAGCCCGGGTGGACGCTGCTTTTGAATTGATGAGCAAGCTGGGCATTGAGTACTTCTGCTTTCACGACATTGACCTCGCACCGGAAGGCAATTCTCTGAAAGAGAAGCTCAAAAACCTGGATGTGATCGTTGATCTGATTGAAATCAAAATGAAGGAAACCGGGATAAAGTGCCTTTGGGGGACGACCAACGCGTTCGGTCATCCCAGATTTATGCACGGTGCTGCCACCTCTCCAAATGCCGATGTATTCGCATTTGCGGCAGCCCAGGTAAAAAAGGCTTTGGAAATTACCAAAAGGTTTGGCGGTGAGAACTATGTGTTTTGGGGCGGACGCGAAGGTTATGAGACCTTGCTCAACACCAACATGGCGCTCGAACTGGATAATTATGCCAAATTCCTGAGAATGGCGAAAGATTATGCCAATAAAATCAGCTTCACCGGGCAGCTCTTAATTGAACCTAAACCCAAGGAACCCACCAAGCACCAATATGACTTCGATGCCGCGACGGTACTCGGTTTTTTGCGGAAATATGACCTGATCCAAGATTTCAAGTTGAACATCGAAGCCAATCATGCCACACTGGCGGGGCACACCTTCCAACACGAACTTAATGTGAGCAGGATCAATGGCGTGCTCGGCAGCATCGATGCCAACCAGGGCGATATGCTATTAGGCTGGGATACCGATCAATTTCCGACCAATATTTATGATGCCACTCTGTGCATGTATGAAGTCCTGAAACAGGGCGGTATTGCACCCGGTGGTTTGAACTTTGATGCAAAAGTCAGAAGAGGCTCATTTGAGCCTTCTGATTTGTTCATCGCCTACATTGTAGGCATGGACACCATGGCAAAAGGATTGCTGGTGGCAGACAGGCTTTTGAACGATAGGGCATTGGAAAGCTTTGTTGACCAGCGCTACGCTTCATACAATGACGGCATTGGCAGGAAGATTGTGGAAAACGCCACTAACTTTGACGAGCTGGCAGAATATGCTTTGGAACACGATCAGATCGTCAACCACTCTGGGCGCCAAGAAATGCTGGAAGATATCGTTAACCAATATATCTATAAGGCCTGAGTCAGGACGGTTCTTATGTATTATCTGGGAATAGATTTAGGCACATCCTCTGTAAAAGTTCTTGCCATCAATAGCGACCATGAAATAGTGGGAGATACCTCTAGGGAGTATCCGGTCTATTATCCCCAGGAAAAATGGGCAGAACAGGATCCAAATGACTGGTGGGAACAGACAGCAACTGCGATCAGGAATTTGATCGAGAAGTATCAGATCCCTTCCGGCAGCGTCGCGGCGATTGGATTCAGCGGGCAAATGCACGGATTGGTCGCATTGGATGAGCATAATGAGGTGTTGTTTCCGGCTATTTTATGGTGTGATCAGAGGACGGAAGAGGAATGTGGGGATATTACCAGAGCTTTTGGGTCAGATTTGTTGCGTGAGTACACTGGTAACAAAGCCTTGACTGGTTTTACTGCGCCCAAAGTGCTGTGGATTAAAAAGAATCAACCCGAGCTGTTTGCTAAAATCAAGCACATCCTGCTCCCAAAAGATTACTTACGCTATAAGCTCACGGGCGATTATGCCACTGACGTATCGGACGCATCGGGTACATTGATGTTTGATGTCAGGAATAGACAATGGTCCAAACCAGTGTGTGATTACCTGGGGGTGGATGAGAGCCAGCTGCCAATCGTTTACGAATCATATGAAGTCACAGGGAAAGTCAGTGAAGAGGTGAAGGCGCTCCTGGGATTAACTGGAGAAGTTTTGGTCGTTGGTGGGGCCGGTGACCAGGCGGCAGGTGCGGTCGGGACGGGCACCGTGGAAGAAGGCATTGTATCGGTCACCCTGGGAACATCAGGTGTTGTTTTCGTGGCTCATGAGAATTTTGTGGTCGATCCAGAATGCAGGTTGCATGCCTTCTGCCATGCCAATGGCAAATACCATACCATGGGCGTGATGCTTTCAGCTGCAAGCTGCCTGAAATGGTGGGTTGATGAAGCCCAAGCAGGAGCGGATTTTGACACCCTCCTGGAGGAGGCGGACGCTGCAGAGACAAGCGGCGGCGTGATTTTTTTGCCCTACCTGCTGGGAGAAAGAACTCCCTATCCTGATCCGGACGCGAAAGGGTGTTTCTTGGGCATGGATATGAATACCCGGAGAGGAAATTTGACCCGGGCGGTGCTCGAAGGTGTGGCGTTCGGACTAAGGGATTCTCTTGAAATTCTCAAAGACTTGAACATTCCCATCCAGCATGTTCGGGTGATTGGCGGAGGTGCCAGAAGCGATCTTTGGAAACAGATTCTGGCAGATACTTTCAAAACTGAGATAGAGGAAATAAATACCAATCAAGGTGGAGGTTTGGGTGCTGCGATCCTGGCGGCTGTCGGAGCAGGACTTTACCTGTCCGTAGACGCAGGTTGTCAGAAAATGATTACAGTAGTCAAAACTATTAAGCCAATTGAAGCAAACGTGAAATTCTATGACCAGCTTTATCCGAAATATCGATCGGCGTATCAGAGCCTAAAAGAATGGTTTTAACCTCAAAAGCAGTGTTAGATGTGGAGGCAGTGATCATGAAATGCAATAAAGAATACCGGCTTTCGTTTACCAAGAAAGCCAAAGAAATTGTTCAAGATATGACCTTGGAAGAAAAAGTCCATCTCATGAGCGGATGGATGACGATGGAAGATCTGAAAGCTGGTATGAGTGGAGTGGACGACAGCCTCCATTACAACGTGGCCCCATATGGGGCGGGTGGGAGCGACAGACATAATTTATCGGCGATGTTGTTCTGTGACGGTCCGAGAGGGGTTGTGTGTGGTACCGGCAGGAGCACCTGTTTTCCGGTCTCGATGCTGCGGGGCGCCTCTTTTGACACGGACCTGGAAGAAAAAATCGGTCATGCCATTGGCAGGGAAGTACGGGCATATGGTGGAAATCTATTCGCCGGCGTTTGCATAAACCTTCCGTACAACCCCGGATGGGGACGAAGCCAAGAAACCTATGGTGAGGAGAGTTTCGCAATCGGTCAGATGGCGGCATCACTTGTGCGCGGCGTCCAGAGTGAAGCAGTTATGGCTTGTGTCAAGCACTATGCCTTCAATTCGATGGAAATCAGCCGCTTTAAGTGCAGCGTAGATTGCGACCGCCGTACGGAACGAGAAGTTTTCCTTCCACATTTCAAGGATTGCGTGGATGCCGGTGCTGCCAGCATTATGAGCTCCTACAACCTGTATAAAGGTACACAGTGCGGACATAGTGACTATCTCCTGCGTAAAGTTCTCAAGGAAGAATGGGATTTTGATGGTTTCGTCATGAGTGACTTTATCTGGGGAGTTAAGGATACGGTTCAGGCAGCCAATGGCGGGCAGGACATGGAAATGTGCTGGACCATGTTCTTTGGCGACAAACTTGTCAAGGCTGTGCGGGATGGGCTTGTCCCAGAAGAACGGATCGATGAATCCGCGCTGAGAATCGTCCGCACAATTTTGTCATTCGAAAATGCTTATCAGAAAACCTATGGGGAAGAGGTCATTGGCTGCCAGGAGCATATTGCCCTGGCACTGGAATCAGCACTAAAAGGCATCACATTGCTTCAGAACAAGGGCAATGTCCTTCCATTCGACAAGAAGACGCGGAAGATTGCCGTTATTGGTAAGTTGGCTGATAAAGAGAACATCGGGGATCACGGCTCCAGCCAAGTTTTTCCTGCCTATGTCGTGACGCCTCTTCAAGGTATTACCAACCTGCTCCACGGAGCGGAGATCACTTACTGCGATGGAAGTGATATTGAAATGGCAAAAGCCACTGCCCGAAAAGCAGATGTGGTTATTTTTGTCGTAGGTTATGACCATGATGACGAGGGCGAATATATTTCTGCCAATGAAGATAGCAACTATACTGGAACAATGGGCGGCGACCGCAAGGGGTCGCTCGGTCTTCATCAGGATGAAATCGCGCTGATACAGGCTGTCGGTCCGGAAAATACCAATTCCGCAGTTGTTTTGATCGGCGGAAATATGATTATGCTGACCAATTGGAAAGACAGCGTCAGCTCCATTGTAATGGCGTATTATCCGGGTCAGGAAGGTGGGACGGCAATCGCCAGGATACTCTTCGGCGATGTCAATCCCAGTGGCAAGCTTCCGTTTGTCTTGCCATATAAAGAGAGTGACCTGCCCTCAGTTAATTGGGATACGACCAACCAGTTTTACGACTACTACCACGGCTATGCCAGGCTCGAAAAGGAAGGCACTGAAGCTTTGCTTCCATATGGATTTGGCTTATCCTATACCAACTTCGAAATCGATGCCGCGGAATTTTCCACAACAACAGATTCTGTTACAGCAAAGTGCTCTGTGAAAAATATAGGCAGCCAAAAAGGCACCGAAGTAGTTCAACTTTATATCGGCTTTAAACATTCCAGTGTTGATCGACCGGTGAAACTCCTGCGCGGCTTTGCCCGTGTGGAACTTTTACCTGATGAGTCCAAAGATGTGTCTATAAACTGCCCGATTGAAAAGCTTAAGTGGTACAACCCCACGACTGCAGACTGGGAACTGGAGCACATGGATTATGAGATATACATTGGCAACAGTTCAGCAAACAAGGACTTGTTGGCTGGAACCTTTGCTTTGTAGAATGGTTTTTTATTGTGCTGATATTCAAAAAAGGAGATTTACTATGCAAACATATCTAGATAAAAATAAACCCATTGCAGAACGCGTGGAGGATTTGATATCGAAGATGACCCTGGAGCAAAAAATTGCCCAATTGCAATGTTCCATGGTCATGGGCGATGTCGAAGCCAACCTTGCCAATTTTCCAGACGGGATTGGTGAGATCACCGGATTCGGCGGAACGCCATCAGTAGAAAGCAACGCTGATTTTGCTGACAAGGCTCAGGCCGTCATCACAGCCAAGAATGACCTGGGCATTCCGGTGCTGTTGCACTGTGAGTCCCTAACCGGCATGAACGCCGCTGGGGCGACCATATTCCCATCCGCTATCGGTCTTGGCGCCACCTGGAATCCAGTGACTGTTGAAAGGATGACCGAAATCATTCGGGAACAAATGTTGTCTGTCGGTGTTCGGCAAGCACTCTCCCCCGTAATGGACGTGGCAC
The DNA here is from genome assembly GCA_049301715.1 of Anaerolineaceae bacterium. GTDB lineage: Bacteria > Chloroflexota > Anaerolineae > Anaerolineales > Anaerolineaceae > Mesolinea. The sequence continues at coordinate 86,694 of JBAQLH010000053.1, forward strand.
GTGACCCGCGATGGGGCAGAGTCGGCGAAACTTATGGTGAGGATCCAACCCTTTGTGCAGCAATGAGCGTTGCCTTTACCAAGGGTCTTCAGGGCAAGGATCTCAAGAATGGTGCTGTAGCTACAGCCAAGCATTTCCTGGGATATGGGTTCGCGGACGGCGGTCTAAATATGGCTTCTAATCCGATTCCTCCGAGAGAACTGCGTGAGGTCTTTGCAAAACCCTTCCAAGCTGCTATTACCGAGGGAGGCTTGGCGTCCATCATGAACTCGTATGGAACCATTGATGGTGAGATGGTCATCACCTCCAAGCATATCCTGAATGATCTACTCCGCGAAGAGATGGGTTTTACAGGCATGGTCGTCTCTGACTATATGTCAATCAACCGCACTGTAGATTTGAAAGTCAGCGAGAATTCTGCTACCGGCGGGGTAGAGGCCATAAAAGCCGGGCTTGATGTGGAACTGCCAATGCCCTACGGTTATGCTCAGACTCTAGCTGATGCGGTGAATGAAGGAAAGTTGGATGTAGCTTATATCGACAGTGCCGTTCGCCGGGTGTTGACCACCAAGATTAAGCTTGGTTTGTTTGAGAATCCGCTTGCCCGCAGAGAATTGATTCCCCAAGCTTATGATGTACCGAAAACCCGGGCGCACAGCCTTAAGGCTGCCCGGGAATCCATCGTCTTGTTGAAGAATGATGGAATTTTGCCTCTGAGCAAGGATACCAGGAAGATTGCTGTGATAGGTCCGCATGCAGACTCACTCCGACTTTTGTTCGGGTGCTATACCTATGTGGCCTCCATGGAAATGGCTCTGGGCGGAGTGATGGTTGAGATGGCTGGTGTATCCGATATGAATATGGGCGGAGCTGCTGGACCTACGGCACCGTTCTTTGAAGGAAGCGACGTCCGTGAGGAAGATCCAGCGGTTACAAAGGCAATAAAAATGATGTTCGGAGACAAAACCCCGACCATCCTTGCATCTGTCAAGGCTAAGTGTCCCAATGCTGAAATTGTTTATGAAAAAGGTTGTGACATTGCTGGTACCAACCAAAAGGGTTTTGACGCAGCTATTGCGGCGGCAAAATCAGCGGACGTAGTTATTCTCACCGTCGGAGGGAAGTACGGATGGGGAAGCTACTGTACCACCGGTGAGGGCATTGACTGCAATGACATCGGTCTGACAGGCGTTCAGGAAGAACTTGCCAAGGCTATTTACGAAACAGGTACCCCTGCAGTGCTTGTGCATATGGATGCAAAACCGCTTTCCAGTGAATTTATTGCTGAGAATTATCCCGCCATTATCGAAAACTGGTTTCCTGGCGATACGGGCGGAGAGGCTTTGGCGGATGTACTGTTTGGCGACTATAACCCTGCCGGGCGTTTGCCAATTACTGCCGCGAGAAATGCGGGTCAGGTTCCCATCTATGCCATGCATCGCTATGGTAATAGCTACCGAGCAGTAAAGGCGATGGCTCTGAATAGGTATGTTGAAGGCTCCAAGTACCCGCTCTTTTACTTTGGTGAAGGCAAGAGCTATTCAAGTTTTGAGTACTCAAACTTGCGGCTCGATAAGCGGGTAAAAGCTGACGGAACCATCAATTTGTCCGTTGATGTCAAGAATACCAGTGACCGAGATGGCGAAGAAGTTGTCCAGATTTATGTCAGGGATGAGCTGGCGAGTATGCTCAGACCAGGCCGGGAATTAGCAGGCTTCAGACGCGTGGAAATTAAGGCTGGCGAAACGAAGACTGTTCATTTCTCCATGCGTGCTGACCAGTTTGCATTCCTTGACGTAGATATGAAATGGGTTGTTGAAGCCGGAGAGATGACTATGATGGTTGGGGCTTCCTCTGAGGATATCCGCCTGACAGACACATTTGAAATCGAGAATACAGCCTACATTGTTGGCAAGGATAGAGGTTTCTACGCCAAGACATGGGTTGATTGATTGAAAAATGAGAAGAGGCTATCCCAACAGGTTGGCCTCTTTTCAAATAAAGAAAAACTAATCGCATAAGGGGGTGAAAGGAAGTGGTATACAAAACGAACTGGAACAACCCCAAAAACTGCCGCTCGGCGGGGAAAGATGGATTTACCAGTGATTGAAAAAGAGCACAAAGGAGGGAAGGGCAGTAACTACCCGAAGATGCTTTCGAAAGTGCTCGTGTGTGCATGTCCAGAGAAGATTTACTCTATGCAGCGAATTGCCAAAGCGGCTAGGTTTCTCGTTGGAGTGGTGGGTCTATGGTAGCTTGGAATGTGAGGGGTGCCCTGTCAGGGAAGTTTGTATGCAAACAAACTTTTGAGCGATTGTGTGCGGAGCGATTGACGTTGGTGGCTGGCAGGCTGAAAACAGCCCCAACAGCCAGGACAAAGGAAATAATCACAACAGATTACGCGGGAAATGGCGCTGTTTGCTTGACGATATAACATTGTTCGGATTATACTTCTTTCCCGCCGGGGTGTAGCGCAGTCGGCTAGCGCGCTGCGTTTGGGACGCAGAGGTCGGCGGTTCGAGTCCGCCCACCCCGACCTGTTTTTTTAACTTGTTCTACAGTCTCGAAAGTACATAGGTCCGGAAAGTGGACACACTTTTTCTTTCCATCATTATTCCTGCGCATAACGAAGCCGAACGTTTACCCACGACGCTTAATGCCATTCAAGAGTACCTGCAAAACCAGCCTTTCCAGGCGGAAGTTCTGGTAGTAGAAAACGGCAGTACGGATGAAACCGCTGCGGTGGTGCAGGAATGGCAGGAACATATACCATGGCTCAGGCTGCTGAGCCTGGCGCAAAGCGGCAAGGGGTATGCCGTTCAGCAGGGCATGCTGGCTGCCAGAGGGGAATATCGCTTCATGGCTGATGCAGACCTCTCCATGCCAATCGGGGAATTAGGCAGGTTCCTGAAAGCATGCCAAGAAGGAGCAGAGGTGGTGATCGGTTCACGGGAACTGCCAGGCTCAAAACGTATCGGGGAACCATTAAATCGGCATCTGGTGGGGCGGGCGTTTAACACCATGGTTAAGTGGGTGGCTCTGCCCGGTTTGCAGGATACTCAATGCGGTTTCAAGTGCTTTCGGGCGCAGGCAGCAGAACGGGTTTTTACCCTGCAGACACTCACAGGGTGGAGCTTTGATGTGGAAGTGCTGGTGATTGCCCGTGAACTCGGCTACCGGATCGCCGAAGTGCCCATCACTTGGGTTTACAACCCGGGTAGCCGTGTGAAGGTTCTGCAGGATTCGATCCGGATGGCAGAGGACCTGTGGTACATCCGGCACAACACCAAACGGGGGCGCTATCGTGCCAGCCAGGTATGACCCTGCCCTGATTCCCCCGGCACCGACCCTTGAGGTTGAAAGTGCACTTTGGCAGGGAGGAAATAAAAAGATTGCCGGGTTGGATGAAGCCGGGCGCGGAGCACTGGCTGGACCGGTGTGCGCTGGCGCGGTGATCCTACCCGCAGATGAGCCCTTATTAGTGGAAAAATTGAACGGGGTGCGAGATTCCAAGCAACTCAACCCGCGGACAAGAGAACACCTGGCAGTGGTGATTCGTCAGGCAGCACTGGCTTGGGGGCTGGGATGGAGCGAGGCAGCTGAAATTGACCAGGTTGGCATTGCCAAAGCCAGCCGATTGGCATTCATGCGGGCGCTGGCGGGGCTTGGAGTGCCAGCGGAGTATTTGCTCTTGGATTATTTTACCTTGCCCGAGGTCGGACTGGGGCAGATTGCTTTGGTGAAAGGGGATCAGCGCAGTTTGTCGATTGCCTGTGCATCCATTCTGGCTAAAACTGAGCGGGATGCCTTTATGCGGGAGCAGGAGGAGCGCTATCCAGGCTATGGATTTGCTGGAAACAAGGGTTATGGCACCAAGGTTCACCGCCAGGCGATCCAGGCTTTGGGGGCATGTGCTATCCACCGCAAAAGTTTTAAGTTGACGGAAAATAATTCGCCAGCTTAACTAACAGACCGGCGCGGATGGGGGGAGCGTTATTCTGAACAAAGTGAAGATTTTTTGTCTGGTGATGGACTGGACAAAATGAAAACTCATGGCAAGACCCGCGCTCGACACTCCCAGTGGTTTTGCTCTACTTGTGGGGCGTTGAGCGGCCTGGTGATTGGCACAATCGTGAGGTTGTCCCGCCTGTAAATCCAATTTGTTCCAAGAATTTATCAATTCGGTCGTTTAGGGGATTATTACTCGTTTGGTATAAAAATACTCGTTTTCTACACCACCTTTGTATAGGATTGGCGGGTAATGAATACAGCAGGGGGTAGCAATCCCGCCCTGCTGGATTGAAATGCGTATAGTCGGTTCAGCGGGCAATAATCGGCAGGAAGATCTGAACCATGTTTTCGATTATTGTTAGCTTAAAGGTTGACTGGGCAATGTCGCCGTTGCCATCATCTGCAGAGACCTTGATGAAATACTCGCCAATATCCTCACTGGCTGCTGTACCGCTGAGGGTGAGCGTATCACTATCAAAAATCAACCATTCAGGGAACGGGCTGTCATCAGCGAGTGCGGCTGTGTAGGTCAGCGTGTCACCATCCACATCGGTGAAAGCCGGAATGGTATAGGCGTTTACTGCGTTTGTACGCCAGAGCACATCGCTAATTACAGGCGCTGTGGGAATATCATTGACCGGACTGACCGTAATAGAAACCAATCCAATGTCGCTGCCATCATAAGGGTCGCTGGCAGTGAAGGTAAAGTTATCAGCACCGTTGTAGTTGGCAGCCGGGGTATAGGTGAAGGTGCCGTCTGCACTGACTACCACTGCTCCGTGCGCTGGGGCGGTATCCAGGGCAAAGGTGAGTGGGTCATTGTCTGCATCGGTGGCGGTCAAGGTTCCGGGCAGGGGGGTGTCCTCCGGCGTGCTGAGGGTTTGGTCGTCTGCCACCGGGGCACTATCAATGAGGAGAAGCACGTCGTCGGCAATGCCGGCGTGATAATTGTGATTACGGACGCGGATGCGGGCACCATCGCCGTCTTCTGACGCTAAGCCGGTTACCCGAACCAAGGCGTTTACCGGGATATCTGCAAACGTGCCGTTGTACCCATCTAGGAAAACCCGCACAGGACCGCTGCCGTCATTAATGGTGATTGTATCTGTTCCGGATTTGCTGCTGACTCTGCCTGTTGTAGTAATCAGCCAGCCTTGGTTCAATTCCAGCGCCGCTTGTGTCGTGGTGAGAGATAGAGGCGTTGCTTCATAAGCATCGGGGGGAATTACCTGAACCATTTCTGCTTCAAAGAATTCGATCTCTGTATCGCCATTGTAGATACCAACAGTGCCAATCGCCCTTACGTGGGTTCCGCGAGTGAAAGCTGAGGAGTCAATATCGCCGGCAGGTGCATGTACGGTAATGCCGCCGGTTTCGTCCTGGACATAAAGAACATTGAAGAATTCGCCATACGCAGCTGTAATTTCGCCTTCAACCCAGACCAATTGGTCAAGGTTGTCAGGCTGGTCTTCCACTGCCTGCGCACGGGCTTCGGCGATGGTGGATTTTTGCAGTGGTTCGCCCAGCAGCCACATGATCGACTGAAGGTTGAAGAGCTCATTCTGCATCCCATCTCCGGCGGTATAGGCGAAGATGGTAAAGGGATCGTTACTGTCGCCATAGAGCATGATGCGCCCTGCGCCGTCAGCAAGCTGTGTCACGGCTGCGCCAGGCAGCGGAACGGCATCAGCAGGTGGTTCTGTAAGATTACATGTCCAGCCAGGGTTGTAGAGATAAGCATCACCTGCAGAATCCGCATCTGTGTTGCTGGTATGGAAAGGATTTTTCCAAGTATCAGCTGTGCAGCCCATATCCAGGTCGCCTTGCATAACAATTTGGACATCAGCATCATCGGCTGTCAGCGCATTAAAATTGTGATCGACGATTGAACTCAGGCTCCAGGTGGAGACACCCTCAACATTCAGACCAATCCCGGTAGCATCCGCTGAAGGGAAGTCTTGCCAGATGACCCCAAAGACATAGCCGTTGTTAGTGTTACCATCAATCACCTCATCGTCGTTCATACGCATGTTGATCGCCTGACCGGTGACGGTTTCGATGGTGGCAAGGATTGCGTTCTCACGGTTTGCTACGGTGGCAGCCCATGGAACAGAACCGGTGTAGTCCGCCAGACCTCCGAGCCACAAACTACCCCCGGCGGCAACATAGTTCGCGATGGCGGTTTGTTCCTCGGATGTGTAGGCATTCTGCGGAGCGGTGATGATCAGCAGCTTGACAACTGCGGGATTCAGGTCGTCGGCGGTCAGTGCATCCAGGTTCTTCAAAACATTGTAGTGGTGCGCCGAAAGATCGTCAATGAATGAGCGCATGTCGTCGCCGCTGGCATTGATATTGCCGTGTCCCGCATCAATCAGGATCAGGGGTAGCAGTTCGTCGGTCACGTTCAGTTGCAAGGTCATACCGTTGTCGTCTGGGTTGTCTTCAGCGGGCGCACCTTGAATTTCAGCAGTGATAGTAGCATCACCGACGAGAGTGGGCTGCCAGGCAAAGTTGGCATAGCCATCGCTGTTTGCAGGAACGTCCACTACTACCGCGTCCCCGAGCTGAACATCGTTGACCTTAATGGTGACACTGACCGTGCGGGCTTCAGCCACTCGATTGGTGACCCTGACAGTCAGGAGTGAGGCATTGTGAATGGTTGGAATGGTGGGCTGAATGCGGAGATCAGTAATGGCGATATCCTCGCTGCCCACTGTCCAGATTGGGGATGAAACGATTCTATCGCCATCAGCCTGGGTAACTTTTATATAGAAATAATGCACGCCGGTGGTTATGCTTAACTGCGGCTGCCAGGTGAAGCTGGACTGATCGGGCTGCGTAGAGGCAATCACCTTGCCTTGATCGGTGATCAGTTCCACCAAACTGGCTGGTTCACCATCTGCGTCAGAACCAATGATCTCGAAAAGTATTTGCCCTGTATTGGCAATCTCGGAACCCATCCAGGCACCGTTGGCTTTCATGCTCAGGCTGAAGTTCACGTCCTCAGTCGAGAAGGAGCGGCGCAAACGCAACGCCTCCAACAGTGCTGATTTAGTCAGTTCAGGCATCAGTACGCCGGTGCGGTTCTCGGTGTTTGTACCCCATTGGTCACTGTGAGTGTCGGCGTTGTTTGTGGCACCCAGCTTCCAGCCATAATCCAGGGAACGAATATATTCCTCTTCAGAAAACACATAGGAAGTGCCGCTGCCATTACCAACTTCTTCCAGCCGGGCGATGTCAGAAACTTCGGGATGGTAGAACCAGTCGTTGAAATTGATCCAGCCTGGGTGGTTGAACTGCATCACCTCGCCGGCTGAATCAAGCGCGGTATTCGCAGCTGAAACCAGCCAGGGATAGAAGCCCTGCACGGTTACGCCAGCTTCAAGATTGGGAGTATAAACACAATAGGTGCAGCCGGCAACGTTGGTGCGTGTGGCATGGTAGGTCGAGTTCCAAACGTTGATGTGCCCTTCTGCTCCCTGAGTGTACTCAAATCCGCGCAGACCTACAAAATTGGCATCAGTTGCTGCTTCCACTGCTACAAGTGTATTTTCCCATTCACTATCATCAATCGCATACGAGTGATCCGTAATTGCCATAAAGTCGAACCCCGCAGCTTCTCCGGTTGCCAGCGCCTGGGTCGGGGTGCCTGATCCGTCGGAATAGCTGGTATGGTTGTGCAAATCACCGAAATAGGTTTGCATCTCCGGTTCCACTGCTGTGGTAAAGGTCCACACGTCATCTGTGCCTAATGGGTTTCCGGCATAGTCGGAGGTGTTTCCTGTGACCTTCATGGTGTACTCGGTACTGTAAAGCAAGCTAATTTCCGGCGTCAGCGTGGCAGTATAAGTACCTGGATCAAAACTGATAGTTGCCGGAATGATGCCGTAAGAATTGGTAAGAACAAAGTGGTCGGTATTCAGTGAGCTGGCGGCCAATTCCTCGCTGAAGGTTACAGTTACTACTGTGCTTGCCGGGATGTCAACTGCGTCAGGAGCTGGGGCACGATTTACGATGGTGGGTGCTGTTATATCCAAATCCCCGCTGGTAAAGCTCCAGGAATAGGCAGCGGCCAGAGGAATGCCGTAACGATCCAGGATGGATGTGTTCAGTGTGGCTGTGTAAAGGGTCCCAGCCTCCAGGGGAGCGGTGGGCGTAAATACAGCCGTGTGGGAATCAGCGTCATAACTGACGGCACCGTCAACTGCAGCAGCACCTGCGTCTTTGATGATGGTGAAGTTGGTGGAATTTAAAGTGCCGGCATCCATTGCCTTGCTGAAGGTGACGCTCACTGGTTTGTATGGGCTGACACCAGTAGCATCGGAAGTAGGAACCGTGCTGAGGACCGTTGGTGCGCGCAGGTCGATAATATCCGTCTGGTAGCGGGGCTGGACCTGGGGGTTGTTGGAATAGGCACTGCTAAAACCAGTAATGCGCACTTGCTGGCCTGTCTCGAAGCTGCGCATGTCAATATTGGTCAGTTTATAGACATATACATTCACCGGGCCGGATCCGTCATTGATGGAAAAGGTGTAGTGTGCGGCACCTGGGACGGGCGGGGTAGTGGGCAAAGTGATGGTACCCTCCACTTCAATCAATTTTCCCTGGGTGCTGGCGACTGCATTGGTAGCTGTTTCCAATGCGGCGGGAACAGTCCCAGTACTGATCCAAGTGATACTGTTGACCGGATCGATCTCCAGCAAGCCATTATAGTTTTTGATGGTGCCCTTTACCTGTACGACATCGCCTAATTCCATCGGGGGCAGCGAATAACTTCCAGGATAGATGTAAATGCCGCCTGTGGCGTCCTGAATGGCAAAAGTTTTCGTGCCTAAAAGGCCTGGTACAACAGTAATGTTACCCTGCAACGTGCCGGTCCAGCCGGGTCCGGCAGAACGTGCAATGCCGATCGGCAGGATTGTTTCCGCATCGTAGTAGGTTGTGAAAGACCAACTATAGTCTTCGTCCATAGGCCTGGAAGCGGAGTCCACGATCAACGTGCTCTCGAGAGTAACCGTGCAGCGTTCACTCAATGAGAAGTCAGCATCCGGATCGATACTGTAGGTGATGTAGTCGGTCGAAGAAACCGCCACACTGTGTGCGCCAGTATAAGCACAGGAGAGAGAGACGGCATTGGAAGCAACTGTTACGGGCTCGCTGAAAGTAACGCTGAGATTGGTATCGGGCACAACGCCAGTAGCATTCGGTTCTGGTGTGGTGCTGACAACAGACGGAGGCATATTGGCGGTGGTGTGAAAGGTAGCGCTGAAATCAGCAGCCATCGCATCGGCTGTGCCATCCAAATCGGTCACCAGGCTGGCGGTAATGGTGAGAGTACAGTCTGTATTGAGCGGCAGGTTGCTTTTCGGGTCGAGGGTGTAACTGGCACCGCTGCCGCTGAAAGCGAAAGTTTGGGCGGCAGCACCGCAGGACAAGGCGAATGCTTCAGCCGTTGTGGTCACATTTTCACTGAAGTTCACCGTGATATTGGTATCTAAGGCAACGTCTGTCTCGCTGTCGGCTGGGACGGTGCTTGCCACTGTTGGAGCAGTGTCAACCAAGGTATTTCCTGTGATCGAAATATCGTCAATGCCGACCCATTCATCGTTGCCTACAGCATTGGCGGTCATGATGCGCAACTGCACAATGGGCTGATTATTTACATCCGAGGGCAGGGTAACCGAAACTGGCGTGACCAGGGTTGCCAGGCTTGGACCAGTGGTCGCATCAGCGACAAAACCGCCGGGCAGATTCGTGAAATTACCGCTGGTGCCAACCCGATAATGAAGCGCTACTGGTTGAACGACATTATCCGCACTCCCGTCTATATCGCGAACATTGTAATTCACCAGAATTTCCTGGAAATTGGTAGTGTCCAAATTGATGAGCAGGTAAGGCGCATCGGCTGTGCCGGAACCTTGCAAAGCTACGACCGGGTCGCTGATGCCGTCAAACTCAGCCACACCCCCGGTAGTATTGGTGTTAGGATTGCTCTGGTTGGCAACTACGTCGATGACCCCGGTGTCATCTGGCGCAAGGATCAACTGTGGATCCGCACCCATCGCCGAAGTTAAGTTATCGCCCCGGTATCCTGAAATTCCGGGCACACCACTCCAATTATCGTCTAATGTGATCAAACTTATGTCGCTCCAATTCTGCGAAAAGGGCAGGGTTTGAGCGGTGCCATCAGCAGCAACGCTTTGCAATGGCAAAGCCAGCCCGCTGATCGTTAGTGCACTGATGACTAGAAGGCTCCACAAACGTATAGTATATTTCATTGACTACCTTTCTAATGGGTTAAGTGAGATGAAAAAAATGCATATATGTGAATATCTGCCTGTACATTTAGTTAATTATAATAGCCTGATGGATGCCAATTGTTGGGTTTTGGTGAGTTTTTAGATTTGTAAAATCTCTTTAACAAAACCCTAACATTACTCTGTACTTTAGTTGACTATGATCATCTCTCCTAGGCGAATCTGGGCCGTTACCTGTTATCTCAGCCCATATTACTGAACCTGCTTTATAATCAGCCTGTCAAAGCTACGATATTCGACAGAGGAATCATATGATTATCACCCAGAACCTTTCCAAGGTCTTTAAAATCGGAAAAAAGCATAAAGAGGACTTTACAGCGGTTGATTCCCTCACCCTCCAGGTTAATGAAGGCGAGGTGTTCGGCTTTCTGGGCCCCAATGGAGCCGGAAAAACCACTACGGTACGCATGCTTACCAGCCTGATCCGTCCGACCAGCGGGCAAGCCAGTATTAATGGCTTGCAGATTGGTAAGGATGATACCCTGATCCGGCGGACTGTCGGTATTTTGACCGAATCACCCGGAATGTACGAACGACTTTCGGCTGAGAAGAATTTGAGCATCTTTGCCAGCCTGTACGACGTGCCGGACGTACCAGCCACCGTAGGCAAATATCTAACCATGTTAGGGTTGTGGGAACGCCGGGCGGACCCTGTAGGCAGTTTTTCCAAAGGCATGCGGCAGAAATTGGCAGTGGCACGGGCGCTGCTGCACGAGCCCAAGGTGCTCTTTTTAGATGAGCCCACCACCGGGTTGGACCCGGAAGCTGCCAAGATGGTACGCGATTTCATCCAGGAATTGAAAAAACACGGACGTACGATCTTCATGACCACCCACAACTTGGATGAAGCTGAAAAATTGTGTGACCGGGTGGCGATCTTTAAACAAAAGCTGCTGGTAGTCGATTCCCCGGAAGCTTTGCGCCAGAAGCTGTTTGGACGCAAGGTTGTTTTTCACCTGGCAGATTTAAACCCGCAGTGGGCAGGAATGGTGGCGGGGTTACCCGGCATCCGCGAAGCAGAGATAGCCGGTAGCAAGCTGGTGGTGAGCCTGGATAATCCTGAACGTGACAATCCGCAAATAGTACGGTTGCTGGTAGAGCAGGGCGCTGATATCCGCTTCATAGGCGAGTTGAAACATTCGTTGGAGCAAGTCTACCTGGAATTGCTCCACTCCGATGAAGAAGGAAAGTAAATATGAAACATATTCGCACTATCATCGAAAAAGAATGGGCGGAGGTCTTTAAGAACAGGATGGTTCTCCTTACCACTGTGCTTCTGCCCTTGATTTTCACCGCTCTTCCCCTGGTGATGTTAAGTTCGACCCGCAGCAGCCTGCCAGAAACAGCTGACAGTGCTTCTGCGGGTATTCCGGAGGGCTTTTTATCGGCTTGTGAGGGGCTGAGCGGCAACGATTGCATGCAGGTTTATATGGTCAATGAGTTCCTGATCCTGTTCATGCTGATGCCTATCATCATCCCGATCACAATTGCTGCTTATAGCATTGTAGGCGAGAAAACTACCCGCAGTCTGGAGCCGCTCTTGGCGACGCCCATCACCACAGTGGAACTGCTGGCAGGAAAGTGCCTGGCAGCAGTGCTGCCCGCGGTTGGGGCGACCTACCTGGCATTCGGGTTATTCAACCTTGGGCTCGCAGTGCTCAAGATCAGCCCAGGTGTGCGCACATATATCACCAGCCCGACCTGGCTGCTGGCAATCCTGGTGCTTGGTCCTTTAATGGCAATCATATCGGTAAATTTTGCCCTGCTGATTTCTTCCCGGGTTAATGACCCGCGTGCAGCAGAGCAGATCTCCTCCGTGATCATAGTCCCTTTAATGGGCTTTATGCTGGCGCAAATGGCAGGCTTGGTGGTAGTTAACCTGCCCATGATGTTGGGGACTATTGCTGTAGTGGCTGTACTGGCTGCCGGGATGACCTACCTGGGAGCAACTGTATTTGACCGGGAAACCATTCTGACCCGCTGGAAGTAATGAAAATGAAGAAACGAATATCTGTACTCGTTATCACTTTGATTTTTTTGATGATTTCGGTAAACACCATTCAAGCTCAAGATGATGAACCTTACCAGGTTTCCCTCAGGAGGGACTTCGGTTATGGAAATGGGGTGGAAATTCAGGGCAATATGACCCTCAGTCTGAAAGGCGATGTGGAAAACGCTGTCAGGGTGACATTCTTGATGGACGAACAGACTCTGGCAGTCCTTGAAAGTGCACCTTACCAATTCAGTTTCAGTACGGATAATTACAGACCCGGGGCGCACAGCCTGAGCGCGCAGGTGGAAACCAAAGATGGAAAGACCTTCACGACCAAAGCGCTCACCTATCATTTCTTAAGCGCTGAAGAAGCCAGCAATAACACTAAAAACATTCTTATCCCCCTCCTTGGGGTGGCGGCTTTGGCAATTATCATTTCCGCATCGGGTCAGTTCAAATCTGACAAGAAAGTTGGATCTACAAACGGGCAAGCCAGAGTATACGGAGGACTATATGGGGGTGCGGTCTGTCCAAAATGCGGTCATCCCTTCCAGCGTTCTGCCTTTGGAATGAACCTGGTGGCAGACAGGCTGGAACGCTGCCCGGCTTGTGGCAAATTCATCCTGACCGTAAGAGCTTCTGCGGAGCAGCTGGCAACGGCTGAAGAAATTGAAAAATCCAAAATCCCCGGATGGTCAAAGCCCTCTGAAGCAAAGAACGAAACCGCAGATCAGTTGGAAGAATCAAAGTACATTGACCTGGACGATGACGGCAATACCCGTTAAGCCAGCAGATGCCTGAGGTGCAAACCCTCTCACTTTTCTGGAATTCCCCGGAGGGAATTGGTACACTTGGGGAAGGAATACAGAAAGGAAGACAATCATGAAACTGACAGGAAAGAAAATTGCGTTTCTGGTCGCTGAGGGTGTGGAAGATCTGGAATATTACGCGGTAATGATGCGCCTTCAGGAAGAAGGCGTAACTATTCTGACCGCCGGGCTGAATCTGGGACCTGTGGCGGGGAAAAACGGACTGGTGATTAAGCCGGATACCCTGATTGAATCTCTGCACGCAGACGATCTTTTTGCGCTGGTACTGCCGGGAGGGTGGGCACCGGATAAACTGCGCCGATCTGATTTGGTGAAGAATCTGGTGGCAAAAGTGCATGCTCAAGGTAAGATTATTGGAATCATCTGCCATGGCGGATTGGTGGCGATCTCGGCCGGGATAGTCAGCGGCTCAAAAGCAACCGGCTCCCTGGGCATCAAGGATGATCTGGTCAATGCCGGTGCCACCTGGGTGGACGAACCGGCATTCCGTGCCGGCAACTTGGTTTGGGGCCGTGTGGTTGCGGATATCCCCGCTTTCAATCGGGAGTTGGTGGCTGCCCTGCTGGATTCGGCTGGATAGGCTATATTTACCCAAGTGGTGGTAAAATCCAAGCAGATAATAATATCGTTTGGAGGTTGAATGGAGCAGCAAGTATCAGGTTTTGCTGTCAAGAAGGGCTTGGCACAAATGTTAAAAGGGGGTGTGATCATGGATGTGGTCACGCCAGAACACGCCCGCATCGCTGAAGATGCCGGTGCAGTGGCTGTGATGGCTTTAGAGCGCGTCCCTGCTGATATTCGCGCCAGCGGCGGTGTGGCACGCATGAGCGATCCGGAATTGATCTTGCAAATCATGGAAACGGTCAGCATCCCGGTCATGGCAAAGGCACGTATTGGTCATTTTGTGGAAGCCCAAATTCTGGAAGCACTGGGGGTGGACTATATTGACGAGTCGGAGGTTCTTACACCGGCAGATGAAGCCCACCATATTAACAAGCATGAGTTCAAGGTACCTTTTGTGTGCGGCTGCCGCAACCTGGGCGAAGCATTGCGCCGCATCGGTGAAGGTGCTGCCATGATTCGTACCAAGGGCGAAGCCGGAACAGGCGATGTAGTGGAAGCCGTACGCCATGCCCGTTGTGTTTTTGGAGAAATCCGCAGACTGCAATCATTGCCCGATGAAGAAGTTATGGCTTTTGCCAAGGAAATTGGCGCCCCTTACGAATTATGCTTGGAAGTACGGGAACTGGGGCATCTGCCGGTAGTTAATTTTGCCGCAGGCGGAATCGCCACCCCGGCAGACGCAGCCCTGATGATGCAGTTGGGCGTGGACGGAGTTTTTGTTGGCTCGGGTATCTTTAAGTCCGGTGATCCGGCTAAACGTGCGGCTGCCATTGTAAAAGCCACCACCCACTATAACGACCCCAAGATGCTGGCTGAGATCAGCCGCAACCTGGGTGAACCTATGGTCGGGCGCCAGATTTCGAGCATTCCTGACCAGGATCTGATCGCAGGTCGCGGTTGGTAATTTGTAGCTAATCTGTTTCATGAAAATTGGCGTGCTCGCCCTGCAGGGCGACTTTCGTGAGCATCGTTTTTGTTTGGATCAGTTGGGTGTGGAATCCATTGAAGTGCGGCTACCTGACCAACTGGAAGATCTGGACGGTCTGATCCTGCCCGGCGGGGAATCCACCACCATTGGCAAGTTGATTGTGGCGTATGGATTCTTGGAGCCCCTGCGGGTTTTTGCGCAGCGAAAAGCTGTTTGGGGTACTTGTGCCGGGGCAATCCTGCTCTCGCAAGATGCCGGGCGCAAACAGGACCTGCTCCAGGTCATGGACATTACCATGGAACGCAATGCCTTTGGTCGCCAAATCGATAGTTTCGAGATTGATCTCGAGGTTCCCTTTTTAACCCCATCCGCTCCCCCCTATCACGCTGTTTTCATCCGCGGTCCGGTATTTAAGTCGGTTTTTGACAGAGCCCAAGTGTTGCTGAGTTTGCCGGATGGGCGTGTTGTCGCCGCGCGGCAGGGGCACCTGCTGGCTACATCTTTTCACCCCGAGCTTACACCTGACCTGCGGTTCCACCGGTATTTCTTGGAGATGACTCAATCGGCGCCCGAAAACTGACCTTGACTGATTACGCAGCTCTACTTAAGGCTTCTATGCCTGTGCAGAGCTTGGACTCTGTCCGGTCGGTTACCCGTGGGAATCCTCAGAATCTACGAAATCTGTTCTTCCAACTGACTTTGGCTTTCAACCAGGTTTCTGCTGTCTGGGAGGAAAACTCACGTTTGATATGTTCTGCCCAGGCGGTCAACCTCAGCGGAGAACCTTCAGGGCAACTCACATTTTTGGCGACTGAACCGGAGTGTACTCCTGAAGCAATAACGGGTATTCTGGAGAATCTAATCCAAGCCAGTGGAACCTGGCAAGTACGCTATCTGTTATGTGACCTGCCGGTCGATTCGGATTTTTTACCGTCTTTTCGCCGGGCAGACTTCAATATCTGGGCGCGGCAGAGACTTTTCTGTTTTACTGGAACCATTGCCAGCCCGGACAGCACAAAATATCCCTGGCATTCCTGGAACAGTAATGATATCAAAGCCATGATGGGTCTTCATCGTAACCTTGTCCCCAAATTGTTTCAGAACATCGAACCGCTCACACGCCAATCCATGCTCGGGCTGGTGTTGTACGATGAAAGAAATACTCTCTTGGGATATGCCGATCTGGAATACGGACCACGCGGAATCTGGGTTCAGCCTTTTTTATTGCCAGAGGCGGATGACCCGCAAATCCTGCTTGACTTGCTGGCTCACTTGCCTGCCACCTTCCAAAGGCCGGTCAGTATTTGTGCCCGTTCCTACCAACCCTGGCTGGAGGATATGCTCTCGCAGCTGCCGGCGGAGGCTGGAGAGGAACAAGCCCTGCTGGTGCACTACTTGGTGATCCAGGAAAAGCTTGGCCAGGCGCTGCAGAGCCGGGTTTTTGAGACCTACCATAACGATGGCAGTGTGCCGGCAATTCAAACCAGCAACAAGCGCAGCTTCTAAACAGATTGATACTGGAATCAAGCGGCTGTTGTTTTTCTTCATCCTTTGGTTAATTATTATTGTCCATAATCGTATGAATTAATAAGCCCCACTAAACAGGACGAGTTTACAGAAGCTTGATTGATTATTTATGTGTTTCATGTACAAGCGTTGGTCAAAAATCAAATTCATTGAAAAATAAGATAAAATCAGGGCATGAATGCAATGCTCATTAGGCATTGCATATCCTTGGTACGGCTTATGGCTGCACCATGGCAGGAGTAAAATAGACCGAATTATGACCGCAACTCAAAAGAGAATTACCGATGACCTTGAGGCAATGCTGGATGTTTTCCCCACGGACATCGCCCAATCCGTCCAATCCAAAGATAATTTCGACAACCTGCTGGAGGTCATCCTGGACCTGGGCAGGCTGCCAAGTGCGCGGTTTGTAGATGGCGAAATTGCCCTTCTGCAACGTGACATCGCCCAGGAAGACCTGGATTATGTTACCGGACGCATCGGCGATTTTGACGCGGACAATCGCGCCGGAATGGAACGTACGCTTCACCGCATCTCTGCCATACGCAACCGGCGCGGGAAAATCGTCGGGCTGACCTGTCGTGTCGGGAGAGCGGTTTATGGGACCATTGATATTATTGCCGACTTGGTGAACTCCGGTGAGAGCATTCTCATTCTAGGTAAGCCGGGCGTAGGAAAGACCACCATGCTGCGCGAAGCCGCCCGTATCCTGGCAGAGACCAAGCGCGTGATCATTGTGGATACGTCCAACGAAATCGGGGGGGACGGAGATGTGCCCCATCCGGCAGTCGGCGCTGCACGGCGCATGCAAGTGCCCAAACCCTCTCTGCAGCACGAGGTTATGATCGAAGCTGTGGAAAACCACAACCCCGAAGTCATTGTCATTGATGAAATTGGGCGAGAATTGGAAGCCCAAGCAGCTCGCACCATTGCTGAACGCGGGGTGCAGTTGATTGGTACTGCCCATGGCAATGCTCTCGAAAACTTGCTGCTCAACCCGACTCTTTCTGATCTGGTGGGCGGAATTGAGTCCGTTACTCTTTCGGACGATGAAGCCAGACGGCGCGGCACCCAAAAGACCGTGCTGGAACGCCGAGCACCGCCTACTTTCACAGTCTTGGTGGAAATTCAAAGCCGCGGGCGGGTGGCAGTGCATCAGGACGTTGCTTCAGCTGTAGATTCCTTGTTGCGTGGCTACCCAATACTGCCAGAGGAACGTTACTGGGATGAGAAAGGCAAGATTCAATATCAAAAAGCGTCTACTGTGGTGGCACCGACGGTTTCACAATCGCTCAAACATGGTAATGCCATGGAAAGGGCTCCCTTCCAGAGGAATGTCCAAACAGAGCGGAACCAGCAGCAACATTATGCGGACCTGTTGTTTAAGGAAAAAGTTGTCAAAATCCCGTCTGCGAACACGGAAGACACCAAGAACCTGTACGCTTTTGGGGTGGCTCGCAATCGGTTACTGCAGGTGATTAAAAACATGGGGGTGCCGGCTCGATTGGTGCGCAACCTGGAAGAAGCCGATACCTTTGTTACCCAGCGGCGCTACTTTCGGGAAAGACTGCAGCCGATTGTGGAAGCGGAAGAACGCGGTATCCCAATTTTTGTGATCAAATCCAATTCGGCTGGGCAGATCGAGCAATTCCTTTCGGATTTGTTCCAGGTGCCGGCACCGCACAACCTCACCAGCGACTATACCGAAGCCATGGACCAGACAGAGGATGCCATCGAAATGGTGCTGGCTGGTGAAAAGTACGTAGATTTGAAGCCTGCCTCTGCTGTTGTGCGGCGAGAACAACACCAATTGGCTCAAAAAGCCAGTCTGGTTTCCCAGTCTTATGGCACAGAACCCAATCGTTTTGTGCGGATATTCAGGGATTAATCTGTGTTCATTACTTTGGAAGGACCTGAAGGCAGCGGAAAGTCCAGCCAGCTCCCGGATTTGGCAGACTTTCTGTGTGAGCAAGACTACCCTGTCCTCACCACACGCGAACCAGGCGGAACCGAAATCGGTGACCAAATCCGGCAGGTATTGGTCAGCCTGGATAATCAGGCGCTGCAGCCACGCACTGAAATCTTGCTTTTTTTGGCTTCGCGGGCGCAGTTGGTCGAGGAAGTAATCAAGCCTGCCTTGCAGGATGGTAAAATTGTGCTCTGCGACCGCTATGGTGATTCAACCCTGGCTTACCAGGGTTATGGACATGGATTGGATCTGACCTCCTTGCGTTTCATGCTGGCTTTTGCTACCGATAATCTTAAACCGGACCTTACCTTACTCTTGGACTTGGACGTGGAAGCCGGGTTGCTGCGAAAAAAACGCGAGGACGAGTGGAACCGCTTGGATGCTTATGAAGTCTCTTTCCATAAGCGGGTTCAACAAGGATATTACGAGTTGGTAGCACAGGAACCAGAACGCTGGCGAGTGATTGATGCTGCACAACCAAAAGAAAGTGTTCAATTATCTTTGCGGCAGGTGGTCCTGCAATTCATTAAAAAATACAAATAAGGTTGGCAGTCCCATCTTTCTTCCTAAAAAAATCCGGGAAGGAAGTTGTTCGAAAGGAAAAAATGAAAAAAACTTATAGAATACCCATGGTTTTAGTGGCTATCATGCTTGTATTGAGTGCCTGCAAGGTCAACACTCCTACAGCGCCGGCTGAACCTACCCCGACCAATACTGTAGTTGCCACTGAGGCAGTTGTTGAGGCGACTGCTTGCCCCACTCCAGATCCTTCTGAAGATTTGACCCTCTATGATGAAAACAACAAGATGGTCTGCACCATTTATGAAGGTTTCTTCCCGGAACTTACGACCGAACAAGAAGCCTCGCTGGCTGTTTTCCCTGAAATCAGCGAAGAAGATTGGAGCATCGGACCTGAGGATGCGGCACTGACCATCATGGAATACAGCGACTTTCAGTGCCCGGCTTGTGCCAGCTTCTATGCTGAGCTGGAAAAGCTGATGGAAAAATACCCTGATGATGTTCGGCTGGTCTTTAGGCATTTTCCGCTGGTTAGCCTGCATCCCAATGCCACTCTGGCTGCCCAGGCTTCGGAGGCAGCTGGTTTGCAGGGTAAATTCTGGGAGATGTATGATGTCTTGTTCTCCAAACAATCAGAATGGTCTGACTTAACCACAGAAGAATTAACCACTTGGCTCGAGACCCAGGCGGGTGAATTGGAATTGGACAAAGCTCAGTTTTCCAATGACCTTACCAGCGAAACGATCGTTAATAAAATTGCCGAAGACATAGATTACGGCACCAGCGTCATTGGCTTGAATTCCACACCTACCATCTTGCTGAATGGCCGCCCATGGCAATATTCCTTTGACGCCTCCACCATTGGCATGGTTATTGACGTGCTAAAGTACGAGGTGGATCTTATGACCGAGTGTCCCCCCTGGGTGATTGATCAGGAAAAAGAATATACCGCTACAATTGAGACGGAGAAAGGCGATATCGTCATTCAACTTTTCCCCGAAGAAGCACCGCTTACAGTGAATTCCTTTGTTTATTTGGCTCAGAAGGGTTTTTATGATGGCGTCACGTTTCATCGTGTTCAACATGACTTTGTAGCTCAAGCCGGCGACCCCAGCGGTACAGGCATTTCAGGCGCGGGTTATGAATTCCGCGATGAGATCAGTTCCGACCTGACATTTGGCGAAGCAGGAATGGTCGGAATGGCAAACGCTGGGGAAGACACCAATGGCAGCCAGTTTTTTATAACGTATGTTCCGACTACACAGTTGAATTGTTCTTATACCATCTTCGGTAAGGTGACGGAAGGCATGGATGTACTCAGCCTGCTCACCGAACGGGATACCTCAACTAACCCGAATGCCCCTGCTGGGGATACGATCATCACCATCAACATTGAGGAAAAATGACTGTTGGGCTCCCCGCTCAACAATCGAATAATAAACCAAAAACTAACTGGAGAACGCTTCTCCAGTTAGTCTTTTCTATTATGACTCTGCTTGGATATCTGGGCTTGGCGGTTCTATTGAGCCTACGCCGTCTGGATGTATCTTCAGAAGGGGTGCTCCGTCAGATTTCACCTGTTACGTGGGAAATCCTCAGGCTGGCTTTGGTAACCCTGGGGCTACTTAATCTACCCTCCATTATCAGCACTGGTTTTAATCTGGCAGGCAGACCGCAACCCGGCTGGCTGACTTCTAAAATGCGCTGGCTCAACTGGAGTATCGTGCTTTTTGCCGCGCTGCTGGTAGTTGGAACACTGTTAGGGGATGCCACGAATACCCTCCCAACGATCCAAGCTCTCCTAACTGTTTTGGGTATCCTTTTGCCGGCTCTCTGGTTGACCCATCTCGGTTCCGCGCACTTGTGGGGAACCCACCCCCAGCGCGATTTTGGCATGCTCACCTTCAGCCTTGGTTTTAGCACCTTATTGATCCTGATCATCGAGTTGGTAGTTCTTTTCCTCGCTATGGCAGGCTTTGGCTTCATGGCTTCTGGCAATCCACAGATTCAACAGACCCTGCAGGAGATGATGGAACTGATTCAGGGTTACGGCTCAGACTTGGAGAGCACAACAGAAGTCTTGAAATCACTCCTCTTGAACCCAACCATAATGGGCGCCGTACTTATCCTGATTTCCGGGCTCATTCCTCTGATCGAAGAGGCTTTTAAGACTCTGGGGGTATGGTTTTTGGTCAAGAATAAAGTCTCCCCCATGGAAGGCTATATCGCCGGTCTGATGAGCGGCGCCGGGTTCGCCCTGGTGGAAGGCTTGCTGAATGCTACGCAGGTGGCAGGCGGTAACTCCGCTGATTGGCTAGCCTTTCTTCTGGGCCGCTTTGGCGGGACACTGCTGCATGTCTTTAATGGGGGGCTGCTTGGCTGGGCTCTTGCCAAAACCTGGAACGATCGGAAAGGCTGGCGCGCGGCAGGGATTTATCTGCTGACCGTTGTGATCCACGGATTGTGGAATGCCTTTGCCGTTTTAGGCGGGGTATCTTCGATTCTGAAGGATGCCGGGCAGACTCTATCTGTGACTTCGTCCGCTATTCCCCTGGTTGTAATGATCGCGCTACTGCTATTGGCTTTTATCTTATTTACCAAAAAGGTTTCTTCCGTTCCGGCTGGTAGTTCGGCCGGTGAAGCGGCAAATCTTGGAAATTGATAATTTATCGTTAACTATTTTCACAGTAAGGGTTAAAATTAGTTCGGAATTTTGCTATGAAACGTGAAAAGATCATGAATGTCATCAGATATCTGCTACATAAATTAGCAGATGTGCACATTGATGGCGCTTCAAATGTCCCTTCAACAGGCGGGTATCTGGTTGTTACCAATCATATCAGCCGGCTGGATACTCCCTTCTTAATGCTTTCAACAGCCCGTCATGATGTTATTGGCTTGATTAGCAAAAAGTATCAAAAGATTCCCTTCTTTCAATGGATATTAGACTCCATACAGGTAATTTGGATTTCCCGTGATGAGTATGACTTTGCTGCTTTCCAGTTGGCAGTAAACTATCTTAAACGCGGTTGGATTGTAGGCATCGCACCCGAAGGAACCCGCTCCAAAACCGGAAGTTTGATGGTGGGCAAACCTGGGGCGGCTCTGCTTGCTATGAAGTCGGCCGTGCAGATCATTCCTGCTGCTGTGAGCGGCTCGTCCGAGATGGTGAAGCGTTTTACCCACTTTAGGAAAATGGATGTAACTATAAGGTTTGGTAAACCCTTCTCACTGCCAGACTCAAGCACTGGTGATAAAAAAAGCCGGCTGGTTGCAGGTACGGATGAGATCATGTGCCAGATTGCCGCCTTAATGCCGGAGGAAAAGCGAGGAGTATACCGAAATCACCCCCGCTTGTTGAACATTCTTGAACAAGAGGATAGAATCTACTCATAAAGGACATATCCATGATACCAATTCGTGATGAAATAAAAACCAGGCACACTCCGGTAGTCACCTACATTTTGATTGCCATCAATGTAATTGTCTTTATTATCGAACTAAATTTTGGTTCAGACATGGATGCCATGATGTACAAGTATGCCATGATCCCTTCTGAAGTGACAACCGGCTTTGATGTGGGGGATGTGAGCAATATTTTTACGAGCATGTTTATGCACGCTGGTTGGACACACCTGATTGGCAACATGCTCTACTTGTGGATTTTTGGCGACAATGTGGAAGACCGCTTGGGGCATTTCAGATACCTGGCTTTTTACCTGGTGGGCGGTGTGGTAGCTGCGTTTGCCCATATTGCTATTAATCCAAGTTCCCAAATTCCCACGGTTGGCGCCAGCGGCGCAATCGCTGCCGTTTTGGGTGCTTACCTGGTACTGTACCCGCGCAGCCGGGTTTATACTTTCATCCCGCTGGGCTTTTTCTTCCGACTCACATTGCTTCCCGCTTCCCTGGTTTTGATCATCTGGTTCATCATGCAGTTGTTCAACGGAGTGCTCTCCATCGGCAGCTCGGATGTGGGTGGCACCGCCTTCTGGGCGCATATCGGCGGTTTTGTTTTCGGCGCTTTTATTGGTTTGCTCTTCCGCAAGGGCAGTCATCCTGCCACCGTTACGCAATGGTGATCCCATGAAAGCTTCGGGGCGAATCCAACTTGGATCCGCCCCGCTTTGTTTTAATGAACGTTTATTAAATTCGGACTACTTGGCAGTAATGCTTAATTTGCCAACCTGGATGTAGGGCATCAGTCCGCTGATATATGTCCACTGACCGCTAACCCACTCGCGCTCCTGGCTTATGGCGGTAATATTCTTGAGCGCAACGAAGGCATTGCCTGCCAGCATAACGTCTTTGACGCGCCCCACCACTTTGCCATTTTCAATTTTGTAACCCAACGAAACGTTAAGTGAGAACTCCCCATTGATGGGGTTGCCCTGCCCAAGCCCGAGGAACTCATGCACGAGGAGTCCTTTTTCGATGCTACGCAGCATGGTTTCATAAGGGGTGTTGCCCGGATTGATCACCACATTGGTGAGTTGGCGGGAGGAGCCATGCCCGCTGGGTTGGACCCCTGCCCGGCCGGCTGTGTCGAGGTCGTAAATGAAGTTGCGCAGCACGCCGTTCTCGATCAGCGGGGTAATCCGACGCGCCACACCCTCATTATCGAAGGCACTGGTGCGGGGGCCGTAGGCAATCGTGGGATCATCAATCATCGTGAGGAAAGGGGAGGCGATTGGCTGACCGAGCTTGTCACGCAGCGGTGAGGCGCCCAGCAAAACATTCTTTCCGTCAATCGCCAAGCCCAAAGAAAGCAGCAGTGCAACCAACCCGGAGGGGGTAAAGATCACCGGCATTTCACCGGATTCTATGGGAGCAATGTTCTCTGCCATGCGGAAATACTCGATCGCTTGCGTGGCGATTTCTTCAGTATCAACTGCGAATTGTTTCTGCCCCACACTTTGGCTGGCGAAGAGAATATCTGTGCCTCGCACCAATTGCCCTCCAGAACCGACATTGAACTCGGTATGATCAGTGCTGTAACTGGCACCTTTGGAGTTGGCGTAATCCACTTTGTAGACCACTTTTTGCACGGCAGCGCCAGCCAGGATCTCCGGATTGTAGGTTTTGATCATATCCATCATCCGCTGACCCATGCGAATCATCTCAGGTTTTTCGAGTGACAGCAAGGCAGGATCGAAAACCTGGACAGGTTCAAGGGGCTGTGGTTCGGGGAATTCAAAGTGAGCCGGGCTGCCAAATTCAGCCGCTTCGAGTGCGCGCCTTACCACACCTTCCACATCCAGTGGATCGGTGGTGCTGGACGTGCCGACCTTGCCGTCGACAATCACTTTGACATCGATCCGGGTGCGTTGGGAAGACTCGGCAGACTTCAAGCGATCGTTATCAAAATCCACGGAGCTAGTTTCCTGCGTCAGCATGACTGCCTGGGCAGCCTGTGCTTTCTGTAGTGCCTTGGCGACAATTTGTTCGACGATCATTGTTGACCTCCTACCACACAATTCTGAATGCGAATATGGGGACCGCCAAGACCGACCCGCAAGGGGGACTGATCCCCTTTGCCGCAACCGCCTGGTCCGTTGGGCTCCCAGGCGAGATCATTTCCGATACAGTCGATGTTATGCAAGGTTTCAAAGACATTCCCCGTCAGGACCACATCCCGCACCAATTCGGCCACCTGACCATTGCGGATCATGTAGCCAAAGGCTGCACTGAACGTGAACATCTCCATGGCAGTTTGCCCGCCAATTGCCCTGACAGCGTAAACGCCAAGATCGATATCTTTGATCATCTCCTCGAAGGGCGTATGTCCCTGCTCGATACAAGTATTGGTCATGCGTACAATGGGTGGGTGTTGGAAGTGTACGGCGCGGGCATTGCCGGAAGCCGCTTCACCCATTTTGGCGGCTGTCTCACGCGAATGCAGCCGGCCGACGAGGATGCCATTTTTAATGAGGTAGTTCTTGCGCATTGGCACGCCTTCATAGTCATAACGGTGGGTGCCCAGTCCGCCGGGCAGGGAACCATCATCAATAATGTTCAATTCATCCACGCCAAAACGCTTTCCCAATTGCATGAGATCCTGCATTTTGGGGTTCTCATAAACGAAGTCGGATTCGCTAAGATGCCCAAAGGCTTCGTGAGTGAAAACACCGGTGAGGATCTGATCAGTTATGACAGGATACTTGCCACCGTTCACCGGAGGGGCAGCCAGCAAATCAATGGCTTTTTGAGCCGCTGCCCTGGCGTGCTCATGGAAACCTTCAACGCTTTGGTATCCGTCAATCCCGCCGCCGTTCTCAAAGGCAGTCTGCACGATATCCCCATCGCGGGCAATGGCACTAACCGACAGATTGACATCAGGAACCTCCTCTTCAATATAAGTGCCCTCTGAGTTGGCATACCAGATGGTTTTAAAGCTGTCGGCATAACGCACAGAGGAAGTCTGGATGTTTTTATGGTACCCGAGGATGATCCGGTTGTATTCTTCTGCGAGGGATTTTTTATCAGCCAGAGCTATCTGGCGGAAATCCTTGATC
This sequence comes from Anaerolineaceae bacterium, assembly GCA_049301715.1. GTDB lineage: Bacteria > Chloroflexota > Anaerolineae > Anaerolineales > Anaerolineaceae > Mesolinea. The sequence continues at coordinate 111,927 of JBAQLH010000053.1, forward strand.
AATTCGGCTTTGATGGTATCCACCACCGGTTCTGTAGGTGCAAAATAAGTGGTGCCCACCCCAACCAGCCGGGCAGTGGCGCAAGCTTCACGCACGCGTTTGGGCAGGTCTTCAAGGTCATTGAAGGTGGCATAGCCCCAACCGCCCTTGTAGAGGGCACGCACAATCCCCCCCATGGTACGTGCTGAGCCGATAGTATCCAAGTCTGGACCACGAAAATTGACCCAGGTATTCAGCTTGTCCTCAATGCGGATATCGACATACTCTACATCGTGAATTTTTATTGCTTCTTGTAAACGATCTCGCATAGTTATCTCCTTGTTCTGCAATAACATCACATGAAAATTGGGAGTATTTTAGAAAGTCAGGATACTCTCGCGCAGTTTGCCCCATTTGAGGGCATCCGAGATACCTCGGGTAATGGGCAGTTCCGCCTTCCAGCCCAGCAAGCGCTCGGCTTTATCGGCGTTAGCATAAGCGCCAGCCACATCCCCAGGCCTGGGAGGAAGAATTGAGACGGGCAGGGGCTGTCCATAGACCTGTTCAAAGGCGGCAATCAGTTCTTTGACAGTTACGCCCATGCCAGTTCCCAGGTTGATGACAGTATAAGCTGAGTCATCCTCGGAGGTTTCGGCAATGATCTGATCGAATTTATCCACTGCCAGGATGTGCGCCCGCACCAGATCCCAGATGTGAATATAATCCCGGATCCCGGAGCCATCGCGGGTGGGCCAATCTACACCAGTCAGGTAGAAAACGGGTTCGTGCCCCAAAGCGACCTCCACCATTTTTCCCAATACGTGGCTGGGATTCTGAATGTGCATTCCAGTGCGCATTTTGGGGTCTGCCCCGATTGGGTTGAAGTAACGCAGGGCAATGCCTTTCAGGTTGTAGGCGTGGCTGAAATCCTTCAGAATCATTTCCATCATGTACTTGGTGCGGGAATAGGGGCTGAGAGGCCGGAGCGGGGATTCTTCGGTTACCATGAAACCGGGCACCACATCGTAAATGGCGGCGGAGGAACTGAATACCACCCGCGGGTAGCCCAATTCCGAAAGCAGTTTAAAGAATGTCATAGATTTAACCACATTTTCGTAATAATAGTCATAAGGCCGGGAGACCGATTCTGGTACAACAATCAGTGCGGCGCAATGGATGGTGGCATAAATATCGGGATGCTCTGAGAACACCTGCCGCACCATAGCCCGGTCAGCAATATCGGCTTCGTAAAAAATGCGTCCTTTGGTGAATTCCCGCCGACCGGTAACAAGTGAATCCAAAATAATCGGCGTTTGCCCGGCATCCTCAAGCGCTGAAGCAATTGTGCTTCCAATGTAACCGGCTCCGCCAGTAATCAATATTTTCATAATTTGACCTCGTTATTAAGCTAAATTCTGGTAAACCATCGGCTCTTTGGCAGTCACCTTGCGGACTGTCAGCAAGATGATCAATCCGACCAGCAAGAACACCAAGATCGAACCAACCGCCCATAAGAGCCCATATTGTTCTGCCACCAGATCGGCTACGCCCTGGTTGACGTAAAATTTATGCGCTTGGAATGAAATCGTTCCAAACACTAATGGACCGACAAACGTAGAGGTTCTGCCTGCAACTGAGAGAAAACCGTAAAACTCGGTGGTTTTTCCCACGGGAGCTAACTGGCTGACCATGGTGCGGCTGACTGCTTGTGCACCAGAAAGTGAAAAACCGGCGAAAGCTCCAATTACAAAGAAAACTGTCATGGACTTGGTAAAGAAAATACCGACCAGCGAGACCGTAAGAATTATCAGCGAGATGATAATGGCTTGCTTGCTGCTGTGTCTATCTGAAATTTTGCCAAATAGCAGCGCACCCGCAGCGCCGGTGATGTGGATAAGAATCACAAACAGGATTAACTGGGTTTGATTCATGCCAAACAGGGTCGCGCCGATGATCGAGGCGAAGTCCATCAACATCATAATGCCATCGTTGTAGACCAGGAAGGCAACGGTATACTTGATAAACTCGCGAAAATTCTTGACATCCTTGAAGGTATTGCCGAGTTTCTTGATCGCCATGGAGAAAACAGTCTCACCTTCCGGGATTACTTCGGGTTCATTCACCTCGTGAACGTTCAGATAAGTGGGAATGGAAGAAATCAGGTAGAAAAAGGCTGTGATCAGGAAAGAATAAGGGATAAAAGAGTTGCCGATCAACTGCAATGGAACGAGCACGATCACCAGACAGGCAACGCCACCCAACATTCCAACTGCCCAGCCTTTGCCAGAGATGTAACCGATAGTTTCGGGGGTGGAAACATCCACCAGCAGGGCATCATAAAACACCTGCGCGCCGCGATAACCGATCTCTGCCATAATGAAGAACAGCATACCCATCGCCACATCACCGGGACCGACGAAAAACAACAGGGCGGTAAAAACAACTGAGATGCCGGTAAAGACAAACAAAAGGCGCTTTTTTGAGCGGGAAGAATCGGCAATTGCTCCCAGGATAGGGGACATAATTGCCACCAGGATGGCAGCGATACCTAAGGACCAACTCCAAAGGCGAGTGCCTTCCGCTCCCCCCACAACGACGCCCTTGAAATACGCGGAGTAAACCGCGAGCAGGACGATGGCAGCATAGGCTGAGTTGCCAAAATCGTACATATACCAGGCGCGCCTGGATTTGAGGGCAGGGGTGGTTTGGTCAAGAAGATTTTTAGGGGAGGATTCCATTACAATTCCATTCTGAAATAATTTTTGCCTTCACCTGGTTGTTTCCAGATGACGTTGCTGAGAGATCCTTAACGAGCTACTCGGATCAATTTGAGCTAATTGTATCAAACTTGGGGGAATCCAGATCAATAATGGTCACTGGCGCGAACGAAAGTGGGCGGTTATTGTTAACGAAGTAAAACAATCTCTCTTTAATGTGGAGAGCATACCTTGGAGTGTACAATTCCAGATAAAGTCTGGGCCGGACTTGTAATTGGAAACGGTCAAAACCCGTGCCCGGCTTGGAGACCGGCACGGACAGTACCCCGGGTACTAGTGCAAGTTATTTTCCCCCTTAAATGCAAAATTTAGTAGAGGATATAATTTACACGATCCTGCTACCCACAAATGGGTAAGGAGGTGTTGGATGGTTGAATCAAGGAAGAAATATTTGCTTTCAGTTGTAGGAATCATCGCTTTTATTGCCTTAGCCCTGGGTTTGCAATACCTATTTAAGACCCTCACCAGCCGTCCTTCCGTGGTGCTGACAAGTGATGAATGTGATCCCCCATGTTGGTATGGTATCAAACCGGAACAGAGCAATTCTTCACAAGTATATGAAATTCTTGGTAATCTCGATGAGATAAATTTAGTCGAATTTTCAGGTGAATACGATAAAAATGAAGAACTCAAATCTTATTACTGGTTTTTCGAAAGACCAACAGCGGATAGCGGCGGATCAGTTTACTTTACTAATGATCAGGTTACTGTTATTGAAATACTAACGGTCAATTCTTTGACGTTGGAAGAGCTTTTCACAAAACTTGGCGAACCGGAACAGATTTGGAAAGAGATAGGATATGGAGAAAATCGAAAATACCTGGATGTATTCCTGCTCTATCCTAACGCCGGCTATCTTGCGGAAGTTCTTCTCGATATTGAGTTTGGTGACACACAAGTGACTTTGAAGGAAAAGACGCCGGTACATCGAGTGGCATATTTTGCACCGCACAGGTTCTCAGAGCTTTGGGAAATGCAAATACTGATCAATATCCCGGTTACCGCCCGCACAGGCACTTTCACACTCTGGCAAGGTTATGGATCAATCTCCCTTGAAAGTGAGTGATACTTTTTGGATGGGATTAATTTTGACTTGAATGCAAGTTTCACGAACACAAGTAGGGTTTCCATAAGACTGAACCCCTTTCATTGCCTGTTCTACCTGGAACCGGCTCAGCCCAGAAATTAACTGGACGAGATTAATTTGCCCTTGGCAATGATTAAAAGGGTTGTACAGCACAGTTTCATAAGCAAGCTGAAGTTGAGCAAAACTCCCAAGTTAACTTGGGAGTTTTGAATTGGTAGGACGTGGAGGCTATTGGGCACGTGCCTTGGCATTCTTGCGCGAAGTGATTGCCTTCATGACCTCCGCAGCAATTGAAGGCAGCAGAATCAGCGGGAGGATCATCAGCCAATGATTCAGATCAATTGCCATGGTATTGAAAATCGGCTGCAGGAAGGGCACGTAAACCACCGCCGCAATCAAGGCCAACGAGGCTAGAACAGCCCAGTTCATACCGCGATTGGTAAATATGCCAATCTTGTGCAGCGGGTAGTATTCCGAGCGGGCTGTGAAAGCTCTGAGCAGTTCACTTACTGAAAGGGTTACAAATGCCATGGTTTCGCCCAATTCCAGGTGACCGGTGTTTCGGCCAATTGTGAAAGCCAATAGGGTGGCCGAGGTGATGGCAACGGTTTGCACAATGATGCCTTTCAGCATGAACTTGTTGATGATCGGCTCATTGGTAGGCCGGGGCGGATACAGCATGATGTCCGGGTCACCCTTCTCGGAGCCGAGGGCCAGTGCCGGGGCACCATCGGTGACCAGGTTCAGCCATAGCAGTTGGATGGCAGTCAAGACAGGTGGCCAGCCAAACAGGGTCGCCAGGAAGATGATCATGATCTCTGCCATGTTGCAAGAGACCAGGTAATACACGAATTTGCGGATGTTGCTGTAGATGATCCGACCCTGCTCCACAGCCGAAACGATGGAAGCATAGTTGTCATCAGTCAAGACCATATCAGCGGTTTCTTTGGCAACGTCGGTGCCGGTGATGCCCATGGCAACGCCAATGTCTGCCAGCTTGATGGCTGGGGCGTCATTTACCCCATCGCCGGTCATGGCAACCACTTCTGAATTGGCGCGCAAGGCTTCCACAATTTTCATCTTATGTTCAGGGCTGACGCGGGCATAAACATCGGTCACCTTAACCACTTCGCGCATATCTTCCGGGCTGACATTCTGGATATCCGCACCGGTCAAGACCTTATGACCCGGCCGCATGAGCCCGATCTCTTCCGCAATAGCTCTGGCGGTGTTGGGATAGTCTCCGGTGATCATAACAGTGCGGATACCGGCAACGGTGGCTTCTTGCAGAGCAGGTTTTACTTCCACCCGGGCAGGGTCAATCATGCCGATCAAGCCAATAAAAACCAAGTCTTTTTCAAGCTCATCTGCGGTGATCTCATCGGGCATCTGCGAAACAAGACGGTAGGCAACTCCTAAAACACGCAAGGCGTCGCCGGTCATGGCATCATTGGCGGCTAAGATTTCTTGCCGCAGCGCATCGGTCAAGGGTTCCTTATTGTTGTCAAGAGTTGACCGGTAGTTACACAGTTGCAGCACTACGTCCGGAGCACCTTTTACGGTGATGATGTGCCACTTGGATTTATCGAGATGGCTGAAAGGAGAAATATCCTCATCAGCGGGGTCATCCAACCCATGGATGGTAACCATACGTTTGCGTTCCGAGTCAAAAGGAATCTCCTGCTCGCGAGGGTAAGCGTTGTTAAGTGAGCGGGCAGAGGCGCCAGCTTTATGGGCAGCTACCAGAATGGAACCTTCGGTTGGGTCGCCCACGATGCGGTAAGTGACCTTGCCTTCACTCTCGCCGCTTGGTTCAAGTTGGGCATCGTTGTTCAGGCTGCCCACCCACAAGGCAGTCCGGGCAGCCTGGTAATCTTTCATGTCTACCTTTTGTCCGTCTACCAGGAAGTCCCCGGTCGGTTCGTAACCGCTGCCGGTAATCGTAATGAATTTGCCATCTACCCACAGGCGGGTGACGGTCATTTGATTTTGGGTCAGAGTGCCGGTCTTATCCGAGCAGATGACCGTAACTGAACCGAGTGTCTCCACCGATGCCAGTTTGCGGATAAGCGCGTGGCGGCTGACCATTTCACGCATACCGCCAGCCAGGCTGATGGTAACAACAGCTGGCAAGCCTTCAGGAACAGCGGCAATTGCCAGACTGACCGCAATCATGAACAGGTTAACTATTTCCTGAATCGTAGCAGGATCGCTGAGCGAAAGCTCTCCGGGGGCGGCAAACAAACGGATGACCCCAATCAGGAAAACCAACAAACATACGATGACGGCGCCGATGCCTAGTGTTTTACCCAACTGATCCAGACGTTTCATTAAAGGAGTTTGCTCTTCTTCGACTGTCTGCAACATGGTCGCAATCAAGCCAAGCTGGGTGTTCATCCCTGTACTGGTGACCACACCCTTGCCGCGGCCGTAAGTTACCAAGGTACCCATAAAAGCGGAATTCTCACGGTCGCCAATTGAAATGTCGGATTCGAGGGCACTTTCCGCGTTTTTCTTTGCGGGAACGGATTCGCCAGTCAGAGACGCTTCATCAATGCTGAGGTTAACCGCATCCAAAAGTCTTACATCGGCTGGAATATAGTTGCCAGTTTCGATGAATATGATATCGCCAGGAACCAGTTTGGAGGCGGGAACCGAGATACGATGCCCATCCCGCAAAACCTGGGCTTCAGGTGAAGCCAGTTTCTTTAGCGCCGCCAAAGATTCCTCTGCGCGGGATTCCTGGACGATGCCCATGATGGCGTTGAGAATGACGATTAAAAGGATCGCGCCGGCTTCCACCCAATCCCCCAACAGGGCGGAAATGGCAGCTGCAGCGATCAGGAGCCAAATTACAAAGCTGTTGATCTGGCCCCACAGCATTTGCCAGAAGGTGGTGCGCTTTTTCTCCACCAATTCGTTTGGTCCGTACTTTTCCAACCGTTTTTGAGCTTCTTCGCTGGTTAAACCTATATCGACTGGGACTTTCAACTCCTGCAAAACGTCAATGGAATTAAGCGCATGCCAGGAAATACTGACCTGCACTTCCTCATGGTTTACTTTTTCTTGTTCATCTTTCATAAAACAAACACTCCTTATAGCTCAAACGCTATTCGTCCAATTATATTCGATAAGGCTGAAAAAATATTGTTCTTGTTACTATTAATGCGAAATTAATATTAGGACCAGTTTGGCTGATATTGATTACGAGGCAGATTGACTTGAAAACGCTTCAGATGGTTTATTTCATTCATAGCCTTGTGCTAAAATCAATCTATGACCTGGAATATTTGCGGGCACGAAACTGCCATTGCCTTTCTTAAGGAACACACCAAGCCTGAAAAGCTGCGACATGCTTACTTGATCACCGGTCCGCAGGGGGTCGGGCGCAGAACCCTGGCGCTGGCATTTGTCAAGGCGCTAAACTGTCTCAACCCTCCGGATCAGGGTGAATTTTGCGATGAATGTTTAGTCTGCCGGCAGATCAACGCCCAAGCCTTCAGTGACTTGGCCGTACTTGCCCCACTGGAGGGGCATAAAGACCTGAAAATTGATCAGATCCGCGCCATGCAACAGTCTTTAGCGCTGGCGCCTTACCAGGCGAAGTACCGGATTATCCTGATTTTGGATTTTCAACGCGCCACTGCCGCTGCTTCTAATGCTTTGCTGAAATCCTTGGAAGAACCGCCAGAGCATGCCGTTCTGATCCTTACGGCTGACGCACAGGAAAGCCTGCTGGAAACAATTTCCTCCCGCTGCGAAATTGTGCGGCTCAGACCGCTGCCGCTGGAACTTGCTGAAAATTGTTTGGAGGAGCGCTATAGGCTGACGGAAGAGCGGGCACGCCTGCTGGCACATCTCACCTCCGGTCGGGTGGGAGCTGCCATGCGCTTTGAAAAGAATCCAGACTTGGTCAGCGCTTACCAGGACGATCTGGAAAAGTTAGAAGAGCTGCTGCCAGCCAACAAACGCCAGCGGTTTCAGTATGTGGAGTCTCAACTCAAACAAAAAAGCAACTTACGGGAGACGGTGTATGAGTTGGTCTCAGCCTGGCTGACCTTTTGGAGGGATGTGATGATTGTGCGCACTAACGCCGGCATCCCCCTTGTGAATCAAGGGCGAAGCACCTTTATTCAAAACGTGGCAAGGCAGGTGGAACTGCCGCAAGTGGAAGCCATCCTGAAAACTCATGAAAAAGCACTTGACCAGATCGATAAGTACGTCAATCCGCGCCTGGTGGTAGAAAATTTGTTGCTTGCTCTGCCACGGCTTTCCCACTGAATCATCTAACACCTGAGTTTGGTCTGCCCACTTTTGAGGGAATAGGAGGGCTTAAACCCGCCAGAAAAAAATACTAATCCAGCACCATGATTTTCACCTTGATGCCGGGCAAGACTCTTCTTTGTTTTCGATCCTCTGGAAAGCAATCCGGAGCTTGGCACTGTTCAACAGGATAAATACAGCAGCGTGTGCCTTAAATGAGGTAAATGACACGACAAACATACCACTGCCTCGCGTAATAAGATTGCCTGTGACAATGGCAATAATTCTTTCTTTATAAATAGCGTGAAACCGGGGGTTTCACTGTCATTTTAGCAGCAATCAGGGCTGAAACCCGGGCATTATTCCGCAGTAAAGCCAGATTGGCACGCATGCTCTCTCCCCCGCTCAATTCATTGATCTTTGATAGTAAGAAGGGGGTTAACGTGCTTCCATGGATACCGCTGACTTCCGCTTGTTTGAGTGCTTCCTGGATAAACTTCTCCATCTTTTCATAGGGCACCGCCTCTTCAATCGGCGGCGGAACCACCACCAAGATGCCACTGGACAGACCCAAATTCCAATGCGTTTCCGCAATCGCAGCCACCTCTTCAGGTGAATCCGCTCGGATTTCGACCTTTAGCCCACTATCCAGTGCATAAAAAGCCGGGAAAGCGCCCGTTTGATACCCAATTACCGGCACACCTTGCGTCTCCAGGCATTCCAGGGTTGCCGGCAGGTCCAGGATGGACTTGGCGCCGGAGCACACCACCATAACCGGGCAGCGACCCAATTGTTGCAGATCCGCTGATACATCAAATGGCGCATTACGGTGTACGCCTCCGATCCCTCCGGTGGCGAAAACCTTGACCCCGGTCTTTTCAGCCAGGAACATAGTGGCTGCCACGGTTGTTCCGCCAGTGCCTTTTTGCGCCACTACCGCTCCCAGATCGCGTAAGCTGACTTTGCGGGAATCTCTGGCCTCAGCCAAGTCTGATAACTGGCTGCCAGACAGCCCCACCCGGATTTGTCCATCCAATACTGCAATGGTAGCTGGCACAGCGCCGTTTCCCCGTACGGTTTCTTCCAAATCGTGTGCCAGATGCAAGTTTGTAGGCCAGGGCAACCCATGCGTGATCACCGCGGATTCGAGGGCAACAATTGGTTGGCCCGTCTTTCTGGCACGATTTACTTCTGCTGCCACCTTAATCTGGGAGAGGGCGGGCTTATCGATCAGATGTGCATCTTTTGTTTTATCCATAATGCAATTCTACAATGAAGCGGGTGAAAAGTTAAGCTTGGTTCAAAACCCTCAATAGAGCGGGTACAATTAGAAACTGGCATCAACCTGCCAGGAGGACAGACACACATGGAAAATCACATCACCCAGGCAACCAGCAAGCGCTGGATCATCTCCCCCCTCATTCCACCCTCCGTCAACCAGAATTTGGCAGAATTTTCACCCTTGCTGCGTCAGCTTCTTTACAATCGGGGTATCAGCGATGCCAGCTCCGCCAATGCTTTTGTTGATTGCGCTTCCTCCGCCCCAACTGATCCATTCCTGATTAAGGATATGCCGGCTGCAGTTGAACTTCTGCATTCTGCTATCCAATCTGGCATTTCTATCGCTGTTTATGGTGATTACGACGTAGATGGGGTCACCTCCACTGCTCTGCTGTATGAGTTTCTTCAGCAGTTGGGCAGCACGCCGCGGGTCTACATCCCCAACCGTTTTGAGGAGGGCTACGGCCTCAACTTGGAAGCCATCCAGCAGTTGGCATCTGAAGGCATCGGGCTGATCATTACCGTCGACTGCGGCATCCGCTCTGTCGCTGAAGTTGCACTTGCCAGGGAATTAGATATGCGGGTGATTCTGAGTGACCATCACCTGCCCGGTCAGGATTTGCCCCCTGCGGATGCTATCATCAACCCACGTCAACCGGGTGACCCTTACCCATACAAACACCTGGCAGGGGTTGGGCTGGCGTACAAAATTGTTCAGGCTTACTTGGCAACTTATCGAATTGAGGGCATGCAGGCGGATAACTGGCTTGACCTGGTCGCCATTGGTACGGTGGCAGACCTGGCTCCCCTGACTGATGAAAATCGTGCTTTAGTTCACGCTGGCATACAAGTCATGCGGAGCATGAACCGCCAGGGGCTCTACTCGCTGGCGCAGGTTTCAGGCATCAAGCTGGAAAAGATCAACGCCGGTAACATTGGTTTTGGCATCGGTCCCAGACTCAACGCTGCCGGCCGGCTGGATTCCGCCATGGCAGCTTTTGACCTCCTTACCACCCGCGATTTAGTCCAGGCGGGCACTCTGGCGCAGCAGTTAGACTCACAGAACAGCCATCGAAAAGACATCACCCTTCAAATTCAAACCGTTGCGGTCGAAAGCGCCCTCAAAGCTGATCCAACCGTTCCGATCATCTTTGCCGCTTCCCCGGACTTCAATGAAGGTGTGGTTGGGTTAGCGGCTTCCCGCATTACCGAGGCGCTTTACAAGCCCGCCATCATCGGCCACCAAAGCGACAGCTTCGTGGTAGCATCCTGTCGCTCTATTGCTGAATTTGATATCACCAGGGCACTGGACGCCTGCTCGGATTTGCTGATCCGCTACGGAGGGCACTCCATGGCAGCCGGACTGACCGTTTCCACTGAAAATCTGCCGGCTTTATTGGAACGGCTGAACACCCAGGCCAGAAAGACTCTGGCAGGGCTTGAATTGGCGCCGGTTTTAGGGATTGACCGGGAAATCTCTTTGGATAAGCTGCGCGCGGAACACGTTCCGGGCATTATGGAGGACGTTAGCTTGCTGGAACCGACCGGCCGCGGCAACCCGGAAGCCCTGTTTTGCAGCCGCAACTTGCAGGTGAAACAAGCCCGGGCTGTCGGTGACGGGCAGCATCTCAAATTGACCCTGCGGGCAGGCACTACAGATTACGATGGGATTGCTTTCCGTCAGGGCTATTGGCTGGAGGAGATGCCCAATCTGGTGGATATTGCCTATGCCTTTGACATCAACAATTATCTGGGCAGGCAGACCCTGCAGTTGAACATTAAGGACATTAAACCTTCTGTTGATGCAAGGTGAGGCTGAGACCCTTTTTGGCGTAGGGGGGGGAGTGGAACTGGGCAAGCAGTGAATGGCGTTTAAAGGGGTTGCCGGGGGGGGGTTAAAGAAAAGATGCCCCCACGGGAATTCGAATCCCGGTTTTGGCCTTGAGAGGGCCGCGTCCTAGGCCACTAGACGATGGGGGCAAGCAAAATATGCGATTGTTAAACTTCGGTTTTGGCATACGCCCAAGGGCTAAGGGCCGCGTCCTAGGCCACTAGACGATGGGGCAAGCAAAGTATGCGATTGTTAAACTTCGGTTTTGGCATACGCCCAAGGGCTAAGGGCCGCGTCCTAGGCCACTAGACGATGGGGGCAAGCAAAGTATGTGATTGTTAAACTTCGGTTTTGGCATACGCCCAAGGGCTAAGGGCCGCGTCCTGGGCCACTAGACGATGGGGCGTTGAGGAACAAATAATATCATAGGGCATTGTTTGCGTCAATAATTTACCCATTCCAGTGTCCCTCCCCGCAGTGCAATAACATTGTCTTCCGACAAATAGGTTATCTGAGAAATGCCATCGCGCCCCCCCCGACGAGATTCCCAAAGTCTTCGCAAACGACTTTCCATGTCTTGCCAGCATCTTCTGATTTATAGATAGAAGACCTGAACACGGCAGCGATAACCTGTTTGTTGGTAGCAAAAACAGGTGAAGCAGCAATTGCAGATATGGCTAAATCTGAAATCTTCTGGTCAGCAAGCATCACTCCCCCAACCTCAGAATAAAAAAGTGTGTCTTCTGCATTATCAAAAATCCCCGCGGCTCTCAGCGTTCCGGCTGGCACGGAAATAGTCTTGACCGTGTCACTCGTGATCAGGTAGGCCAGTTGGCTGGCTGGATCAGTTGCCAAAAGATTGCTGCCGTCGCTGGAAAGGGAAAGTCTATGGTATTTTGTATCTATCTGAGACCATGTCTGCAGGTCAGATGTCTGAAAAAGGCCGCTTCCGGTCGAAAGCAGCCACGAGCAGTTTTTTTGGTCACAGATGGCAGCGATGGCTTGCACAGGGCCTTCGGGCGCACCCTTGAGAACCTCCCAACGCAAACCGTCTGAAGAGTAATATAAATCTGTAACCGATCCCACCAGGAACCCTCCACCAGGCCCGTCATGGTGATCGAAACTTAAAATTTTGTCTGCAATCTCTTTTGGAAGGTCGTATTGCCTGGCCCAGTTCTGGCCGCCATCCTTTGTGATGTAGATATGCCGAAGATTACTCTCATCTGAGGCAACAGCATATGCGACTCCGTCGGGGCTGTTATGGAGTGTTACTTTTTCCACTCTGGAGGGCAAGTTGCTTGCACCCCAGGTATTGCCTCCATCGGATGAATGCAGGATGCCGCCCCCCACGAATGTTTCTATTTCCGCCCGTGCCACGTTTCCGCTGACACAATCTATTCCAATTCTTGCCTGCAGGCCCTTATGTAAGCCCGAAACCATTAAAACCGGCTGATCGCCCGATTCTGTATCCATGGATAACGCAAAATTGTAGCCCACGGAAACAAATTCGCCCGGTTTTAATTCTCGGTCATAGGCAAGCGCCATCTCAAGCGCCCTTGGGCTGTCGATTTCAAAGTCCAATGACAAAAACTGTAAATCTTCCGGATCGGCAGTGGTGTCATATTCAAAAGTCAGCTTGCCGTCCAATAATCGGTACACCTCGATTTTATCTGGCTGGTTCAAGTTCGCTATGCCAACTTCCCAAAAATGCCTCTCACCCAATTCACCGGAACGAACACTTTCACCATCACTGGTGAGGCTGCGGATATAGACAGGGCCTTTATTTACCCCGTCCAGCTTTAACTCCTGAGCAAAAAAAGCCAGAGACTCTTTGAGCGAAAATTCTGTTGGTGTGCCTGAGAAATCAGTGCTCTGCTTGGCCTGCAGATCAGCATTCCTGGAATGGTCTGCGAAAAAGAAAAGTGAAATAGTGACAATAGCAATGAGGAAAAAATATAGGAATTTCTTTTTCATTTTGCTGCCCTCCCTGACAGTTTGTTGATCGATGCGATCCTGCCAATAGCCAATTCTACTATTAACAGTATACACACATAAATTTCTGTTGACAAGCAGCACTTTCTGTGGGTATTGGGGGGCCGAAGGTGTAACTAAACCCCACCGGAATTTGTTTTTCGACAACCGCAGGGGTATAATCTGATATGTGTTGATGTGTTATAGATTCCGGTGAGACTTTTTTCCGGCTGATGTGAAATATCCATATGGAATAGCTGCATGGAGAGAGGGTGATAACATGAAACGCAAGTATTCAATAATTGTTTTGATTTTGATATCGTCTTTAATGGCTGCCTGCACGCCAAAGCCAGAGCAAGTCAAGCCCTATGTGGATCAGACCCTTGCCGCATGGCCAACTCAAACCCCATATGCAACCTATACCTCTGTGGCGACCTATACTGCGATGCCAACGTATACAAAAGGGCCGACGCTAACCGGTGTGGTTAAAATTGTTACCGCAACCTTCACATCAACTCCGCGCTTCACACCAACTGAAACACCAATTCCGACGGATACGCCTGTGCCAACGGCTACAAGCGATCCACTGAAAAGTCCAAAAACGGATGGATTTTATCTTGTGAACGTGGATATTGCACCTGGCGTTTGGAGGTCAAACGGCTCCCAAGAGAATTGTTACTGGGCAGTTACAACTGCCACGGGCGGAATTTTGGATAATCACTTTGGCATGGCGGGCGGAACGATGTATGTACCAGCCAACGGGTTTCAAGTGGAACTTGACGATTGTGGCACATGGACGTGGCTTCAACCATAGAAAAGGGGAGGTTACAGGGAACACATACGTCTTACCAGAACATTGCATTTTGTCTTGTCTATAGCTGTATTCCCCCAGCAATAATGAAGGATAGTAAGGGGGAAATATGGAATGACCACAAAACTCGACTTAATCATCTGACAATGATAAATGTACTAGTAGTCAATCAGTAAGGGAAAAACAGAACAATCTGTAATAGAAATCCAGGGCTAATATTTTTAATCGATTCGTTGAGGTTTACAAACTAACTATTCAATATGCGACTGCCATTTTCTTAATTAATTGTAGATGAAAAAAATTAAAGAATTTATTAAGCTTATTTCCTACCCCGGTGTATTTAATTTGCCAGCGTTCCTATTAAATATAGGAATTTCGATTATCGACATTTTATCTGTATTTATTCAGATGTTCATCATTGATGAAGTGGTCTCAAAAACCAGCACCCATCTATTTCAATTAGCCCTCCTTCTGGTAGTTATCAAATTAATTGCCTATGTCTTAAATAATTTCCTGGAGGTTTCAAAAATCAAGTTCAGTTACCGATATAAATTTGATTTAAAAAAGAAGCTGATTAACCGCGTGAATGAAATACCTCTGGAGAAAGCGGAAGATCTGGAGACCCAGAATGCTATTGAATTGACGGACAAGATTTTTGACCAATCCATAGAGGTCCAGGGTGTTTTATCTAAGAGTATTAAATTATTGTTTCTAGGCATCGCCTTAGCATATTTACTGAAAAATTTAAACCCCATTCCCATCATTATTTACTTACTAATATTACTGATAATCTTCTTGGTTAACAAAAAAGCCTCCGGAATAAATTTTGGATTTTGGGCACAATACAACAAAAACACTCGCCGGTACAATTACTTTTCAAATGTCCTCACGAGGCGGGAATATGCCTACGAGAGGAAGATTTTCTCTTTTTCAGGTCAAATAAACAGGAGATTTGAAGAGGAATTCGATAAAGCTGAAAAAATCAATCTCAATAGTGCGCGAACAAGGTTGAAATACCAGACCGTTTTAGAGAGCATCATAATACTTGCAACAATTTCATCATTGCTTTATTTCATCAATCCACTCAAATCAGGATCAATTTCTTTAGGTGTTTATACCGCGATAACGCAAATCGTTTTTTCGATACTCGCTGTTGGATCTGACATCTCAGATCAAGCTCACGTACTATCCGAATATCTGGAGTCAATGTCAACCATCGACAACTTTATGAACAGACAGTTTACCGTTGACAATCAGATCTCAAAGCTAACCTGTTCATCGATTCTTTGTCTAAACTCGGTAAGTTTTTCCTATGATGGCATGGATAAATGTGTAATAAATAATGTGTCTTATGACTTCGAATTAGGAAAACACTATGCCCTCGTCGGTGTCAATGGATCAGGGAAAACGACGTTGGTAAAGCTCCTGCTGGGATTGTACCCCCCAAAATCTGGGGAAGTTCGAAAAGGGAATAGTATACGCGATTTGGATCAGTATGCCACGGTTCTTTACCAGGATTTTTGTAACTATCCGCTTACTATCAGAGAGTTTTTGCTTTTGGGAAATAGCCCTGATATTACAACTGACGAGACATATGCTGCATTGGAAAAAACAGGTATTTTGTCGGAAATCTCTATATTGCCAGAAAAGATAGATACTCCTTTGACGTTGCTGTCGAAGAATGGGGTTTTGTTTTCCTCAGGTCAAATGCAGAAATTAGGGATCGCGAGAGCATTTCTCTCCAACTGTCCAATTATTATTTTGGATGAGCCAACCGCGAGTCTCGATCCAATCTCCGAAAAAGAGATTTACGAGCAAAGTCAAAAGATTTTCTCTGATCGAACGACCATTTTCATAACACATAGACTTGGTGCAATAAAGAAGGTCAATCAAATAATAGTGATGGAAAACGGCAAGATCCGCGAACGTGGGGATCATGAGAGTTTAATGTCAAAGGGTGACGTCTACTTCAAATTGTATCAAACACAGAGAAGCCTGTACGATGAATAAAAAAAGCAGTCCATTGAAACGCCCTGCACCTGTTTTCTGGCGCGCCCTGAAACTGGGCTTTAACTTGATGCCAGGCCATTTTGTTGGCATGTTTCTCGTTGATGAAATTGTGGCGGTTTTACCTTTAGCCGGCGCAATATTGAGCCGCAATATATTTACCCAGGTAAATAATGCTTATGACGGTGTGAATTATGATAGGCGAGCCTTTATCCTTTCATTGATTCTTTACGCATTGTACCTGGCTATGATGAAATTGTTTTCAATTTATTACCAGCGCGTGTATGTTCAATTCAATGCCATGCCAGTTTTTGAAAAAAAGGTTAAGACGCTGCTGCACCTGAAAAGTGACAGAATTGGTTTATATCATTTTGAAACGCCTGCATTTTTCAATGGCATTGAGGAGGCAAGGCTTGCCAGTGTCAACATCTATCGCTTAATCGAAAGCACATTTCTGATCGGTTCAATTGTTACGGGTTTTATCGTTTTAAGTGGCTTTATTTACACGATTCATCCAGCTTTAATAATCTTAATTCTTTGCGCAGCAGTTCCCAGTCTTTTAGAATCTTTTATTGAAGGCGCAAAACGAAGCAAGCACCAGACCCAATTAGTAAACTTCCAAAGAATAGAGAAGGAAAAGCGACAATGCCTGCAAAAATCGGTGTACTTTAAGGAGACCAGAACCTACCACAGTTATGAAACGTTGAAGAATAGTTGGTATTGTGACGTTGCCAACTTACAGGAGTTTACAAACTCAATCGATAAATCAGTATTTTTCACCAATCTGTTGCTTGAATTACTTAAAACTATATCCTCAATTAGTATTATTCTTCTGCCTCTGTTTCTCTTATATCAAGGCGACATAACCTACGGCGAATTTATGACAACCTTGTTGACCGTGTCTCTGCTTCAATCTCAGACTTCAAAACTTTTCCAAACGATCGGAAACTTCTCAAAGTTTAACCTTTGGATAAAACCTTTCTTTACCTACATGGACATTGAAGAACAGACCCCTATTAAGTCGCTAACCCCGAATATACAACTCAAGAATATTAGCTTCCGCTATCCCACTCGATCGGAGAACGCCATAGATAGAATTAACTTCGAGATCCATCGCGGTGAGAAGATCGCAATTGTAGGCGTAAACGGAGCTGGTAAATCAACCCTGGCAAAAACTTTGCTTAACTTATTGCCCCCCAGTTCAGGTGAATATTTAGTCGACTCAAATTTAATAAATGGTGAAGCAAGCAGCTATCAATATAATCATACAAGCGCGTTATTCCAGGATTTCTGCCGATATTCAATGTCATTGGTGGATAATGTAACTTTTGGCAACAACATTAGTGATGAAAAGATCAGTAATTTAATTGAAATAGTTGGGCTACAATCTGATATACCCAAATATGAGATATTGGGCCGCGAGTTCGGGAACACGGATCTTTCAGGCGGTGAATGGCAAAGAGTCGCTTTAGCCCGATGCTTTTATAAAGACGCCGAATTGTGTTTACTCGATGAACCAACCAGCGCCATAGATCCATTAAGCGAAAAGGAACTAAATGACGCTATCATAAGATTTGCCAAGGATAAGACCCTCATCATAATTTCCCACAGACTTAGTATTGCCAGACTCATGGATAGGGTTTATGTGCTGAATAATGGCTCAATAGTGGAGTCCGGAACTCATGAGGATTTGCTGAGAAATGGCCGCCTATATCAAAGACTTTGGCAAGCGCAATTAGATTGGTATAAAAATGAGTGAACTGAATAGCATCTTCGAATTTTCGGTCAATAAGATAAACTTGAAATTGGATAGAAAATAAAGGCGGCGTATACGTGTAAAACGTATACTGTAAAACAACTTTCTTTGGTGCCAAGCCGCTCTCGTCCGACTGAGGCGGCACCAAAGCTTGTCTGACCTTCGGTCTTTACCAATTTTACCTCTTACCCTTACGCTCCCTCACCCTGCCGGATTAACTGCACCAGACAGCTTCAGCTTTCCAGCCGGTTTGGCTCTGCCCGGGTCCGATTCCCGGGAAGCCTCAGCGGTTTGCCCTGCACTGCCAGGAGTTCAATGGGTTCATTAGCATTATCACACGGTTCTGCCCACCGCCGGATGCTCGCCTGGGACTAAAAACGCCTCTCCCATCCTGAAGCATAGTTTCCTGATTCGGGCAGTGAAATCCTATCCGCCAGAGTCTCTCTTTCCATCCCTATCGGTATGGGCAAATTACTGCATATAAAACTTGTATAAACAAGGCCGGATTTGTCCAACGTCCCTGCGGGCAGACGTGAATCTCGGAGCTATAATGAAACCAAAAAATGGGAGTGTGAATATGAAATATCGTCATCTTGGCAAGGCAGGCATTAAAGTTTCTGAGCTTTCACTGGGCTCTTGGGTCACTTACGCAAATCAGGTTGATACCGGCGCAGCAAAGGAAATCATGGGCGTTGCCTGGGAAGCTGGCGTTAACTTCTTTGACAACGCTGAATCCTATGCTGACGGGCAGTCCGAAGTCATCATGGGCAAAGCCCTCAAGCAACTAGGCTGGCCGCGTGAGCAATATCTGATCTCTACCAAAATTTTCTGGGGCGGCAAAGGTCCCAATGATACCGGGTTGAATTACAAACACATCATCGAAGGGGTCAATAATTCCCTCAGGCGCTTCGGTCAGGAATATGTTGATCTGTTGTTTGCACACCGACCCGACCCCGAGACCCCGATCGAAGAGACCGTCTGGGCTTTTAACCAGGTCATTCAGCAGGGCAAAGCCCTTTACTGGGGCACCTCGGAATGGTCTGCCTCCGAAATTCTGCTGGCAAATCAATTTGCCCGTCAGAACAATCTGCGTCCGCCCAGCATGGAGCAGCCCCAATACAACCTGCTTCACCGCCAACGCGTAGAAAAAGAATTTGCCATCCTCTACAAGGAACTCGGGTATGGTACCACTGTCTGGAGCCCCCTGGCTTCAGGCTTGCTGACAGGCAAGTACAATCAGGGTGTCGCCCCCGAAGGCAGTCGCTCCCAGTTGGAGGGTTTTGGCTGGTTGAAAGAACGCGTTCTGGACCCGGAAAAAATCAACGTGGTCCGCAAGCTGGAACCGATTGCTCAGGATTTGGGCGTCAGCCTGGCGCAGATGTCTTTGGCATGGGTGCTCAAAAACCCCAATGTCTCAACGGTCATCACCGGTGCCAGCCGGGTAGAGCAGGTGCGTGAAAACATGAAAGCTGTTGATGTAGTTGAAAAACTGGATGACAGCGTAATGGCTCGTATTGAAGAAGCCCTGCAAGGTTACCAGGACGAAGTGTAGTAGACTAAGTAGCAAAGCTGGAATAAGCCAGATTAAGAGAGGCTCAAGGAGAGTTAATCCTTGTGCCTCGTTGTTGCCAAACTAAACCCCGGAAGCAGGCACTGTCGGAGATTTTTTCTGCCTTCCAGCAGGCTTCCGGTATTTGCAAAGTGGATTCGACTTTCTCTGGTATGTATCCATTAAGTAAGGCTATGTTGGATGGGCGGACTATCGGAATCGAATTGTCTAAATCTAGCTCCTTTTTCAAAATTATTTGTATTCACTGCTGAGTGGATTCTCTTCTAATGAATCCTATTTTTCCTGTATGGTCAATTCTGAATTCGTTTTTCAACACCCTCGAGTGGAGTGTCAAGTCAAATGATAATGTTACCGAAGCACAGTTGTCCTTCCCAAACGTATATGATAAAATATTTTACAGAATCTAATACTGGAGTTCCACAGTTTTGATGAAGCGCTCGATCACAAAGCGGGTTTATCTTTAAGGTGGCTTGGGGGGATAGACATAGCTGGGGTGGTCGTTCTACAGAGAAATTGATGATTCCCCATCAAGGAGGGATAGGACCCGTGCCAAATACACAATTTTTTACGGACAGTACCTCGGATTTACCTCATGCGTTTCTCGTAGAGAACCAAATCAAGAGCATCGGCTTGCCCTTCCAACTCGACGGCAAGGAGTATATCTGTACCAGCGATCCCAAGGATCCCAGCTATATACCCTTAGAGATGTTCTATGAACGTATGCGCCAGAGCAGTGAACCAACCACCTCCATGATCAACCAGCAGACCTATCTGGAAGTCTTTGAGCCGGTGTTGGCTGAGGGCCGCGACGTGTTCTATATCGCTTTCACCTCGGGTCTGAGCGGATCTTGCACCAACGCACAGCTTGCTGCCTTGGAGCTGGAAAAGAAATATCCCGGCCGCCGGGTGCGGGTAATCGATTCCCTCAGCGGTTCCTTGGGAGAGGGATTGGTGGTGTATCTGGCTATGGAAAAACATCGGGAAGGTCTCGACGACGACGCACTGGAATTGTATATTAACAGTATCAAGGGAAAGGTGCATCACTGGTTTACCGTGGACGATTTGGTATATCTCAAGCGCAGCGGACGGACCTCCGGCCTCTCCGCTGCCTTTGGCACACTTCTAAGCATAAAGCCGGTGATCATCTTCACCGACGACGGGCATATGGTCCTTAGGGACAGAGCCCGGGGTCGCAAGAAGTCCCTCAACATGCTGGTGGAGGGCATGGCAGCCAATGTGTCGCTTCCTTACACGAAACCGGTATTCATCTCCCATGCCGATGCCCTGGCGGAGGCCGAGCATGTGGCCGGGCTGGTCAAGGAGCGGTTTGGCGTGGAAGTCAGGATGATTAACATCCTCTCGCCGACCACCGGCGCCCATTCGGGTCCGGGCACAGTAGCCCTTTTCTTTGTAGGGGACCAACCCCGGGGGTAAAACTTAAACGAGGGCAGTATCCGGCAACAAAATTTCCTTATCGACAATGCTGCCCTTTCGCGTGTAGTCATGGATTACGCCGCCGTATTCGCTGGTAATTTTTTCACCGCCGCGATGGCCGCTGCCGCGACTGCCGATTTACCTTACCCGCTCAATACCAATCTGTGAAAGCGAAGGGCTGTTTTGGATAGGTTCCTGCTCATTACTAACCTGTCCAGTGAAATACACGGTCAAATTAAGTAAGCACTTCCATCCATTTAATACCTTCAACAATCGTACCTGAAACAACAAGGTCAAGAGAACCCATCACTCCCAAAGGGCGAGGCAGCATGGGCAATCTCATCACAGAGTTGTCATTTCAGAGAAAATGAGTCAGGTTATTTAGATGCTTCCCTGCAACAGCCTACCGGCAATCAGTAAAATCCATTACGCCTCAGAAGATATAAAAAAACAGCCAATTAACTATCGTGACTGAGCATTTTTGTAGACCATACTGTTATTGGTTCTTTTCCCCCAAGGCTTTATCCTGCGCTTCCCGCCACTTGCGGACCCGCTCCGCCACTCCCGCTTCAAATCCCTGGTCTGAGGGCTGATAAAACCGGCTGCCCAGTACCTCATCCGGCAGGTACTGCTGGGGCGTCCAGTGCCCCTCATGGTTGTGAGGGTAATCATATCCCTGCCCGTGCCCAAAACCTTTGGCGTCCCGGCTGCTATCCATCAGGTGAATGGGAACCGCTCCCGCTCCTTCGGATTCAATCCTTTCCAGAGCCTTGAAATACGCTCCGGCGGAGTTGGATTTGGGTGCGGTGGCCAGGTACAGGGTGGCTTCCACGATCGGGTAGACCCCTTCGGGCAGCCCAATGTATTCAAATGCTTGGGCAGCCGCGTTCGCCACGACCAATCCCTGCGGGTCTGCCAGCCCGATATCCTCGCCGGCTAAAATGATCAGGCGCCGTAAAATAAATCTGGGATCTTCGCCGGCATGCAGCATTTTTGCCAGCCAGTAGAGGGCTGCATCCGGGTCCGAGCCCCGGACTGACTTGATGAATGCGGAGATGGTATCGTAATGGGCATCATCGGTCTTGTCATACATCACCGCCCGTTTTTGGATCGATTCCTGGGCAATTTCCAGAGTTATGTGCACAGCCCCATCGGTTGGGGTGGTGGTTTCCACTGCCAGTTCCAGGGCATTCAGGGCATTGCGGGCATCCCCTCCGGAAATCCGCGCCAGGTGTTGCAAAGCCTCGTCGTCAACTTGCACTTGGCGTTTGCCATAACCCTGGATCGGGTCATGTAATGCCCGCTTCAGCAGGGTCTGGATGTTTTCCTCCGTCAGCGGTTTTAGTTCAAAGATGCGCGAACGGCTTACCAGAGCTTTGATCACATCAAAATAAGGGTTTTGGGTAGTGGCGCCAATCAGGGTGAGCAGACCGGTCTCGACATGCGGCAGAAGGGCGTCTTGCTGGGTTTTATTCCAGCGGTGTACTTCATCCACAAACAAGATAGTGCGTTGGCGGTATAGCCTGCGGTTTTCTGTAGCTTCGGCAATGACAGCGCGTAAATCCGAAACGCCAGCCAAGACCGCACTAAGACTAACAAAATGCGCTTTGGTAACGTTGGAAATTACCCTTGCAATGGTGGTCTTACCCGTGCCCGGAGGACCGTAGAAAATAATCGAAGAAAACATACGGTCTGCTTCAATTGCCCGCCGTAGAAGCGAGCCAGGACCAATAATATGATCCTGCCCAACAATATCATCGAGGGTTTTAGGGCGCATGCGGGCTGCCAAAGGCGCCTGTGATTCCAGTTGTTCCTGCAGGGAATGATCAAACAGATCCATGTCTGAGATTCTACCATGCACTCATTGCTCATCTAAGTCATGGTGGAAAGTATTAAAATATTGTTGATGCCGGCTTGCAGAACAAGAAAAATTCCCGGATTGTGCATCCGGGAATTTGTAAATTTGCTCTCTGTATGGGGTGGCCGGTGTTAATATCCCTTTTTCGCATCCACCAGATTGTAAAGCAATTCCCCTGCCAGGTAGCGCCGCAAATTCTCAATGAACAAATCCACCACAGCGTCCATAAGTTTAGCGCTCAACCCGGAAATATGCGGGGTGATGATCACATTCGGCAGGCTCCACAGGGCGCTATCCTCAGGCAGAGGTTCTTGTTCAAACACATCCAGAATCGCCGCGCTGACTTTGCCTGACCGGAGCGCGTCTGCCAGCGCAGCTTCGTCCACCAGACCACCCCGACCGACGTTTACCAACCCGGCTCCCGGCTTTATTGCCTCAAACTCTTCTGCAGAGAGGAGATGGTGTGTTTCAGGGGTTAATGGCAGGGTCAACACGACAAAGTCACACTGCTGCAGCATCCCTTTTAATCCTTCGATCGGGTAAAGCCGGTGGAAGTAATTCCCCTGCGGGTCACCCAATCCCTGGGCATTGTAACTGGTATCTTCTGGCTGCAAGACGTTCCTTTTGGCTGCCAACACAGTTGCCCCAAAGGCATACAACAACCGGGCGACTTCCCTCCCGATTGAGCCATAGCCCACAATCCCGACAGTACTGCCTCGCAGTTCAGTTGGGATCATCGTTCGGTTGGCGTTCGGGGGCCATTTTTTCTCTTTTTGGAATTGAATCGCTTCGGGCAGCCGGTGCGCCAACGCGAGGAGCGCCATCAAGACATACTCGCCCATCTGGCTGACCATGACGCCACTGGCAGAGGTGGCCGTTATCTCTTTTTCGAACACAATCGGGTGCTGCATGGCGCGTTCCACTCCGGCATAGGTCAGTTGAATCCAGTTGAGTGCCGGTGCCTGTTCGCGTGTCGGCAGTACCTGCCCGCTCGCCAGGAGCACCTCCACTTTTTTCCATTCTTCAACAGGCAGGTCCAGCATTTCCCTGGTGTTGGTCGCGCTTAGTCGGATACGCTTATCCACTGCTTTGATCCGATTTTGGTGGACTTCATTTAATCCAATTGCACTTAAAATTTCAATTGTCTCGCTCATCAGATGTAAATTCCTTGTGGATCCAATTCTTCACGCAGGATGTGCAGCTCTTCCGTGCTGGGGGGGGCTGTATATTCAAGACATTCGACCTGCTTTAACTGCCAGCCGGTATTTTCCTGCACCTGCTCAAAGTTGCAACCCGGGTGCAGGGCTGTTAAAATCATTTCCCCGTCAGGGTTAGGTTTGAGAATGCCCAGATTGGTCACGACTGCCTGCGGACCGGCGCCGCGCACCCCTGTTTTTGCCCGTGCGTCCCCCCCTTCCAGAAAACCAGCCGAGGTATGAAAATCTACCCGCGCCGGGAAGCGCCGCTTTTGATGGGGTGTAATGATATAACAGCGGTTAGCCCAGGCAGCGATTTCCATCGAACCGCCCGACCCGGGCAGCCTTACCTTGGGATGCTGATAATCGCCAATCACAGTCGCATTGATATTGCCAAACTGGTCAATTTGCGCTCCGCCCAAAAAGCCGACATCAATATTTCCGCGCTGCAAATAGAGTGAAAAGACTTCAAACATCGAGCAAACTGCCGTGGCGCCGCTCACCAGAGTTGGATCTCCAATCGAGAGGGGCAACCTTTCCGGCCTGGCTCCGATCACTCCGGCTTCATAAATCATCTGCAAACTGGGAGCATGCGTTCGCCTGGCAAGGTTGCAAGCCAGGTTGGGAATGCCGACCCCCACGAATACCTGTTCACCATCCTTGAGGAGCCTGGCAGCGTTGACGATCATCAATTCTGTCGCGTTATAGGTTACTTCGCTCATCCTAGTAACTCCCGTAATTTACCGGTTCACTCAGGCGCAAGCCTGGTTTCAGACGTTCATGCACTTTTGGTCCTAATTTTTCCCAATATTCCGCTCTGTCCTTTACGCCAAAGACCCACTCATCCAGGTAAGCACGTACCCCTGCCTCATCCTTGCTCATTTCCTCCCATTTCAGGTAGAAGTCATTATCCCGGTCATAGTAGCCCTGAGTATAGGAAGGATGCGCGCAGTATGGTACATGGCAGACTGCGTCCACTATCATGGAGGGGATTATGGTCCGGTTAGGATCCGATCGGATGACACTCTCATCTACGATTTCTTCAGCAGTCAGGATCACGTGTTTAGCGGCAAAAGCCGCTTCGCGCTGCTCTCCCAGGATGCCCCAGATATGGGCATTGCCCTCACAATCCGCCCGCTGGGCGTGAACGATAGCCACATCCGGTAGGAGAGCCGGCACGACCACCACATCTTCACCGCCATAAGGATCATTAACCCGCCGGTACTGCGGATTTGCCCTTTCCAGGTCCAGAGCGCCGGTTTGTTTCATCGGCATGAAAGGTAAGCCGCTGGCGCCAGCCTGCAAACGGCTGATCATGCCAAAATGGGAGTATTCTTCCCACTCCAAGGTGCCATTTTGAATACCGTCCCGCAGCCATTTGAGGGATCCGACCCCCGGGTTGCCCGAGTATGAAAAGATCACCTTGCGGGCACAACCGGCTGCCACCATCAGGTCGTAGACCAGATCCGGGGTGGCTCTTGCCAGAGTCAGATCCTCCCTGCCCTGGCGGATGATCTCATGCCCGGCTGCAAAAGGGATCAGATGGGTGAAACCGGCAGCATATATTAGATTCCCATCATGCACATAGGTTTTGATTGCTTCCGAGAGACTGACTAATTTGGTCATAATTTATTTTCCGTTATCAATCCAGGATTTATGTTTACGCTGGCTTTCCCGTCGGGATGGGGATAGGGGCTCCTCAGGAGGAGAGCCTTTTGAATCGGTTTTGTGCAGAAAAATTTGGCCCAGGATCAGCAGTAAAATTCCCACGAATACAGCAGTTGGGATGGAATCCTTGAAGGATAAACTGACCAGCAACCAGACCAAACTGATCACACCAATGATGCTAAACAGCTTGCCTGTTTTCCTGATTAATTTGCCCAATTTGCTGCTCCTGCTCTTCAGGTCACCAGTTTACAGCAGAACCAACTTGCTGCACTTTGGAAAAAATTTTTCTACTCTCAGTCAGGCTATGCCCGCCGAACCCGGTTGCGGATTTGCTCGTGCATGTACAACTGCACGTAGTATAACCCGCCGGAGTTTTTACCGCTTGAACCGGAGCCTTTCCAGCCCCCAAAGGGTTGGAAACCAGGCCAGGCGCCGGTGGTAGAACCCTGCGGCCGGTTGGTATACACCACACCAGCTTCAATGTTGTCGCAGAACCACTCCACCTCGTCCGGTGTGCCGTAAAAGCCCGCCGTTAAACCATAATTGACCGCATTGGTTAATGTCATTGCTTCCCGCAGATCTTGAACTGGTGCGACCATGACGATCGGGACAAACATTTCCTGTTTCCACAGCGGATGATCCAGGGGTACGTCGGCAACAATAGTCGGGGCGCAGAAGTAACCTTTGGCAAAGTCGCCTTCTGTCAAGACTTTACCACCGGTCAGAATTCTGCCGGCAGAAGAGAGCTCCGCAATATATTTTTGGTAATCAGCATAACTCTTCTTATTGATCACCGGTCCCATATAAATCTGACGTTCGGTTGGGTTTCCAACCGCCAGTTTTTCGGTTAGTTCGACCATGCGCCGGTTGAGCGCCTCGTAGAGGGGTTCTTCGATAAAGAGACGGGAACAGGCGGAGCACTTCTGTCCTTGCAGTCCAAAAGAGGAACGCACCGTCCCCAGGGCGGCGTCCTCCAGGTCGGCATTCTTTGAAATAATGGTGGCGTTCTTGCCGCCCAGTTCCAGGATGGTCGGGCGCACATAATGACTGCCCCCAAAGGTGTGATAAAGATTCATGCCAATTTCATAAGAACCGGTGAAGGTGATCCCAGCCACATCTTTACTTTCGGTCAGGGCTTTGCCGATAGTGGAGCCCGGTCCCGTTACCAGGTTAAACACACCGTCCGGGATGCCAGCTTGGCGCATGCAGTCAACTAGCAGGGAGGTTGACCAGCAGGTATCCGAAGCGGGCTTCATCACCAATGTATTGCCAGCCACCAGGGCAGCCCCGGCAGGTCCGCCGGTCAGCGCGCAGGGAAAGTTAAAGGGGCTGATCACCACCCAGACGCCATAAGGCTTGAGCACCGATTGGTTGGTGGACACAAACCCGGTCAGGGGATCCGTACCCATCTTTCGGATAAAGCCTCCGTTAGCTTCCATTTGAGTACAGGCGTAACGCACCAAGTCGGCTGCTTCGGCAACTTCACCCAGGGCTTCCGTGCGGTTTTTGCCTACCTCCAGAACCATGGCGGCGCTGATCTCGAAAATGCGCTCGTCAATTCTCTCAGCAAACTTACGCAGCAGATAAACCCGTTCCTCCCAATTCATCCGGCTCCAGGCAGGGAAGGCGGCTTTAGCAGATGCGATCGCATCCTCAGCATCCTGTGGGGTGCCTTTCTGGAAGGTGGCAATGTGCCAGTCGGTGTTGATGGGGGAATAAGCGTAATGTTTCTCGGTTGTGTATCTTTCCTTACCACCGATGACCATGGGATATTCCCTGCCAAAATCAGCTTTCAGTTTCTCAAGCGCTTCACTAAAGCGAGTATGCAGCTCTTCGGGGGAATTGAACATGGTTCCATAAGTGAGTTTAAAGGAAGTTTCTTCGGTCATAGAGAGTGATCCTCCTTAAAATATGGTTATGCACTGTCGTGATTGTATCATAACTGGACGGTGGTGCGGTGCAGTACGCGCAGATTGGTTCATACTGAACGGAATTGGCTGTTAGGGGCGAAGTTGTCTGGGTGGTTGATGGGAGTCACCTGCATGCGAGGCAGAAGGACACTATTCGTCTCTATTTACGCCGGTTTCCTGCGTGCGAGCCAAGAATTCCGAAGTCGATAAACGATCAAAACACTCAGTCATTGCATTGCGATAGTGAATTTTTTACGGTTAAGGCTTTTCAAGATTAAAAGTGTGGCGGGTCGGTAATTCACCCCTGTATAAAACTGTCATCGCGAGCCTTTGGCGAAACAGTCCTTCCTTTTTAGGGCAGAACAATCACAAGTCAGGCTTGGTTTACAGTACTTGGACCATTTTGTAGTGACATGTTAAACAACCGAGCAGCAGTAGATTCTGCTTGCGGAATCTATGCGTATAGATATATTCGTTCCGCTCTCAAAATCCTTGCCGAGGGCTTATGAGTGATAAGAAAAGAGGATTTGCGTCTAGGGTAATGGCGTTTGTATTGACTTTTTACTGACGATCATGAATGTGGGCAGGTGCAACCCACGCATAACCCAGCTATGGGTTGTTGCTATTCCTTTTGACCTTTATTCGGTATCTATTGCTGGTACGACCAAAAGCGGTATCTAAAAAATTCTATTTGGGACCGAGCGCAATGCGCTCAAAAGCACTGTTCAACAAGTCTACCTGTAAAAGTTCCCCCTGCAATCCCACTTTTCCAAGCAGCAGCTTGACTGCTTCAGCCGCTTGCAGCGCCGCCACCACTCCTGCCGTAAAAGAAAGGTTGCCGGCTTCCAGCTCCTCCCCTCGCTCTGCTTTTAGGTCACCATACAGCAGGTCCAGCCAATTCTCCCCTGGCCGGATCACACAGACCTGCCCTGCCCAGCCGGCAATTGCGCCGTGCACCAGTGGAATCCTGGTCTCCCGGGCAGCTTGCTGCATCAGGCGGCGAGCGGGGATATTATCCAACGCATCTACCGCCAGGTCGCAGCCCTGCAGCAGTTCAAGAGCATTGTCCTCCGCAAAAAACACCTGCAGCCCCTCTACTTCCACCTGCGGATTGATTGTCAGCATGCGCTGCTGCGCAGCCAGCACCTTGGGTCTGCCTAAGTTCATCCCCGAGCTCAGCAGCTGCCGGTTCAGGTTACTCTCTTCAAACACATCCCCATCCACCACCCGGATGTATCCCACCCCCAACCTTCCGAGGAATTCCACCACATATCCACCCAGCCCGCCGCAACCCGCCACCAGCAGGCGCTTTTGTGCCAAGAGCGCCTGCTCCTCTTCCGAAAGAGCATTCTGGTTGCGGCTGTAACGTTCAGACCTCATCCTATCCCCCAGCCATCAGGTGCAAGACCAGCACGTCATCCCCATCTTGTATCTTCTGGCTTGCATAAGCTTCTTCCGGCACATACTTGCCATTGATTCGCACGACTATCTGCCGGAAGATATACTGTTTTTCCTCCAGCAAGCCATGCACGGTCAGGCCCGACCGCCAGGGATGATCTTTGCTGTTTACTTTAATCATAGGTTTGGCTCAACCACTTCCAGCAGCATGGGCAGGTCCATCCCGATTTCCTTAAGGTGTTTCGGGGTCGGGACCCCGTTGCTGGTCCAGCCGCGACGTCTGTAAACCGCATCTGTAAGCAATTCAAATTGCTGCTCACGGTACTTGCGGGTGGCGGCGATCTTCTCATCCAGGCTCATCTTTGCTGGGTCAAGCCCTTGCAGTTCGCGCAGTTGGGTGTCATAGCGTTCCTGACGGGAAAGGTACTCCTCCCGGGTCGCGGGACCAAGCGAACGGTAGGGTGCATGGTCATGCTCTCTTAGTCCTTTTCCCATGCGGAGGTTGAACACGCGCTGGAAGTTGTAAACGCGCTCAGATTGGAGGATCAACCCGTCCTGATCGATTTGCTTCCCTGTGACCGCATTGAATATGTCGACATAGTTCTGCACGTGTTCAGGCACCTTGGCGGGGGTATCGGTCTTGTAATTATCCGCCGGCACAATGTCATTCCAGGGCAGTTTGCACAGCCCGCACAGACCAAACCAGGTACGAAACATCGGGTAATAATAAAGTGCGTAAGCCTTGTCTTCAAAAGTTGGGATCTGGTTGTTGACCATATCCATAAAGATCAGCCAGGCTTCATCATGCTGCGGGCCCTTATTGGTCAGCGCAAAACCGCCTTGCTGTGCCAGGCTTTCCTTGTGCAAATACTCGGAGTATTCCAGCCCCTTGTTCTCCATGCCGATGTCTTCCAGAAGCTGGGCGTTTGCGCCAAACTGTTCAACGAAGATTTTCTTTAATTTCCTTATTCCTAACCCAGCCAGCAGTCCAAACCCCTCCCCGCGAGACATCTGGTGGAGCAGTTCCAATGAGGCTTTGCTGTTGCCAAAGCGCAGTTCCAATCCCCCGGTGTGTTCCGGACCTATCTGCTCCTTTTCATAGCATTCCATGATAAACGCTACCGTGGTGGCATATGAGATCAAGTCAATGCCATAAGTATCGCAGTAGAAGTTCTGCTCCAGGATGGCTTGCGGATCGAAGATGCCCAGGTTGGCACCCAATCCGGCAGCACATTCGTATTCCGGACCGTCCACGGTCACACATTGCCCGGCGTAGGGTCCGGTCAGCAAGGGGAAGTGATCGGCTGCTTTGGCGCAAGACATGGTGCAGCCATACCAGCAGCCATCATGAATACCTTGCGTGAGGTACTGATTAATGAAGACTTCCGGCGCAATCTTATATGCCTGCGGGTCGCCGCCGGTCTGGAAGTTGCGTGTGGGCAGCAGGTCATATTGATTCATAACCGTGATCGTGTTGGCGGTACCGATCTTGCGCATGCCGTTTTGTTTTTCGTCCAGGTCGTGCATTTCTTTGTGGTATTTGACGCCGATACGGTTGATGGCGGCAAGGTCAGCCGGGTGGTTCAAATCCCCTTTGACGCCTTTGAACTTCACCACCAGGGCTTTGATATGCTTGTCTCGCAGGATGGTTCCCAAGCCACCCCTGGCTGCCTGCTTGAAGCGCACAGTCTTGCGCCGGGGATCGTAGAACGAGAAGTTCAACATGCCCATCAAAACATGTTTGGCGGCGCTTCCGGAAGAAACGACCGAGACATTAACCTTGTCTTTTTCATCCATTGCATAGTGGGTTGTCAGTTCCTCCGCCAGCAAATGCGAGTCTTCAGGCAGATCCTCTGCTTCTTCGATGGAAATATGCCCTTTGTTCCCGTCGATGAAAATCAAAAGGTCTTTTTCCGCCTTGCCCTGCAGTTCCAGCGCGTCCCATCCGGAAAATTTAAGCAGCGGTCCGAAATACCCGCCGGCATTGCTGTCAATTGGGATGTCGGTAAGGGGTGATAAAGCGCAAACTAAAGTCTTGCCGGTTCCGGAATACTGGGTGATGCCGCCCAAAGGTCCCACGCTCATGACAATCTCGTTTTCCGGTGAATCCCAGCGCGTCTCGGGGGTTACCGCCTGCCAGAGGTACCATAGGTCGAAACCTTTGCCCCCTACAAACTTTTCCTTCATGAACTCTGTAACTTCTTTTTCTTCAATGCGCAAATCACCCGCATGAATGTAAAGAGATTTACCCGAGTAACCTTTTTCAATCGGCGTGGGTCTGTAATCGAATTCTTTTAAAATACTTCCCATGAATTTCCTCTCCTCACACCTGACTCACCAGAATTTCAAGCGCGTGTTCCGGACAATTCTTGACACAGATACCGCAGGCGGTGCACTTGAAGGGTTCACTCAGATCATCACTGTAGAACATTGCTAACTCGGAACAGAAACCAACGCATCCCAGACAGCCCACGCATAAGTTTTTATCAATGCGTACCACTCCGTTTTTATCCCGGTAAATGGCATGTGCTGTGCACATATTGATGCACTCCCCGCACTGGGTGCATTTGACAGCCCGGAAAGTATTGTCATTGTTGCTGATCCGGATAGCGGATTTGTTTCTGTCGTCTGTCTTAAAAAATGCCTGTGAACAGGCAATTTCACAAGTCCCGCAGCCAGTGCAGATCTCCTGCTTGTGGGTGAGTACCTTCATCAGGGTGTTTCCTTCCTTTTATTTATTAATGAAGGTATTGTATATTCACCCGAAGGTTACGTCAATTGCTTCCTGAGAATGGAGCTCCTCACGGATAGGGTATGGGCACGGGGGTGGCTGTGAACGAATGGGGATCATTTATGGGGTAAGGCGCTGCCAGGGTGGCGGTCGGTCTGCCCACCAGCGGTTCCAGTGTGCGGGTTGGTTCGCGGGTGGGGTGGATGGTAATGCCCCTCGTGGGCGTGGGCCAGGCCGCTTCGGTCATTCTATTAGACTCACTTTGGGTTGGCGCCGCATTTGGATCGGTTGGCAGCGGCGTCCCTGAATAGTAAACTTCCCCTCTCTCATGATCGAAGTAAATATTCAACGATTCTGTAACACGCACACCTTCCGGTGTGATTGCACTTGCCATAAGCCATATAACTCCCTCTTCGATTACAGGAAGATGAACCTTGCGCGTGAATACAACCGGTTGATTGGCGGTGGTGGTTACTACCCAATCTAGTCCTGTTTCTCCTTGCCAGGCAACTCGCCCTGCCTCTTCTGTATCCGGCGCATCGACGACGACTTCATTGAAATGGTAAAACAGTGAGACCCCTAGCTCTTTGACATCCTCCTCGGTTGTTGCAATAATATGGATAGTGACAGGCTTCCCTTTTTCCACCGGTTCATCCACTTCAAACCCGATGCAAATGCCCTTTTTACACTCCCCTTTGCCGGGGGCGGCGCTTCCTGCGCACCCTGTCAGTCCGATTATCAACACCATCAGCAGCCATAATCGTTTCATCCTTGCCTCCTTCGTGCTTAAGGGCTGTATTGAAAAACAGTTGGTAAATATACGCGTGACCGCACCGGCACCACATCCACCCGGAAGGTATCCTGAGCCGTTTTGAGGCTGTCACTGACCTGAATGGTTATATAACAGCTTCCCGTCCCTCCGGCCTGGGGATAAATATTCACATAGTCGTTTTCATCAATTGTCACCCCACATCTCGGGTCGCTGGTGTAGACAATCTGCCAATCCAACTCCCAAGATTCACTCTCTTCATCTAATGAGTAGCTCCAAAGGTCAATCACATGATCCCATCCCGCCCCCTGCAGCACGGTGAGATCTGGTAATAGCGACTCAAAGTACGGTGGAGTGTCGTAGTCAATCGTATTCTGATAGAAGGTGCGGACGGCATTGTGCTGGCTGTGTGAGGCAGCTTTCCAACTTTCCCAAAAGTCGAAAAAGCTTTCCTCAAAAGGCCCCTGGAAGACCGCCTCGGTGAGAGGTGCCATGCCAAAGTAGTCGCTATCAAAATCTTCATTGGCAGTGTCAAAGAGGTCGTATAAGGCTCCGGCAACCCGTCCTTCCACAAGGTCACCGCGATCGGATGACGGCGGCGGAGGAGGATCATATAGGTTGTGACTCTCAAGATTGTAGTGCCGTTCCTCGGGTTCTCCACTGCAAGGTCCAGTATCAAAATCGTAACAGGGATCCCCATTCACCACCAGCGGCAGAAAGTCTGCCCAACCTTCGCTCCAGGCGCAGTCTGCATCTTCTTCTCTGAACATGTAATGCTCGTAGCAATATGGGTTGTTCCACAGCCATCCTCCGGTCATGTTATACAGATAATGATGCCCAACCTCATGTACCACAATATCCCCAGACGAAGTCCAATCATCCTCAATAAAGATATAGGGTCCGCCTGGCCCGGCGTAGAAGCAGGAATCAGGGCAGGGAAATAAGTAGTTTTGGTCTTTTTCCCAACGCGCCGCAACCGCACCAGGGTCAACCCCTGTATTTAATAACATATATTCATAAGCTCGCAGGATGTCTTCAAAGATCCACATGGCAGGTTGGGTCGCCCAATTGTCTGGAACATGCGTATCCAGTGTCACCGTAGTTCCAGCGGACGAATCCAGATTAATTCTGCTCTGCCATTGGTAGGGCGTTCCGACAAAATTGGTGACGTGTTGATTTAGTTCTGGATTGTCCGTTTTCCAAACCACATACAAATCCAGGCTCGGGTTTTCAGGGTAGGTATGCTCATCCACGTCCAAATTCCAGAGGTCAGGGATGTAAAAATAGCCGTCCCTATCCGTATAGGTCTCCAAGAGCAGATCATCCTGCCCATCAGCATCATATTCATAGAGGGAAACTCTGTAGTTCCGCCCGTAGGCTGTGAGGTTCTTTCGATCCTGGTAAGACAACCTGCCCTGCACGTTCACTGTTTCCGGTTGCGCCTTGAGTATCCAGACATCATCGACCCAGGCGCCTTCATACTCCACAGTACTGTCACTTTCAAACACCCACGCTATCAACACATTGGTTTCACCCGCCAGATGGCTGATATCCACTTACATTTCCTGCCAATCTGCCACACCATCCCAGTATAAACCCTCCCAACTGGCTCCCATGTCGGAAGAATATAAGAAACCCACTTGATCGTAGATCGTTTCAATCTGCCGCCATAACTCAAAATTCACTTGAGCAAAGACGGCATCGCTCAAATCAAAAGGGCCATAAACCATCCAACTGTTCATATTGGGGGGATAGGATGGGGTTGTGGAAGGGTCGTATCCATCCACACCAGCCCTGGCTGGCCAAGCCGCATAATACCCTAAATTATGGCGGTGGTTGTCATCATCCCAAAGATACTCCTTGCCATCATTGGGATTCCCATCAAAGCGCGCCCAACCTTCATTGGGAAAATACCCTTCGAAGTTTTCATGCTTGATTATCTGCCAGCCATTGGAATGTGAAGAAATAATTTCCGGGCGCACTTCTTTTTCCGGGTTTGGATCAGGGGTTTGGGAAGGGACGATTCCATCAGGGAGATAACGGGAATACGGGCGCCCCGGCGGTCCGGAAAGAACTACGGGCAGGGGGCCTTTGGGAAGATAATTCACCACCAGGCTGGCATGGCTGAGAAGCCCACTCTGACCAGGGATAACATCCCGGATCCAGAGGTACCATTCCCCCCGGGAGGGCGTGCCCTGAAAGGCTTCTATGTCAACGGCATAGCCATACTCAGTTGCAGCCGCTGCCTTTCCTTGTTCCCACAAGGACATACCTGCGCTCTCATCCTTACGGCTCACACGCACTTCCAACTGGGTTGGGTCTGGGTGCTTAATCAGGTACTTGATACTCACCGTGGTTACTGTAGTTTCTATTGGCGCCAGGGAATCAATCAGGCAAACCTGAAGCCAAGTGCCATCATCAGGGATGGGCTGCCCTGGGATCATCGTCCCACAAGTTTCAATTTGGTCGGAACTCTGGAAAGCTTTTCCTTGTGCAGGGCTGGCATTTCTGGGAATCAGGATCAATAAACCAACCGCTAGGATGCAGAACACTAACCTTGTCTTTTTTGTCATACTCATCTCCTTTTGCCGCCTTTGGGAAGAGGAAGAGTCAACTTTAGTTATTACCTGAACTAAAATTAGTATACAACAAAATATCCATTATTCATAGCATTTCTATGATGAATTTATGTTTATTCCACCGTTAAGTGTTTAATTTTCGCGTTGGTCCAATTGGCAGGCAGACCTTGGAGACACCCTTTAATGCTATTAATGAGAGCTGCCTGGAATGGTCCGCGCACCCCGGGTCTTGGAGCCAATTCTCAGCACTGTTAGTACGGGCTTTTTTCGATGGTATCGGGGACCATTGAGGGAAAATTTCTTGCCGGGCTGGAGGGGATTTGATTACCAAGCGCTTGGTGTCCCCTACAAATCTTTGGACTTTCCAGGATGCCTGGCTCAAGAGGAAGGAGACCCGTGGGCTAATTCATCACTTGGTAGAACGATATTGAATGGGTTCCACCTCACGCTCCAGTCGACTGACGGGGTCGGTCACCCCGTTGGGATAATAGAACTTTTGGCGTAACAGCCAGGTCAGTGGTCCATGGTGACGGTAACCCTGGTAGGTTCCCCAGAACTGGCAATTCCGAAACCAGATGATGCTGACGAAATTCCGTCCCAAAACGCCCTGTTTGGAGGCATTATTCATATCTCTGGCAATGTTTCTGGCAGTGAGGCGCACAAAATCAAGAAAGCCAAAGCGTTCGTGGATATAGAGCTGCTTGAAAGCAATTGCTTCCCGCTTGTAGCGGTTATAAACTCCCCTGGGGGTCTCATGGTGCACGTGCACAATTTCAGCTTCCGGAACATACTGAATCTTGTAGCCCTGATCCATCGCCCAGCGTGCCCAATCCAGGTCTTCCAAGCCAGGTAGGGTCTCATTATAAGGGTGAAGAAGAGTCAGTTCACGCCGTACAGCGGCGTTGGCATTGTTGCAAAAAGGGGTCTCCGGGTCAGTTGGAGTGCCATCCGGATACCAGCTTTCAAAAATCTGCTGTTCCGAGAATTTTGTCGTTTCTCCGCCGCGCTGCTTGCCGTACGCAAGCGCAACCTGGGGGTCTTCAAATGGGGCAAGCAGCTTTTCCAGCCAGTCCGGGTAGACCGGGTAGACATGCGCACTGGCTAAAACAATCAGGTCTGCAGTGGCTTGCTGGATGCCCCGATTGATGGAGCGCCCAAAGGTGAATTCCTGTGGAGAGATGGTGACGACCTTCACCGGATAACGCGCAGCTGTTTCAACCGTGCCGTCAGTGGACCCTGAATCGACCAGGATGATCTCAACATCCTTGACTGTTTGCTGGGTAATACCCTCCAGCAGGCGGAAGATATGCTTTTCTTCGTTATAGGAACGGATGATGATGGAACACCGTGGAGTAGCCAATACTTTACCTTTGATTATTTCTGATAAAAAGTTGAGTCGCTTTCAGGCTCAAAGGTCTATATTATACAATAATACCCTATCCGGCAGCCAAGCTGCGCTGCCTCAAAATAGATGCTACTTTTGTTGTATTACGAAGTCTATTTTGAAAATAAAGGTTGGATTGAGAGAGGTTAAAATCTTGAGGGAATATATATCTGCCCGAAACCTCAAAAAACTAATATCTGATGCTCCTGGGCTTGTGCGAAAAGAGTTGGTTTTCGCTGAGGGTTTTTTGGGGATTGGCTTTTTATTATACCCGCTCAACGCCAACCCATCCGAAGCCAGGGTTATTTTGTCTTTCCAACGCGCCCTGCGCCATCTTGAATAATACGAGGGGTTGTCTCGACCATTTTTCCCATTCAATCCTGACCGGGCCGCACCAGAGCTTAATCAGGCGGATTGGCGGAACCATTCCCTGCCCCAATCACTGCGTTCAGACCCCCTTCATTGGCAGATAAAATAAAACAGCAACGAAAGTTGCTGTTTTGAGATTGACTTGGAAAGAGCTATAAGAAGTGCATTCTTCCAGGATTGACCAAACCCTGCTGGCATTAGCGATTCTTGCGGGTCGCCCTGTCAATAATCACTGCCAGCACCAGTACAGCACCGCGGACGATATACTGGATGGAAATGTCAATGCCCATCAAGTTCATACCGCTGGTCAAAGACATCATCACCAGGGCGCCAACGATGGATCCGGTGACACTGCCAACCCCGCCTGCTGCTGATACCCCTCCAACAAATGCCGCTGCGATTGCATCAGTTTCAAAGCCGAGCCCTGCGGTTGTCGTGGCGGATTGCAGACGGGAAGCATACATAATGCCTGAAAGTGCGGAAAGCATGCCCATAGCGCCAAAGACGATAAAGGTAATCTTGGAAACACTGATGCCGCTTAACTCCGCTGCTTCAGGGTTGCCGCCGACCGCGTAGACATGCCTCCCGAGAGGCGTCTTGGTCATGATAAAACTGAAGCCCATTACAACAACCAAGACAATTACCAAACTCCAAGACAAACCGTTATACCCTGAAAGAACCCAGGAGATATACCCGATGATGGCTGAGATCAGGATCAGCTGCAGGATGAACATCTTGTTGGAAGAGACCTCAAAATCATAAGAAATCTTCTTCTTTCGACTCCTGATTGCGCTGAAGATATACAGAATTATCCCGATAGCGCCGATGAGCAGGGTCACCTTGTGTCTATTATCAAGAAAGCCAATATCCCCGATATCTGGAATAAATCCATTCCCAATGGCATTAAAAGTTTTGTCCTTGATAATGATGGTGCCTGTCCCCATAGTTACCAGAAGCAGTGCTCCCCGGAAAATCAAACCGGCCGCCATGGTGGAAACAAACGCCGGCACGCCCAATTTGGCAATTGGCGTGGAAGTTAATAGCCCGGATAAGACACCCAAAATCAGCACGATTGGGATGACAGCCCAAACAGGCAAGTTCCAGGAGGTGAGTGCGATCGCAGCGAAGGCACCTAGGAACCCTGCCAGGTAACCAACCGAAAGGTCAATGTGGCGAATGATAATTACCAGGGTCATGCCGACCGCCAACACTGCAATGTACCCCATCTGGTTCAGCAAGTTGCTGATATTCCTTGAAGAAATAAAGACACCATCAGTTGTGATCGTGAAAAAAACCATGATAACAAGCAGAGCAATAAACATAAAATATTGGCCAATGTTGGCAGTCAGCATATGTTTAATTTCTGTAATGATTGAATTATTTTTATTTGTAATTGGTTCTTCTGTCATGGCGTTGCTCCTCAATAATCCACTGCCATTTCCATTATTTTTTCTTGTGTGGCTTCCTCAATCGGGAGCTCACCATTGATCTTGCCGGCTGACATGACATAAACACGGTCACTCATCCCTAAAATTTCAGGAAGTTCGGAAGAAATCATGATAATGCTCATCCCCTTTTCGACCAGTGAATTCATGATAGTGTATATCTCGTACTTTGCGCCCACATCAATGCCCCGGGTTGGCTCATCCAGGATCATAACCCCTGGTTTGACAAAAAGCCACTTGCCCAAAGATACCTTTTGCTGATTGCCACCGCTCAAGTTGCGTACCTTTTGTTCAATGCTGGGGGTTTTAATATTCAGGCTCGTCTTATAATCGTTAGCTATCACGATTTCATCATTTTCATTAATGATGCCATGTTGGGCAATTTCCTTTAAGTTTGCCAGGGTGATGTTTTGCTTTACATCCTCGATCAGGATCAGTCCA
This sequence comes from Anaerolineaceae bacterium, assembly GCA_049301715.1. Lineage (GTDB taxonomy): Bacteria > Chloroflexota > Anaerolineae > Anaerolineales > Anaerolineaceae > Mesolinea. The sequence continues at coordinate 150,442 of JBAQLH010000053.1, forward strand.
TTGCCCTTGCGATCTTCGGTGACATAAGCAAGCTCTGACTCGATGGCGTCATGGGGGTCCCGAAATTTGCCTTCTTTCCCCTTTAGCCACAGATTGCCGCTGATCCTGTAATGATCCGGGTTACCGAAAATGCTCTTTGCCAGTTCTGTCCGTCCTGATCCCATTAAACCGGCAATCCCAACAATCTCGCCTGCCCGTACAGTGATATTGACATTCTTCAAAATATCCCTGCGCAGTGCCGGGGAGTAGGCGCACCAGTTTTCCAGTTTCAAAACGACGTCCCCTGTCTGCGTTCTTTCACGTTTGGGGAAGACATTATCCATTGACCGGCCAACCATATTTTTGATCAATATCGGTTCAGTAACTTCCCCTTTATGAGCATCCAGGGTGCAGATGGTCTTACCATCGCGCAAAACGGTCACAGTGTCCGCAATGGCTAGAACCTCTCTCAACTTATGGGAAATTAAAATGCAGGTCACGCCCTGTTCTTTTAATCCTTTGATCAGACCTAAAAGATTATCACTGTCACTCTCATTGAGTGCTGCAGTTGGTTCATCCAGGATCAGGATTTTGACTTCTTTCTTCATGGCTTTAGCAATTTCAATGAGCTGCTGTTTGCCAACGCCTAATTCTTTCACTTTAGTTTCAGGGCTGACATCGAGCCCTACTTTTTTGAGTATCTCAGTTGCCTGTTTTATGGTCTCATTCGTATCAACCGTGATGCCGGTAGTGATCTCATTGCCTAAAAAGATATTCTCATAAACGGATAATTCCGGAACCAAGGCAAGTTCCTGATAGATGATGGCAATCCCAGCTTTTTCACTCTCTCGAATGCCATTAAATTGTTGAAGTTCACCCTCAATATAAATTTCTCCACTATACGAGCCAAAAGGATGAACTCCGCTAAGAACCTTCATTAAGGTTGATTTTCCGGCCCCATTTTCCCCCACCAAACAGTGGATTTCCCCTTTTTTTACACAAAAAGAGACGTTGTCCAAAGCTTTGACTCCGGGGAATTCCTTGGTGATGGATTTCATTTCCAATATGGGTATATCCATGTAATCTCCCGATCTGCTGACTTGCTAGTTTATTAAGACTGGTGATGGCGCAATGCCACCACCAGTCTTAATTGTATTACAAAATATTTTTACTCGAGCCCGGTGAACTGATCAGCGGTGTAATAGCCAGAGTCAATCACGGCTTCCTTGACGTTAGCCTGGTCAACCGAGACAACCGCGGAGGGTTTCGCCGGAACATCGATGACACCATTATTGTAGGTGGTGGTCTCTTCCGGAGTGCTGCCTTCGAGGAAGGCTACCGCTGCCGCAATGGCATCGGAAACGAGGGTGCGGACATCCTTCAATACGGTCATGGACTGTTTGCCGTCGATGATGTACTGCACAGAAGCAATTTCTGCATCCTGTCCGGTCACATAGTACTTGGCAACATCGGTATCGGCAGCAAAGGCATCGGCAATGGCACGGGCGGTGCCGTCATTGGGGGCCAGGATGAAGACAGTACCCTTGTCGGCAGCGGTTGTCGCTGTCAGGTTGGATTCTGCCAGGGTCTTGGCAACATTGAAGTCCCAGTTGGTGGTGATTTGGCCAATAATCCTGCCCATTTCATCAC
>JBAQLH010000054.1:0-16346 GCA_049301715.1 Anaerolineaceae bacterium
CGACTCCCGATATTTCATGTCTTGTGTTATCTTATTCATAGCAGGATTTGGTCTCCTCCGTTTCGTTTTGCTTCAACGCTATAACAATAACGGATGTTTCCTTTTCCTGCTATCTTTTTTCCCTTCATTGTCCAATATGTAGTGTAAACCTACAACGAATCCAAAGTTTGTCGGGGACTGTTTTAGGTAATTTTTTGATATTTACAAAATATACCTGATTAAAAACCGCCCCAGGTTTGGGTTACCGAATATTCCATTCCCCTGACCCTGGTAACCAACCCCTTCAACTCAAGCATGGTCATCAATGCATTTACTTTCTCAATAGACAAATCCAGCCTGGCACACAAGTCATCCACATGCATCGTTTCCTGCCCCAGCGCTCTCAGAAGGCGTTCCTCTTCCGGTTCAACCGGAGGTCTTTCCGCTGTCGGCAGACTGACCCGGCTGGCAAGCTGCAAAGAATCCAGGACAATGGCCGGGTTGGTCATAGGGATCGCCCCTGATGCGAGTAAATTATTAGTTCCCCGGCTCATCGGCGAGAGAACCGACCCTGGCACGGCAAAAACCTCACGACCTTGTTCCACACTAAATTTGGCAGTAATCAGTGCCCCGCTTCTTTCTCCGGCTTCAATCACGACTGTCCCGCGGGAAAGTCCTGAGATAATCCGGTTGCGGGGCGGAAAATTGGCACCTTCCGGTTGGGTGCCGGGAAAATAATCACTGATGAGGGCTCCCTGCCGGATTATTTTTTCAGCCAGCTTGCGATGCTCTGGAGGGTAAATCACATCTACACCGCAGCCGAGCACAGCCAGGGTTCTGCCGCCGATGTCCAAGGCTGCCTGGTGGGCAATGGCGTCAACACCCCGGGCCAAACCACTGACGATGGTGACACCATTGCCGGCCAGATAGGCAGCCGTGTCCTTGGTCAACTGACGGCCGTAGGAGGTCACATTACGCGTACCAACAATGGCGATGGCTAATTCATCCTGGGGTTCGATGCTTCCTCGATAGTAGAGTACAGGTGGGGGCTGGTTAATTTCCTTTAAATATCTGGGGTAATTGGGGTCATTCCAGGTAAGGGTTTTAATACCCTTTCTTACCAAGGTTTCCTCCAGTGCGTCCACCTCCAGTTTATTCCGCTGCTGTACGATTGCGGCAGCTACCTTCTCAGTCATCCCAGCGGCGAGAAGAGCGTCTGGTGAAGCATTCCAGGCACTAGAAAGCTGCCCGAAATGACTGATAAGTTTTCTGAAGCGAACCGCTCCCACTCCTTTAACCGTGTTGAACGCCAGCCAATATTTGAGCTCGTCCAAATTACCCCCGCAGTCCCTCCGGAATACAGACCAGCATCTGTTTCGCTTCCAGGTCAATATTCAGAATAACTGATTTAATTGCAGGCAGAAGCAGCTCTTTTCCATCCAATTGCAGAACCACGTAGACATCATTGGCGCCGGTTTCCAGTACATCCGCCAGACTACCAACCAATTCCTCTCCTTCATAAACCTGGAGGCCGATCAATTGATGATGGTAATACTTACCGGCAGGAAGGACCGGCAGGTCTTTAATTGCAGCAAAAACCGCCAAATTGGTTAACTGCTGGGCATCTTCCTTATTTAGAATACCTTCAAACGCCAACAAGAGCAGATCATTCATGCTGCGGACGCTGGCAATTACCATAGGATGGTGCCCTTCCCCCAGAAACACTTTTCTTCCCTTGCGTATGCGTTGCGGAAAATCAGTCATCACGCGCATGACAATTTCGCCACGCACGCCGTGGGTGCGCTGCAGTTTTCCGATCAAAACAAAGGCAGGCCCGATCACCCGATCAGAGCCTGCCTCAAGGTTATTCAAGGATTCCATTATGATTAATTAAGATTCCTTTAATTAACGTCGACCACATCCATGGCGACCTGCATACCATTCCGGGCTGCGACCACCTTCAGAAGCGTACGCAAGGAATTGGCAACGCGTCCATGCTTGCCAATCACGCGGCCGATATCTTCCGGATCCACCTGAAGTTCTAGATGAACGGTATTGCCTGTGCAGTATTGGTCAACCGTCACTTCATCTGGTTTGTCCACCAAGGATTTGACCAGAAATTCTAGCAATTCAGTCAGTTTTTCCTGCTTCATCAGACACTATGCCTTTTTAGCTTTGGCTGGATGAGCGGTTGACGGATCCAGCACACGGTTTTTATAAACCAATTCAGCTTCAGCCAGCAAGGTTTCTTTGGTTTCACCGGCATTGAGTCTGGCATAACGATCATCAAGTTTGACTATCTTGAACAATTTCTCAACAGACTCTGAAGGCTGTGCGCCAACGCCCAGCCAATAATATATGCGGTCCTCTTTAAAAATGATCGTGCTGGGTTCAGTTTTCGGGTTATACTGCCCAACAATCTCCAAAAAGCGCCCGTCACGCGGACTTTCTTTGTCAGCAATCACGACACGATAATGAGGTTGGTGAGTCGAACCAACACGGCGTAATCGAATGCGTACCATTGAGTTAATACTCCTTAAATTAAATAATATAAATTTCCCGGCTCTGTCTCAAAGGTTGAGAGAATGCTGAAGGGCGCATATCCTTCTACCCAGTTCCAAGATTATCCAAACAACTGGTTAAGTTTACCACGTCCGCCAGTTTTTTGTAACTGTTTTAACATGGTCTGAATATCACGAAATTGCTTCATCAACCGATTAACATCCTGTACATCTTTTCCGCATCCGGCTGCAATCCGCCGCCTGCGGCTGGCATTCAAAATTTTTGGATTGCGACGTTCAGCCACAGTCATCGAGTTGATGATGGCTTCAACTATTTTCAATTGGCTTTCCGCAGCCTTAGGATCCACATTTTTTGCCACCGCCCCATATTGACCCGGCAGCATCTCCATCATCTGGGAAAGAGGACCCATTTTTTTCATCTGTTTGAGCTGCTTGGCAAAATCCTCCAGGGTAAATTCCCCTGAGAGCATCCTGGCTGCGTCCTTTTCATCAGTCTCTTCGGAATAGGCATTTTCCGCTTTTTCAATCAGGCCGAGCAGATCGCCCATTCCCAAGATTCTTGAGGCGATCCGGGTTGGATCAAATATTTCCAGAGCGTCCAGAGCCTCTCCAGTTCCCAGGTATTTGATCGGAATGCCGGTCACTTCACGGATGGAAATGGCAGCCCCACCCCTGGCGTCACCGTCAATCTTGGTCATGATTAAACCACTGATGGGAATGACCTTGCTAAAGCCCTTGGCAATATTCAGCGCTTCTTGCCCGGTCATGGAATCCACCACCAGCAGGATTTCATGACAGCGCACAGAGGATTGTATCCCTGCCAGTTCTTCCATCAATTGGTCATCCAGTTGTGAGCGGCCTGCAGTATCAATAATCACCACAGAATAAGCGCCTTTTTTAGCGCTTTCGTAAGCGGCTTTGGCAATCTGAACCGGTTTGGCACCATCTAAGGTAAAAACTGGCACATCAATCCGCTCCCCGAGTGTCTGCAACTGCTTGATGGCAGCCGGCCGGTAAATATCTGCTGCCACAAGTAGAACACGTTCTCCCTTGGAGCGCAGATCTTTGGCTAATTTGGCTGCTGCCGTAGTTTTGCCTGAACCTTGTAAGCCAACCAGCATGAGCACATAAGGTTTTTCGCCTTTGAGGTTCAGCGGAGCACCAGGTCCAAGGGTAGTGATCAATTCTTCATTGACTATCTTGATCACTTGCTGGGCAGGATTTAGGGCTTTTGAAACCTCTGCTCCGACAGCCCTTTCTTTGACGCGCTGCGTAAAGGTCTTGACAACCCCGTAATTCACGTCCGCTTCAAGCAGAGCCAGGCGGACCTCCCGCATGGCCAGTTCTACGTCGTTTTCGGAAAGCTTTCCACGTCGGCGTAAATTCTGGAAAATTCCATTCAGTTTTTCAGATAGGTTTTCAAACATTCCACAGACCTATATTCCTTTTAAATAACCACTAGTTCAAGTCGATAAATAATGCCAATTTAAAATTTTAATGTGACCAAATATCTGCCCTATAATACCTTAAAAACTCCACTCTAACGAATCATTAAGTGGGTCGCTGCATAAATTTAAATTCCTCTTTTATCTGTTAGGAGTAACCTTTTCGGTACTCAGGGGTTTAAGTATTTCAGATTTCATTTTTGTAAAGGACATTATATGGCAAACAAAGTCGCAATTGTAACTGATTCCACCGGAGCCCTCCCTGAAAATATTAATAAAGAATGTGAGCTCCATATTGTTCCTCTTCTCATAGAATGGGATGGTAAAACCTATGTTGATGGTGTCGATTTGAACCCTCAGGCGTTTTATGAAAAGCTGTCTGCGTCAAAAACCATCCCCACCACATCTCAACCCAGTACAGCGGCATTTTCCGATACCTTCGCTCCGTTGATTGAACAGGGCTATGATATTTTATGTCTGACGATATCCTCAAAAATTTCCGGAACCTATCTTTCAGCTTCCACCGCCGCTAAGCAGTTCCCTGAGAATCGAATTGAGGTACTTGACACGCTATATACCTCCCTGGCTTTGGGGATGATCACGATCTTGGCAGCTCGGGCTGCTCAACAAGGTGCCTCTCTGTTGGAATGCCATAATATAGCTATGGATGCTGCCAGCAGGATGCATGTTTATTTCGCCGTCGAGACACTTGAGTATCTTCAAAAAGGTGGCCGGATAAATTCTGCGACAAAACTTCTTGGCACAGCCCTGGATATTAAACCCATTCTTGAGCTGAAGGATGGCTTGATCGTCCCTTGTGAGCAGGTTCGGACCTCAAAAAAGGCTCACATGCGTTTGCTTGAATTAGCAGAAAACATCGTCGGTCCTATGGGAACAATTGAATACTTGGGTCTTGTCTCAGCCAATAATCCAGAAGCCCTGGATGAATTGCATACGAAAGCCCATCAACGTTTTCGTGTCAAAGAGGAAATTTTTGCTGATACGAGCCCAGTCTTGGGTACCCATGTCGGGCCGGGGATGGTCGGTGTAGTTATCCTTGCATAAACGGGATTTTTGATACAATTGGGGAAACACTGTAATGAAAGGTTTCCCTAATGACAAGTGCAGAAAAGATTGGCATCAAAATTCCAGAAATTTTACTGCCGAAAGAGGGTGTCGATCTGACCAAATGGGCGGTCATTGCCTGTGACCAATTCACTTCCCAACCAGAATATTGGCAGACAGTCTCTCAATTTGTCGGTGACGCTCCATCCACTTTGCATATGATTCTTCCGGAAGTCTGGCTGCACAGCCCGGATGTAGAGAAGCGCATCAATTCCATTCAAACCCACATGCGCAGTTACCTTGAGGATGGTTTGCTCCAACCGTTTGAGGGTATCATGCTGGTGGAACGGTCTATCCATGGCAAAACCCAGACCGGGTTGGTGCTTGCTTTGGATTTGGAGGCGTATGACTACAACCAGGGCTCGCAGACTTTGGTAAGAGCTACAGAAGGAACCATACTCAACCGGCTGCCACCCAGAATGAAAGTACGCCGGGGCGCTCCATTGGAACTCCCTCATATTTTGGTTTTGTATGATGACCCGGAGTTTTCCGTCCTGAAGCCTATCCTTGAGCAAAAAGCGCAACTGAAAGAATGCTATGATTTCGAGTTAATGCAAGAAAGCGGCCATCTGACCGGTCACCTAATTGATCAACCCGAATTGCTGGATTCAATTATCAGATCCCTCAGCAACATGATAGATCCGGAAGTGTTTGCTGCCAAGTACAATCTGCCAGTTAATACATCGCCTTTGTTATTTGCCATGGGCGACGGCAATCACTCTCTGGCAACTGCTAAAGCCGTTTGGGAAGAACTGAAACCATCGGTCGGAATGAACCAATCAGCCCGTTACGCCCTGGTTGAAATAGTTAACCTACACGACCCTTCTCTCAATTTTGAGGCTATTCACCGGATTTTATTCAATGTCGATTCAAAGATCATCACTGAACTCAAAGAATCCTTTTCACCTGATTTTCGGATTAATTCCTTGGCAACCTTTGAGGAATTAACCAAATCAGTTAATGCGGCCAATGATAAGATTCAACGATTCGGGATAATCATACAAAACAACTTTTTCTTGGTAGAGCTCACCCAACCCAGACACAATCTTCCTGTAGGCAACTTGCAGGAATTTTTGGATGTTTACCTTTCCGTTCATCCAGAAACCCATATAGATTATGTCCATGGAGATGATACGATTTTGGAGTTAGGGCAGCGACCCGGTAATCTCGGGTTTTACCTACCGCCGATTGGCAAGGATTCTTTCTTCAAGACAATTATCCTTGACGGTGCCATGCCACGCAAAACTTTTTCGATGGGTCATGCCCGGGATAAGCGGTTTTACATGGAATGCCGCCGCATAACTGAATAGGAACCACAGCACCCTTGACTGTTCGAACAATTGTGCTATATTTGAAACATCAATGCAGTTGATCAAACCACTCCGGAGTTACCAATGGCTTCTAAAAAAGTAAACCCCACCACAACCAGCACTCCCGCCGACCAAAACATGGCTGACGCCAAAAAAGCAGTCCTTGACCGTGCGCTAAATGAGATTGTCAAGCGCTATGGCGAAGGGAGCATCATGCGCCTGGGTGAAGCCCACCAGATGCAGGTGGAATGTATTCCCACCGGTTCCCTTTCGCTTGACCTGGCTTTAGGAGTTGGCGGAATTCCAAAAGCCCGTATTACCGAGATTTTTGGCCCTGAATCTTCAGGGAAGACCACCATCTGCCAGCATATCGTGGCGGAATGCCAGCATCGTGGAGGAACCGCCGCTTTTATCGATATGGAACATGCCTTGGATCCAACCTATGCCGCACGTTGTGGCGTCAATGTGGATGAGTTGTTGATCTCGCAGCCAGATACTGGAGAGCAAGCCCTAGAGATTGCAGAAACGCTTGTACGCTCCGGAGCAATAGACCTGGTTGTGATCGATTCTGTCGCTGCCCTTGTTCCCCGGTCTGAAATTGAGGGGGATATGGGCGACCCGACTATGGGCGTCCAGGCACGCTTAATGTCCCAGGCTTTACGTAAACTTTCCGGTGCGATCAACCAGACCAAAACAGCGGTAATATTCACCAATCAGCTTCGCCAAAAGATCGGCGTGATGTTTGGCAGCCCAGAAACCACCACTGGCGGTATGGCTCTGAAATTTTACGCATCCGTACGGCTGGATGTGCGCCGGGTCCAGTCCATCAAGGTTGGTGCTGAAATCGTTGGGAATCGCGTGCGCGTGCGGGTGGTAAAGAACAAAGTTTCCGCCCCATTCCGCTCCGCTGAATTTGACATCATGTACAACGAAGGCATCTCTAAAGCCGGGGATATCCTCGATCTGGCAACCAATCTTGAAGTCATCGAGAAACGCGGATCATTCTATTCCTATAAGGATAGCCGGCTGGGTCAGGGCCGAGAAGCCTCTAAAAACTTCCTCAATCAGAATCCTGAATTAATGAAAGAAATCGAGCAAACAATTCGTACTCTCGGAGAGGTCGATCAGCTATCAGGCCCTTGGGGGGGCGATGCTGAAGAATCTTCAGAAAGTTCTGAATATTAGTGTTTCTTTAATGGTGAAAGAGACTTTTGACCGGAATAAGCATAAACATTATTTAAATTTATCTTATATTTGATATTTAGCTTACCAATCAAGTTCAAAAGGAGATTTCGATGAATATTGTTGTCAGACTTCTTGTAGGCGCTATTGCCGGCGCTCTTGCAGATTACCTTGTCAAAGGCATCAATGTCAATTTCATTACTAAGGTAATCGTGGGCGTTCTCGGCGGTTTCCTGGGTGGATGGCTGTTCAGCTTGATCAGTGTTCCCCCCTCGGGATTGCTCGGCAATATACTTTCATCTCTCGTGGGTGCCTTGATACTGCTTTTGGTGCTCCGCGCTCTCAGACAAAAGTAAAAAACAAAAAGTTCCATTTGTCGATGGAACTTTTTTATTTAACAAATGTGCTGCTTATGTACCTTCCTCCCATGAGTTCAGGTACTTGACTTGGCTCTCGGTGAGAGTGTCAATCTTGACACCCATTGCCTCCAATTTTAGGCGGGCTATTTCACGATCGATTATCTCAGGAACACCATAGACTTTTTTGCCCAGAGTTGTGGCATTTTTGACCATGTATTCTGCGCTGAGAGCTTGGTTGGCAAACGACATGTCCATAACGGAAGCCGGATGTCCTTCCGCGGCTGCCAGGTTGATTAAGCGCCCTTCGCCTAAAATATGGATCACCCGACCATCTTTTTGTTCGTAGGCTTCTACGAATGGCCGCACAAGACGCTTGGAAACGGACATTTCTTCCAAAGCGGGAATATTGATCTCAACATTAAAGTGACCAGAGTTACCAACCAAAGCACCGTCCTTCATCACTTCAAAATGCTGGCGGTCGATCACATTGAGATCACCCGTTAAAGTGATAAAAATATCACCCTGCGGAGCAGCCTCTGCCATAGGCATAACCCGGAAGCCATCCATTACCGCTTCCAGCGCCACCAGCGGATCAACTTCGGTCACAATCACATTGGCGCCCATACCGCGAGCCCGGTTAGCCAAACCGCGGCCACACCACCCGTATCCCACCACGACAAAGGTCTTGCCTGCCAGCAGGATATTGGTTGCCCGGATCACACCATCCAGAGTGGACTGCCCTGTGCCATAGCGATTATCAAAAAAATGCTTGGTCATGGCGTCATTGACGGCAATCACCGGGAACTCTAGGGCGCCATCGGCTGCCATGGCGCGCAGGCGAATAACACCTGTGGTCGTTTCTTCAGTACCGCCAATGACATTAGGAAGCAATTCCCGGCGTTCTTTGTGCATGGTGGACACCAAATCAGCGCCATCATCCATGGTAACATGTGGTTTATGGTCCAGTGCAGCCCGTAAATGTTGATAATAGGTCTTGTCATCCTCACCTTTGATGGCAAATACGGGAATTTCATACTGAGAGACCAGGGCTGCAGCAACATCATCCTGAGTTGAAAGAGGGTTGGATGCCGTCAGAACGATATCCGCCCCACCTGCCTGAAGTGTGCGCATCAGGTTGGCAGTCTCTGCAGTAACATGCAGGCAGGCAGACATGCGAAGGCCTTCAAAAGGACGTTCTTTGGCAAAACGCTCTTCAATGGAGCGAAGGACGGGCATTTCCCTTGAAGCCCAATCCATTCGGCGGCGCCCGCCTTCTGCCTGGCTGAGATCTTTGATGTGATAATTTTCCATACAATTTCTCCTTAATTTTCTGTGCGTCTAATCAAGATCGTCTAATTGACCCTGATCATCAAAATATTGGCGAAAATAATGTTTAAATTCGTCTATTGTGAATTTGTGATTTTGCGGTCCATTCTGGGAAATACAGAACGCTGCTGTGGTCGTTCCTATTTCTCCACAAAGCTTAAGGGACTTACCTCTCATATATCCACACATAAACCCGCCCCGAAAGGCATCCCCGACACCGGTTGGATCAACCACCTTGGCATCTTCAATAATCGGAACATGGATATCTTCAGCACGGGAATGCAGTCTGGCACCGTTCTTTCCAAGAGTGACTACGGCAAATTCTGGATGATCCAGGATTTCACTTTCAGAAAGGCCCGAATGTTTCTGCAACAGTTGAAATTCGTACTCATTGACGAACAATCCGTAAGCTGAGGTAATCCCACGTCTGAGAGTTTCTGCTCCCATTCGGATGATCTGCTGCCCTGGATCAAACAAGGAATGAAGATTGAGTTGTTGGGCTTCATCAATGTAACGTTCCATCGCTCTCGGATCAGTCGGAGAGATCATCACAAAATCATTCCGTTCATATCCGGATTCGGATAACAGGAGCTCCGCTGAGTCTGCCATGGCACCAGTATAGAATGAGGCGATTTGCGCATTTGAAAGGTCAGTAGTGGCAAAAAACGAGGCGGTAAACTTGTCCGGAATGATCTTCACACCGCTTGTATCAACACCTAAAGATTCAAGACGGCGGGCATATTCTGGAAAGTCCTGACCTACCGTCGAGAACAGATAGGGTCTTTCACCCAGTAATGCCATCGTGTAGGCAATATTCGCCCCGACACCGCCATATTGTTTGACCATGTCATCAACCAGAAAGGATAGGCTGATCTTGTCCAGGTGCTCAGGTAGGATACATTCCTTAAAATAACCCGGAAAGCGCATCAGATAGTCGAACGCAATCGAACCAGTCAGAATTGTTTTCATAGAGACCTCTCGAATTGTTTTAGAACTGCCAGATTTCTGAAGAATGGCGGATAGAGCACTCCCCTTTCCGTAATGAAACCAGAAAGCAAACGGTGCGGGGTAACATCAAAGGCAAAGTTTCGGGCAGTCGCTTCCTGCGGGGCTATTCTTGAACCATAAATCTCGAGCGCCAGGACTTCTTCCGCATCTCTTTCTTCGATTTTTACCGCGTCCCCATTGGGGCACTCGAAATCCACCGTTGACATGGGGAAGACAGCATAAGCAGGAATTCCGTTATCATAGGCAGCCAGAGACAACATATAAGTGCCAATTTTGTTGATTACATCCCCATTGGAAGCCACGCGATCGGCACCAAACATGACTTTATCCACTCTGCCAGTACGCATCATAAAACCAGCAGCGCTATCCACGATAATATCGTAAGGGATGCCGTATTGGGTTAGTTCCCAGGCAGTCAGGCGGGCGCCTTGCAGCCTTGGGCGGGTCTCATCCACATAGACATGAACGTTTTTACCCTGCTCGCAAGCCATCCGGATAACACCGAGGGCTGTTCCATAATCGACAGTCGCCAACGCGCCGGTATTGCAATGATGGATGATATGATCCCCATCATGGATCAACTCGGCTCCGTTTCGGGCCATTGCCAGGTTGGTCTCAACATCCTCATCAGCCATATTTTGCGCTTTGGAAAATAATTGATGGCGTAACTCATCGGTTGTGCCTGAAAAATCGTCAATGAAAGCCAGTACACGGTCGACAGCCCAGGCAAGATTGGCAGCAGTAGGCCTGCAAGCCATCAAGGTTTGGCCTGCCTGATGCAATTCAGACCGAAGTACAGTCAGATCATCAGTTTTGGTCTCTCTGGCAGCCAATGCCATACCAAAAGCAGCGCTCACGCCAATGGCAGGTGCGCCTCGAACGATCATGGCAGAGATGGCATCAGCAACCTCCTGACAGGTATTCATCTCAACCAGACGAAATTCTGCAGGAAGGCAGGATTGATCAATCATTTTCAATTTTTGCAGCGTTTCATCCCAAAAAACTGTCCGCATACTTGCTCCCACAAAAAGACGCCCTACAGGCGCCACATTGATAGATTAAGTTTATCATTATTAACGATACCTGTCAAAATTTTGATGAGAGGGTGTTGAAAAACGTCATTGCGAACCTCCGGCGAAACAATCTACAGTTTAGCGAAATGAGGTCGCTATCATTTGTATCCTATGGGCACTGGGCTTTTGCATGCTGCATCCCCATCCACTTGGGGTACCCCGTTCCGCTCTGCGTGCTTCCGGCGGTGTGTCCCTTCAAAAGGGAATGACACGAATGGTTTTCAACACTCTCTAAGGATTCAATAAATAAATTAGACTTTTTCCAACTCGGTTTATAATCTTAGCTGTTATGCGTCAATCATCTTCACTCATTCGCTGGGCTGCCATTGGTGTTCTGATCATGACTGTGTTTCTCACCACGGTGGAGTTGGTCAGCTATGCGCAGGTCCGGGCTACATTTCCCACTGGCTTAAAAATCGCCGGAGTGCCCGTCGGAGGGCTTTCATATACGGCGGCTTCAGAGCGGCTTGTCCAGGTTTATCTTTCCCCAATCGAAATAAAATATGGGGATGCCCGTATACAGGTTCGTCCTGCTACGCTTGGGTTTGAACTCAGGCTGGATAACATGCTGGCAGCGGCTGACAAACAACGCGTAGCGGAATCTTTCTGGTCAGGCTTTTGGAAATACCTCTGGAATGAACCAATCAGTTCCCAGGATATTCCGTTGCAAGCCACCTATGATGACGAACGCATAAAGAGTTTTCTTGAGAATGAAATTGCCGTCCGTTATAATGAACCTTCAACCCCGCCTATGCCAATTCCCGGTGAAAGCGGATTTTATCCCGGCCAAACAGGCTCTGATATCAACTACGAAGCTTCCATTCAGCGGATTAAGCAAGTTTTGGGTTCGAATACAACCAGGACAGTCAACCTGGATATCAAAGAGACCAGTCCGGTTAAACCTACCATTGACCTGCTCGAGATTATGTTGAAAGATATAATAGACGCTTCCACTTTTGATGGCCTGATAGAGTTGTATCTGAAAGATCTTGAAACAGGTATGATCCTGCATTTCACTCACAGCCGGGTCGGTGATGAGGAAGTGCCTGTCAATATTGCCTATTCCTCCTGGAGCACCATAAAGATTCCGGTGCTTATATCAGCATTCCGGAGGCTTTCAGAACCTTACGATCCGGATACCCTTGCCTTGATTGAGAAGATGGTGGAGCATTCGGATAATGATTCGACAGATGAACTTGCCTCGGAGGTGATCAGTAAAACCCTGGCACCTTTGGAAGTGACTGAGGATCTTCGGACCCTGGGTCTGAACAATACTTTTTGGGGTGGTTTCTTCTATGTCGGTGCGCCGCTCCTGCAGGATTTTAAGACGCCAGCCAATCAGCGAACGGATTACGATACAGGACCCGATCGTTATGCCCAGACAACTCCACAGGACCTTGGCCTCTTATTAGAGGATATTTATTATTGTGCCGAGGATGGCGGGGGAAGTCTGCCAATTGCCTTCCCGGGGGAAATCACCCAGGCGGAATGTCAACTGATGGTACAGTATTTGGGACTGAACAAAATTGGCGTACTCATTCAGGCAGGCGTGCCTTCCGGCGCCACTGTTGCTCACAAACACGGCTGGGCGTATGAGATTGATGACGGCTATATCCATACCATCGGGGACGCTGGGGTTGTTTACACAGCCGGCGGAAATTATATCCTCTCTGTCTTTGCTTATCATCCCGTTCAGGCAGTCTTTGATCCGGTAAACCTGTTGGTGGCTAATCTTTCCAGCGCAGCGTACAACTATTTCAATCTCGGCAGCCAGTAATCCTGTAGGGTCGAAAAGGAAATAATTTATTGGCGATACAGCCGCAGCTCGGGTATAATCGGTATGATTTTGCCCCCGTAGCTCAATGGACAGAGTGCCTGACTTCGAATCAGTCGGTTGCGTGTTCGAATCACGCCGGGGGCATTTTAATTTAAAAGCTCGACTGAAGGCCGTGAAAGTCTCTCCAGTGAGTGAGAGAACAAGCCCAAGAAAATTGCAACCTGAAGTTTGTTTCAATTACATAACCCAAATGTAAATATGATGCCTATACAAAGGAGCAGTAAAGATATTTAAAAACATTCTATAGATGAACTTCGTACTTACAGTCAATACAGCAATTATATTTGATATTACATCAGCGGGATTTGTGAAATATGGGCTAGTAATAAGTTCGCCGAGAACAATTGAGGCTAAATAGGAATAGAACCTCCAACCTTGTTCCAAGGTTGGAGGTATCGGTGAGTTATAGAGGTAATAAGACAATCCAAGAAGAGCAAAAACATATAATAACCAAATTATGAGTCGGTGTGGTTAAGTTTATTTATTCACGTCTTATTCCTCGTTTCCATGGCTAAAAATGTTCGCTTATATTACTCACTGCATAATTCAAAGTTTGGCTAATCCCAAACTATCGGTGAACAAGCTTGCCTGTGTTTGGATCGACCCGGAAAATTTTCCTATTGTAAAGATAATTCACATCAATCGACCGAATTGCTGTTTGACAAGCATCTATGAATGGTCTGACTGTTTCGCTTCTCTTCGATTCTGGTTTTCTGGCAGCAAATTCGGCTAGTTTTTCACCCGATTCACTACCTTTCGCGAATTGTGAAAGGGGAGGGACTGCTTTTCTTACTGCTTTAATCAAATCATCGGCGGTGTTAGCCGTTTTTACCGGATCGCTCAATGACAGGTAATGTTGTTCAGTTTTTTGAACCTCGTCAATCAAATCCCAAGCAATTTCTATTAGCTGGTCTTTTGAAAAGTTACAAAGTTCAAAATCCGGCTGTGAAATATAGGGCTGGCCGAAGAACAATTCCTCTTCGGCTGCTTTCTTTACTATCCGAATGTTGTCTTCACGATCCCCACCAAGAATAATAACGCTGAAAACTCCAGAACGGTCATCCAAGACAAGGTTCTCACGAAAAGCTAGACCTTTCCTTTTCCCCTGAATAAATTGACCTGATAGGTCGAACAC
Source organism: Anaerolineaceae bacterium (assembly GCA_049301715.1). Lineage (GTDB taxonomy): Bacteria > Chloroflexota > Anaerolineae > Anaerolineales > Anaerolineaceae > Mesolinea. The sequence goes on from JBAQLH010000054.1 coordinate 14,302, forward strand.
TTCAATTTGCTTCCAAGGCTTTAGAAGATAACTAAAGGCGGCATATTCGGTTGGCCCCTCAACATATCGGATGCGAACTTCAGCGTCGAGGCCCATCTCTCGAATGAATTGCCGCTTTTCCAATAAACCATTGTCAAAAATACGTTTTGAGCCATAGAATTTTTCCCTGGCGCCTTCCACCCACATACCAAACCCCATTTCATCTACTTCCGGTAATTGAATATCGAAAGATCATTTTCATCGAGGTAAGATACTTCATTGCGTTTCGTCGTGACAGGGTAGATATCGGACTTCTTTTATATTCATTATTACCTACGTGCCAACCAGTTAATAAACCTTACAAATAAATAATCCTCAATAGAGTATAGACCACCTGGATCTTCACTTCCTGGCATTAATATATAGCGTTGAACAGAAGTCTTGGATGAGACAATCAAACCAGGAGGTAGATAGCGTCCTCCGTCTCCTCCACATACCAAAAAATTGTAAGTATAATTTTTTATCTTCTCTTCCTCTTCGTCCACGTCAATAAACAATTTGGATTCAGGAACAGGGAGCTTGTATCGGCTATCGGAATTATTATTGTCCAAGTCTTGTAGTAAATCATCTGTTAACTCACGATTCGCATCAGTCCAGATACTTGAAGGATTCAATTCTGATATTTTTTCTTCTGAAAGAAAAGAATATATTATTGGAAAGTCAAACAGATTTAATGTGAAGGTACCCTCGGTGATGCCAGGATTTCCAATAAGCAACCCAGTCTTTTTTGTAACAAGAATTTCCCCTATTGACTCGAGGTTTTCCTCGTTTTCAAGTTCTGATCTTTTGTTAATCCACCCCTTGGATAAATAAAGAACTTTACAATCTTGATACGTAACAGGATCGCTTATTGCGACAATCGAGACATTAAAACCCAAATGTTCAAGTCTTTCTCTAATTGGGTTACTTAATACATCATTTCCTTTATTGTCTTGCCCCAAATCAAAAAGACAAACTGTTGTCGTATAGTTAAATGAAGTGGAGGTAGCGGTAGGCGTAGGAGGAATTGGGGTTACAATTTGCGTAGGAGTAGGAGCTGCTGATTGCATAGGTGTAATGATTGGTGCAGCTGTTGGACCTGTCTGTTGTGTTTGAAGGATCGTTAATGTTTCTATCTGTGAAACATACCAAGTAGCTTTTGTAATTGGCACTTCTACTGAATCCAAATTTTGCCAATTCTTTAGGACATTGGGCTTTGGTATAAAACTCGCAAAAATATAAAGTAAAGAAATTGCAAAAATAACAACCGCTATCCGATACAAAGATTTACTTTTATCCCATTCTCCTTGAAATAATTTGATTACTTTAGAGGAACAGTGAATATAAAAAAAAATTCCTATATTAAAAGCGACGCCTATCCAACCGAGAAGAACGGGAAGCCTTGTTGTAGGGGACGCCTCATACCAAGATTCGATGATAAGACCTAAACATATTGTAATACTGCCAATGTATGTTTTATATATTTGCTTCATAATTTCCATAATTCCCTCCAACTTTGTAGAAAATCAACTGTAGCGGGATTACGCAACCTTTTTTCTGTAAATTCGAGCCAGAAATACCCATGCATGTATATCAATCTATTGACTTGCCAGCACAATAACGTTTACCGATCTGCCACTCCTCACTGATCTCCATGAGTAAGGCGGAGACCAACCTCAAACAAGAAGCCTCGTTTGGAAATACACCAACCACTCTTGTCCGTCTGCGTATCTCTTTGTTTATCCTCTCCAAACTATTGGTGGTACGGATGGATTTGCGATGCTCAAGAGGAAAATCAAAGACCGTAAACCCTTCTGCCAGGTTGTCCTCCAGCCAGGCAGATAAGCGTGGAGCTGAAACAACATACTTCTGGATGCACGCTTGTAAGAGTTCTTCTGCTGTCTTTTGGTCAGTGGCGTTGAACATTGCCCTGATATCCGCAGCCACCTCCAGTCTCATTGCCTGTTTGGGCAGATAGGCACCAGCGTTCTGCTGCAGATGGAACTGGCACCTCTGCCAGGGGATAC
>JBAQLH010000055.1:0-64998 GCA_049301715.1 Anaerolineaceae bacterium
ATGGTTTTCTTTGAACATGATTTTGGCCTTGTGACTGGGATAGCTTCATTATATTAAACTTTTGGCCGTTTGCAGAGGGTATAATTTGGACTAATTCTATCTGGTCGTTTTTGCAGTGAAGTCATAATAAATAAATCCCCCCCAAATATGGGCTGATGTATGTTGCTATAATGATCAAAAGCAGGACACACATGGCATTTCCAACAAGTTCAACATTTATTTGTCCATAAATGTCCCCACATGTGAAGGCCGAAGAAGTTACAAGGTTTATGTAATAACCCTTCTCTTTACTTTGATAATTCTTTTGCGAAATCTTCAGCAAGCCGTTCATTACTTTCTGAGAATAATCAATGCTTTTTTTAAGTTGTAATCGCAATGGGAAATATTGTGCTAAATAAATGCTGGCTACTGTTGTGAGAATCATTGCCCCCAAAATGGAGAAAAGATAAAGAAACGTGTCTTGGTCAAAGTTAGGTTTATTTTCAATAAAATCTATAAACTTTCCAACCAGTATAGAAGACACTATTGATAGAGCCGTACAAATGACAATACCAAATGCCAATATTGTATTTGAAAAGCTAATCTCAAATATTCGCTTTTTCTTTCCACTATCGCGTTTTATCATACCGTTACCTCCATGAAATTCAAGCAACACAAGACTAATAAAGAAAGAACGCATAAGCAGACAGTCAACGGTCCAGCTTATGCGCCCACTCGAATGATTTTGTTTTGTCCTCTCCACAATGAGGAGTTACAACAAAGCCGCAGCCATGAATATCTGGGCGGTGTACAAATGGAACGAGCCATGACATTACTTTCAATCATTGTAATGATATGGATAGAGCACTTCCATTCCCAAGGAATTTTACCATAAAGAAAGCATGAAATTTTGCAATGGGTTGTTTGGGTTCACATGTGAGGAGGTCAGCACATGGTATACACTTTTTAGACAAGTCCTATGAGTTGTACCGGGGTCGATGTCTGGAGCTATGGGGGATAAGATATCAAGACATCGAGGTGCAGATTGATCAAGGATATAACGCTCTTAGACTACCGAGAGTTGAGACTGATCAGTCCGGAAGCAGCCAGACGGGCGATCCTGCAGGTTTTGAAGTCGCATAGCGGGAATGTGTCGGGGACGGCGAGAATCTTGAGTATCAGCCGGACAACGGTCTATAAAGCGATCCGCCAGAATGAGGCGGAGCGTCTGAAGGATGGATCAAAGCACCACAACGGAAATGACACCTGTTGAATAAAAAAATCAACTTGCCGTCAAGCCAAAAGTAAAAGTTACTGAACAGGATTGGATGGTTCAAATGACAATGTTACCCGTCTCAGTGAAAAGATGTAGGCGGGTTTATTCATCCCCAGTTCATCCCTGAGGACAACATGAATAAATCCATATATAATCAAATTGTTTGGCTTGCAGAGTGTTATTCCGTTTCATAAAATGGTTGTTCAAAGCCGATTTTAGGAAAGCGTCTGTGCCAATCCCAATCAATTATTACGTTATCAAACTGTCAGGTCGCTAGATGATTCTATGTGTGAGATGTAATCAATGAAAAACAGAATCGTGCATGAATTTAATGAAAAAGGATGTTTGCTTTATTCTGAATCTTTTATAGGAACTTATACAAGAGGCGCTTCACTCAAAAATGCGTTAAAGAAGTTTCCGGATGAAATCGGGAGGTACTGTTTATGGGCGAATCTTGTCCCTCCGGCAGACGGTATTGAACATGTCATTATCCAAACATGGGAAAGTGGCTTGAAAATTGAAGACGCAGACACAGAAGTTATCTTCAATAGTGAAAAGCAGCCGTTGATGAGAAAAGAATATGATTATCTAAAATCCTTAGTTATGAAATCTGCAAAGGATTTTCAAACACTGTTTGAGTCAATACCCGATAAAAACAAAACAACCTTGCACGAAAGAAAAACTTTTTACGGTGATGTGCCAAGAACAGCCTATGAGATGTATGAACATGCCAATGGCGTAACACATTATTATTTTGGAGAAATAGGGGTAGAAATTGAAAATCAGGATAATATTGTTGTGGCACGCCAATGTGGATTCGACAAACTTGAAGAGCAAGCAGACTTTTTATTGAGTTCCACAACAAAGGGAAGTTATGGCGAATATTGGTCGTTGCGTAAAGTGTTAAGAAGATTTATTTGGCATGATCGAATCCATGCCAAAGCCATGTCTCGTATGGCAATAAAAACCTGGAGTGATGCAGAGATTGAGGATCCGTTTTGTTTTGGAAAGTGAACGTTGGCAATAGTGAATAAGCGCTAAGATATCAGATTTTCCTGTATTGAATCAAGGATAATATTGGTAAAACGTAGAGTGGTAATCACAAGAAAACTTATGGTGTAGATTGCCTTAATTTGACTATTTCTTGTCTGATGCGCTAACCTTGACACAGTCGGAATATTGGGATAAACTCTTAAAAGGAGGTCCAAATGAAAAAAACTGTTTTGTCTGTTTTTTTGTTAGTCACTTGTTTGTTGTTCTCCGTTACCCCCGTATTTGCCCGGCAGCCAGCCCAAGCACCAGTGGAACTGCAAGAAATCCCTGAATCATTCTCTAACTCAACGAGTATCCTATTTGTTCCCGAATTTCAATTTACTATTGTTTCTGAAAGAATATCCGAATCGATTGACGATGTCGAAGTCCCTAAGCAATTTACCATCAAAACCTCATTGGTCGCAATTGAGTGGGAAGAAGGCTTTTCCGTAAATTCTCCCACTGACAAGAAAGTTACCGCCAAATTTCAGCACAATATTTACGATAGAAACGGATACCTCATGGCGACCGTTAATTCGACCGTTATCGGCTGGTATAACCTGAATGACAATTGGAAAGCGATGGAGAGCGTTACAGTCACCAGCGTTACAGGGCCATTTGCGTCCAGCATAACCACATCGGCCTGGGTCAGCGGCGAGTATGGGTATCTGTCCGTTTACTTTAATGGTTTGTATCTGGCCACATTTACATATCAAGTTATGGTTGGATATATTGTTTAAAAACCGCCGGTCGGCTTTCTGACTGTATTCAAGCAGACACTGCCCCTGGGTGCGGCACCCAGGGGTTTTTTATCGAACGGCCATGTCCGCCGGCAAGGGAAACATATCCTAAAACAAGCCCTCAAACTGAGCCTTGACCGGGTTAGAGTCCTCTGGTAGAATACCATTCCGTTAACTGAGAAGCCCCCATGGTCTAGCGGTTAGGACACAGCCCTTTCAAGGCTATAACTCGAGTTCGAGTCTCGATGGGGGCACCAAACGGGAGTATTCTTACTCTCGTTTTTTTTACCAAAGAGCGTCTTCCCAACTTCTGCCAATCAAGTGTACAATGACCAGCGAGCACTCAGGGAACTTAGTGAAGCACTCCAAGGAGGAAGAATATGTCAATAATCCACAATCAACCCAACCAGACCGATGATCCGCTCGTCAACGAGGTTCGTAGTGCGATTGAGCATCGGGCTACCTGGATGTACTTTTTAATGAAGGAAGCCCGCGACAAAGGCTTGGAATGGGATGACTTCGCACGCCGCGCCATCAGGAATACCGGTACGATTCATGGTCAAAGGATCCACGAGGGCTTTGAGGAACCAACCAGTCTGGAGGACTTTGAAAAGATCTTTGGTGTGGGAACCAGCCGAAAAGTATTCGAAATGGAAGTAATCCAAGAGAATGATCAAGCCTACCAGCTCGACTTCCACTATTGCCCTCTGGTGACAGCCTGGCAAAAGTTGGGGGTCAGCGGGGAAGAAATTCAACACCTCTGCGACATCGCCATGGATGGTGATCGGGGAATTGCCGCCAACTTTCCTCAGGTCGAGTTCGAGTTAGGTCAAACCATTGCCCAGGGATACCCGGTTTGCCAATTGTGTTTCAAACCGAAAACACAATCAAAACTTTCTCGGTAACAGGTCTTTATCCTTTTCGGCAGCCAACCAAAACCACGAGCCGTGGGGGTCAGCCCCTGGTTTTTCTTTCCAGGTTTTTCTTTCATAATTCCTTTTGATCATATTTTGCGGATATTTTGCCAATTTGCAGCCAGTTATCCACCAATTTCTTGCCAATTTCGTTGACTTTTCTTCACCTCTCACATACACTTATTCCATGCTTGCACACGTGCTTTCTTGCGCAGTCATTGGCCTCGAAGGGGTGGTCATTGACATTGAGGTGGATTTTGGTCAGGGACTGCCACACATGGCAATTGTCGGGTTGCCGGATGAAGCCGTCAAAGAAAGCCGGGAGCGCGTTTACTCCGCGATTAAGAATGCCGACCTTGCCTACCCCCGCAAACCCCTGACCGTCAACCTGGCGCCTGCCACAGTCCGCAAAGAAGGTCCCTCCTTTGATCTGCCCATTGCCCTCGGTGTTCTCATCGCCGGGGAACAAATCAGCCAACCTCAATTGGATGGCTCCTTGATTGTGGGTGAGCTCTCCCTGGATGGTTCCGTCCGGCATGTTCGCGGTGTGCTTGCCATGGCAGCCATGGCAAGGCAGGAAGGTTACAAACGCTTTTACGTCCCGGCGGTCGATGCTGCTGAAGCAGCGTTGATTCCCGATATTGAGGTGATCCCAGTCGAATCCCTTTCAGCGCTTTACTTGCATCTGACCGGTGAAGCCAACATCACACCGGCCTCTTCCAAGCCCTTTACTCCGATTACCGCTTCCGCCATCCAAACGGACTTCAGCGAGATCAAGGGGCAGGAGCATGTTAAACGTGCTCTGGAAGTGGCAGCAGCGGGAGGTCATAATGTAATTCTGACAGGTCCGCCCGGCGCCGGCAAGACGCTCTTGGCGCGTGCCATTACTTCCATTCTGCCCCACCTGAGCCTGGAAGAAGCTCTGGAAGTGACTAAAATCTACTCCATCTGCGATATGCTGCCGGCTGACACTCCTCTGGTGCAGACCCGCCCCTTCCGCTCTCCCCATCACACCATCAGCCATGCTGGTCTGGTCGGGGGCGGGAATATCCCCCACCCGGGTGAAATTTCGCTGGCACATCGTGGCGTGCTGTTCCTGGATGAACTGCCTGAATTCGGTCAGCGCATCCTGGAAGTGCTGCGCCAGCCGGTTGAGGATAAGGTGGTTACCATCAGCCGTGCCAATGGCTCGCTTACTTTTCCTGCCAATTTTATGCTGATCGGTGCGATGAACCCCTGCCCATGCGGTTATTATGGCGACTCAATCAAGCAGTGCACCTGTGCCCCCTCCGCCATTACCACATACCAGAAACGCATCTCGGGACCGCTTCTGGATAGAATTGACATCCATCTGCATGTCCCGCGCGTCGATTACCAGAAGTTGAGCAGCCAGCGCCAGGGAGAACCCTCGTCAGTCATTCGGGAGCGGGTGGAACAAGCCAGAGCACGGCAGACCCAACGTTTTCAGGGCACCAGGCTGTTTTCCAATGCGGATATGACCCCGGCTGAATTGCGCCAATACTGCCCCCTGGATGATGCTTCCCAGGCACTGATGCAAACCGCCATGCGCCAATTGCAATTAACCGCCAGGGGGTACCACCGCGTGCTCAAGCTCTCCCGTACGATCGCCGATTTGGCTGGGGAAGAGTCCATCTCCCAGGTGCACCTGGCTGAAGCCCTGCAATACCGGGCTAAAGAATTTGAGTTTTGAACAGCGACAAATTGAGCCAACACAAATCCATTCCCGTTTAATAGAATCCGCCGACACACTCCCCCCAACTCTTCTGATGACTCCCTAAATCCTTCATAGAGACAGTACAATAATAGCTTTCAACACACATTACAGAAAAGTGAAAATTAATTTGATGACTGACCAACCCACACCTGTCTCCTCTCGCAACCGCGGATATATTACTGCTCTGGCAAGCGCAGCAGTACTCTCCACAACAGCGATCCTGATACGTTACCTGACCGAGACTTATCAGCTTCCAGAATTGGTGCTGGCATTCTGGCGGGACTTCTTTGTGGTCCTAACCTTGTTTGTCATTCTGGTGATTTTCCGCCCCCAGCTTTTGCATATAGACCGCAAGTGGCTGCCTTATCTGGTAGGTTATGGATTTATCCTCTCGCTTTTTAATGCATTATGGACTGTATCAGTCTCATCAAATGGAGCTGCTGTGGCAACAGTTTTGGTTTACTCTTCCGCGGCGTTCACCGCGGTGTTGGGTCATTTCTTGCTGAAAGAAAGCCTGGGCTGGGGTAAAGTCCTGGCAGTCGCTCTCAGTCTGGGCGGTTGCCTTTTGGTCTCAGGTGCGCTTGATCCGGCAGTATGGAACACAAACGTCTGGGGAATCCTGACAGGAATCTTTTCCGGATTGGGTTATGCGGCTTATACTCTTTTGGGGCGTTCAGCAGCCCGGCGCGGGTTGAACACCTGGACAACCATTTTATATACCTTTGGATTTGCAGCCCTCTTTTTACTGGGGTGCAACCTGATTTTGGGAGGGGTCATTCCTGCCAACGCCACCCGTCCTCAGGATATGTTTTGGCTGGGCAATCATCTGCTTGGCTGGGGAGCATTATTCCTGCTCGCTGCAGGACCTTCTCTGTTGGGCTTTGGATTGTACAATATCAGTCTGATTCATTTACCTTCCGGGGTTGTTAATCTGATTGCATCAACCGAGCCTGTCTTTACGGCTGTAATTGCTTATTTTCTTTTAGGGGAAACCATGAGCGGCATCCAGATCTTGGGTGGTCTTATCATTTTGCTGAGCGTTATCATCCTCCAACGGCAGGAGCACAGGCTCACTCAGAAAAATGACCAACACGCTATGGAATAAAACAGATAAACCAAACTGGTTTTCCAATCGGATTTATTTTCTTTCATCTGCTTTGCCTCTGAATTTTCTTGACATCCGTCATTCAGGCAATGTTCCCTTTACCGGTACGCCAAATGGTATTAGTCTTTAAGTTGTTTACCAATAAGCAGATGCCATGCTTGCGTGGCAAGGTGCTGCGCTCTGCTACTGGCCATTGAAAATCGCTGTCCGGTTTTCATTATGCACGAAATAAACATTCTCAGACCTCGTTTATAATCACCCCATGTCAAAAACCATCACAGGGCGCCAGAAAAGCTGGCAAATCCTCGAACAAATCGGCAAGGGCGATGCCGGCGAAGTATTGCGCGTCCAGGCTGAGCTTGGGCATGAAGCAGGCTTGATGAAGCGGCCTGTGCAAAACGTGTCCGGTGGCACCATCCTGCGCCAGGCTGTCCAAATCGAAAACGAAGGCAAAATCCTGGCAAAGCTTTCGGGCTTGGACGCCAGCCGCAACAATCTTACCGTCCACACCCCGCTCCTGCTCGATCAGAGTATTAGCGGCACTTCCCAGACCGCCTCACTCTTTATCATCAGCGAGGAAGTGAAGGGGATCGCCATTGAGAATTTACTCAAACAACTTTACCAGGAAAAGATTTCCATTTCCCAGGTATTGGTGCTCAAAGTTCTTTCAAGCTTGTTCTTACTGCTTTCCAAAATACATGCAATGGGTATTATCTGGAACGATGTCAAGATGGAGCATATCTTTTGGGATGAAAATTCAAACACGCTCTCTTTTATTGACTGGGGCAACGGACAATTCTTTGATATCTCAGACGAAGCAGCCAGCCAAACACAAGAAATGTTGGATTACGAGCAGCTTATCAGTGAAGGCAATTTATTGCTCAACCAGATCGCCCCGGAATTGATCCCAGAAATTGGCTGGCCAGCCAATAATTCTTCCCTTAACAAGCAGGAATTAATTCATTTACAGCACCGTGTGGAATACATGGAGTCCTACCTATCCATGCGGGTGGTCGAATATCAGGTGCTTTTTCGCAAATACCTGCAAAAAATCACTGATCTGGAAACGCTGAAGGACCTGTTTGAATTGAAGAATTCGCTTGAAAAACTGGGGGTGCAGGTTGATCGGCCGGCTATGCTTGCCTCCACCCTCTCTCTTGCAGTCTCTTATACACAAGTCAAGAATTATTCTCTGCTAAAGAAATTGGTTTCGATGGTACGGGAGTACCTCACCAACGACTTTGGGAATAACTGGAATATGGCGGAGTATTTACTTTCCGTCCCGGAGGCATATACCGAGCCAGGATTTTCCGATCTGCTTTCAGCCACACTTCAAGCAGACTGGTCCCAGGCGCTTTGGCAGCTCCAGATTGCCCAGAACCAGACCAAAAATCTTCCCCACTTGAGATCAATTCAAGTGGCTATGCGCAAATCTGCGAATATTGTCGGTATTACTCAGGAATTCCTGATTGATCAGCTAAAAAACCTTGCAGATGAAGCCCACCTGCAAATCATTCGCTCCCAGACACATTCTACCCCAGACGACCCAATCCAGCCCGCCCTGGAAAACTTTTCCTTTAGGCTTGATCAAATCCTTAAAGACTGGCAGGTTCTGGCCGAAGGCGAAATGCTCGGGGATAAATTTCTAGAGCTTCGTACACTGCTTTCTTCACAAATACCTGCATTTCTGGAAGCTCCTGCTTCCCTGTTACACAATCTAAATACCCTCCTGGCAAAAACCCGAGAAATATTTGTAGCCTGGTCTGACGGTGATCTGGTCAAAACCAAACAAGCCCTGCAGGATTTATTCCTTCTGGAACCCTCGCTGACTTATCTTCAAGAGCTGTATTCGGCTACCACCAATCTGGAAAAATGGCTCGAAAGTCTATCCACTGGCCCAGTACCCGGGCAATCCATTACCGCCTTTGCCAAACAGCTCCTCCACAAGAAAACAGCTATTGCCGCCCGTCTCAGTCAACCGACCTGGCTGGGCAGTCTGTATGCCTGTGCGGATGCCTTAGCAGCAGCCACAGATATTGAGGCCGTTCGCAGCCTGGCACGAGAAAAGGAGTGGCCAATCCCCTGGATTGAGTATATCCACGTTTCAATTGACCTGCCAATTGAATTAGGCTCCTCTGCCCGATTGAATCAAGATCAGTTGGTAATTCTTGCCGAATATCACCAGGCTCTCAAAAACCAGTCTGGGATTGCTGCAGCCTTGCATCAGATCAAGTCTTCCCTTCCTGAATTTCACCCGCTATATGCTAATCTTACCGAAGCATTTGATCAGCTTTTCACGACTTTGCCCATCCACTCCCCATCAGTGACAGTCCAGGCGTTTCCCCGTCAGGATCAGGAAGCCGTCCAGCAAGCTTATTCGGTGCTGGAGTACGTGCGCCTCTGGAAGGAAAGCCTGAGCAGCGGGCATCCGCTTGCCCGCCTTGTAATCCCAAACCAATTTACTAAGTGGCAGATAGTTCAGGAAATTGAACAAACTCAGAAAACCTGGGAAAACCTGGTATTGCCCACTCTGATAGACATCAGACAGAGACAATGGGATAAATATACCGATTTGCAGCAAATAGAGCCTCCATTAGCCTTGCTGTACCAGTCATGCAGATACTTAGCGAAACTCTCGCTGGAGTGGTCCAAAATCCCTACCCGAGGAATCTTTACAGAACTGGTACAGGAGTTGATATTTTTGGCTGATAAGGCGCATGAGAATTTCTTTTCGTACTGGCAAGCCGGCGAATCCGATCCCCAAAAATCCATGCAGTGGCTGGTCCGTACTTACCAACCCACTTGCAGCGGCATCAATCAGACTTTACTGCAAATCTCCCGCCACTTACGCACCGTTGCCCGCTCGCTGGATGTGGTCAATAAACCCGAAATGGCTCGCACCCGTTTGGCGCAAAACAGCGCTGGCGACCTGATGTTTACACTGGTTCAATTGGAAAGGTTAATCCAGCCAGCTACACGCAAACCTTCCAAAATTCAAGAGTGGCAAGCACAATATGGCCAGATATTGAAGCAAACCAACTGGCAGGCTACTGTTCGTGAAATTGAGACAACCGAATCCGTCCACCCGCTTTTACCCTGGTTTGATGAACTGGTCAGGAGGGATGTAGACTTCATTTCAGCTTCTGAAAATCAAAAATGGTAAAATAGCAAGAATTCTATTAGGATGAACACATGAAAGAAGAAAACTTAGATGCCCGCAGCGGGCTGTATCTTGCCGAGCCTTTAGACACCTGGCTGACTGCCAGGCAGCATGATTTCGCCATCCCGGAAGCTTCCGGTTCCAGTGCACGGGTTTTTTTACTCAAGCATGCCACAGGTCATTCCCCTTATAAAAAAGATCCAGCCTTTAAGGTTATGCGGCACGACAAAATAAGCTACTCCAAGCCGCTTTTCATCGAGGAATACAACATCCTATCAGGTTTGCGTGGAATTCCCGGTCTCACCTCCATGCTCCAGGCCGGATTCTTGAAGACCAATGAAGGCAGCGCCTGGCCTGCAGAAATAGCTCCAATATCAAAGCAGTTGGAAAAGCAGGCAGAAGCCTCCAGAATTACAGGTAAACTGGCAATTTTTGAACCTGATGAGATTGACCAGGTGTTGGAAGAACTGGATGACCGCTTGGAGGATGGCTGGCTGCCTTTTGTTATTCTGGAACGCCGCTGGGAAGATAACCTCTACCTGGTATGTGATGCCGGTTATACCCGCGGAAACTTCGTTAATAATCTCAGCATGAAACAGGTTCTGGATATTTCCATCCAAATCTGCGACCTTCTACAGGAAGCGCACCAGCGCGGTGCCACCTACCTGGATCATAAACTGCTGCATTACTATTGGAACGACTACCGCCAGAAGGTCATTATGCTCGACTGGAATATTGGTCACTGGCAGCCTCAAAACTTCCAGCCGGAAGTTCAGCAATTTGACATGATCCAATTCAGTTCAAGAGCTCTCCATCACATTTTTACCGGAAGGCAGGCACCAGGTTCGGTAGCAGTCGGACCCAACCGGCCGGAAGATATCGCCAACTCGCCTAAGCACTTCAAAGCCTCGTATTCCTATGATGTTCAAAACCGCCTCAATCAGGACGAAATAGGCTTTCTTGAAAAAGCTTTGGATGGGGGTTTTCAGACACCGGCAGAGATGCGCGACTATCTCAAGCACTTATCCAACAAACGGCTATAATCACCTGATTATGAAAAATTGCCTGAAAGGAACCCTCAATGATTGCTGATCTCATTGAACAGGCCAAGGCTCTACTTGCCAAAAGCAGCCCAACTGACGATGAGCTGTTAACTGTTGAAAACGCCATTTCTACTTACCTGGAAGCCCTGGCAACCAGACGCATAACCGAGCAAGTAGAAATTGATGACGTTGAAGAAGCCAATCGGCTGCTGCGGGAAATCCGCCGTGAGCGGGGGCGCCGTTTGGCCAGCCAACCCGAAGCTCCTCAGAGCCAGCCAGGCACCAGCCAACCAGATACCAGTTCAACCGAACCATCCGAAGCAACTCCAGCCACTGCAAGCATACCCACTCGCAGCCCGGATCTGGATGCTGATGGACCTGTTGACCCTCTTCGTAAGTTCTTCCAGTCCAGTCATGATCCGGAAGCTGAAAGCATGATGGATGAAGCGGAGGAGGCGTTCTACAAAGGCAATTACCAGGCAGCCATTCCTCTCTACGAAAAAGTCATCCAAATGGAGCCAGGTTGGGCTCGCGCCGAGGAACATCACAGCGAAGCAGAAGAGTACCTGAGGTCTGGCAACATCCCATCAGTAGCGTTGCCCCCAGAAGCTGGCAAAGCCTATGGTAAAGCCCAAAGCGCTGCCCGCGTCTTTCGCTACCAGGTGGCGCTCAACTACCTGGACGAAGCCTTTGATCACCTGCAGGATGCTGGAATTAAGCGCTGGCGTGAAGGTGAAGAACTGCGGCACGACCTGGAAAACCAGATGCAGGCTTATGACGTTTACAAAGAAGGGTTGAATTTACTCTCCCAAGGTGAGCTTGTCACTGCATTGGGGAAAATCCAGACCGCTGCCAGTGCTGTTGCCATCCCGGAATATATTGACAAAGCCAATGAGGTCCGCTCTGATATTTCCCTGCTCGATGAAGTCAGTGATGTGGTCAGTATGAGCGGAAAAATCCCACCCGGAAAACTGGCGGATGCAAAGAGCAAGCTGGAGCGCATCCGAATGAAATACGGCGCGATTTCGCAATTAAGCCGACTGCAAAATCGCCTGGACTTGCTCATTCCCGCCTCCATTCAATCCCTTTTGGACAACACCCAACGGTTAAAGAAAGACGCTGAAGAAGCCCCCACTCTGGCGATTGCCAACCAAAAAATTGCCGGGGCGAGAGAAAATCTGGATCTGTTGCGGCAGTTGGACGCATACGATTCCCAGAGCCTGACACTCGAGAATGACATCAGCACCCTTGAAACCGATATCCAAACCCACCAAGACGCGATTAATCGTGCTCAGGATACGCTCAAAAGTGGTAATCGTCTGTTTGCCGTAGATGCATACAAAATCAGTAAAAAAGTCCGGGCACGCTTTCCAAACGATCCCCAGGTGATTGAGTTAAAACGCGGTTTAACCCCAACCTATGCGGTCAGTATCATTGGCGGCATTATTGCGCTGGCTTTGCTAATTCTTTTAATTAGTGTGGCTACGCGCAGCATCAGTGCCTCTATTGAAAAACGCAACCTTGCCCTGACGCCGACAGTAACCTATACGCCAACTATCACTTTAACCCCGACAATAACTCCAACCCCGACCAAAACACTCACGCCCACGCCGGATTACTCCCCTACCCCCACCAGAACCCTTACGCCAACCCCGATCGTCTCTGTTGAAACTATTCGTCAGATTTACGTCCGAAATGACTGTTACGAAGGATATACTTCAACCGGCCGCATCCCAGCCGGCACCACGGTCACCCTTCTGCCGATGACAGAACGGCGTTTTGACGATTTCAACCGGGAATGCGTCCTGGTCGAATTCCGAGGAAATGGTTTTTCAATCATTGGGTATATTCTGCTAATAGATGTGGTAGCCAAATAAAGCGTGGTTTGAGTTAGCTCCATCATAATGAGGAGCCCTTTCGAGTTTCTCATTCATGGTTTATGCCCAGCCAGCAGGGTTATAATTTCACGTGAGGATAGGCAGCAATGAATCCGCTTGAGCAATCTTTCCAGGATTCCCTGGATTTTATCTACAGCTTTGTGGATTTCAGCATGAAGCGCCATGTTGACGATACCCACAAGTTCTTCAAACTGGATCGCATGAAAAGTTTGATGGACCTGCTTGGAAATCCACAGAACCAATACCCCTGCATCCATGTTGCCGGAACCAAGGGTAAAGGTTCGGTCGCTGCCTTGTGTGCCAGTGCCTGCCAGGCTGCCGGATACAAGGTCGGTCTCTACACCTCTCCACACCTGGAAGAATTCACAGAGCGCATCCAAATCAACGGCGTGCAAATAGATAAAGTCTCTTTGGTAAGAATAGTTGAACAACTGCGACCTCTGACACAGCAGATCCCCGAGGTGACCACCTTTGAACTGACTACCGCCCTGGGATTTTTATACTTCGCTCAAAACCAGGTTGACATTGCGGTGATTGAGGTTGGGCTGGGCGGCCGCCTGGATGCCACCAACGTGATCAACCCGCTGGTTTCTGTGATCACGCCCATCTCTTATGACCACACAGCGGTATTGGGCAATACCCTGACCGAAATCGCCTACGAAAAAGGTGGCATCATCAAACCTGGCATACCGGTTGTGATTGCCCCGCAGCATGCTGAGGCACAATCCGAATTGATCAGGATTGTGAATGAAAGAAAGTCGCCTACGGTAATTGTTGATGAGGTATATGCGTACCAATTGCTCTCCCATAGCCTGGTTTTTCAAACCGTGTCCATCCAGCGCAAACAAAATGGGCAAGACCAAGCCCGTTCTTTGGCTTCAAAACCCCTCAAATTTGAACTGCCACTGCTGGGATACCATCAGGTTCAAAACTCAGTCACAGCCCTGGCGGCTTTGGATGTAGTCGCTCAGAAAGGCTTTCAGTTTTCACGGCAGACAATCCGATCAGGCTTTAAAAAGGTTTCCTGGCCAGCCAGATTCGAAATTTTACGGCAAGACCCTCCCGTTGTAATTGACTCCGCTCATAATGGCGACTCAATGCTGCGCTTACGCCAGGCCATTGACGAATATTTTCCCACCCGGAAATTCATCTTGGTTTTTGGGGCATCGGCAGATAAGGAACTGGACGCGATGTTCCAGCAAATTCTTCCCCGCATAGACCAGGTCATCACTACTCAATCCACCCATCCCCGTGCTGCTGATGCGGAACAACTAGCAGGACTGATCGGGGCTTATGCTGTTCCGGTACAAGCTGCAGTCCCAGCCGAGGAAGCTATGCAGCTCGCCCTGCAAATGGCGGGCATGGATAAAGGCATCCTGATCACAGGCAGTATTTTTATCGCTGCAGCAGCCCGTTCCATTTGGAACGCTGAGATACATAAAAAACTGTGATATTATCCTTTACTCGATAATATAGGAGTAAATTAGCATGATCCAGGATAACTTTCTTCCATTTCAGCCTTATGGCGATGAGCGCTTACAGCTTGCCAGGTTTACCAGCCTTGACCGACTCGAAGATGTTCATGAACGCAAACCGGACAAAAGCGGGATCTTATCGGGCCCGGTGATTTACATGCACGATATGATCATGCTACCGCAGTCTCTTGCCCCGATCGTGCTCGCCAACACTAGCATTGCATTGGGAGTGATCCTGCAGGCATACACTGAGAGCGTCACCATCTTTGGATGTTATGGGGATGATTCCAGCTCTGATCCGGACAAAGAAAGTTACTATGATATCGGTCTGGAATTAGCGATTGCGAACGTGATGGAACATGACGCAGATCATCACAGCGTCCTGCTCCAGGCACGGAGGCGTGTCAAGATCCTTAATTTTCTGGTGAAGAATGATGATTTTCAAATCCAGGCGGAATTAATCAGCGACAAGCATCGCAAAACCCAGCAGCTCACTGCTCTTATGCGAACAGTCAGCAAGGATTATCACAAATACGCTGAAATGGTGGAGTTCATCAATGAAGACGTTACTACCTTTATTGAGAACACTGAAAACCCGGGAGAGTTGGCTGACTTTATCGCTTCCACCTTGGAATTGCCGCTTGACTCGCGCCTCAGTTTTCTGCTCGAGACCGATGGTACCGTTCGGCTGCACAATATCCACCTGGCATTGCGAAATGAGATAAAACTTCTCCAATTAGAAGCGGATATCCAGAGTCAAGTGCAAACTGAATTGGACAAGTCCCAGAGGGAAATTTACCTGAGAGAGCAGATTACCCAACTTCAGAAAGAACTGGATGATGGAAAATCTGCGGATCCGGATGTGCAGAAGATTTCCGATGCCCTTGACCAGACTGAAATGCCTGATGAGGTTAGAGAACAGGCTCTCAAAGAATTGGAACATCTTAAAGGAACCCCGGCTCTTTCCCCCGAAAGCGGTATGCTCCAATCGTACTTGCGCTGGTTGATTGAGCTTCCTTGGACTCAGGAGACACAGGACAACTTAGATGTACGACATGCCCAAGCCATTCTCGAACAAAATCATCACGGACTGCTCAAAGCCAAAGACCGCATCCTGGAATATATTGCCGTCCAAAATCTTAAACCCAAACGCAACCGCCAACCGATCCTTTGCTTTGTCGGGCCACCCGGGACAGGAAAAACCTCGCTAGGGAAATCCATAGCCACTGCGATTGAAAAGCATTTTGTCCGTGTCTCATTGGGTGGCGTGCACGATGAAGCAGAAATTCGCGGCCACCGCCGCACTTACATCAGCGCCTTGCCAGGACGTATTATTCAAACCATGCGTAAAGCCAAGGTGGTTAATCCCTTATTCATGCTGGACGAGATTGACAAGCTCAGTGCAGACTTTCAGGGTGACCCTTCTGCAGCCTTATTAGAAGTATTGGACCCGGAACAGAATTTTGCTTTTTCGGACCACTATCTGGAAGTTCCGTATGACCTTTCCAAGGTTTTATTCATTACTACTGCCAATTCGGTGGTAAACATTCCCCCTGCCCTGTTAGACCGGATGGAAGTGATCGAATTCCCAGGCTATATTGAAGAAGAAAAAATCATCATTGCCAATCAATTCTTGATCCCAAAACAGTTGGAGGAAACCGGTCTGGAAGGAGAATCCATTACCATCCAGAAAGAAGCCCTTTCAACCATCATCCAGGGCTACACCTACGAAGCCGGTGTGCGCAACTTGGAACGGGAAATAGGTTCAGTCCTGCGGAAAGTTGCCCGCGCCAAATCAGAGGGTAAAGCCATCCCTCAGAAGATCACTGCGGAAGACATCCAGGGATACCTGGGACCGGTGGAGTTTTTTACCACCTTGGCGGAAGGAACTGATGAGATCGGGGTCGCCACTGCCATCGCCTGGACGGAAAATGGCGGTGAAATCATGCCGGTTGAAGTCCTTGTTATTGCCGGCAAAGGTAATTTGCAAATTACAGGGCAAATCGGCGAGATCATGCAGGAATCAGCCCAGGCTGCCCTGTCCTACCTTAAGTCCAGGTCAGAAGCCTTCCAGATCTCGGAGGATTTCTTTGAAGATGTTGATGTCCACATCCATATCCCGGAGGGCGCCATACCTAAGGATGGACCAAGCGCTGGAATCACTCTCGCAACAGCTCTGACCTCCGCTATTCTGGGCGTCCCGGTTCATCATGAGGTCGCCATGACTGGTGAGATAACCCTGCGGGGGCGGGTTCTGCCAGTCGGCGGAGTGCGTGAGAAAGTACTGGCAGCCCATCGCTCCGGTATCAAGACCATCCTGCTTCCGCGCAAGAACGCCAAAGACCTGGTGGAGGTCCCTGAGCTGATCCTTAAAGAATTGGAAATTATCCTGGTGGACCATATGGACGAGGTATTAGCGCATGCCCTGCTTGGAAAGCCAATCAATGCCAAACCGGCTAAACCAGCCACTAACTCCAGGAAAAAGAAAAGCACATCCAAAACATCGGATGTGCCTGAAAGTTCGGAGTAGCACTATATACAAATTGTAGAGAAGCTATTCCTGCGGAGGAGTGGGTGGAATGACCTTTTCTTCAGCCTGCAAAGTTTTAATGCCGTTTTGAACCTGGGCTAATATGCGGTTAAGTTCAGATTCCAATTCGGTCAGAGTTTCCACCACATAGCGATCTGCATCAAGCTGGGTCTGGGCAGCTTCTTTGCGAGCTTGCTCAGTAATCTGATCCACCTTTGCTTGAGCAGATAAATA
The DNA here is from genome assembly GCA_049301715.1 of Anaerolineaceae bacterium. Taxonomy (GTDB): domain Bacteria; phylum Chloroflexota; class Anaerolineae; order Anaerolineales; family Anaerolineaceae; genus Mesolinea. The sequence goes on from JBAQLH010000055.1 coordinate 17,122, forward strand.
GATATCGCTCTTTTCGACCATCTTTTCGCTTTTTTCCCTTGCGAGAGCCAGAGTACGGTTTGCTTCTTCCTGCGCTTGAGCCAAAATGCGATCTTTTTGAGCGTTCACTTGTTGGGCTTTTTTAATATCATCCGGCACGGAAATTCGCATCTGGTCGATGATATCCATAAAGGCGTTTTCATCCACCACAACACTATGGCTTAATGGAATGGGTCGGCTATTATTAAACAACTCTTCCAAACGATCTACCAAATGAAGGATATCCATTTTTCTGCTCCATCAAATTTACCTATAAGCACTGATAACTTAGTTTATCATCTTTTCATATAAATTGGGAGTGGAAGCGTGGTATTATCCCACTCTTTCCAGACCAAAATCTCGTTTAATCGCATCCAATCAAGATTGGAATCCTTGCTTTTAGCCCCGTATGCAATGGCGACTAAGCAATTGTTTCAATCTATACCCCCGCGAGGGGAGCAGCCTAGAGTTTACTTCAATCGCAGCTCTTCATCTGAAAAATTCTGGTAGTTTTGCCTCTTTGCTAAGACATTAATCGTTCATCGAGTTTCCTGGAACAATTGTCTGGTTTTCTCCTAGTACTCTAAACTTGGCTTCCAATGCCACACGAACATAATCTGGCACCATACTGGAGACATCGCCATCCAATGCGGCAATTTCCTTTACCGTGGAGGATGAAAGAAAAGTGTTCTGCTCATTCGTGATCAGGGCAATTATGTCAATATCAGGATCAAGGCGTTTGTTCGCCAAAGCCATTCTGAATTCATATTCAAAATCAGAAAACACTCTCAGCCCTCGGACTATTGCCTGCGCACCAATTTGCTTAGCAAAATTTACTGTCAGACTACGATACCCCACCACACTGACGTTTTCAATCCCTGACATCGCTTGTTTGACCAGGCTGATGCGTTCTTCCGGGGTGAATAGCAATGATTTTATCGGCTTGTCATAGACCGCCACCACTACTTCATCAAAAAGAAGTGCTGCCCGGCGAGCGATATCAATATGTCCATAATGGATTGGGTCAAATGACCCGGGAAGTAACACTTTAGTCATCTCAGCTCACATCTCCACTGCCATCCATGGATGGCCAAAAGTTTTCTACCGCTTGTTTAAGCGGCAAGTTTTCTTCAGAACTCAATTCTGGATCAGAATTATATACAATTTCCGCAATAGTCCGAGCCTTTTGAATCAGCCGAATATCCGCCAGGTTAGCCATTTTCAGGTCTACATAGCCTGCCTGGCGAGTTCCTAAAAAGTCCCCCGGACCACGTTGCTCCAGGTCCTTTTCCGCCAGCACAAAACCATCGTTGGTCTGGGTCATAACTAACAGGCGTTCATTTTCAGCTGCATTTTCAGATTCGGGAATAAGAAAACAATAAGATTGGGCAGTCCCCCGCCCGACCCGCCCGCGAAACTGGTGCAGTTGCGCTAACCCAAAATGATTTGCACCTTCAATTACCATCATGGTGGCATTGGGAATATCCACTCCTACTTCTACGACAGAGGTTGAGACCAGGATATCATATTCTTTATTGCGAAATCCCAGCATAACACCATCTTTTTCAGCCGGTTTCATGCGCCCATGCACCAAACCCACCCTCAAATGAGGGAAGGCTTCACTTTGCAGCCTTTGCTGCTCTTCAACAGCCGCCTTGACCTCTTCATTTTCACCCTGCTCCACCAAGGGATAAATAATGAATGCCTGGTAACCTTTTTTGACCTGCGATTCAATCATCGTGTAAACCCGCTCCCGTTCCATCGGAAAGACAATCTGAGTTTCAATTGGCAGGCGGCCCTCAGGCATTTCGTCCATCAAGCTGACGTCCAAATCCCCAAAGACCGTTAGTTGCAGCGATCTCGGGATGGGCGTGGCAGTCATTACCAATAGATGCGGATTATTGCCTTTACTGCGCAGAGCAGCCCTTTGCTGTACTCCAAAGCGGTGCTGTTCATCCACTACCACCATCTGCAAGTTCTGGAATGTTACCGGGTCTTCAATCAAGGCATGGGTACCTACCAGCAGTTTGACATATCCGGATTTCAGTCCCTCCAGAATCTCCCGCCGGTCAGATTGGCTGGTATCACCGGTCAACAAACGCACCTGCCCTGGCTGCAGAAATGCCGGTGTTTCCCCAACGGATTCGGTCAGCAGCTTGTTTATATTGCGGAAGTGCTGTTCAGCCAGGATGCTGGTGGGCGCCATCAAGGCAGCCTGGGCACCAGATTCAATCACCATGCACATACCCAGCACCGCTACGACCGTCTTGCCCGACCCCACATCACCTTGCAGTAAGCGGTTCATGGGGTGTTTGCTACCCACATCTTCGCGGATGTCTTTCAGAGCTTGCGTCTGGGCATTTGTCAATCTATATGGCAGGCTTTTCAAACGATCTTCCAACCAGGCATCAGAGACCTGATAAGCAGTACCTTCCAATTGCTGCCATTGGCGTTTTTGCCGGATCACACCCAATTGCAGTAGGAATATCTCCTCAAAGGCAAAACGATTTTGCGCCTTTCTAAGGTCTTCCTGAGAATCGGGAAAATGGATTTGCTTGAGCGCTTCCTGGGTTCCGATGACTTCCGCCTGTTCCTGGATGGCTTGAGGCAGAAAGTCTTGTACCCTGGCAGCCCAGTATTGCACTGTATTAAACTGCGTCCGCCGCAGCCAACGCTGAGTTATCAGTGCTGTCAGGGGATAAACTGGAACAATTCGGTTGGTGTTGACCTGCTGCTGGTCAATCGGCTCATAATCGGAATGAAACATCACCGGACGGCCCAGATAGGTGTCAATCTTGCCTGAGATGGAAATAAACATCCCCGCACGTAAATAACGCATGTGATAATCTTGATTGAACCACAGCAGGCGTAACGTTCCTGTGGTGTCTGAGACTACCGCTTCGGTGATTTTCCTTCCCCCTTTGGTCGGGTAAAGCTTTAGATCAAGCACCTTGGCAAGGATGGTCACCTCCTCACCAAAGCGGAGCTGTTGGATAGTCTTGAGCTTTGAATAGTCATCATACCGCCGTGGGAAAAGGTACAACAAATCCTTGATGCTGTATACCCCTAACTTTTGTAGATGCTTTGCCTGTTTTTCACCAACCCCCCGAATAACGGTAATGGGCGCGTCCAGCCCGGCAGTTTCATCAGCCCTAGGCTGACGTGCGATGCCTTTCAATCGTGTGTTGACCCTGGCACGCCCCACTTTTTCATCCATCTTACCATCAGTGCCCTTCCCCGTCTGACGTTGGGTGCGAGAATTGCCGGACGTCACAGTCATTTTTGCAGCTTCAGCCGCATTGTTATTGCCTTTTCGTACGGATACGGAACTTCTAACAGGTTGCAGGCTGGAGATATTGGGAATTTCTAGAATGTCTCCCACTTCCAGCAACGCGGCGCGGCGGTCAGTCGTATTCAGATTTTTATAATGCGAAAGAATGGATGTCACAACTGGTATCAAGGATTCCGACAAGCCCGCCTCTCTTGCTTCTGCGGGCCAGGTTTCCGCCAAACGCTGCATGCCCCCCATAACAGCCCGATTTTCATAACCTTGTACACCTTCAAGTTTGAATATTTTAAAGTATTTTTCAGTAATTGATCGCATAATTATTTTTGTGTTTGTGTTCAGTATCTTAACTCCGAATAATCATACCCGATTATCTTAATGAATTCTGGCGAACTAAACGAAGTGAGTATCCTCAGTTTTTGAACACGGGACAAGGAGGGAGCAAAAGGCTCACTTCTCAGGCAAGATTGATTCGAAGTACAAATTCCGATCAGCGTTAGCATAGAAAACCCAGATACTGACTAACCCCTATTTATTTATGCACAAAAAAACCGATCTGTTAGAGGTCGGTTTCTTAGTTGCCTTGTCCTATTCGATTGCAATGATCAACTGGTAGTGTGGTTGCCCACCGTCATGAACTTCAATTTCATGATTCGGATAATCTTTGCGGATTTGATCAACAATCTGGTTCACCCGATTCAAAGGCATCTCTTCCCCATAAAACAAAGTGATCCGTTCAAAATCCTCAACATGGCCGATGATCAGCAATTCCTTGCAAGCATCTTCGATCGATAAAGCTGAGGCAACCAATTTCCCGTCAAACATGGCAATCACACTGCCTTTTTCCACTTGGACGCCGTCAATGTCCACAGTCCTTGTGGCTATAGTAATTTCACCAGTATGGACCTCTGTGATGGCTTCTATCATAGATTCTTCATTCTCTTCCAAAGAACCGTCAGGCATCAACCGAAGCATGGCTGCAAACCCTTGGGGAGGATTGCGTGTTGGGATAACCACAATCTGTTTCACACTCACCTTAGCCGCATTTTGGGCTGCCAGGATGATATTCTTGTTGTTGGGAAGGATGATGATCTTGTCGGTAGGCAGATTCTCAAAAGCTGCTACAATCTCTTTTACACTTGGATTCATGGTCTGCCCACCACTGACAATTGCAGCTACTCCCAGGCTGGCAAAAATCTTAGAAATTCCCTCACCAGGTGAAACAACCACCACGGCAATCTGCCCGGGTTCAACCGGGTTAAGTTTGAGTTTTTCTGCTTCAGGCTTATGATTTTTCACCTGCTCTTGCAGGTTTTCCATCATGATTTTCTTTACCGTGCCAATGCTTTCAGTATAATCAATCGGATCGTAGCGCCTGTCAAGAGGTACGTGGATATGCATCCGGTAGATTCCATCACCCTCACCCACTTGAATGCTGGTGCCGATCCCGCTCAAACCTTCGTAGTAGTCTTCCAGGGAAAAGGTTTTCTGGGGTGTAAAATCAATCACAACTTCGTAATCCTGGCCCGCTTCGATACTTTCCAAGGTGTTGGTCAGGTCCAGGTCGCAGAGTGGCTTCACAATTGCTGCTGTAGCGTCGAGTTGTTGCCCTTGGAACAAGCGCAGCATGCCCTCAAAAATATAAAACAGACCCATACCACCGGAATCAACCACCCCTGCCTGCTTGAGAATGGGCAGCAATTCGGGGGTATGTTTTACGCTCACATCCCCAGCATCCACAATAGCGACCAGTATATCGCTTAGGCCGGCTTCACTTTTAGCTGCTTCTTCCGCTGCCGCAGTCATATCTTTGATCACAGTCAGGATGGTCCCCTCCACCGGTCTGACGACACCTTTATAAGCCGTATTACGAGCTTCTTGCAAGCCGCGCACAAACAAACCGGCATCCATGGTCTCATAATGATCCAAAGCCCGGGAAAATCCACGCCAGATTTGAGACAGGATCACACCGGAGTTCCCGCGAGCGCCCATCAAAGCACCTTGGGCAAAGGTGTGCGCCATCTCACCTACATTCTTACTTGAATTGTTATCCGCCTCGTTGATCGCAGCTTGCATGGTCAAGACCATGTTTGTGCCAGTGTCGCCATCCGGAACCGGGAAAACATTCAATGAGTTGACATATTGTTGATTGGTAGTCAGCCAAATTAATCCGGCTTCGAATAAATTCTTTAATCCTTCACCATTCAAAGGGGACTGAACCAGTTTATAACGCTCAGCCTCACTGAGAATGGAGATTGGTTTTCCATTCATAATACTCCTGCAAACGATCGTTTAGTCTAATCCGGATTACTAATCCGTAGTCCGCGGACGTGAACATCCACTCGCTTGACGGGTATACCCATGGTTTTTTCCACGTTATACTTCACACTTTCAGCCACCGAATCTGTCACCGACTTGATCCTCAAACCATATTCAATGATCAAATTTAACTCCAAATACAGGCCTTCACTATCAGAGGTCACAGTAATACCAAACGTTGAATTCTTGGAAACAAATCTACTGATAGCTTCGTATGCGTTGCTTGGCGCCAGACCGATCACACCATATGACTGCAGCGCAGAGTGGCGGGCGATGGACTTGATCGCTTGCGGAAGAATATAGATTCGTCCTAATGGGTTCTCTTGACTTGTCATTTTCTTTTAACTCTCTTCCAAGCTTTAATCCTTGATTCCTTTTTCAATGTGTGTTATTATAAAAAACTGCTTGGGTTGGTAAGACCTTCCCAGACCTCGAAATTATACTGCATGAAAGGAAATCGAGATGGCAAAGTGCTCAAACTGTGGTAAGTCTACCACCTTCGGTCATAACCGCAGCCACTCTCTGGTCGCAACCAGAAGGCAGTTCCGCCCTAATTTACAACGGGTAACTGTCCTTGAAAACGGCAAAAAAGTACGCAAAGTACTCTGTGCCCGCTGCATTAAGACCTTGACCAAAGCATACAATTAATAACTCAGCTAGTGCCAAAAAGTCGCGCAAAAGCGACTTTTTTGTTTTAAGGCAGAGCCTGCCTCAAACTTTGAATGCCGGCAGTAATTCCACCAGGATGACCAAACACGGCAGTGCCCGCCACAAAGTTTCTACCTCCAGCAGCATAGACAGCTCCAACTGTATTAACATCCAGTCCGCCATCCACTTGAATGATAGCGTCTGACCCAATTTCATCCAGTAATATTCGCAAATCCGTGATCTTTGTCAGCATTGAAGGGATGAATTTCTGTCCTCCAAACCCAGGATTGACCGACATGATTAATACCATATCAAACATGCCTTCCAGATAGCGTAAGCCATCCAGGGATGTCCCCGGGTTGAGGGAAATACCAGGTCTGGCTCCCAATTCACGAATGCACTGCAAGGTACGATGAATATGGGGACAGGTCTCATAATGCACGGTTACCCAACCCGCACCTGCTCCAACAAATGCTTCCAAGTATTTTTCTGGTTCCACAATCATCAAGTGACAGTCTAGCGGCAGGGAGGTGGAGACTCTGCAGGCTTTTACCAGCACCGGCCCAAAAGTAATATTAGGCACAAACCTGCCATCCATCACGTCAACGTGGATGGCATCCGCACCAGCAGTCTCACATTCCTGTAACTGGTGCCCCAGATCAGCCAGATTGGCAGAGAGTATCGAGGGGGAAATTAAAGCGGACATCAGACAGCCTTTCAAGGTTTTAAAGTGAGATAGACATACAGCCAAAATGGTATCAAACCAAACAACGAGGCAAAAGCCAGCAGACCCAACAGCCAGGTTCCCACATCAGTACTTTTTGTTGGCTGTTCCGGTTCCTCAACAACAGGTTCAGCAACTGCAACAGGAGCAGCCGCCTGATTTAAACTCGGGGTCTGGAAGGCTTCCTTACGTTCCGTTGATGCCGGAGCTGCAGAGGCTTTGGTAAGCGCCTGGTACGAGCCTTGGACGTAGACCATAGATCGTTTTAGGGTTGGGTCAGATTCATACAAACTCTGCAGCAGTCTTCCCAATTGATCAGCCGTGCGATAACGGGCGGAAGGTTCCTTAGAAAGCACCTTCATAATAATTTTTTCCAACTGAACTGGAATGCTGGTGTTGTACAGGCGCGGAGAGACCGGAGTGTCTTCCCGGTGCATACGTGCCAGGTCACTTGAATCTGAGGATGTGAATGGGAGCTGTCCGGTCAGCATTTCGTACAGGATTACTCCCAAGGAATAGACATCTGAAGCAGGGGACGGGGGTAAACCCGCGGCTTGTTCCGGAGAAAAATAGTGAGGAGACCCCCAGACAACATCGTTGCGTTCCTCCGGAGAAATAGTTGCCAGGGCTCGTGCAATCCCAAAATCAGTCACTTTAAGCCGACCATCTGGCGAAACTAACATATTGTGTGGCTTAATGTCACAATGAACCAACCCAGCCCTATGGGCATAACCAACACCCTGGCACGCCTGAATCATTAGTTCTAGAGTTTCTGAGACGCTAAGTCGCTCTTTCTGTTTGATATAGGTCTTGAGATCAGTCCCGGGAACATACTCCATCACAATGAACAGATGTCCCTGGTCCAAGCCAAAATCATGTACCGTAACAATGTTGGGATGAGAGAGATTGGCGGCCGCCTTGGCTTCCTGACGAAAGCGTTCCCGAAAGGCAACATCCTGCGTCAAATCTTCCCGCAAGACTTTTACACCCACAAATCTTTCCAACATCAAGTCTTTGGCTTTGTAAACATAAGCCATTCCCCCAGTTCCCAAGGTCTCTTGAAGCTGGTAACGATCGTTTAGAAGTGTCGGTGCAGCCATTTGAACTGATTATAATTCAAAAATTAGTCCAATAAATCCAGTCTGCAGGTCCGGTAAATTTGCTATTTTCTCCACTCAAGAGAAATTCGTTCCTTTGATTTTACGAATATCTGAGACGAGTGGAAGAAACATAAAGAAATTTGAGCAAAATCCCATTTTCTTTGCAAAAAGTGTGCCAGAACCCTTGCTTTTTTGGAGAATATATCCTATAATGTGGGAAACAATGTCATAAAATGTCAAAAAGTGTTGACAAAGAGAAACGCTGGAATTCACCAGCGTTTCGCCAATTAAAAGGGAAGTAGAACGAATGTTCTTTGGGCAATTTGTACATAATCTCGATGCAAAAGGAAGGCTGACCATCCCCTCCGTATTTAGAGAGCAATTGACTGGCGGGGTTTTTGTAACCAATGGTTTCGATGCCAACCTGATTGCCTATTCGAAACCGCACTATGAACAAATTGCTTCTACTTTAAGTTCACTTTCCATTACCGACGCTGAGTCCCGTTCTTTGCGGAGATTAATGTTTGCCAACACTGCTGAACTTAATTTTGACACCGCCGGCCGCATTCTGATCCCAACCTATTTAAGGGATAATGCCAAAATTGTCAGTAGCGTCGTTCTGGTCGGGATTGGGGATAGTTTCGAAATTTGGTCCGCTGAGCTTTGGGCTGAACAAGCAGAATCGATCAATGATTCTGAGGCAAACAGCAACCGCTGGGCCTCCATAGATATTTCAACCCGAGGCAAGTAGTGGAAGCGAATGCGGTAGTTCACACTTCTCACCGCCCTGTACTTTACCAAGAAATAATTGATAGTCTGTCCCCTTCCAGCCCCAAAAGGTATCTGGACTGCACAGCCGGTGCCGGCGGGCATGCCAAGGGTTTGTTGGAAGCCAGTGCACCGAACGGCAGTCTCCTGGCGCTCGACCTGGATACCTCTGCAGTGGCTCTTACCAAAAAATTGCTGGCGCCCTTTGGTTCTCGGGCAACTGTCCTGCACGGTTCTTACCTCGATAGCAGACACTTCCTTCAGCAAGTAAAGTGGGAGAAAGTCGCTGGGATTGTTCTTGACCTCGGGGTTTCTTCTATGCAATTGGATCAGCCTGAGCGGGGTTTTTCCTTTAAACGGGAGGGTCCCCTGGACATGCGTTTCGATCAGACCGGCGGCCCAACTGCCGCAGATCTGGTCAACCGGCTGGAAGAACAAGAATTGGCTGATCTGATCTGGCAATATGGTGAGGAAAGATATTCCCGCCGAATTGCCAAGGCGATCGTGAAATCCCGACCTTTGGCAACAACGACAGACCTCGCCCAAGTGGTAAGGTCTGCCATTGGGAAGACACAAGAAAAGCAAGATCCGGCCACGAGGACTTTTCAAGCCCTACGCATAGCGGTCAATGATGAGTTGAAAACGCTTGAAGCCGCAATCCCGGGCTTGATTGAACTTTTAGAACCTACAGGGCGCCTTGCAGTCATCTCCTTTCATTCTTTGGAAGACCGCCTGGTCAAACAAGCTTTCCAAAGGGAAAGCCGGGACTGCATCTGCCCCCCGGAGCAGCCAATTTGTACCTGCGAACACAAGGCAAGCATTAAAATCCTAACCCATCGTCCCATCCTCCCTGGTGACGTTGAACGAGAACAAAATCCGCGCTCACGCAGTGCAAAACTGAGAGTGGCAGAAAAATTATAATTTGGCACAGAATCTGCATAGATACAACTATGAAAACGAACTTCGTACAAGCCTACAAACAAGCACCTTGGCGGGTGCAGCTCCAGTGGATTGGAATCTTTCTGCTGATTCTTGTGTGTCTTGCAGTTGTTGCCGGCGGGTATCTCTCAATGAGCGGGAGGGCAGCCGCAAGCGGCAGGCATATCCAGGAATTGGAAGGTGAAGTAGATCAATTGGAGCTGGAGATCAATGATCTTCAAACCCAATTGGCTTATGTTTCCTCAGCAAGATCAATGAGAGAACGTTTGAAAAGCCTGGATATGGTAATGTTGGACCCAATGCAAGCGCTATATTTGGAAGTCCCCGGGTATCAAGGTCAGGATACAGTCGTCCTAGCGCCAGCAGCCAATTCCGAGAGCGCTGCCAGCTCCATAATTTTGCCCGAATTTACTTCATCCCTGTGGGATTGGTTTAGTCAAAAAATATCGGAAACCCAACAGGCTACTCCTGTCCCTACCGAGGTGCTCCCATGAAAGCCCAGTTGTGGACTCGTTTCACCAGCGTATGCGTAATATTTTCCGTAATCGGTGGTTCTGTGGGAATTCAAATGGTCCGCATTCAAAACATTTCCGGTGCTCAAGCGATTATGGAACAGAGTGAAGCATACATGGGAATAACACAAACCGTCTATCCAGATCGTGGTAATATCTACGATGCCCAAGGACGTTTGTTGGCTGGCAATGAAACCATTTATGAAGTCGGATTGGATCTGGCTAGTATCACCCAGCCCGAATCTGTCGCAGCAGCCGCTTCCAGTGTGTTGGGTCTGGATTACGCCCAAATATTAGGCTATACCGAAATGACCCCAGGAGATGGCAATCCTTATTACATTGTTCTGGATGGTTTCGTCGATAAAGACAAAGTTGAACAACTTAAAATTATCCAGAATGAGTACAAAACTCGTGAGATTGGGCGAAACGAAATTAGACCCAATCTTGATGGGCTCATGTGGACAGCCCACAACAAACGCAGTTACCCGGAAGGTGATCTGGCATCCAACGTCTTGGGTTTTTATTCTTTCCTCGATCGCTCGGACGGCATTGGCTATTTTGGCGTGGAAGAAACTTACAACGACCTGCTCTCTGGAACACCCGAGCAAGTCTATACCGCTTATGATCCCCAGGAAATCCAGTCAGTGGAGGATGTTCCCCCAGGCGCCAGTTTGGTCCTAACGATTGACCGTGAAATCCAAGCTATGACAGAAGATGTCCTGGCTGAAGCTGTTGAATGGTCAGGTTCAGAAGCGGGGACAATTATCATCTCTAACCCTGAGGACGGCAGCATTCTGGCTATGGCTACCACCCCTCGCCTGGATCCCAATGAATACTGGAATTACGGTGAAATATTTCCAAACCCGACCCCCTATAACCGAGCTATCAGCCAGTCTTACGAACCCGGCTCGGTCTTCAAGGTTATCACCATGGCTTCGGCATTGGATGCCGGTGCCGTTACACCAGACACAGTCTTTACCGATACCGGTTCATTCTTGATCGGTGGGACAACCATTACCAACTGGAATTACGGTGCCTGGGGCGAACAGGACATGACCGGGTGTCTCCAGCATTCATTGAACGTCTGTCTCTCATGGATCGCTTCGGAATTGGGCGCTGATCAGTTTTATACCTACCTGAAAAATTTTGGGTTTGACCGCAACACGGGCATTGACTTGGGTGGTGAAGTGCACTGGCCCCTTAAGGTGCCCGGTGACAGCCAATGGTATGAAGTGGATCTGGCAACCAACTCGTTCGGGCAGGGCATTTCAGTTACCCCAATCCAAATGGTTATGGCAATCGGAGCCGTAGCGAACGAAGGAAAAATGATGGCTCCTCATGTGATCAAATCCATGATCATTGATGGACATCAATATGAAATCAATCCGGTAGTTGTGGGCAACCCGATCAAGGCAGAGACCGCCGAAACGTTAACAGAAATGCTGGTTACCTCCCTTGAACAAGAATCCTCAATTGCTCTGGTGGAAGGTTATCAGGTCGCTGGCAAAACCGGCACTGCCGAAATCCCAACCGAATTTGGCTATACCAGTTCTGTAACCAATGCTTCATTTGTTGGCTGGGGACCAGCAGAAGATCCCAAGTTCTTGGTTTACATCTGGTTTGAAAAACCTGAAATCTCCATCTGGGGTTCCGAAGTTGCCGCACCCATTTTCTCGGAAATCGTTCAAAACTTGGTGGTTTTGATGGACATTCCACCGGACCAAGTTAGGCTGAATGCCTCCATCGAGGCGGAGTAAACATGCTGACTCTTCAACACGTTCTGACTGCTCTAATCAATCATAAGGTTGGCGAAACAGACTTTGCCATAGCTGATGTCTGCATTGATTCACGCAACGCGGAAAAAGACAGTCTATTTATTGCATTGAAGGGTGAGGTCACTGATGGACACTTCTATGTTGATGAAGCCTTTAAAAATGGTGCTGTCCTCGCCATCATCGACCAGGAAATCAATTCAGTGTATCCAATTGTCGATATCAATCAGGAAACACAGTCCTCCATACCTGAGCAGCCGCCCTTCAGCCTGCGAACCGATAATTCACTCAAAGCGCTCCAAAAACTGGCAGGATACTGGCGCGACCAATTTGATATCACCGTGGTGGGTATTACCGGCAGTGTCGGAAAGTCTTCCACCAAGGAGTTGACTGCCTCCGTGCTATCACACCGCCTGGTTACGCTGAAAAACTCCGGGAATCTCAATAACGAAATCGGCTTGCCTCTGACCCTGCTGAAATTGAACCAGAGTTACGAAGTCGCTGTATTGGAAATGGGCTTTTATGTTCCAGGTGAAATCAAACTGCTGTGTGATATCGCCAAACCGCAGATTGGTGTGGTAACCAACATCGGGACCGTCCATGCGGAACGCGCTGGATCCATTGAAGTAATCGCCAGCGGAAAATCGGAATTGGTTCAGTCCCTGCCCTCCGCTCCGGAAGGCATTGCCATCCTTAATTATGACGATGAACGCGTCCGGGAAATGGCAAAAAAGACTCGGGCAAAAGTTTTTTACTATGGGCTCTGTCCTCAAGCTGATCTCTGGGCGGATGAAATTGAAAGCATGGGTTTGGAAGGTATCCGCTGCCGAATGCATCAAAAGGATGAAGTAAATTATGTCACCGCCCCATTGATCGGCCGGCACTCTGTCTATACCATGCTCCGCGCTGCTGCAGTGGCACTTGAACTCGGGATTACCTGGGATTGGATCTTTCACGCTTTCAAAAACAGCCAGGTTCAACTTCGCATCGTAACAGTCCAAACCGCTTCCGGAGCCACATTAATCGATGACACCTATAATGCCTCTCCAGAATCCACCCTGGCTGCCCTCAATCTTTTAGATGATTTGAACGGCAGAAAAGTCGCTGTTCTGGGAGATATGCTTGAACTCGGACAATACGAAAGTGATGGTCATCAAAGGGTCGGTATTCGGGCAGCAGAAGTTGCTGATGAAATTGTCCTGATTGGGCAGCGCAGCCTGGTAACGGAAACCGCAGCGATTAATAACGGGTTCGACCCGGCAAAGATTCACTGGTTCGCCAGTGCAGCGTCTGCCATCGAATTCCTGTGCTCTACTTTGCAGGCAGGCGATATCGTGCTGGTTAAAGGTTCTCATGCCATGCGGATGGATCAAATTGTAACAGCCCTGGAGGAGCCAAGATAATGGAAGGCACTTCACTGGCCATTGCCATCAGCGGGTTCAGTTTTTTCCTCACTATTATCTGGGGTGAGCCATTCATCCGGCTGTTGAAGTCATTGAAAATCGGCAAAATCATCAGCATGGATGTTCCAGAATCGCATTTGGCAAAAATGAATACGCCCACTATGGGCGGGTTCATGTTCCTCATTCCAATAACCATTCTGACAGTTATTCTCAACGCGGTCTCGCTGTTTGGGTCGCGCTTGTTCGGATCATCCATCCTCCTTCCGCTGGCAACCATGTGGGGTTTTGCCATCATTGGTGCCGTTGACGACTGGGAAGGTGTGCGTGGCCCACGACGCGGCTTGGGAATGAAAGCTATCACGAAATTTATCCTCCAGACCATCGTAGCCCTGGCGGTCGCTTATGGATTGAAAGAAGTTCTGATCGTCCCGCATCTTTTCTGGCCAACTTCCTCAATTCCATTGAACTTCGGCTGGTGGTATATCCCCATCGCCGCTTTTATCATCGTTGCCATGGCCAATGCAGTTAATTTTACTGACGGTATTGACGGTTTGGCAGGCATGATCTCGCTGACCGCTTTTGCGGCCTATGGCGTCATCGCCATGGTACAAGGCCAGGTTTATCTTGGTCGCTTTTGCTTTTGCATTGTGGGTGCCTTGGCAGGCTTCTTGTGGTTCAATGTCAAACCTGCCCAACTGATGATGGGCGATACCGGCTCACAAGCGCTTGGTGCCACCCTGGCTGTAGTCGCCTTGATGACTGGCCGCTGGGTTTTCCTTCCCCTGATTGCCATCATCCCAACAGCAGAACTGCTTAGTGTGGTCATTCAAGTAGGATATTTCAAAGCCACCAAAGGAAAACGGATCTTCAAAAAAGCCCCCCTTCATCACCACTTTGAGATGCTGGGGTGGCAGGAGAGCCAGATTGTTATGCGTTTTTGGTTAATTGGATTAATTGGCGGTTTGCTTGGTTTTGCCTTGACTTTTATGAGATGAATATTATGGAAAATTGGACTGGTAAAAAAGTGATCGTTATGGGAGCAGCCCGACAGGGATTGGCTCTATCACGCTATCTTGCAGCCCACGGCGCTGAGGTGGTACTCACCGATTCCCGCCCGGAATTAGCACTCTCAACAGAAATTGCTTCGCTGCAAGATACCAGGATTCAGTTAAGCCTTGGCGGGCATCCCTTTGAACTGCTGGATGGCGCCGCCCTCGTGTGTTTATCGGGCGGGGTTTCCCCCACAATTTCTTTCGTCCAGGAAGCACTTCAGCGTGGTATCAAACTCTCAAACGACTCCCAGATTTTCTTGGAAGCCTGTCCGGGCAATGTGATTGGCATTACTGGCTCAGCAGGCAAGACCACCACCACCGCCTTGGTCGGGTTGATGGCTCAAAAGTATCTTGAAATGAAAAACTCGCCTTATAAAGCCTGGGTTGGGGGCAATATCGGCAACTCCTTGATTGAACAGGTGGATGAGATGAATGAAGATGATCTGGTCATCCTGGAACTATCCAGTTTTCAATTGGAACTGATGACCCGCTCACCACAGATTGCGGCGATACTCAACATCACCCCCAATCATCTGGACCGGCATGCCTCTCTGCAGGTATATTCTGCCGCGAAAGCCAATATTGTGCTTCACCAGCACCAGGGTGATATAGCCATCTTGAACCGGGATGATCCGGGTTCGTGGGGTCTGCTGGAACAATTAAAGACTGATTTAATCAGTTTTGGATTCAAAAGACCGGAAGCTGATATGAATGGCACCTACCTGGACAGGGATTCGATCTGGCTGCAAATCAGCAGGCAACAGCTCAAAATGCTGCCAACAGAGTGGATACAACTTCGTGGGAAACATAATATCGCCAATGTGCTGGCTGCCTGTGCCATTGCCGCCGGGGCTTCCCTGGCTCTGCCAGCTATCCAGACCGCGGTGGAGGAATTCACCGGTGTCCCGCATCGTCTTGAATTTGTGCGAACCTATCAAGGAGCAGATTGGTACAATGACTCGATCGCTACTGCCCCCGAACGCACCCTTGCTGCTATTGAATCTTTCGATAAACCCCTGGTCCTGCTGTTGGGCGGCCGCGACAAGAACCTTCCCTGGGACAAACTTGCCAGTCTGGTTCATCAGCGAATCTCCCATGTTGTCTTGTTTGGCGAAGCCGCCGAGTTAATCGGCAAAGCCATTGGTCCTGTCCAGAAAGGACAGACTCTACTTTCCATCACTTGCTGCGCCACACTGCAAGAAGCAGTTCGAGCAGCAGCGAAAATGGTCAAAGAAGGGGATGTGGTTCTGCTTTCCCCCGGGGGCACCAGTTTTGATGCATTCAAAGATTTTGAGGAACGCGGAGAATACTACAGAAAATGGGTGAATGAACTATGATGAATGCCTCTGCGAAAACAATACGTAAAAATCCCAGTACAAAGCTTATGATTGATGTGCCTTTGTTGCTGATCGTCGCCAGCTTGTTGGTGTTTGGGCTTCTGATGGTTTACTCCTCCAGTTGGGATGCCTCTATTTCTATCGGTGAAGAACCAACTTATCTGTTCACCCGTCAGGTTCTGTGGGTTGTGCTTGGGATTGCCCTGGCAGTTGGGCTTAGTTACGTTGACTACCACAAATATGAAAAATACATGGTCTGGATGATAGTGCTGATCAGCGCCTTGCTGATTATTGTTTTGATCTTCAGTTCTTCACGCTCGTTGATCGGAGGTTCAGTCCAGCCATCCGAGCTTGCCAAATTGTGTATCATTCTCTATCTCTCTTTCTGGTTATCCAAACGGCAAGGCAATCTAAAAGATGTCCATGTCGGCTTGATTCCTTTGAGTATCATCCTTGGCCTCGTGAGTGGTTTGATATTTGTCCAACCTGATATCAGTGCAGCGGCAACGATTATCATCCTTGGAGCCATGCTCTTTTTTCTGGGAGGCGGTGAATGGAAGCAATTGTTAATCGTTGCAGTGGTCGGAAGTCTAGTTGGAATTGCTGTGGTGGCTGCCACCCCTACTGGCAGCATCCGGTTGGAAGAGTACTTGAGTGGTCTTCAAAATCCAATCATGGGATCCTATCACATCCAAAGAACTTACGAAGCCATCATTAAAGGCGGCTTTTTCGGCGTTGGATTGGGGCAGGCAGACACCAAGTTTACCGGGCTGCCCTTGCCCCATACGGACAGCATTTTTGCAATTATCGCAGAAGAGACTGGCTTATTTGGTTCCTTTGCCGTCATTCTTCTTTACGTTCTCATGCTTTGGCGGGGCCTGACCATCGCAAAACGCGCCCCTGACCAGTTAGGTTCCCTGATGTCTTTCGGATTGATTGGTTGGATCGTATTTGAAGCACTATTAAACATCGCGGTTATTGTAGGCTTGTTCCCCTTTGCAGGGAATGCCCTGCCCTTGATCAGTTTTGGCGGGTCCAGCATGATTACCACCATGGCTGCTATCGGCATCACTATGAATATTGCCAGACAAGGGGTTGCTAAAGAATCTATCGAAAGGAGTAATTCCAGTGCGATTGTTGATTTGCGCGGGCGGGACGGGTGGCGGAGTGTATCCAGCCATAACCGTTACGGAAACCCTCAAAAGTGATGCTCACACCCTGCTTTGGGTTGGCAGCGAAGGAGGCATGGAGAAAGAATTGGTCCAGCGTGCTGGGCTGCCTTTCAAAGCCATCCCTGCAGCAGGTTTGCATGGTGTATCGCTCACAAAACTGCCAGGAAATTTGAAGAAATTATGGAAAGGTTATCGAGCATCAAGACAAATCCTCAAGGAATTCAACCCCGACGTCCTTCTTTTTACGGGCGGGTATGTTGCCATTCCTATGGCAGTGGCTGGTTTGAAATGGCAGTCCTTGTTGTACGTACCGGATATCGAGCCAGGTCTGGCGCTCAAAGTTCTGGCCCGTTATTCAGACCGGATAGCAGTGACAGTGGAAGAGTCTCGTGCTTACTTTAAACACCAGGAGAAAATTACAGTGACCGGTTATCCTTTACGTGAAGAACTGACGAAATGGAACAAGGCTGAAGCCCTGGCTTATTTCCAATTCGGTCCCCGCATCCCGACCATTCTTTTCCTTGGCGGCAGCAGCGGAGCCCGTTCAATCAACAATGCGGTTTTAGCAATTGTCGAGCAATTGATCCAAGACTATCAGGTCATCCACATTACCGGCCACCTGGATTGGGAAATCGTCCACACCAGAACCGCCCACCTTGGTTCCTGTTACCAGGCATTTCCCTACTTGCACGAAATGGGTGCCGCTTTGGCAGCCGCAGATCTGGTTGTCTCGCGCTCAGGCGCATCTGTTCTGGGCGAATATCCTTATTTTGGTTTACCTGCCATACTGGTGCCTTACCCTTATGCGTGGCAATACCAAAAAGTCAACGCAGATTACTTGGTGGATCGCAATGCAGCCATCCTGATGGAAGATGCGCGCCTGAAAAGTGATCTGCTGCCAACAATCAACAGCTTGTTCAATGATCCATACAAACTTGAGCAGATGGGTCAAGCCATGTCCGCCCTTTCGGAACCGCAAGCTGCCGAAAGAATTTCCGCCCTCTTGTTCGAAATGGCAGAGGGATGAACGAGGAATACTAACGATGATAAGTCTCTCAGTTCTCTTCTATATGCTCATCTGCCTTTTCATCGTTATTGGTGCAATGCGTGGCTGGTCGAAAGAAGTGGTGGTATGCGCCTCGGGTATTTTCGGGCTGTTCATCATCGAAATGGTCGTTCCGAAAATTGCCGGAGAACTATCTGGTACCCGCCAATTCTGGGTCAATTTCATTGTGTTATGTGGCTGCGCCTTTTTTGGCTACCAGACTCCCAGTTTTCAGCGATTCATGGAGTCCGGTCGGTTTGAACGCAGTGGTTTCCGCGACTTCATCATGGGTGCGCTCATGGGTGCTGTGAATGGTTACATTTTTGTCAGCTCAGCTTGGTATTACCTGGCTCAGGCCGGCTATCCTTTCACCCAAATCACCGCTCCGGATGCTGCCACTGAAGCCGGTCAGGCGGCTATCCGCCTTCTGGGAATGGCTTTTCCAAATTACGTGCAGCCGCCAGTCATCCTCTATGCGGTTGCCGTGGCATTCATTATTGTAATTGGAGTCTTCATCTGATGAGAAAAGTTCACTTCATTGGAATTGGTGGAACAGGCATTTCTGCCATTGCCCTGATGCTCCTTGAAAAGGGATACCAGGTCAGTGGTTCAGATATGTCTGATTCCATTTATTTCAATGCAGTTACCCGCCAGGGTGCCAAGACCATTCTCGGTCATGATCCTCAGCTTGCCATCCAAGCTGATCTCGTTGTGCGATCCTCCGCTATCAGGGATAATGACCCTGAAGTATTGGCTGCTAGGAAAGCTGGCATTCCTGTCCTCAAAAGAGCGGATTTCCTGCCAGAATTGACCGCTAGAAAGCAGACTCTGGCAATCGCCGGCTCACATGGCAAAACCACCACTACAGGCATTCTGGTCTGCCTTCTCGATAGCTTAAATCTGGATCCGAGCTTTATCCTTGGCTCGGGAATTAAATCTCTCGGCACCAACGCCCGGACCGGTCAGGGATCTTACTTCGTCATTGAAGCTGACGAATACGATTATATGTTCTTGGGGCTTACCCCCACCATCAGTGTGATCACCAACATTGAACATGATCACCCGGATTGCTTCCCCACGCCAGAATGCTACAGGGATGCCTTCCAATCCTTCCTTGAGCGAACAAAACCGGATGGAGCTGCCATTGTGTGCGGCGATGACCCGGGAGTCGTAAATCTCATTGAGACCTTGCCCAAAGACCATGTGCCTCTCTTCACCTATGGCTTTTCAGAAGGGTGCAACTACCAGATTTCCGACTGGTCCTGGAGCGGCAATTCCTACGATTTCAGCCTGGTTTTCACTCCAACGGGAGAAACTCCAACTGAATTGGGCAGATTTAGAATACCACTACCGGGAAAGCACAACCTTAGCAATGCCGCTGCAGCCCTGGCTGTCATTCATCGGCTTGGTTTCAATCTTTCTGAAGCAGCCAAGGGCTTGGTAAGTTATAGTGGTACTGATCGCCGCTTTGACATTCTTGCCAATCAGGATGGCATTGTGGTCATCAATGACTATGGTCATCATCCCACTCAGATCAAAGCCACTTTACAGGCGGCCCGTGAGCTATTCCCCGGCAAGACTCTCTGGGCTATCTGGGAACCCCACACCTACAGCCGTACCCAGAAAATGCAGCTGGATTTTGTCAATTCCCTGAACCTGGCTGACAGGGTTTTGATCACCCGGATTTATGCCGCACGTGAGGATGACAGCGGAGTTACCCCTGAAGCGATTGCGCAGAAATTACCCGATGAAAAAGGGCTTTATCTGCCTGACTTTGAAGCAATCGTGGACTATCTTGTTGATCAAATTAGACAAAATGATGTCATCATCGTCCTGTCAGCAGGCAAAGGACCTGAAATCAGTGCCTCCCTGGTCGGCCGGCTCTTCAACAGAAGAAATACCTCAATGGAAAAATAACAGATATGACCTTCCCAATTCGCAAACTTCAAGCCATTTTTGGAGACAACCTGCAGGAGAATGTCCGTTTGAGCAATTACACTACCTCGCGTATTGGTGGCCCCGTACCGGGCTTGTTATCGGTAAACACCCTCAAGGACCTGTCATTTGCAACCAATTCCCTATGGAGTTTGGATGTGCCTTTTCGCATCATTGGTAGCGGCTCAAACATTCTGGTAAGCGATAAAGGTTATGAGGGCATAATCTTGGTCAACCGCTGCCACAACATCAAGATTCAATCCCAGGACGAACGACCCAGTATTTATGCAGAAAGCGGTGCTAATTTCAGCAATATTGCCAGGCAGTCCGCTTTGCGAGGTCTGACCGGCATGGAATGGTCTAGTAACATTCCAGGTTCTATCGGCGGAGCTCTTTATGGAAATGCTGGCGCTTTTGGAAATGATGTTTCTCACTGGCTGCGTTCCGCCCAGGTGCTTTTTAAAGAGCAGGGCGAGAAAACTTTCACCAGCGAGCAGTTCGGATTTACCTATCGCAGCAGCGCTTTTAAACGAGAGCACTCAGAGGTGGTCATCCTCTCCGCTGTGTTCAATGCCAACCACAGCACTCGCGAGGAATCTTGGAAAATTTTGGGGGAATACACAGAAAAGCGCCAAGCCACTCAGCCTGCCGGGGCTTCAATCGGCTCCACTTTCAAGAATCCACCAGGTAATTATGCCGGACGTCTGATTGAAGCCGTCGGACTGAAAGGTCACGCAGAAGGGCATGCCCATTTTAGCCAGATGCATGCTAATTTCATCGTCAATGACGGCAATTCCAGTGCACATGAATACCTTAGTCTGATCAAACTGGCACAAACCAAAGTAAAAGAGCAGTTTGGAATCGACCTTGAGTTGGAAATTGAACTGTTGGGAGAATTCGAAGATGAATAACAAAATAAACCTCGGACTTATTTTTGGCGGGCGTTCCGGCGAACATGCTGTCTCCCTCATGTCAGTGCGCTCTGTTTTATCAGTCCTCGATCCGGACAAATACGAAGTTTATCAAATCGGGATCACACAGGATGGAGTCTGGCTTTATGGACCAGAAGCACTGACTTCCTTTGAAACCGGAAAGACTGAAAGTCTTTGCAACGCTATGCTGCTCAATCAAGCCGGACAAGTCAATCTGTACTGCCAGCAGGGCAATCACTTGCAGTTTATTTCCGGAATTGACGTAATCTTTCCGGTCCTTCATGGCACCTTTGGTGAAGACGGAACCCTCCAGGGGCTGCTCGAAATCACCGGATGCGCCTATGTTGGTGCTGGCGTGTTGGCTTCCGCAGTAGGTATGGATAAAGCTGTCTGCAAACATGTTGTTCAAAATGCCGGTGTGCCAGTACTGGAATATGCGGTATTTAATCGCAGCGAAATCCGGGCGGATCTGGAGAGTATCGTAGAAGCTTCTGAAAAGGTTGCCCCCTACCCGCTGTTTATCAAACCTGCCAACCTTGGCTCATCTGTCGGCATCAGTAAAGCCAACAACCGTGAAGAATTAACTGCCGCCTTGCTCAAAGCCGCTAAATTCGACCGCCGTATTCTGGTGGAACGCGGGATTGAAGCACGAGAGATTGAAATTAGCGTACTGGGGAACGATCATCCCATCGTTTCGCTTCCCGGAGAGGTCATCCCTGATGACATCTTCTATACCTATCAAGACAAATATTTCAACGGAGAGCCCGAACTGATCATCCCTGCTCCACTTTCGGACAAACAGACCAGGATGGTCCAGGAATTTGCTCTGAAAGCATATCAGGCAATTGATGGTGCCGGCATGGCCAGGGTAGATTTTCTACTCGACAAACACACTGATGCCTTGTATTTCAGTGAGGTAAATACCCTTCCAGGATTTACCAAAATCAGTATGTATCCAAAACTGTGGAAAGCTACCGGTTTGGAATACTCCGACCTTGTGAACCAACTGATCCAACTGGCGTTGGACCGCAAAGCCGAGCAAGACCAGACTATTAGGAAGTTTGAGGACTAACGTGGCTCGAAAACCAGAGAATATGTCCAGAGCAGATCAGGTTCGCGCCAGAAGGCAGATTGAACCGGTGCGCAGGAAATCCATTCCTCAACCTGCGCAAAAATCCACACGTAATGCTGAAAGCTCTGCCCGTGTGGTCGCCCGTCGGACAGAATATGGTTCCTCCCGCTCCCAGCAAACCGGCTACACCCAATACCGTCGAAAGGTTTACGTCCCCACCAGTACACCCGGAAGTGAAATCCGTCTGCCTTCCCTGCCGAACATTAAACTTGGCTGGAGGATTCTTTCAGGGGTGATTGTCATCCTGGCAGCGGCCGGGTTGTACATGATGAAGTCCTCGGACTTTTTCGCAGTGAACACAATCAATCTGGTTGGAGCAGTACGGGTTCCCGCCGAAGAGATTACTGGAAAACTGAATGTGGTCGGTGAATCAATTATCGAAGTTATCCCCAGTGAAGTGGAAAAACAGGTTTTAGCAGAATTTCCAGAAATTATTAAGACCGAGGCTGAAGTGTCCCTTCCCGCCAATTTTACCCTGACTGTGGAGGAACGCATTCCTGCCATTACCTGGTATGAAAACGATACTGCCTCCTATTGGATTGATGAAAATGGATTTACCTTCCCAATTCGCGGGGAAGCCACCATTCCAATGGCAGTTTACGCTGCCGGAGACCCTCCCCGACCGCTTGGATATGTAGAAAAACCGCTTGAGCCAACAGAGGGAACTGAAGAAACCACCGCCAGCTCTGTTGGTCCGTCTGTGGATCCTGGTTTTGTCTTGGGTGTCTTAAAACTGCGCAATATCGTCCCGGCTGGCACCAAGTTACTCTATGACCAGGAAAATGGGCTGGGATGGATGGATCCGCATGGCTGGCAGGTTTATTTTGGAACAGATACTGAGGAAATAGAAGTTAAATTAGCAGAATATGACAAGATAGTTCAGACAATTCTGGATAAAAACTTGCAACCTGTTTTGATCAGCCTTGAATTTTTGCACGCACCTTATTATCGATTGGAGCAATAACTATGGAAGAACCAATTGTTGTAGGACTAGACATCGGAACATCAAAAATTTGCACCTTGGTCGCCCGCGTTGAAAACGGCACCAACTTGCGCATCCTGGGAGTTGGCATCGAGCCTTCCCAGGGTATAAAGCGGGGAACAGTTGTTGATATCAATTCCGCTTCCCAGGCAATTGCCCGATCAATTGAAAAAGCTGAGCGCACCTCGGGCTATGAGATCAACAGCGCTTTGGTCAGCCTAGCCGGCTCTCATGTCTCCTCGGTAAACAGCCGGGGTGTTGTGGGAATTTCCGGTCGGGTGATCGATCAGGAAGATATCTACCGTGCCTTGGATTCTGCTCAGGCAGTAGCAATCCCGCATAACCGCGAAATTATCCATGTAATCCAGCGTGGTTTCATTATTGACGGCCAGGATGGCATTCGCCAGCCCATCGGCATGCATGGGTTCAGAATGGAAGTGGAAGCACATATCATTACCGCCGCAGCTTCAACAGTAGAAAATCTGCGTGAGTGCGTTTCGATGGCTGGCATAGAGGTCTCTCAATTTGTGCTTAACCCTCTTGCCGCTGGTGAGGTAGTTCTGACCGAGACTGAACGAACCATGGGCGTAGCAGTGGTTGATCTGGGCGGCGGCACCACCGATACTGCCATTTACATCAATGGCGACGTCTGGCATACCAATGTCTTAAGTGTAGGCGGGGATCATGTCACAGCGGATATTTCTCAAGGATTACGGTTGCCCACCGATATGGCGGAGGAAGTGAAACTGCAGTATGGTCATGCCGTACTTGATGATATCGGCGAAGATGAAACCTTCAACATTGTCGCCTTTGGATCGGATCAGAGCAGCAAGGTAAGCCGGAGGGAATTGGTAAATATTATCGAAGCCCGCATGGAAGAAATCCTGATGCTGGTCCACCAGGAGATTAAACGCTCCGGTTATGATGGCATGCTTCCAGCAGGCCTGGTGCTTACCGGCGGTGGAAGCCAGATGCCGGGCATCCGGAAACTTGCCAGCCGGGTGACCAACCTGCCTGCCCGAGTCGGGAAACCCGAAAAGATGGTCGGGCTGACCGACCAGATCAGTTCCCCGGCATATGCCAGCAGCGTCGGGCTGCTGCAGTGGGCAATCTTGATGAGTGAGACTAACCAGGATCTGAGTGAGCGTCCTGGAAAATCTAAAAAACCAACCGATGTTAAAGCGGAGACCATCAAAAGTTGGTTGAATAAATTATTACCATAGGAATCAATCAAGCATAAATAGAGGAGAAAAATCATGGATGCTAAACAAACTGAATCATTTGCACGAATCAAAGTCGTCGGCGTTGGTGGTGGAGGCTGCAATGCCATTGACAGAATGATTGCCGAGGGTCTCTCCGGGATCGAGTTCATCTCCATCAATACCGATGCACAAGCACTGCTCAAATCCAGTGCTTCCACGCGCGTTCGCATTGGCGACAAGTCCACCCGTGGGCTTGGTGCCGGTGGCGATCCCAAAATTGGACAGGCTGCCGCTGAAGAATCAGCCGAAGAATTATACGAAGTCCTCAAAGGCAGTGATATGGTTTTTGTAACTGCCGGCCTGGGCGGCGGAACCGGCACTGGCGCCGCTCCGGTAGTGGCACAGATAGCCAAGGAAATTGGAGCCCTTACCATTGGTGTGGTAACCCGCCCCTTCTCTTTCGAAGGTGCTCACCGCAGCGCCGCTGCTGAGGAAGGTGCCATGCGCCTGAAAGAACATGCGGATACCTTGATCGTAATTCCTAACGATCGGTTGCTTCAGATCGTGACCAAGAATGTCGGGCTTCAACAGGCTTTCCGCGTGGCTGATGACGTTCTCCGCCAGGGTATCCAAGGTATTTCAGAATTGATCACCGTTCCCGGATTGATCAACCTGGACTTTGCCGATGTCCGCACTATCATGTCCGAAGGCGGTGCTGCCTTGATGGCAGTCGGACAGGCTTCCGGGGAAGATCGGGCGAAAATTGCTGCCGAACAGGCTATTTCCAGTCAACTGCTGGATGTTACTATCAACGGGGCACACGGCATCCTCTTCAATGTTACTGGCGGTCCCAGCCTTTCGCTCTTCGAGGTCAATCAGGCTGCCGCCATCATCAAAGAAACCGCACATCCTGATGTCAATCTAATTTTTGGAGCCGTCGTGGACGAGAACATGGGTGATAACATCCGCATCACCGTGATTGCAACCGGCTTTGATCGGAATACACCTTCTGCCGAGGCAGATAACACCTCTTTTTTTCAGGGAAACAACGGGAGAAAGCAGGAAAAGATTTTGAGTGCTTCTGAGTACTCAAATCACAGCGAACCCGCACCCAAGAAGGCTCAATCTCAACCCGCTGATAACTTCGCCTATGCGAATATCAGCGATATTGACGTCCCTGCCTTTATGCGCAAACGCCATGATCAGCAGGCGGGAACAAAAAGCTAAAACCGAATGTTCTCCTCGGTTCGCTTGATCAACTAAACAACGTCCTTCCCCCCAATTCATCGTTGGGGGGAAGCCTGACATGCCTGCCAAATTGTTGCTTATTGGTTTATCCGCTGCATGTTAATAATTTATGGGCTGAAAGCGACAATGCTATTGTAATTATCTGGAAACTTTCTTCTCATTCCAGGAACAAACCTCCAGCTTGATCAAAAAGGCTGCCGATGACAAATCGGCAGCCTTTTTGCGGTAATTTTCTCCTGTAAATACCTAGTAAACACCTAAACGAATGAAATCTCCCGTTCTGCCAGGAATTGCTCGACCAGATCTTTCACCTCTGTGTCGGTCACAGCCCGCAGAGCTTTATCCGCTAACAAACGGCATTCCGCCTGGTTGAGTTTACGGATCAATTGTTTGGTGCTGGGAATGCGCGCTGGAGACATACTGAATTCGTCCAGTCCCATCCCCAACAGGATCGGTACTGCCAGTGGTTCACCAGCGAATTCACCACACATTCCACACCACTTGCCAGCAGCATGGGCAGAATCAATGGTACGTTGAACAAGGAACAGCACCGCCGGGTTGAACCCGCTGGCCAAATGTGCCACCTGGCTGTTGGTACGGTCCACCGCAATGGTGTACTGGGTCAGATCGTTTGTACCAATGCTGAAAAAATCGATACCTTTCGCCAGCCTGTCGGATAGGATGGCTGCTGAGGGAACTTCCACCATAATGCCAAACTGGATGTTTTCAGCGCAAGGTTTTTGTTCAAGTATCAGATGGTTCCGCTCTCTTTCTATCAGTGCCTTGATTTCGTCAATCTCTTCCTGCAAGGCAACCATGGGGACCATGATACGCAGGTCCACTCCTACCCCGGCTCTCAGCAGTGAGCGGATCTGGTCGCTCAAAATATCCTCACGCCCGTGCAGCATCCGGACACCGCGCCAACCTAAAAAAGGATTAAGCTCCTTCGGGAAGTTCAGGTAAGGGATTTCTTTATCCCCACCAATATCCAGTGTGCGCACTACTACTGGCTGATCCTTAAAATGGCTGAAAATTTTCCGGTAAGCCTCGACTTGTTCTTCTTCAGTAGGCATATTGCTGCGGTGCAGGTACAGAAATTCCGTCCGGAATAACCCGACGCCTTCAGCCCCATTTTCATTCGCAAAAATAGCATCTTCCTCACTGCCGATATTGGCAACTACTTCAACTGGTACCCCATCTTTAGTGCAAGCGGATTGGGATGCCACTGTCAGAGCTTCTTTAAAAACTTTACTGTCTGATTCCTGTTGCTTGGTGAAAGCTTCGATAGTCTCGGGGTCTGGATCAACAGTGACTACCCCGGTATTGCCATCCATCAGCACCATGCAGCCATCAGGCAAAGCCAAAAGGTCACTGCCCAATCCGACCACAGCCGGCAATCCGAAGGCTTTTGCCAATATGGCAGTATGCGAAGTAGGTCCTCCTTCCGCAGTTAAAAAGCCCAGTGTCAAACGTTTATCCAAACTGACCGTATCCGAAGGGGTAAGATTCCTCCCCACCAAAATGGAAGGTTTTGTAAGCTTAATCCCGCCAGTGTCTATTCCCATTAAGTGATGCAGAACCCGTTGTCCGACATCCCGCACATCCATAGCGCGGCTAGAAAGTGTGGGATCTGGAATCGCTTCAAGCTGCTCGGCGAAAAAGTTCACCGCTTTCATCCAGGCGAATTCTGCATTCTTACCGGCTTGAATTTCAGAGTCGGCTAAAGAGGTCAGGGATTCGTCATCCAGAATCATCATATGCGCTTCAAAAATCTCCGCTTCGTTACTGGAAGATTCAAACTGGATCTTTTTCTTGAAGTCACTCAACTCCTCCTTAGAGACTGAACGGGCATTGGAAAGTCGAGAGATTTCAGCAGATGTATCCCTAATCTCGTATTCTGGAATAGTTAACGCTTGATTAGCAACCTTTTTAATCAAGCCTTTTGCTAAGCCAGGTGCAGCCGGGATACCAAGTAGGATGTTTTTTTCAGCCACAATGACACTCCTTGAAAGATGGAATTTTCTGTTACATCTGTCTTTCAACAACAGATTGTTGAATTATACACACAGAGTGATGCTAACAGGCATTAACGACACATTAACGGCACAACAATTAATAAATTTGAAATACTTTTCAATATGCAAGGAGGGGTGTCGGCTTGCACAATATTAACAATTGGCTTTCCAAAAGCAGAATGCTTTAATAATTTATGACCGAGTCCGCTGAAAACACTTCCTTGTCTTATGAAGTGTTTCTCAACGGACTCGGTTTTTGCTTAGAGTGGTAAATCCTTATGCTTAAAGATGTATATTCCCGCTCCATATAAGACAATCCCAACGACTGCCAAAATTATAAACTGAAGAGCAAAGCTATCCCCATTCATAATGGCGCTTGTATCGTACAATGAGTTTAAAGAGAGATACTTAAATACTTCCAAGTCTTCACTCATCTCGCCAACCATATTGAAAATGAAGAATGCAAGCGGGACACCTGCGCCGACAACCATAGAATTCTTCGATAAATTGAATCTACAGGATGCAAAATACGAAATTCCGCTAATCGCAAACATCAGGAGGAATAACCCTAAATTCAAGTAAAGATACGATTTTAGAGGAAATGGCTCTTCGTCATCCTCCGCTGCTTCCATTTGACCGATTAGAGGGTTCAACACTGTCGAATTATAGGTCGCAGTATCCATTCCCATTGCATCCGCAGCAGCTTGGAGAGCAGCTTCATTGGCTTTAATTTTCGGTAAATCAGAGGTCAAATCGGCAGGTTCCATATCGAGTACCTCCGCGGCAGCTTCAAGTGAAGCGTCAACCTTCGTATTTTGCGAGGAGGTTCCAGAAGATATGCCTGCCATCATAATCGTCATATTCTCAAGATAAGCATTATATTCATTCGGTTCCATATGCATCACTACAGCCGCTGCTTTTAGTGCTTCATCATTGTTCTGAATTAATGAAGGATTTTGCGTTACAACATCTGCTTCCAGACCCAAAACCTGCGCAGCTGCTGCGGAGGCATTTTTCTTTATAGCTGCATTAAGATATTCGCGGTAGCTGTCTTCATCCAAATCGCGTGCCTTGGCGCCTGCTACTACCGCCTCTTCGTTATCCAAAATCAAAAACAGATCATCCGAGACAGTTTGTTTTTCCAGATTCAAAACTTTAGCGGCAGCCTTAACATCGGTCGTATAGGTGGTATTAAAAACGGGCTGCTGAAATGCATTAATAGCAAGTAAACCGACAACACAAATCACAAGGAACATACAGAAAACAGAACCTGCCAAATAGACGCCCTTGGTAATCGTAACAGTGTTGCGCTTCGTGGGTGTAGACAAGGTGTAAGCCATCGAACCGTTATCTACTTGCGATGCGATAAGCTTATTGGCGGTAATAATCACATATACCATCGGCAGGATCACTGCAAACATGCCATAAAAGTTTTGGCTTAACAATCCGAGAAAACTTGTCATTTGCTGCATCTGAGCCGGTAGAGCAAAATCTTCCCCCAGTGCCTCCTGCATCATATTCGTGCTTGCGCTCATCCGTTCAGGGCTCAGTACAGCTGCCATGATTATAAGTAAAGCAGATAACACCAAAGTTACAACAAGCCACAAGGTGTAATTTTCTTTGATTGTTTGTTTAAGAATTGGTTTGCTAATCATTTTTTCTCTCATTCCTAGTTGTAATATGTCTTAAAGTAATCTTCAAGCGCATACTTAATTTCAGTTATAAACTTTATCTGGTATTTTTTCAGCACGTTCATAAAGATATTGATATTACGATCATTAATACTAACCACCACCTGAAGCTGATCTCCCCGATCTTCTACTATTGCAATATCCTCATGCTTAAACTGCTCATAGTCCTCTTTAATTAAGAATTCGATTTTGAACTTCTTCTCTGTATGGTATTTGATGGCACTTGTGGTTGTTTCAGCAATGATTTTTCCAGCCTTGATAAAGGCAACCCTATCACAAGTATCTTCGACCTCATCAAACATATGGCTTGACATGAAGATCGTCTTCCCTCTTTGTTTTTCTTCGTTCAAAAGTTCAACAAAAGCTACCCGCATCAGCGGGTCAAGCCCTGTAGAGGGCTCATCTAAAATCAAGATGTCTGGATCATTCATAAACCCAGCCACAATAGCTGTTTTCTGCTTCATGCCTTTAGACATCCTTTGCAGATTTGCTGTTGGGTCAAGTTGAAGTTTCTCGATAATATAGTTGGCACGAGACATATCCGTAAGCCCAAGGAAACTAGCCTGTATTCTAAGAAAATCCTCTCCTGTATCAGCCTCCGGGAATGATATTTCACCAGGAATATAGCCGATTGACTTTTTCACTTCATCCGCTCGTTTCCAGCAATCCAAACTGTTTATAGTTGCAGTTCCCGAAGCAGCCTTTAAAAATCCCATAATATGGCGAATGGTGGTTGTTTTCCCGGCGCCATTTGTGCCGACAAAACCATACGTCTCCCCTTTCTTAACGGTAAAACTGATATCAAAGATGCCACGTCCATCGCCATAATCCTTTGATAAATTTTTTAATTCAATACAATCCGTCATGCTTCACCTGCGATTTCGTCTCTTTTATAAAAGCGCATGAAATAATCCTCTAAAGTGAACTTGATTTCAGAGAAAAACTTTAGATCATACTCCGCTATTTGCATGATAAAGACATTGATGTCCTTATCCATAACTGAGACTCTTACTTGATTTATGCTGGGTTTGACCGAGATGATATTAAATCCACTGCCACAGAAGCGTTCAAAGTGCTTTCTATCGACAAACTCCAGCTTATAGGTTTTGTTTTCATTATGCCGAATATCTTCGGTCAGAACGGTAGTTACTATCCTTCCATCCTTAATGATGGCGATACGGCTGCTGGTGTTATCCACCACCTTGAAAATATGAGAGGACATTAAAATGGTTTTTCCCCTTTTTTTCTCATCTTTTATAAATTCAACAAAGATATCCTCCATCAACGGGTCAAGCCCGCTGGTGGGTTCATCAAGCACCAATACTCTTGGGTCGTGCATAAAAGCGGTAACAATTGCAAGCTTTCTTTTCATGCCCAACGACATTCTTTTTAGGTTTCCGCTGGGATTGAGATCAAAACGCTCCAGAAGATGATTTGTATACGACATATCCTCCACTCCGCGAAGTTCTGCCATCATAGCAATAAACTCCGTTCCGGTTAAATTCTCCGGGAGCGCAATTTCCCCAGGCAGATAGCCTAGCTCCTTTTGGATTATGTCAGCATACTTCCAACTGTCAAAACCATTTACACAAGTGGACCCATTTTGTGGTTTGCTAAAGCCCATAATATGACGTATGGTGGTCGTTTTTCCAGCGCCATTAGGACCAACGAAGCCGAAGACCTCGCCCTCTTCAACGGTAAAGGAAACGTTAAAAACGCCCCTACCATGACCATAATCTTTTGTAATATTATCAACAATAATAACAGGCATATACCTGCTCCTTTCCTAATTATCCAACAATCTGTTGAGTGATAATGGTGAATATACCAACAAAACTCGATCTTATCAATCAACAGCTGGGCATTTTGTGTTGGATTGGGGGGATTTCACAGTAAACTCACAACTTGTTGCATGATATCATTTAGTTATCAGTCACAGAGGAGTGAAGCAATGAATAAACAGCCAGAGCTGACTGCACAAACAAAGAGGAAACTGACGGACGCTTTTTGGTCACTCTATTGCGAAAAAAAAATCGAACAGATCACCGTAAAGGAAATCACTGATAAGGCAGGATACAATCGGGGTACCTTCTACGTGTATTTTATGAATACATACGATGTACTAAATCAAATTGAAAACTCATTGCTGCCTGATCCTGAGGAACAAGGAACACTGGATTTAAACCGTCTTGATCCGAAGCAGTTGATCAGGCGATTTTCTGAACTGTATGACAAAAAAGGCGACTACCTTAGTGTTTTGCTGGGAGAAAATGGCGATCCGAATTTTGTATGGAAAATGAAAAACAGCATTAAGCCACTTGTTTATGAAAAATTTGGGATCAAGGCAGATGATACTACTTTTGCATATATCTTTGAATATTTTTTTTCGTCTATGATTGCAGTTCTGAGTTATTGGTTTCAGAGCAATAAAAACATTTCTCTTGAGGAATTGTTGAATCTGCTGCATGCTCTTGTGACAGAAGGCATACTTAAACAATTTCAGCAAAGATACGGTTGAGGTAGCTGCCTCTTCATAATTTAAACAAGATTTTCGCAAACCAGTATAAAGCGAAACAACCGCATTCGAATCATTTCAGCATCACAACCAGAAAATCGGCGAGTGCTGTCTCTTCTAAACCAGCGTAAACATGGGTAGAGACAGCAGTGCTTTATCCTATCCCGGTCCGCAAACCAAGCTGGCCGGTTTGTCGTTGCTTTCCAGGCACAATAAGAACTGACAGACCTAAGATAACCTTACAAATCCTGCAGTATCCTGAAGCGTTTCTTTCAAAAACTGGATAATCTAACACTTATCCAAAGTCTTTCCCCTCCCTTCTTCTGTCTAAAATCCTAATCGGGCAATTTGACCAACGAAAATTTAGATACTTTACGGCAAACCTTAAAGACTTACATTTTTTAAATATCAGACTGTGCTTTTGTCTTGCTATGCTCCCAAGACTGTGCTAAAATTTTTTCACCGCACATCTGGGGGATTTTTTAAACATAACCCCCAGATATCGGGTTATTTAGGAGTCCAGAATGAACTGTCCTTATTGCCAACATACGGAATCATGTGTTATTGACACCACCAAGGAATCCCATGGTGGAATTCGCAGACGAAGAGAATGCGAATCTTGTCATCAGCGTTTCACTACTTACGAGCGCCCCGTACTAACTACTCCGCTCCTAATCAAACGCGATGGCACTCGCGAAGAATTTAACCGCGACAAGCTGTTACATGGCCTCCGGATCGCCTGCGCTAAACGCCCTGTTCCCGCCGCAGCGATTGACCAGCTCGTAAGCGAAATTGAATCAGAGCTCCAAAAAAAAGGGCGTTCAGAAATTAATTCCCGCGTCATAGGTGATTTGGCTGTGAAAGGCTTAAAAGAACTTGACCACATCGCCTATATTCGTTACGCCATTGTTTATCTGCAAATGGACGATCTACATACTATCCGGAACGAAATAGATCGTCTGTTATCCGAAGAAGAAAACTAATTCAAAGGATTTATTATGATTGAATCAACCGTGAAATCATCGGGTTTACTGCCCACCCCTCTGCTGCCGGAAGATTGCGACCCAATTGAGTTGACTGAAAACTCGAGGCAAATCCTGATCAAGCGCTACCTGCGTAAGGGGATGGATGGGAATTGCGTCGAGACGATCGAAGAGATGTTCTGGAGAATTGCCTGGCATGTGGCTGATGTGGAAGGTGAAAACGAACCAACCGAAAATATTGCCAGGATGTTTTACACCATGATGATCTCTAAATCCTTTTTTCCCAATTCCCCCACTTTTACAGGTGCGGGAACACCCCTTGGTCAGTTGGCTGCCTGCTTCGTCCTTCCAATCTCGGATGATATGGGCAGGGCTTCAGATGGCATTTTCACCACACTTCGTAATGCTGCCCTGATTCAGCAAACCGGAGGGGGCAACGGGTTCAACTTTTCCCGTATCCGGCCCAAGGGATCAATAGTCAAGACATCGGCAGGGCAGGCTACCGGTCCGGTTGGCTTTCTAAAAGTTTACGACAACGCCTTTGGTGAAATTGCCCAGGGCGGTACACGCAGAGGTGCCAATATGGGTATCCTGCGGGTGGACCATCCAGATATCGAGGATTTCATCCGTTGTAAAACCAACGAAAACGCCATCACCAATTTTAACATTTCGATTGGCATTACCGATGCTTTCATGCGCGCCGTTGAAGCGGATGATCCTTGGGATCTGCGCTTTCCGGATGTCCATTCCCCGATGTACAAATCCTTTAATGGCACACTTGAAGCCGCAGAAAGGGCGGGTATGCCCATCCTGACCCACAAAACTGTCAGCGCCAGGATGCTCTTCCGGGAATTTGTCTCTCAGGCACATCATAATGGCGAGCCTGGTGCACTCTTTTTGGATACTGCCAATCGTGCCAACCCCGTCCCGCATCTTTACGACTTGGAAGCTACTAATCCTTGCGGTGAGCAGTGGTTGGGACCCTATGAAAACTGCTGTCTGGGTTCCGTCAATCTGGCGGAGCACTTTGGTGCCGATGGCAGTGTGGATTGGGAAAAACTGCGCCTCACGACGGAGACTGCCACTCTATTCCTCGATCATGTAGTGGACAGAAATGCCTATGTCCCGGCAATACCTGAATTGCGGCAATCCGCCCTTAATGCCCGCCGGATCGGCTTGGGCATCATGGGTCTGGCAGACCTGATGTATCACTGCCATGTCCGTTATGGTTCTGATGAATCCTTGGAGTTCTGCGGGCAGGTGATGGAATTCATCCGTTTTCACTGTATGAAAACCAGCATTGCACTTGCTAAAGAAAAGGGCGCCTTCCCTGCCATTGAAGGCAGCATTTACGATCCCAAGCATCTCAAGTGGACTTCCCCAACGCCAATGGAAACCTACAGCCACAATTGGCAGCGCCCGCACCTGGATTGGCAGGAAATTATAGACGGGCTCAAACAGTATGGCATCCGCAACGCTGCCCAAACTACCATCGCCCCTACGGGCACTATTGGTACTGTGGCTGGCTGTGAGGGCTATGGCTGTGAACCGGTTTTTGCGTTGGCTTATACCCGCCATGTCAATGACAACGGCAAGGATCTGCAGCTTAATTATGTCAGCCCGCTTTTCCAAGCAGCTTTAGATTCGAGTGATCTGACTGAGGAAGCAAAAAACCAGATCATTGAGAGAGTGCTTGTGAATGGTTCCTGCCAGCAAATTGAGTTACTGCCCGAGTCCATTCGGGAAATATTTGTCGTTTCAGCAGATATCCGTGCCGAGGAGCACATTCGCATCCAGGCTGCTTTGCAGCGTTTTGTAGATAACAGCCTGAGCAAAACCATTAATTTTCCGGCTGGCACTACCGAGGATGAAGTCGCCAATGCTTTCCTGTATGCCTGGAAACTGGGCTGCAAGGGCATTACAGTCTACATTACCGGATCGCGTGAGAACGTGGTCCTAGAAACCAATGAGACCATCCAATCCAAACAAAGCCCGTCCAAAACTGCGCCTGATCAACCCAGACTTTATGGGGAAGATATCAGCGCACAGTTGAGACTTTGGAAAGATACCAAGAAGCCCCGTCCGCGCATCCTGAAGGGCTACACCTATTCCATCGAAACCCCGCTTGGCAAGGCTTTTATCACCATCAATGAAAATGGCGGTGATCAGCCATTCGAGGTTTTCATTAATACCGCCAAAGCCGGCTCTGAGACTGCCGCCCATTCCGAAGCAATCGGCCGTCTGATTTCGTACGTCTTACGGATCGCCTCCCCGATTGAACCTCGCGAACGTTTGAAAGTGGTAATGGAACAACTGGCAGGTATTGGCGGGGGCAGGTCGCTCGGTTTTGGACCAAACCGGGTTCGTTCCCTTCCTGATGGGATCGCTAAAGCCCTGGATGAATATCTGTACCAACAGCATTGGGAAAAGGAAATCGAAATTAAGCCTGACCCAGCCGGCCAGCTTTCCATCCCTGAGCTAACAGGACGTTCCCATCCAATCGGAGAGTTGTGTCCGGAATGCGGACAGGCGACCCTGATCAATGAAGAAGGCTGCCGCAAGTGCTATACCTGCGGGCACAGTGAATGTTAGCTCAATCAGGAAGTTGGGGCAAACTCAGGATGTCTACTTGGCAAAAGTTACAGGTCTACTCCAGCCGGCACAAAATCCACTATGTTCGCACGTGTGGCGAAAAGCCATCAATCATTTTGCCGCATGGATTTACCGAAAATGGTTGCACCCGACTTGAACTGGCTCATATTCTGGAAGACCAGAGTAGTCTGCTCATGCCTGATCTGATCGGGCATGAGCGTTCCGATAGATTAACTCCATCTGGCGAAATCAACCGGATGCCGGACCCGGCGATCCTGTCAGAGTCACTCCACCTTGAAAAAACAGCTCTAAATGAGCCTTCTCCCTGTGCATCGATAAAATTAGACCATGCCGACAGTAATCCCGAAAATATGGCAGTCCGTATACTTGAAGGCGCCTCCTGGTTTGACAAGACAGGGCTGCCGAAGATTCCCCAGAGGGGGTAGTCATAATTTCCATTACAATCAACGAGGTTCTTTCCTTGCTGAAATCCAAATTTTCCTTGATCCATTCTATACCCCCAGAAAAGGTGAAACAGTGAACAGAAAAACAACTTCAAAAAAATTGGTTTTGATGGCTGGAAATATCGGCAGTGGTAAAACTTCCCTGACCAAATTGCTCGGTGAAAAACTGGGTTGGTATACCGCCTATGAATCTGTGGCAGACAATCCCTACCTGCCGGATTTTTATGCTGACATGAAGAAATGGTCTTTTCACCTGCAAGTATATTTACTCGGCAACCGTTCCATCCAGCACCGACAGTTGGCTGCTTCACCTCAATCCGCCATCATCGATCGCAGCATTTATGAAGACCCCTATATTTTTGCCAGGGCATTATATGAAATGGGCAATCTGGCTGAACGGGACTACCAGGCTTACCTCAACCTTTACGAGGTGGTTTCCAGCACGCTGCCCAAACCGGATTTGCTTATTTACCTCAAGGCTCCTGTACCTGTTCTGCTGAAGCGCATCCAGCGGCGGGCGCGTTCCATTGAAGATAATATTGATCCGGATTACCTGGCGTTGCTCGACCGCTTTTACAAGGAGTGGATCCAATCGTTTGACCTGTGCCCGATTCTGACCATTCAAAGCGACAGCACTGACTTCGTTAATAAAGCCGAGCAGTTGGACCTGGTCACCAGTCACATTCTGGACCGGTTAGCTGGCACGGAGGAGATCATCCTGGATTAATCCACTTTCAGGACTTACTCAGATATAACCTGCAATCGGAATGCGGGATTTCTGTAAACTTTAAGACTCAATTTTGGTCTTCTCTCTGATTGTGCCAACCACCCTTGACAAATAATTTTCACTATGATTAAATACTGTCGTTCCCCGATTGGGTGCCCCCCTCACCCAGTCAGGGAACATTTTAATCCTGCCACTCCAGTTCAGAATCCCCGATACAAACAGTATCGCCTTCTTCGATCCCGGCCTCGCGTAAGGCTTTGTCAACACCCAAACCGGTCATCAATCGCTGAAACCGCCTTACAGAGCCTGGCTGTTCCCAAAACGTCATCGCCGCTGCGCGTTCGATCGTCTTTCCTTTGACAAACCACATGTCATCTTCAAATCGAATCGAAAATGCTTTGGGGTCCTCTTCCGCCCGATAAACCGGCAGTGCCGCTTCCCTTTCTTCCACGGGCGTATTCTGAAGGATTTCGTATGCTTTCCACATCAATTGTCTGAGATTGGTTTGCGCCACCGCCGAAACAGGCAGTAGTTCAACATCCTCTTTAACCAATCTTGCCTTCAAATCCTCAAATTTAACCGCCACATCGGGCAGATCCATTTTATTTAATACGACCAACTGTTTCAACTGACCTAAACGCTCATCATAAAGGTCTAGTTCCTGGTTGATTGTCTCATAATCCGAATAGGGGTCTTCTGAAAGACCATCCAGGACGTGGATCAGTACCCGTGTGCGCTGGATATGCCTGAGGAATTCGTCTCCCAAGCCTGTACCCTCATGAGCGCCTTCAATCAGCCCGGGAATATCTGCCAACACCATGGAATGGTCAAGATCCAGCTCGACCACGCCCAGGTTGGGTTCAAGGGTAGTAAAAGGATATGCTGCGACCTTGGGTCTGGCATTGGTGGTAGCTGCCAGAATGGAGGACTTGCCAGCATTGGGCAGGCCCACCAGACCTACATCGGCAATCAGTTTGAGCTCTAGCCGTAAATTGAACTCCTCACCCGGTTCACCTTTTTCAGCGGTAAGGGGCATTTGGTTCCTGGAGGAAGCAAAATGCTGGTTGCCCCGGCCTCCCCGGCCGCCTTTAGCCACCACCAAAGTCTGCCCCGGGGTCAGTAGGTCTCCCAGCAGTTCAGCAGTGTCATTATTATAGATAATCGTACCTGGAGGAACAGGGATAGAAAGGTCTTTAGCAGACCTGCCAGAACAATTGTTTGGTCCACCGTTCTTGCCATCCTCGGCTATAAATCGCTCATTATAATGGAACTTGTTCAGGGCATTTAAGGTTGGCACAACCCACACTATAACATCTCCACCCTTTCCCCCGTCTCCGCCATCAGGTCCTCCCCGCGGTCGGAACTTTTCACGATGCATATGCACCATGCCATCCCCGCCCTTGCCGGAGTGCACAAAAATTAATACTGAATCAATAAACATTTCAGATCCTTCCCATTCCCTTGAATGGAAGTCTATCATAGAAACAGGGGTCAGGATTACCTGACCCCTGCACTCTTGCTTATCCTGGTTTATGACCAGGCTTATTTCCCAAATTTCTTGGTGAGAATATCGGTAAGGGTGGGCTTGCCGATCTCTTCCAGCTCATAGCGTACCCGCTGGGAAGGTTTCGTAATCTTCATCACGCGGGTGAGGTCAATCGGGGTACCAATGACAACCATATCCACATCAGCGTTCTCAATGGTCTGTTCCAAATCCTTGATCATTTGCTCGCCGTAACCCATGGCGGGCAGGATCTTGCCTGTTCCAGGATACTTTTTATAGGTTTCTACAATGCTCCCCACTGCAAAAGGCCTTGGATCAACAATTTCTGCAGCGCCAAAACGGCGGGCAGCCACAAACCCAGCACCGAACGCCATGCCGCCGTGGGTAAGGGTTGGACCGTCTTCGATTACCAAAACGCGCTTGCCGCGGATGGCTTCGGGGTCATCCACAAAGATCGGTGAAGCAGCTTCAACCACAACCGCATTGGGATTAAGATTGAAAAGGTTTTCCCGGACTGCAATGACATTGTCAGGATTGGCGGTATCAACCTTGTTGATGACAAACACATCCGCCATCCGCACATTGGTCTCACCCGGATAATACTGGATCTCATGTCCAGGTCGATGAGGATCAGCAACCACAATCAGCAGATCAGACACATAGAATGAGAAGTCATTGTTGCCGCCGTCCCACAGAATAATATCCGCTTCTTTTTCTGCTTCGCGCAGGATGGCTTCATAATCCACGCCAGCATACACAATCACACCATTGTCAATATGAGGTTCATACTCCTCTCGTTCTTCAATGGTGCACTCATACTTGTCCAGGTCTTCATAAGTAGCGAATCGTTGCACTTTTTGTTTGACCAGATCCCCATAAGGCATGGGATGGCGAATCGCAGCTACTTTGTATCCCATCCCGATCAGGATGGAAGCCACTTTTCGGGTGGTCTGGCTCTTGCCAGAGCCAGTGCGCACAGCGCATACGCTCACAACCGGTTTGGTAGACTTTACCTGGGTCGCTTTTGATCCCATCAAACGGAATGCAGGCCCCAGTGCGATTACCTCGGATGCCTTATGCATCACATAAGTATGCGGTACATCGCTGTATGCAAAAACCACTTCTTCAACATTGAATTTCTTGATCAGTTCTGGAAGTTCAACCTCAGGGTAGATATCAATCCCATTGGGATACAACTTTCCAGCCAATTCAGCAGGATATTTTCGTCCCTCAATATTTGGGATTTGAGTGGCTGTGAAAGCCACAACCTCGTATTTATCATTATCCCGATAAAAAGTGTTGAAATTGTGGAAATCCCGTCCAGCGGCTCCCATAATAATTGTTCGGATACGACGCATCAGTAAATATCTCCTTTTCTTGTATTTGATCCGTATGTTTCCCTATTTTACATCACTTGCGGGGATTCAATGCCCAACAAGGATAAAGAATTCTCCAAGCAGACCCTGGCGGCTGCCACCAGTGCCAGTCTGGCAGAACGAATTTCAGGTTCAACACTGAGTACTGGGCATTGATTATAAAAATCATTGAAAGCTTTGGCAAGATCGTAGGCATAGATCGCAATCAGGGAAGGTTTAAGTTCCCTGGCTGCACGGTTTACTTCATCCGGCAGTTTTGAGATCAATTCGATCAAATTAACCTCACTGGGATGCAGAGTGTAGCCGAAACACGGTTGTGCTTGTACTTGTTCGTTGGTTTTCCTGAGGATGCTGTTTGCCCTCACATGAGCATACTGGATGTATGGTGCAGACTGTCCATTGAAGTCCAGGGCGCTTTCCCAATCAAACGTCACCATCTTGGTGGTTTCACGCGCCAGCATCGGGTATTTAATGCTTCCGATAGCCACTGCTTGAGCAATTTTCTGCATCTGCGCTGGATCAAGCTCAGGATTCTTTTCTTTAACCACTTCCAAAGCGCGTTGGGTTGCTTCCCGGATCAGGTCGTCCAGTAGTACCACTGTTCCCTCTCGCGAAGACATGGTCACATTTCCAGGCAAATTGACAATCTCATAAGCCAAGTGGTGGATGCGGTCTGCCCAGGGATATCCCATCAATTCCAGCACCTTACGAATCTGCTTGATATGCAAACTCTGGCGCACGTCAATAACATAGATGGATTGTTCTGGGTCGTATTCGTCAAATTTCATAATCGCCAGGGGAATTTCTTTGGTGGCATACAGCGAAGTTCCATCCGACCGCAGAATCACCACAACACGAAATTCTTCTTTTGTGCCCAGCCGGGTATCCAGATCAATCACTACCGGCTCTTTCGGCCGGCCATCCTGAGCCAGACCAGATTTGATCAATTGATCCACCATCACTTTTCCAGGTTCTTCCACTTCGCTCTCAAAATAAATCCTGTCAAAGTGCTCCCCCAACAAATCATAGACTTGGTTAAACCCCTGCAAAGACCATTCCCTGGTCTGTTTCCACAAGGCAAGCACATCAGGGTCATGCTGATCCCAGCGTGCAAAATACGCCCGCACCTCTCCCTCAAAACCCGTCTCATTGACAAACCGCCGATCTGCTTCAGCAAACAGGTCCCCCATCCAACGAGTTTTGTCTTCTCCCGGCTGCTCCCCCTGGTGATACTTTTCGTAATTGCACAGCCACTTGATGACATGCAAACCAATATCTCCCAAGTAATTCACCCGGATAACTGGTTTTCCGCTGGCTTCCAGGATGTTGCAGGTAGCACCGCCCAAAATAACATTGCGCAGATGACCGACATGCAGAGGTTTATGGGTATTGGGGTTGGAGTACTCCACCATAGTTGGTTTACCCGCTGGTGGTTTTTTTCCAAAATCTTTGGCTCGGGCAAGTACTTCTTGTACTACCTTGCCCGCGTAGTCGTTGGTGGAAAAATAAAGGTTCAGATAACCCCTCGTTGCCTCAACCCGATTGAAGCCTTCCGGAATATCCAGGTATTCTTGCAGCCGATTTGCCAGGGTTTGAGCATGCTCAGCCACCGTTCCTTGCCTGCTTGGGTCGGCTGCCGCCAGCGGAAAAAGCGGCGCGGCAATGCCCCATTCCCCGCTGAAGGGGATATTGCGCCATTCCAGTTTGCTAGTTGGCAACGAATTTTCCTCACAAAACCGGTTGACGATCTGGATTAAGTGCAGTTTTTCCTGTTCAAACATGCGGTCATTCCCTGTGGTCAAGTTTTCTGGATTATATCATCCAGCCTCCGGAAAACCCATCTTTTTTTAGTTGGCAGCTTAACAAAAAATACGGGAGCCCAATGGCTCCCGTTGAAAAACCTGATGAATAATTCTTACTCTGCAATTGCGTTGAATTTTTTCATCAAACGAGACTTGCGCCGCGCAGCGTTGTTCTTGTGAATAACGCCCATAGATGCAGCTTTATCCAATGCCTTAATGGCATTAACCACGTCCACCTTGGCATCGCCGGCATTCTCGGTTTTGATTGCAAATTGAGCCTTGCGCACAAAGGTGCGGGCAGAACCGCGGTAAACCCGGTTGCGCTGTCGCTGGACCTGATTTTGTTTGTTTCGCTTGATTTGTGATTTAATATTTGCCAACTTCGTCCTCCGAACTAAACTCCATAATTACGAACCTTTATTTTACAACAATTCTGTGAAATGTCCAGCCCTAATACGAGGGTGTTGAAAAACGAATTCCAGAATTGACCATACCGGGAAAATGTGATTCAATAGGGGGTAATCAACCCATGGAGGTGGAC
Source organism: Anaerolineaceae bacterium (assembly GCA_049301715.1). Classification (GTDB taxonomy): domain Bacteria; phylum Chloroflexota; class Anaerolineae; order Anaerolineales; family Anaerolineaceae; genus Mesolinea. The sequence continues at coordinate 58,858 of JBAQLH010000055.1, forward strand.
AAGATGGAGCAAGAGCGCTATGTCGAAACAGGGATCCAGTTCCTTTGCTTGCTACTACGTCACTTCGTTCCTTTAGTCTTATAACAATAATGGCTGGACAATTTGCCAATACCATATTCTCTAACGTTGGATTCGTAGACAAAGATCAGCAACAGGAAATTTCCCCGTAAGAAGATATTCATAACGGATATAGTTCATCTTCCGAGAAGACTAATAAAAATTCCCTTTGGTCTTAGTGAAAACTTAACGCGGATTTTATATCCAATACTGTAAAATAGAATAAAAGAGGACAAAATTGAAATGAAACAGTAAGAATAGAAAAGTAGTTAACTTACTACTTGATTGAAACGCAAAGCTTGCATTTGAAAAGCATGCGATAATAGTTACAAAATAGAAAGGAGTTAGTCGAGATGAAATCTCCTGGAAAGTTAATCCTTTTTGGCATACTGGCAGGATTCTCTCTTGCAGCCATGACAGGTTCAAATTTCAACCCTAGATATGTGAATGCTTCAGACACCGGATGGCCTGGCATTACGAACAATCTAATTCAACCGATAAACACTAACTCAAGCGTGGAGGATGTCGTCAACCTTTTAGAATCCAGTCCAAGTTTATGGAAGACGCTTGAAATAACCTATGAATCAGAATTTAGATATCCGGAAAGTGATGAGGTTTTCTGGAACTCCATCTCTCAATTCAAATTGGAAAGCATGGGTCGGGGACTCTTAAACGTCTCAGATAATGGCAAACCTACTCTGAATTGGGTCAATGATGGGACGATAATGTGGACAGAATACCCAATTACGAAAACCTACCGGCAATCCGATCTGCCTGCTGTTTTCATCGTTGAAAGTGAAAGCAGGGATGGGCAGTTCGAGGCTGATTCAAATATACAATCCGCTTATGACACTGGTGCACTCTTTATTCCTAGCGCTTTCAATGAGTACATTTATCCGGTTTCGATAGGGAAAGAGTTATTGAAAACCCAAATTACGGATAGTGTCACCCAAGAAATCAAGGTAGGTGAAATCAAAGAAATATGTGATCGACGAGCACTCCAAATTGACCGGATTGCGAAGGATAGTGAAGCCGAAAACGGCATTGGACGGTGGCATCGATATTGGATTGATATCAATACTGGCATCTTCTTGCAAGTCGAGATTCTCGACCCTTCGACAGGCGATTGGCTTCAGAAGACGGTTGCAACAAAATTCGTTTTAGATCCAACATTTACCAGTGATACTTTTGTGTATGTCCATAAGCTTGGCTGGGAATTGTTAGCCAACCAATAAAAAAAGAGGGAGAAAAATGAGAAACAAAATTCTTGTCTTAATATGTGTCACTCTCACCAGCTTTCTAATCTTCTCTTCTGTCTTAGCTAGTACACTTGGGGATACAACTACTATCTCAGATTATGGCAGTGGGTTTTCTTCCGATGGGACGACTGAATCCGGCACATCCCATCTAGGCCACTTAAGTGGCGACCAGTATTACACTAGTGCCTGGGGAAGATGGAGTACTCCTCTACCTCAAACGATCACAACGAATTATGCATGGAAAGTCTACATTCCGTACAATTCCGGAGCCACAGACGGAGCAGTAAAGTATACATGCTACAACGATTACGAAGGCTCGTCTGGTTGGCCGGTAATCGTAAATCAGGAAAACATATGGGGCGGATGGGTTTTCTTGGGGTGGGCATATGGCTACGGCAGTCCAATGTCTTCTTATGCTTGGATGGATAATTCTTGTGCTGCTGGGTATGGTTGCACAACATGGTATGAAGTGTGGTGGGATGATGCGAAATACAGGCCTTGCAGAGATGATCCAGACTCAGGTGATTGTACCTCTGCATTCGACTGATTAGTAATTACCCAGCCATTATAAGGTTTTCCCTTTATAATGGCTGAGTTCTTTAATGGAACCCTATGCTAAATAAGATAATTTGCCTCATTGTGATATTGTTTACCTGCTCATGCACGGGAAGGAACGAGATAAGCACTTTAGATAGTGCAAGAACAGAATCGGTTGGGGAACTCGCTGCTTCCCAAATAGTTGAATTCACTCCTGAGAAGGCGGATGCGACCTTGCAACAAAACATGCCCCGCGAGGATAAGAATGTTTTAGCGGATGAATCGCTACAGTTCATTGTTGTAACTTACAATTCCCTCGAACCTCCTAACTCAAGGAATTACTTACACTTATGTGGCATTGATGGATCCTGCTCCCCCATTTATGAAACAAGCGATACCATTTCATCCGTCAGTAACTTCAGTGTCAGTGAGAGAAATATTCTTATAATTTCCATTATTAAAGGAAACAGTATAACCTTACACGCAATAGATCTTGATAATCCAAATGACACCATTGAAATCGAAGCATCAGGGTATTCGTACTTTCAGGATTCCAAAGATTCGATGATTCTATTCTTAAATCAACAAAGTAGCGAAACATGGCTTCCCAGAATATACACATTCAACCTTGAAGATAAGAAAAAAGAGGAAATTCTCATTCCATGTGAGGTTCACACTGCGAAGTTTGGAATTAGGGCAGACGAAATTTTCTTTAACGGATCGTGCAACTCAGTCAGAGGCTTGTATTCTTACAACGTGATGACAGGCATGACTAGCACAATTCTTGATTTACCTGTTGATCATTTTTCAATATCCCCTGATCGATCCAAGCTCAGATACGATTATTTCAATGACATTGTGCATCTCGAAATCTTCTTCCCTGATGGATCCAAAAAAGTGACGAATGATCAGTTAAACGTTACATCTAGTTTCTTCACTATGTGGATTGACTCCAATCGACTTTTGTTTACCCAGAAGGTCAAAGGCAATGAAGCAAAAATCCTCATTTGGGATTTGGTCAACAACACAATAAAAGAAACCGGAATCGAATCCTCCGCTATTGCTTTTTCAAAGTCGTTGGGCTTCATAGTTAAAACTTCTAATTCAAATAGTTTGAGCATTGAGAATATGGAGACACATTTATCCACAGCCATAGTATTGCCCTCAGATCAGAGCGCAAGTATGGTTTATTTCATCGGACCTAACAAATAGCATTCAAGAGTAAAACTGAAGATTGAAGTAGCATCCGAGCGCTATCATACGAGAAAAGTACTTTGCTTGAAAAATCATTAGACCGTAGTTTGAAGGTTAATTCGTAAGCCTCCAAGATGAAACACGGTCATTTAGCGAATCAAAACTGCTACAATTTGCGAAACATGATGCTGAATCACCAGCATAATTTGCCAAATCGTAGACATAAATGTAGTTACAGCCAGAGTAACCAGAACCAGAACTGAACCGATTATCAAAGGAGGCTGGTAGCTGCCCTATGCCATAACTTGTAGTAGACGAACACACGGCTGAACCATAGTATTGGATTAACAGCTCACTAAAGTCCGTCTTGTCATAAAAACTGGCAATGAAATAGGATGTACTTATCTCAGACCCGGGATGGAGTTGGCCAGGAGAATTACTGCACTCAATATTAAGAACCTTTGAGACCGACCGACCAGGGCTCAGAGGTTCTAGTAGTACATAACAAGTAATTTGATTTGGTGGTTCTAACTCAAATCCAGGGCCTAGAAAATTGGATCCTTGAGTTTGGTCTCCGAATGCAGCCTTGACGGGGTATCCCATGTAAGAACAGACCAATGCTACCAAGAATAGACTACGCGTAAATATAGTTCTATAAGATATCATTTTTCTCCTTTGCATCATATTGATTTCCATCATTTTCTTTGTAGTGAGGAATGAATACTTCTACTTTAGTTCCTACACCCAATTTACTCTGGAGTGAAATGTGACCTCCCAGTCTGTTTATCAATGCTTGGACGATCGAGAGACCTAAGCCTGACCCACCAGAACGTCTGGATCTAGACTTGTCAATCCTGTAAAACCTGTTAAATACTTTCCCGATTTCTTCTTCTCTGATACCGATACCAGTGTCCTCAATGTAAAATTCACAACCCATGTCATTTTCCATGGAACTTATTACCACCTGTCCACCCTGGATATTGTATTTAATTGCATTTTCGATCAGGTTGGTAAAAATCGTTTGTAAGAATAGGGGCTCACTCTGCAAACGCAATTCTGGATTGACCAGGTTCTTGATTTCGATATCACGTGTATTGGCGAGTGGTATTAACAATTCAATACACTCTTCAAGAAGTTCTCCAACTCTGATATTCGTAACTTGAATCCGACTTTCATGCTTAGATAGTATCTTCAGCTGATCAAGCAGATTTTCCATCCTTGTAGTTGAACGATCGATCGTTTGGCATAAAGAGAAATAATCATCTGAAGAAATGTTAGGTTTTTTTCTAGCGACGTCGATGTTCATCCTGATGGCCGCGACTGGCGTGCCTAATTCATGAGCGGCATCGAGTACAAATTGGTTTGCTTTCTCGAATTGATTCTCGAATCGTTCCTGGCTTGAGATGATAGCAACCTGAAGCTCTGACAATTCTTGGCTAGGCATATTATCTTCGATGGACTCTACCCCCAATTTATCTGTTGTGGCTAATTCCTGGGTAAGGGCTTTCAAGGGTTTGGTCATAAAACTGCTAAGCCAAATTGCAGCCAGTATACCAATTAGCAATGCAGTTGCAATTGAGAGACCAATTGACTTCTGTAGATTCGAATATAATCGAAGAAGTGCTGCGGATTGCATGCTCTCTAGATCTAAGGCGATGGTGGGATTGGGGCTGTCTAAACTTCCGTTATCAACTGGTTCAAGGAGCAGTGTCGGTTCTACTTCGACGATTGGAATCTCTTGAAAAATAGAAGCTCGTGTTATCTGCGAGAGCAAGATGAACAAAATTACCCCAAGTATGCAAAAAACAATCACGATCCCAATGATTAACTGCACCCTCAGAGGAAATCTTGAGAAAAATGTCTTTAATTTGAAATTTGATGATTTTGCCATGCTAACTTCTCATAATCATATTGGATAAGATATAAAATCTACGTTAAGTTAAATAACTAATTTACAGATTCATCCAACACCAAGGAATAACCTTTGTTTATTGTTGTTATTAATTTAGGGTTCGTAACCCCTGCTTCTCTCAACTTCTTCCTGAGAGAACAGATATGCGTGCGGACCGAATTGGAAAACAGTGCATCTTCTTCACCCCAAATATGCAAAATTAATTCCTCCAGACTTACTATCCGACCCTTGTTTCTAACAAAATACTCTAACAAACGGTATTCTTTTGCCGTCAACGCGATCTCTTTATCCGCAACCTGCACAATCTGAAGGTTAGAATCCAAAACTAATTGACCTAAATCAACAAGGGGTTTCCTTAGGTTGAGATTTCTTCGAGAAAGTGCTCGAACATGTGCCAAGAGTTCATCAAAGTGAATTGGCTTAGGCAGATAATCATCCGCTCCTTGATCTAATCCTCCAATCCGCTCAGCTATTCCCCTTCGTGCGGAAATAATACAGATCAAGATATCAGGATTTATTTTTCGAAATTCATCACAAAGTAATAGACCATCTATGTCTGGTAAGTTCAGATCCAATAAGACGAGATCATAGGGATATAGGTCGAAAAGAAATAGAGCTTCCGAGCTGTCTTGGGCAATCTCAACGAGATAGCCTTCTCTAATTAATCCATCAGACAAAGGGTTCGCAAAATCCTCTTCATCGTCAACAAGAAGAATTCGCATTTTCTTCCTTCTTACTAAAAACTCACCATACATAACTTTACCATGAACCTCCACATTCGAACACAAACAAAACATTGACTTCCCCGTCCTACTCCATTATGATTTACATGCTCAGGTCAGTTGGGTGCGCGCGCTGCCCTTCGCGGGCAGTGAGGAAAGTCCGTACACCATAGAGCAGGATGCCAGGTAACACCTGGAGAGGTGCAAACTTCTGGATCGGGCCACAGAAACATACCGCATGCCTGCGGCATGTCAGGGTGAAAAGGTGGTGTAAGAGACCACCGGCATGGGTAGCAATATTCATGGCCAGGTAACCCCCTTCCGGTGCAAGGTTAAACAGGGAAAAGCATTCCTCGGAGTGCCAGAGTCTGCTCGGCTCTGTTGATTTCCGGGTAAACCGCAAGAGCGCCCTGGTGACAGAGCGCCCAGATAGATGCCCACCTTCGACAAAATACGGCTT
>JBAQLH010000056.1:0-155655 GCA_049301715.1 Anaerolineaceae bacterium
CCTGCTTACCCAAAAAGGGCAACTGCAATTAGCGGATCTCTTGCCCGCTTTGCGTGAACTGGAAAAAACCAATCTTGCCACGATCCGTAAAACCGGTTGGTTGCACACTATCGATGAGCGCTATGACCCTTTTGCTGACGAAAACACTGGCACCGTCATGGAAGGGTTAACTCCCAAATTAAGCATAGAGGAAGCCTGGACTTACGTCGAGGATGAAGCTGGCAGCTTAAGCAAGGCCAGCTATCAGGTTGTAAAAAATGAGGCTGGTGACATCATTCAGGTCACAGCCTCCGACTTTGAAGGTTTGGGCGGAAATCTGACCTTGCTCGAACGCGGGGGTGGGCTTGATCCGCAAGCGCAGCCACAACCCGCGAGTTCAGTTCCGACAATCCTTGAAGGTCAGTTGAGTTCCTATATCAACGATTTGATTCGCTTTGAAGAAACGTCCGATACTTTTGAGGTCTGGCTTGAAGGCGAGGCACTCCATATTCTTAAAACCTATCAGGTTGAAGGGATGGAGTTTGAGCAGTTCCCGGAGCCCGTAATCGCTTTCAGACAGGATGTGGCCATTGATCTCACAACTGGCAGTTACTTGAGCCGCTCCACCGAGGCGGTTCTGGAATCGGGCAAATCGGAGCCTTGGTCTGCCCAGAGGACCTTGTTGCTCGAGGCAGGCGTACAAATGCCTAAGGACGTTCAGGAAAGCTGGGAAAAGGCTTTAATTTCAATATCAGAAGTTAAGGCAAAGGAATCGGCCGCCAGCGATGAACAAAGTTCGATTAATTCCACCTCCTGGTGCGACACACATGCTGCGTATCAATCCACCAATTCACGAGGACCCGATTACATCTATTGCTGGGCAAACAGCAAAACAGAAAACCCGGCCAAGGTTATCAATGTGATCGGCGGAAAATGGGTGGACTGCTCACAAAAATGTAACGAGACAGTAGTATCCTATGGTACTACTGGCAGTTGGGGAACATACAATGCCAGCACGTTTTCTCGGGGCAGATATATTGCCTTGTATGAATGCTCGCCCGGTTCCCGCAGGGTTTCATTTACAGAAACCCAACACCAATTTGTCCATAGCCTATGCGGAGGGGAGCCAGGTGAATTTGAGATTCTGCCCACCTCTTCAGCACATATCAGTGATTGAAATTAGTTAACGGATCGCCACAACCATCAAGGCGGGGAAACCCGCCTTGATTTTGACGAAAGGAGAAGATCACGATGAAAAAGGTTTTAGCTTGTTGTCGGTTCTTATTTCCTGCCTTCGCCACGATCCTTTTATTGAGCGCTTGCGCGCCCGCCATTGAGCCCACGCGGACTGAGACAGAACTTGCCACTGAAACAAATACCGTTCAGAATCAACAAATAACCGAAACCCCCGAACCAGACGCCACAGCCACAATAGATGCAGACCAGGATGCAAACATCGCAACCGGGCTGGCCACAAAAAAGGTAATAGAACAATTACAAAGCCTGCTGGCGTTAAGGGCCCAAACCCTCTCGCAAAAAGGCTGGGCGCATAGCCTGCAGAAGGTCGAAAACTATTGGGATGTATTTTGCCTGAACAATCCCGATAAATGTGCCACAATGCCAAAAGATTGGTACAGGGGGAGGCCTCCCAAGCATAGCCTGGAACAATGGATCGAACTGGATGGGAATGGCCACCAGGCGGGCAACTCTATAGCGCTTTGGTACCAGGAAGATGGAACCCCGCTGCGGGCAATGGCCAAAACCAGCGATTTCAGGATCGCTCAGTTTTACCTGGACGCTAACTACCAACCCCGGGAATTGATTCAAAAAGACGACAAGAAGGCCTCGACAACCGAGGGGCAATCGGTAGATCAACTGTTCCCGGACTATGTGAGCAAAGTTGAAGAGCAAATTGAATCACAGCCCGAGGGAAAGACAGAAATTGAGACGCGCCAGGTCGATTATGAAGGTCATCAGGCGCTCGAAGTCAAGACCATCAAGCCCTGGGCTTCTAATTGTCAACAGAGAGACCCTTACCCGGAGCCGACCTGTGCGGTTGTTACCATTCAGGTGATTGATCAGGAAAGCGGTATGCTATGGTTGGACTGGCAAGGCGCCTTAGGCGCCTCGGGAGAACTGCATCCGGAACGGATTGAGACATTGATTAGTTTTGAGATTCTCACAGAACTGCCTGATGAGGTTCTAGAGCTAAGGAACACGCTTCTGGATGCGCCCTGAAGTGCTGGATGGATGATAACGCCCAAGGATTCAATTTGCTTTGATTCCTCACGTGACCCCAAAAAATGCAGCCGAAGCCAACCTATAAGATTTTAACAGGCTGCCCGCAGCAGTGCGGATCAGCCCCAAAGGTTTTAGGATAATCCCTGGCATGAGAAATCCTACGGGCCGCTAAAACGCAAAGAAAAACAGACTGGAACCGCGAAAATCCCAGTCTGTTTGATGACTCTAAGCGGTGCTAAACTTTATCCGCAATTTCCCGCAGCGCTAAAACCAGGAAATCATCCACAAGCATAGCGCCCGGGTTTTCCCCGCTGCGCCGCCGCAGGGCAACCTGCCCGGCTTCCATTTCGCGATCCCCGATCACCAACATGTAAGGAACTTTTTGATTCTGGGCGTCGCGAATTTTTGCATTCATCCGCTCTGCCCTGTCGTCCACCGAGACCCGTAAACCAGCCTTCTTGAAACGGTCAGCCACCTGGTAAGCAAACTCATGATGGCGGTCGGCAATCGGGATGATCACTGCCTGTTTGGGCGCCAGCCAGGCCGGGAAAGCGCCGCCATAGTGCTCTATCAGCACGCCAAAGAAGCGTTCCATCGAGCCAAGCAAGGCGCGGTGAATCATATAGGGTCGGTGCATCTGACCATCCTCGCCGACATATTGCAAGTCAAAGCGTTCTGGTTCATTAAAATCAAATTGGATGGTGGAAAGCTGCCATTCGCGGCCCAAAGCATCATCCACTTTGAGATCAATCTTGGGCCCATAGAAGGCGCCCCCGCCGGCATCCACTTCGTAGGGCAAATTCATCCGTTTAAGGGAGTCTTCCAACGCTTTTTCAGCGGCTGCCCACTGTTCAGGTTCACCGACGCTCTTATCTGGTTTTGTGCTCAAAAAGGCATGGATCACTTTAAATCCAAATGCCCGCAGGATATTGAGACTGAAGTTCAGAACAAAGTCAATCTCATCTGGCATCTGGTCCGGTCGGCAGAAGTGGTGGGCGTCATCCTGGGTGAAGCCGCGCACTCGCATCAGACCGTGCAGCACGCCTGAGCGCTCATAACGATAGACCGTACCCTTCTCCGCATAGCGCAAAGGCAGGTCGCGGTAAGAACGCAGATTGCTCTTGTAAATTTGCAGATGGAAGGGGCAGTTCATCGGCTTGAGGTAGTAATCCTGATCCTCGATTGAGATCGGGGAGTACATATTTTCCTTAAAGAAACCAAGATGTCCGCTGGTCTCCCACAAAGATGCTTTGCCAATATGCGGCGTGTAAACAAAATCGTAACCATTGGCAAGATGCTCGTCATCCCAATAGCGTTCGATTTGATGGCGGACCATGGCACCGTTGGGGTGCCACAGGATCAAGCCCTGACCCACTTCATCGTTCTGGCTGTACAGATCCAGTTCCCTGCCCAGTTTGCGGTGGTCGCGCTTGCGGGCTTCTTCCATCTTCCAAAGGTACTCATCCAGTTGCTCCTTACTCTCCCAAACCGTGCCATAGATGCGCTGAAGCATCGGGCGTTTTTCATCTCCGCGCCAGTAAGCACCAGCCACATTCAAAAGTTTGAAGGCATCCGGGTTGATCTCACTGGTATCGGAGACATGGGGACCACGGCATAAGTCCACAAATTGTCCGGATTTGTAAATCGAGATCGGCACCTTTTCTTCGGTGGGGTTGCCGTCCTCATCCAATCCGCCTTGTTCCAGCCCTTCAATCAATTCGATCTTGTAGGGCTGGTCTTTGAAGATTTGCTTTGCCTGGTCAGCGCTCACCTCTTCGCGTTCAAACTTCTCATTACGTTTGAGCAGCAGCTTCATGCGCTCTTCAATCTCGGTCAGGTCTTCCGGAGTAAGCGCTCTGGGCAGGTCAAAGTCGTAGTAGAAACCGTCCTCTATGGCTGGGCCAATGGCGACCTTAGCAGTGGGGAATTTCTCCAGAACGGCTTCAGCCATCACATGCGAGGTGGAATGGCGAATCCGGTAAAGCTGTGATTTTTCATATTGCTCTTTTTCTTTTGACATCTCTTCCTCCAATAAATTCTTAAAACAAAAAGACCCTGCGCCCTGGGGCGAGAGGTCTCTCACGCGGTTCCACCCAGATTGGCTTTTTAATAAAGCCATCTCCAGTTTGCCGGTAACGGGGCTGCCGTTTCCCTTAATGCGGATTTCCGGTTCAGGGTCATGCTGGCAGGGGGTTTTGGGCTGGTCGGTTTGGCAGCTTCACACTTTGCGCTGCCTCACTGTTAACCGCGGACCAACTTAATCGTCCTGCGTTATGCTTCTTTCCGGTATTGAATATACCCTTTTTAAAATAAAAATGCAAGTGTTTGCCTAGTTTTGGTGAGAAATGTAAACCAAACTTGAAAAGTGAACTGTTACCATGAGGAAAAAAGGAATCTCATAGCTCAAATTCACCAACAATTCACAACAGAACAAATCAAACCTGAAACCTTTAGTCAGGCTTCAAGCGGTACCTGTCATAGTTAATCTAACTCCTCAGCTAATGTAAAAGTTTTATCTTCAAAGTCAACGCCCTCCATCCCCTCCAGCTTTCTTTTGCAGTGCTGAATGAGGGTTTTCATCTCCTCTTCTTCTTCAAGGTAGACATACTTTCCAGTTCATTGATTATTTGTTTTCTGCCCAAACCTTCAGGCAGGATGGTACAAGGTTTTCTTGAACCGTGAGCTTAGCCATTAGAGTATCTGCATTTCTTTGTCATTTTCCAATTCACTGTGGTTATTGAAAGGCTTCGTTTTAGCCACGCGAAGGCAATCCTGGATGGAGGTTTTAGATTCTTTCACATTCCGTTTGCCGTAGTGATGAATGAGCTACACCCGCCATCGTTATCGTCAATATCGCTGCGCTCTGGTGTGTCATCCCGGTCCTTATCCCGTTCGTTTGTCCTCTTGATTTTCCCACCCCTTTTAGAAGCATGAGGCGGGGAGTTGTCTAAGCCTAAACTGAAGTTATCCCCCTGTACAATCACCTGTATAGATCGGATCGATGCAAGGGTAATACCGTGCGTCATCCCACCACACCTGGTAGTAGGTTTCACAGCCCCCGCCAGGAACACATTTGTTATTCATGGAGGTGTAGGATAGGCTCGGCGTCCCATTTCCAGCAGCCCAGCCTAAAAACACCCAAACGTCCCCGTAATTCTCCTGATTGACCGTGACAGAGAATGTTTCTGAGTCATTACTGACATAATAATTGACCATCGCGTCAAATGCGCCTTCATTGTAAGGGATGTATACGTACCACTTGTATTGGGTATAACTCGTGGTGGCACCGAAAGAACTCCACTTGCCAGTGTATAGGGAAGTTGCGTTGGGAATGTAAAGTACAGATTGGTGAGAGCTGCCTCCCCGACCGATGGTCGAGGTCGGTAATCCCGTTGTATGGGTGAAAGACGAACTTGAATCCGGGATAGTTGTGGCTGAGCCGATCGTGCTGCCAAAGACAGTGGAAAAGACTAACATGCTCACGACTATTGATAATGCGCAAACACATATTTTGCCTCTCATTTATCTCCTTTCGTTTGATTACCAGAATTGGTTACGGCTCACTATCTTTCAGGATCGAACCGGGTTCCGGTGTAAATGTAAACTCACCCTCAGGGAAAATGGGGTCGACATCGCACACTTGCGCAGAATACTTTTGCATCCATGCACCTGTGTCGGGGTCAAGAATCTCAGCCTGCAAAATGACCCCCGTTTGTACATCCACCCAGTATTGATCAAGCTTGCCTGGGTGTTCCAGATCGGACTGTGGACCAATCCTTCGTTCAAGGATGATGGTCTCCCGGCCAGCTACAATCTCCTTGCCAACTACTTCAACTATTTGAACGATCCCATCGCGAAGTTCCGTCCTGCTCATAGCTTGTGCAAGCCCGCGGGGGAAAATATAATCATTCATCACGCTTGGTATTAACAGTGCTGAAAACAACGGAGCCACCGTATCTTCGGTACTGTTTTCACCGGTGGACTGGTTGACTTCCGACGGCAGATCAGCTCCGGAAGGGGCATCCTGCCGGGTGTAGGTAGCTGAATTATAAGATTGTGACCAGAGGCTTTGGGTGTCGTTGATCCAGAGGAGCTCAGGTTGTTTTTCCGCATCGTAGATCAGCAGTTTGGTACTCCCATCAGCTTTCAGCCAGAATTCATGAGTATAGGTCTGATCGATTGCTTCCGAACCCGGTGCGCGGTAATCTGCCTGGTAGACAAGATGGAGTGAATTCCAGTACTTAGGGCTCTCAGCCATCAGTTTCAACAACCCATCGGCTTCATCGGCGGGCTTGTCCTTCGGCGCGAGCGTTTCAAGAGTGGATAACGTCTCTGGCTGCGAGGTTTGCGCCTGTTCGGCACGTACCAGGCTGGGACCAAGGTAGGATAACACATTTGTCTGCGATTCTTGCGCCTGTTTGGTTTGTTCTGGGTAGGGGATCAGATTGCTGCCGGACAGCGCCACCAAAAGGAAACCCGCGATAAATCCCGCAGCAATAGAGGATATAACCTTGTGTTTTTTCATTTTTCTCCTTATTGAACGCCTGAACGAGTAAACTTAGCCTTTTCTTTCAACAACTTACGCCCCATTGAAAGGTTATTCATCATACATAACACCTCCTTATACGGATATTAAGCACAATCAATGATCCTGTCAAGCTGTGATTTGTATATCTTAAACCAAAGCAGGAATGTCCCTTTTACCAAAGTTGTTATGTCCCCATAAGTGAGGACGTTGAACCGGAAAGACCACACTACACGCTTGCAAAAGGTGAGTACATTACTGGGATTGCCCTCTACGAACCGACGTGGAAATAGCCTATAGGGTGGCTTCCTCTTCTATATGAATGAGCACACCCTAATGCTGAATAAGGCAAGATTTTTTGATTCGCATTCCAAAATAACACATCCCGGGGACCAGCGCGAACATAACCCCAGATATTCATCTCCTAATTAAGAGAAAATCGAGAATCTTTTACAATTCTCGATTTTTTCCATTCATATTTTGGCTTCAGACCTGTTCCCCAATCCGGATCAGAAGCTCCATTTTTGCTTATATCCTTCGGGCAATCTCAAAGGCACTGTGAATGGTGGATCGGACATCCCCAGCCTTGACACCATCACCTACTTCATAATATTCGATACCGGTGCCGACCAGTCCACTGGCAATGGAAGGTCCCGCTTTGAATCCAACCGACAGGATCACCGTATCGGCATCCAAATGGACCTGTTTAGCTTCCTTGGTGAGGGTTACATTGGCCCCGGTCTCATCCACAGAATCCAGGTGCGCGCTCTTCAGGACGGTCACGTGATAATGATCGAGTATATCCACCAAAGCCATCCTGTTCATTAAGGGCACGGCTGCACCGGAGCTGAGGATATCATCCAGAGCTTCCACGATTGTGACCTGCTTGCCTTTTTTAGCCTGATCAATGGCGATTTCGCAGCCAATTTGTCCGCCGCCCACAATCACCACCTTACCGCCAATTTTTTCCTCATGCTCAATGGCATCCAAACAAGAGATGACGCTGGATCGGTCGCATCCGTCAAAATGGATGGTGACAGGAACGGAACCGGTCGATAAGACAACCACATCAGGTTTCTTATCAAGAATGTTCTGGACGTTTAATTCGGTATTTAACCGGATCGGAATATCCAGTTGTTTCATTTGGCGCTGATACCAGGTATTGAGGCGGCCGACGTCGTGCTTGAAATCATGGGCTTGGGCTGCGTTCAGGTTGCCGCCCAAACGATTTGTTTTTTCATATACCGATACCTGGTGCCCTTTTAACTTCAGAACCCTGGCTGCTTCCATGCCTGCCAAACCTCCGCCAACTATGACCACTTTCTTTGATTTTACGACAGGAGTTAATTTGACCAGTTCTTCGCGTGTAAGGGTTGGGTTGACGGCACACTGAATGTTTCCACCTGAAAACAGGGTATAAATGCAGCTGTTACACCCGATGCAGGGTTTGATTTCCTCAATGGTACCCATTTCAAATTTCTTCGGAAGGAACGGATCGGCTAAAGCAGCTCTACCAAGCACAACCGCATCTCCTGTATCTTCCTGTACGGCTTCCATGGCGTATTCAGGCTCATCCAGGCGGCTCCCACCCACCAGCACAGGAATTTTGACAGCTTTCTTGACCGCTTTGGCGAGTTCCAGGGTAAACCCCTTTTCAATGTACATGGGTGGGCAGGCATAATAGAAAGAATCGTAGACGCCGGCATCAATATTCAGGCAGTCATAGCCATAAGATTCGAGCAGCTTGCATATTTCAACACCTTCCTCAACGGTTCTTCCGGCTTCTTCTTCACCTGTAAATGAAGCTTTGTTGAGACCCTTGATATAGGATTTGATTCCAACCCGAATGGATACCGGGAAATCCTGCCCGCAAACGGTTCTGATTCCCTCGATGATTTCTTTGCAGGGCCGCAGCCTGTTTTCAAGTGAACCGCCGTATTGGTCAATGCGGTGGTTGGTGATGCTCATGGCAAAGGCATCGAGCAAGTACCCCCAGTGAATGGCGTGGACTTCCACCCCATCAAAACCTGAGGCTTTCATCAGTCCTGCCGCCTGGATGACAGCCTGGATTTTCTGTTGAATTTCTTCGGTGGTCAATTCAATGGCTTTCGTGTTTGGATCGCCAAATATTTCCACCGCAGAAGGAGCTTTAAGATCGGGATAGTTCCGCCCAAGACCCATTGTGAGTTGTGCAAAGACCTTGGAACCGTATTTATGACAGTGGTCAGTCATGTCAAGGGCTGAACGCATAAAGATATAGGGACTGTACATTGGGCTCGAGGCGGCGAGTGCTGAGAAGGGGTCTACTTTCATGTCGGTCACCAATGCGCCGGTAAAAATCAAACCAAACCCACCCTGGGCGCGCTCCTCAAAATAATGGATTCCTTCCTGGGTATATTCCCCATTCAGCCCATAGGGTGAACTTTGTCCCATCGGAGCCATGCAAAAACGGTTTTTAATGGTTATTTTCCCTATCTTATAGGGTGTACTTAATTTTTCGTACGGATATGCCATGTCAAAATCTCCTTTTAAGAATAAGGGTCGAAAGAAACCCTACTAATTTATTAAAGTATATCTTGGACATAAAAAACAAACAATCACGGAAATTAATAATAGTATCTATATTTAAAGGTAGTATATAATTTCATTAATAGGAAAGGAAACATGGAAACTGACCCCAATTATCCAAGAGATGCCTTTCGACTTGTTCAAAAACAACTTTCCGGAAAATGGAAACTCATCATTCTTTGGAAATTGTCCAAAGGCACTATGCGTTTTTCAGCCTTGCATCGGGAACTTGAAACCATTACGGAAAGCACCTTGGCTCAGCAATTGAAACAGCTTGAAGAGGACGACCTCATCTGCCGCCGCTCATACAATGAGATTCCTCCCCGGGTGGAGTATTCGTTAAGTCAAAAAGGAAGAACTTTGATTCCACTCCTGCGGGAAACAGAACGTTGGGCTTTGCAGCAGTTGAAAGACCATAACCATTAAAGGTGTGCACTTTATTTGAGCGCATCCCATGAAATTTATTAAGGGAACCTGTCAGGAGACCGAAGGGAGCAAGGAAAAGGGAGAGTTTTGGTGCAATCAAAAGAAATTTGCTCTCTAACTTCTTCGCTCCATTAGAATGACAGGCTCCAGCCCATAGGGTATGCACCGTTTTTATGCGCACCCTATGGAAATTGGTTATGACAGGGCGATCACAGCGGGTTGCCCCTTAGGTATCTGATGCCCTTTATGCTATCCTCAAACGAAATCCTTCCTGCTCGAATAAAGCTTTTCTGAAAATCTGTATGGATCACATCGGCTGCCCCGCAGCCTCTGTGTTTGCCGCGCCGGTTTCCACCCGCCCCAAGTGGGGTATCGACAGTCAAACGCCCAGCAAATGCCGGATGGAGTGCTGGTGGCACCATAAGAGTCTTCAGTTAACGGATTTCAGTCAGCAGATTTTAACCTCACACCAATCCCAGGACGATCAGGAACGTGGATGGCAGCAGTCTCATCAAAGAGCATGCCCTCAAATGGATCGTTGATCACCAGCATGGAGGCATCCAGATCCAACCATTCCGCCAACCCTGAAAGGTGTGCCATGGCGGTCAGCCCGACAGAAGTCTCGATCATGCAGCCGAGCATGATCTTTAAACCCAGCTCCCTGGCTCTGCGGATCAGCTGCAGGGCAGGACCCAGCCCGCCCACTTTCATCAACTTAATGTTGACGCCTTTTACTCCCGCTTTGGCAAGCGCTTCAATATCATCCATTGTCTGGACGGATTCATCCGCTACGATGGGAATCCCCGTCATTTCCTGGAGTTTGCCCATTCCGC
The DNA here is from genome assembly GCA_049301715.1 of Anaerolineaceae bacterium. Lineage (GTDB taxonomy): Bacteria > Chloroflexota > Anaerolineae > Anaerolineales > Anaerolineaceae > Mesolinea. Next base: position 10,573 of record JBAQLH010000056.1, read on the forward strand.
GGATGTCAGTCTGTGCCAGAGGCTGTTCCAAGAGTTCCAAATGAAAGGTTTGCAGGGTCTCCATGAAACGTACGGCTTCTTCAAAACTCCAGCCGGCATTGGCATCAACCCTGATCAGTGCCTCGGGGCGGGCAGACCTGATCATTTTCAGACGTTCCAGGTCAAGACCATCCCCTCCCAGCTTGATCTTGAGGATGGGGTATTGGCTGACCTGGCAAGCCATAGCTGCCATAGCTTCCGGAGTATCCATGGAAATGGTAAAACTACTGGGCTTGGGCAGTGGCTCCGGCAGCTCAAGCATTTTCCAGAGCGGCAAACTTTGCCTCTTGGCAAGCCGGTCGTGCAATGCCAGGTCCAGGGCGCAGCGGGCCGGTGCGGGTCCATCCGAGTCAATCCAACCCGAAATCTTTTCCAGCTCATCAGGAAAAGGTTCCCTTCTCTGGGCAGCTTTCTGCCAATAGACTTCCATTGCTTGGGTGGGAACATGATAATAAGGGGGGATCGTACCTTCTCCCCAACCCTGATCACCCTCCAGACGGATCCAATAAGCCTGCCTTTCCTCACTGATGCCGTAGGAGAGGCGGAAGGGGTTGCGAAGCTTTAAAATGATTTTTTTCCAGGTTAGCATTCTGCTTATCCGTAGGTTAGGTTGAGGTAAAAAGGATCAAATATAAATTTACAGCCATAAAAATTCAGGCAAAATGGCAAGCAACATAATGTTTTGGAGAAACCTCTCGGTAGAGAGGGTCTTCCTTGAAACAGCGTTCTTGGGCAACCGGGCAGCGCGTATTAAAATTACAGCCATTGGGAGGGTTGAGCGGGCTGGGAATATCCCCCTTAAGCAGGATGCGCTGGCGGTTGCGGGCTCTATCGGGATTGGCTATTGGCACGGCCGACATTAACGCCTTGGTGTAAGGATGTAGAGACCTCAGGTAGATCTCATTCCGGTCTGCCAGTTCCATCACCTTTCCGAGGTACATCACCACTATCCGGTCACTGATATGGCGGACCATGCTCAAGTCATGAGCCACGAAGAGATAGGTCAATCCCAGCCGGTCCTGCAGTTCCTCCAGCAGGTTGACTACCTGTGCCTGGATGCTTACATCCAGGGAAGAGATTGGCTCATCACAGATCACCAGTTCGGGGTTGAGTGCCAGAGCACGGGCAATGCCAATGCGCTGTCTCTGCCCGCCTGAGAATTCATGCGGATAACGGTTTACAAAATCCGGGTTTAAACCCACGATCTTGAGCAGCCCTTGCACTCTATCCTGTTTTTCCTGTTTGTTCAGGTGAGTATGAACGTCCAGCGGAGCAGAAATAATAGACCCCACTGTCATACGCGGGTTCAACGAGGCATACGGGTCCTGGAAAATCATCTGCATACGGCTGCGCATCTTGCGCAAGTCATTTTCCTGCAAGGCTCCCAAATCAATGTCATCGAAAAGGATCTGGCCTTCATAAGGGCGGTAAAGCTGCAGGATCGTGCGGGCGACGGTCGTCTTGCCGCAACCTGTTTCACCTACCAGCCCAAGGGTCTCACCTTTGTAAATATCGAAACTGACATCATCCACAGCCTTGACCATCTTTTGTTCGCGGTCAAAAAGCCCTTTGGAGACCGGGAAGTATTTCTTCAGGTGGATCACCTGGACAAGCACGTTCTGATCCGGTTTCATTTCACACCCACTCTCCTAGGAATCGGTTGCAGGTCTTGTATTTCGCGCCAGCGCCAACAAGCCACAACATGTTCACTACTGCCTGTACTTTCCAACTCCGGTCTTTCTTCGCGGCAGTGTTCTGCCCGGTAAGTGCAGCGGACATAGAACGGGCAGCCTTTGGGCAGCTCGATCAAGTCCGGCGGCAGCCCGGGAATGGAAACTAACCTGGTCCCAGGGGCTTCATCAATGCTGGGAAGAGAGCCTAACAGCCCGAGGGTATAAGGATGCTTGGTCTCGTTATATATCTCCCGAACTTCACCCCGTTCGATGATGAAGCCGGCATACATAACGTTGATCTTGTGAACCATCTCCGCCACTATACCCAGGTCATGAGTGATCCACATGACTGCCATACCCAGTTCTTTCTGCAACTTGATCACCAATTCAATGATCTGCGCCTGAATGGTTACATCCAGGGCGGTGGTCGGTTCATCCGCGATCAGCAGCTTCGGCTCACAAGAAAGCGCCATGGCAATCATAGCTCTTTGGCGCATACCGCCAGAAAATTGGTGCGGGTAATTATCCAGACGACTTTTCGCCTCGGGGATGCCTACCAGGTTTAATAGTTCCCCTGCCCTTTCTCGGGCTTGCGTTTTATTCATGTTTTTGTGCAGCATCAGGGCTTCACAAATCTGGAAACCGACCGTAAATACCGGATTGAGGGAGGACATGGGGTCCTGGAAGACCATGGCGATTTCCCGACCGCGGACTTGGCGAATTTCCTTGTCGCTTAACTGCAAAAGGTCGCGGCCGTTAAACCAGACTTCACCCGCGGCTATCTCGCCAGGGGGAATTTGGATCAGCCGCATGATCGAAAGCGCGTGGACACTTTTTCCGCAGCCACTTTCGCCTACCACGCCCAGAATCTCACCAGGTTCCATAGAATAGGAAATGCCATTGACTGCATGAACTATGCCATCCTGGGTATGAAAACGGGTCGTCAAATTATTAATCGTTAATAAAGGTTCCATAATCTACCTAGTTACTTTGGAATTTAGATGCTTTTCATATGCGCATCTTGGGGTCAAGGGCATCACGCAGGCCATCACCCAGCAGGTTAAAGCCCAGCACACTGAACATGATTGCCAGACCTGGGAACAGCACCGCCCACCAGGCGCCGCTCGAAAGATATTTGTAGCTGTCTCCTAACATGGCGCCCCACTCCGGCTCTGGCGGGATGGCACCCAAACCAAGAAAACCGAGCGCTGCCGCATTAAGAATAGCGTTGGCAAGACCCATAGTCGCCTGCACGATAATAGGCGAAAGGATGTTGGGAAGAACATGCTTGAACAGAATGCGCCCATGCCCCTCGCCCACGGATTGAGATGCCAGCACATATTCCTTCTGGCTGACAGACAGGACTGCCGAGCGAGCCAACCTGGCATAAACTGGGATGCCAACCACACCAATGGCAATCATGCCTTTTTCAAGACCGGGACCTAGGAAAGCCACAATTGCGATCGCCAGCAGGTAACTGGGGAAGGATAGAATGACATCCATAACGCGCATGGTAATGTTTGAAAAGACCTTGCCATTAACCGGCTTAGCCAGCAGCAAGCCAATTCCCAAGCCAAGCACACCGCATACCAAACCGACCAGGGGCGCAACCAATAATCCGGAAAGAGCGCCGATCAGCAACCCAAGCAGAGCGAATAAGGGTGACCGCCACTTCTTGCTTTCCAGTTTTTTTTCAAAAACGACCGAAGCTGCACCCAGCCCGCCGAACAGAAACACCTGAAAAACTTGATTGGCAATCCAGGCCGGAAAAGCCCCAATAACCAGCCCGAGTGCCACCATCAGGAGTAACTTTTCTTTGAAGTTCAACTCAAAACTCTCAAAGAAGCCCGCAAACAATCCCAACAAACAGCCGATAACCAAAGAGATTGTCACCGCTACCAAACCAACCCGCAGGGAGTTCCAGCCCCCATGGATTACGCGTCGGAAGATATCCCGACCCAGTTTGTCGGTGCCAAAAATATGGATGTCAGGATTTTCTTCAGTCTTTATCAGGTTGGGCGACAGCAGCTTAGAGTTGTAGTCCAGGTCCATTTTGGGCTCGTACTCCCAAAAGAAATGGGCACCAACTGCTGAAAGGATGAAAATGGTTACCACCACCAACCCAAGCATGGCGGTCTTATTGGATTTCATCCGCCGCCAGGCATCCAGCCAGAGGGAACGATGTTCGCGAACTGCAAAATCAGTCAGGACTTCATCTTCAGGTATTTGTTCTGCCATGGTTCAGTCCTTAATCATAAGAGATGCGTGGATCCAAGAGTGCATAAGAAATATCCACCAATAAATTAACTAATAAGAAAATAATTGCGATCAGGAGGGTTACGCCCTGTACAATCGGGTAATCCCTGCCCAGGATCGAGTCGTAGACCCATTTACCAATCCCCGGCCAAGAAAAAATGGTTTCCGTCAGCACTGCTCCCGCCAACAGAGAACCGACCTGGATGCCTATAACGGTGATGACCGGTAGAAACGCATTCTTGAGAGCGTGCCGATAGAGCACTGTGCGCTCCGGAAGCCCTTTGGCAGAGGCTGTGCGAATATAGTCTTCCTGTAAAACGTCCAGCATGCTTGAACGGGTCATACGTGCAATGATGGCGGTCGGGATGGTGGCAAGGGATACAGCCGGCATAATGATATGCTTCAGAGCATCCACAAAACCTGTCCAGTTGGCTGTCAGGAGGCTGTCTAACAGATATAAGTTGGTGATTGGTTCGATTGTTACTCCGGTGCTCAGGCGGCCCCCTGAGGGTAGCCATTTGAGCATCACAGCAAACAGCATGATCTCCATGATGCCCATCCAGAAAATTGGGATTGAGACCCCAACCAACGATCCAACCATGGTAAACCCATCCAGAAACGTATTCCGTCTGGATGCTGATGCAATGCCAATGGGAATACCAATTATTAGGGCAATCAGCATGGAAAGCATAGCCAACTCAAGCGTGGCTGGAAAACGTTCCTTTAAAGTGGCAGCCACAGGAATACGACGATGGATCGACTCGCCAAGGTCAAATTGAAGCAAACGACCAAAATAACGGGCATACTGGCTGTCAAAAAAACCCGCCAAGTCTCCCTCTACCAGAGCATCCCGATCAAGAAAAGCCGGGCGGTCCAAACCCAATTGTTCACGAATCCTCGTGACATTCTCCTCGCTGGCATGTTCGCCCAGCATGGCAACCGCAGGGTCACCCGGAATCAGCCGCTGAAAAAGAAAGATGACCAATGTCACGCCAATCAAGGTGGGGATGACAGAAACTAATCTTCGTAGGATGTATTTGCCCATGGCTGCCTCTCTTCTATAATTTCAGAACGGGGGGCGAAATAAATTCCGCCCCCCTCCTTTCCCTGCAAATGGTTACGCAGTTAACTGCATTTTACAAAACTGCCTCACTCAGAGAACGAAACGTACTCGTAGTTTTCAGCACCGACTGGCTGGGGAACATAGCCTGTGACCGTGGCGGAAAGGATCAGAGGTGTGTTGTTATGACCGAGCCAGATGCGCATGACATCATCGTGCATGATTTGTTCAGCCTCAGAATACATCTCTCCACGGGTGGCTTGGTCAGGAATAGTAACAGCTTCCTGAAGCAGTTCTGCCAGTTCAGCGTTTTGGTACCAACCCTCACGTTGGATCGGTTCGGAGCCACCACTGAAGAAATAGCCGGTAAAGTTGTCCGGGTCACCGTTGTCACCGCCCCATCCGAGCAGGTAGAGACCCATCAACAGACCATTGCGGCGTGAACCCAAGAAGGTCGGCCAGTCCCCTTCCAGGTAGAGTTCCACATTGAAACCAGCAGCCGTCAGATTGGCAGCTATACCTTCACCAACCTCCTTGGCAGACGGGAAGTAGAAACGGGTCACGGGCATGTAATACAGGCGCAGCGGGATTTTCTCGCCAGCGGCATATACTACATTGCCTTCAGCGTCCATCACATCTTCAGCGATGGTGACTTCGCTCAATCCATCCGGGAAACCGGCTTCAGCCAAAAGCTGCTTCGAAAGTTCTGGATCATAAGTCCAGTCTTCAATGGCATCATTATGACCAAGCATGCCAGGAGGCAGCAGGTTGGTTGCGACAGTGCCATAAGTGCCAAAGAAGTTGGAAATCAAACCTTGCTTGTCAATGGCATGAGCAACCGCTTCGCGCACCTTAATATCCTGGAATTCCTTGATTTTGTAGTTAAAGGCCAGGTAGCTGGTGTTCAGTGCGGGACGGGTTAGAACTTGCAGGGTCGGGTCAGCTTCGGCAGTTGCCAGATCTTCCACGACAGCCTGCTCAAGAGCATCAATATCGCCTGCCTGAAGCGCCAGGAAGCGGGCGGAATCATCAGGGATCACCCGGATGATCACGTTCTTGATCTTGGGAGCTTCGCCCCAGTAATCTTCATTGGCAACCAAGACGATCTCTGTGCCTTCTTGCCAAGAAACGAATTTATAAGGGCCGGTACCGACACATCCGCCAGAGGGTGTACCATAGGCTTCGCCAGCCGCCTGGATGGCAGTTGGGCTGGAAATGGCAAACATATCCATGGCAAGGTTAGCCAGGAATGGAGCCATTGGGGTGCTCAGTGTAAACTGAACATTCAGGTCGTCAATCGCTTTTACTTCGGTAATCAGGCTGGCATCGTCAAAACCACCCCACATGGCTTCGTAATATTCAAAAACCTGGCTGGGGTAGTGGTAGGGATTATCGGTAAAGCGCCAGCGTTCAAAGTTGAAAACCACAGCATCAGCATTGAAATCAGTTCCGTCATGGAATTTGACATTCTCGCGCAATTTGCACGACCATACCGTGGCATCTTCGTTCGGAACACATTCCGCCAAGGATGGAACCGGGTTGGTGGTTCCCTGTTCAAAGGCATACAGGGAGTCCAATATCTGACCGGTAACGCGGAAGGATTCTCCATCTGTTACGAGAATAGGGTCCAACTGAACTGAGTCAGCACCGCGGCCAAAGATAAAAGTGTCTTTGCTTTCTGCGGTTGGTTCTTCAGTGGGAGCTGCGGTCGGTTCTGCAGCTTCTGTTTCAGTAGGGGCTTCAGTTTCGGTAGGAGCTTCAGTCGTCGCTTGTGGAGCACAGGCAGCCAAAACCATGCTCACGACAATCAGTAGCCCAAATACTGTAAAGATTGCCTTTTTATTCATTTTTTCTCCTCTTAATAAACTAATGAAAATTTATAAACAAATACATTTCGAACATCTTCGGTTCTTTGCAGGGAAACCTCCTTGTCTAACAGGGGAAACAATGACCTATTTTACACTATTTTTTACAAATTGATAGCACTATTTAATAAATAAAAGGGGAAAAATGAATATTTAAGGGGTAAATTGACCAATTTTGGCAATTCAGTTACTTTCCAAACAGTAAAACAACGCTTATTTGGAAAATACTTGGTTTGTGCATGAAAAAAACTATCGGAAAAGTTTAGGAAGCTGCGGGATTGGAAGAATTGCTTTACTTGGGAAAAAACACCCTCGCGGGTGCTTTTAATGGGTGGTATAGGACTCGAACCTACGACCTTTGCGATGTCAACGCAACGCTCTAACCAACTGAGCTAACCGCCCAAAGTGAAAGCATTATACCTGAGGCAAATGGAATTAGCAAGAGAAACCGTGCGTCCAAATACAGTATCCCACACCTTTATTTGAACCGACCATTACACCCGTGGGATCACCGTCTCCATCTTTGTATCTTTATAAAATTGGCCCTTACCTTTTCATCTAGGGCTGTTTCCACTAAGGTATAATCAATTCGATGAAGTAAAACCAGAGAGGAGACTTGTCTGATTAAACGGACAACTATGATCTCACCTAATAATTGTCTTGAATCCCCATTAGAATTCATCTATCAACCTATCAAAAAGGAGAAGCTATGAGCCATATGTTTATACCTGGGCCTGTGGACGTTGCAGATGAAGTTATGCATGCCATGAGCCAGCCGATGATCCCCCACCGCAGCAAGGAGTTTGATGAACTCTTCCGCCGCACCGGAGAAGGCATGAAAAAAGTCTTTCTGACCGAAAACCGTGTTTTCCAACCTCCCGCTTCAGGCTCGGGCATGCAGGAAGCCGCCATGCGCAATCTGGTGCAGCAGGACGTGCTGGTTTTGGTCAATGGCGCTTTCGCCGATCGTTGGTACAAGGTAGCCATTGCAAATGGTAAATCCACTGACAAATTGGATGTTCCCTGGGGTGAAGCCCATACTCCCGACATGCTGCGGGATGTCCTCAAATCCAAACACTACGAAGCTGTCGCCATTGTACACAACGAAACCTCAACCGGCGTGGAAAATCCTATCAAAGATCTTTCTTCAGTGGTGCACGAAATCAGCCCGGATACGCTCGTCATGGTCGATGCAGTCTCTTCCTTGGGTGGTGTCAAGATCGAAACCGATGCCTGGGGTCTGGATTTTGTCCTGACCTCTTCGCAAAAATGCCTGGCGCTCCCTCCGGGAATGTCTTTTGCAGCCGTTTCCGACCGTGCCCTGGCTAAAGCGGAAACAGTCATCAATCGGGGCTGGTACTTTGACCTGCTGCTGTATGAAAAGCACCGCCTTAAGGACAGCACTGCTATGACTCCTTCAATGGCGATTATCTATGGTCTTGATAAGCAGCTCGAACGCATCTTTGCTGAAGGGCTAGAAAACCGCTTTGCCCGACATACCGCCATGGGTGAGAGGGTACGTTCCTGGATGCTGGCGCACGATATGCCAGCCCTGGCAAAAACTGAATACTGCTCCAAGACCGTCTCAACCATTCAAAATACCCGCGAGATTGACATGCAAGCGCTCAATAAATTCCTGCTCACCAAGGGAATGCGCATTGCCAATGGCTACGGCGACTTGAAGAACAAGACTTTCCGCATCGCCCATATGGGTGAGACCACCCTGGATGATATTAACGCCTTGCTGGATGCCTTTGAGGAATATCTCAAAATATCCTGATCGTTAACTTAATGCAAGCAAACCTGGAGTGTTCTATAATACCTCCAGGTTTTTTAATTGGAGAAATGACATGGCAGAAGAATTGATTATTCAGGCGGAGAAGTTGGTATACGGAGGGGAAGGGCTTGCCCGCCTTCCGGATGGCAGGGCAGTATTCGTGCCTTTTGTACTGCCCGGTGAACAAGTGAAAGTGCGGGTTGTGGAAGATAAGAACCGCTATCTGCGCGCACTGCCCGTTGAAATCCAGACCCCTTCGCCGTTGCGGATCGCACCCCGCTGCCCTCATTTCGGGGTCTGCGGCGGCTGCCATTACCAACAGATGGAGTACGAGCAGCAAGTTTCAAGCAAACTTGCCATCCTGCGGGACCAATTGGAGCGTATCGGCGGCATTGCCAATGCACCCCTGACAGGAATCACCGCCTGCAGCAACCCTTGGAATTACCGCAATCAGCTTCAATTCCATCCCAGCCCCCAGGGCAAACTGGGCTTCAAGGACGTAAGCGGCAGGCAATTCCTGGAAATCCAAGAGTGTCACCTGCCACTGCCGGGAATAAACACCCTTTGGCCGCAGATTGATCTCGGCCCTGGTGCCGGTATCACCCGCCTGACCGTGCGGGAGGACAGCTATGGCGAAGAGATGCTCTTACTGGAAGGCGAAGAGGAAAATGGACCTGAGATGGAGATAGACCTGCCCGTGTCTGCTTGCTATCTTAACCCGGATGGCAGCACCATTAACATGGCTGGACAGGATTCACTGAACTATTCTATTCTGGGCAGGGACCTGACAGTCTCTCCGGAATCCTTCTTCCAGGTCAATCTGGAAGTGGCAGAAAAGATGGTGGAATACGTACTTTCGCGCCTCCCCCAGCCCGAAGGAATGAAGGCTTTGGAACTTTATAGCGGTGTGGGTTTGTTCAGCGTTTTTCTGGCTGAGCGAGCCAACCAGCTTACCACCATTGAGAGCTCTCCCTCAGCTTGTTTTGACTTTGCAGCAAATTTGGACGCTTTTAACAACGTCAGCCTGTACGAAGGCCCGGTAGAGCAGATTTTGCCTGCTTTGCTTGGAGAATTGGAGCAGACAGATCTGGTTCTGCTGGATCCTCCCCGGGCAGGTCTGCATCCCAAAGCGCGCGAGGCATTAATCAAACTTGCCGCTCCACACCTGATCTACATCAGCTGTGACCCGAGTACACTGGCGCGCGACTTGAAAAGCCTTTGTGCAGCAGGCTATAAGCTGGTGGACATGCATGCCTTTGACATGTTCCCACAAACCTATCACGTGGAGTGCGTGGTATTGATGTCAAGGGTGTAAGCCTTGAATTTACTGACTTTCCGAGGTTATATCTAAATTGACAACTCGACCGAAAGTGTGTTTTTGCGTTTGAGGGAATATTTTAATATAAACAAGTGAACTGGGTTAAGTGGATAGGAAAGATAATTGTGCTAGGTTGAGAAGTTAGAATAGATAACGATGTAAAAAGTAGGTGTATTTATGAAATTCGAGTTAAATGAGTTTAAAAGAGAACTGACAGACGAAGAAATTATTGAAGATATTAAACGGGTTGCAAAAGAATTGAACACCGATTATATTGCTATTTCAACTTATAAGAAATATGGAAAGTATTCTCAAACCGCAATTCAAGGGCATTTTGACACTTGGAAAAATGCCTTATCTTTAGCTGGATTAAGAAACGAAAGAAATTCATCCGAGTTGAAGTTTATATCAGATGAAAAATACTATGAAGACTTGCAACGTGTTGCCACTCAAACAGGTAAAAAAACCGTATTATATGATGATTACAAACGGTTGGGAAGCTTTTCTGGCGAGCACATTATAAACCGTTTTGGTCGGTGGGATAATGTTCTCATTGCTGCGGGTCTTGAACCTACCGGATTGGCAAGACATCGAATAGACAAACAATCATTATTTGAAGAAATTGAACGTATATGGTTACTTCTTGGAAGACAGCCAACATCCACTGATATCATTAAAGGAGGGATATCAAAGTACTCTATCTATACATACAAAAGACGCTTTGGTGGTTGGAGAAATGCACTGCAAGCATTTGTGGATTACATAAACGAAGATGAAAACCGTATAGAAACTAATGATTCTGAAAACGAATTAATATGGGAATCAGCAAAAACGACTAACAGCAAGAAAGAATCTATATCATCAGAACAACAAATCGAATGCACAAGTACTTCTAAAGTCCATAAAACGCCGCGAAATATAAATATGAAGTTACGGTTCAAAGTACTTAAAAGAGATAACTTTAAATGCTGCACTTGCGGCGCTTCTCCAGCAAAAGACCCTTCGGTTGAGTTGCATGTTGACCATCTTATCCCTTGGGCAAAAGGTGGAGAAACTGAAATTGATAATTTGCAAACGTTATGTTCGAAATGTAATCTTGGCAAAAGCGATATTGAATAAGTTGACATGTTCCCCCAAACCTATCACGTTGAGACGGTGGTAGTGCTTTCACAGGCTCCAAACTGAATATCAACATGTTCCAGTGCAACAGGACTTTTTGAGGTTTACAGCAGGCTCCATGAAAACAATGGACGTTTGTTATTTGCGAAGCCCTGATTTTGTGCGACACGGGAACATATCTGTGAGCCTTTTTGATAAGGATCGAATTGACAGGATAGCTAACACGCTGTTTGGGGCCCTGGGATATAAACAGTATGGTTGTAAAGGTAGTATTGGCGAAAAATCAGCCAGAATTGTCAATTTGCATAGTGGCTGGTTCAGCCAGATTGATTCAGAAAGGCAAGTTGTATATGTTAGATCATAGCGGATTCGATTTATGGGCGGACGGATATGATCAAAGTGTTGAATTAAGTGAAAAAAGTAATGTGTATCCCTTTGCAGCTTACAAAGATGTTTTGAATGAGGTCTACCGAATAGTCAGACAGACCAGCAGCCATGGCAGAATTTTGGAGCTTGGCTTCGGTACAGGCATCTTGACCAAAAAATTATATGATGATGGCTACTTGATCACCGGCGTAGATTTCTCCAACAAGATGATCGAATTAACAAAAAAGAAAACACTCCATGCCAACTTAATTCAAAGCGATTTTTCAGACGGACTCCCCAAAGAACTTGCTGGGATGAGGTTTGATTTTATTATCAGTACCTATGCCATCCATCATCTGAATGACCGGCAAAAAATCTCACTCATCGCACAAATGAAGAACGCCTTAAACTCGGATGGGTGCATTGTTTTTGGGGACGTCATGACTAACACCGCGGAAGAAATGGCGCACGCTCAAGCAAGAGATCACGGTTTATGGGATGAGGAAGAGTACTATCTGATTGCAGATGATGTGCGGGCTTGGTTTCCAGAATGTAAGCTGAGTTTTTCAGCAAAGTCGTATTGCTCTGGTGTGTTGACCATCACAAGATGAACATTTTTTTAGCAAAACCCGTTAGGTTAATTAAAGGTTGCACGCAGATTGCATGTCCTCCAGTTCCCGCTCGGCGCCATCAAGTTGCGCAAGGCTTCCCACTCCCCCAGGAAGCCTTCGCACTTAAGAGATCAATCTGAACGAAGGAAAATACCAACCTTCGGCACACCTTATATCCAAAACAGCACTTAATTATGAAACCAAACTATTCCTCGTCTGAAAAATGCGCTGGGACGTGTGAGGCATCGCAAAATGGCTTATTTCTTGATTTACCACAGCGACACAGCATTATCCTGTTTCTGACCTCATAAACTTGACCATCTGCAGACTCGACCAGGATATTGCCCTGAACATATATTCCACCGCTTACTGCTTTTTCTGGGTCTTGAATAATATCAATGGACGGCTCTAATTGCGGTTCAATCATAGTTCCATCTTTCTCGACTGCTACAAGCCGACCTGCTGGGCAATCGCTGGCTGCAATTATTGCTTCCTCTCTGAGATGAGGATCGTCAGAACTTTCTGTCAACTCCCAAACATTTCCTTCGTTTCGATGGCAGAAGCGGGCAAAGGCACACCGACTGTCATCAAGAAGGTCCAATTCCGGGCCTACAAGTAAATCAGCCCGGTCTTCAAACAGGTCCTTGGATGCAGTTTCAGTGCCTTTGAAACCGGCTTTTTCATGTGAACCATCGCAAAATGGCTTATCTTTTGATTTGCCACAACGGCACAAGTAATACTCCTCCGTCAGTGGAAACTTGCGTCCATCCTTAAATACGTATTCGTTTTCTATCGGCTCAATGATTTTTTCGCCCAAAGGAACATTCCCCGTAACAACATAGGGTCCATCTTTTAATACTTTTATCTTCATTTTCTCATTCATGTTTGCCATCTTCATTTATACCCTTACAAATCGATTTTGCTTTTGTTTCCTATATATGCCTGTAGCCCATATAGTATCACATGCATTTGTCTATTTAGCCTTCATGTATAGGTAAATACATTTATTGCCGACCTTTACTGAAATATTTACAGGTTTGCAGCACGGCGGAAAAATCTGATGGAGTAAAAACATCCAAGATCGAACATGGCTCAGAGGCGAGATTCAAAAGGTGAATACTAACATGCTTGCTTTCAGGATGGAGGATGAAAACTGATGATATAACAATTTTTATACGAAAAATTAATGTTATGGTGGTAGGATTACAATACAGATAAGTGGTCTTCAAATTACAAATGGGTAAAAAAAGGAGACAAGATGAACGTAAATCTACAAAAACGATATCAACTGTATATTGGGGGAAAGTGGAGAGATGCTTCAGATAAAGCAACGATCAAGTCCTATAATCCGGCAAACGGAGAATTGCTGGCAGAGATAGCTGATGCTTCCAATCAGGATGTGGATGATGCCGTAAAGGCTGCCCAGGAAGCGTTTAAAACTTGGGGCAAGACAACACCAACTGAGCGGGCAGCCATCTTGAACAAGATTGCTGACGTGATTGATAAAAATGCTGAGTATCTGGCAACCATTGAAAGCATGGATAATGGCAAGCCCATTCGAGAAACAACCGGCGCAGACATTCCTCTCGCGGCTGATCATTTCAGATATTTTGCCGGTGCCATTCGTGCGGAGGAAGGCAGCGCCACCTTTGTTGATGAAAACACCTTGAATATCATCATAAAAGAGCCTATTGGCGTCGTTGGACAAATTGTGCCATGGAATTTCCCATTTTTAATGGCAGCCTGGAAATTGGCACCCCTGCTCGCAGCTGGAGATGTTTCCGTTTTTAAACCTTCCAGCTACACCTCACTAAGTATGTTGGAGTTCATGAAGTTGATCGAAAACATCGTTCCAAAAGGCGTGATCAACCTGGTCACAGGCAGAGGTTCAAAGTGTGGCGAATATTTGCAACATCATAAGGGTCTGAACAAACTGGCATTTACGGGATCTACCGAAGTGGGCCGGGAGATTGGCCTTTCGGCTGCGCAAAATATCATCCCTGCCACCCTGGAACTGGGTGGAAAATCTGCCAGCATCTTTTTCAGCGATGCAGATATGAATTTGGCGCTGGAAGGTCTTCAATTGGGAATTTTGTTCAATCAAGGTCAGGTTTGCTCAGCTGGTTCGCGGATTTTCGTCCAGAATGGATTTTATGATGAATTCCTGGAAAAAGCCATCACAGCTTTTGAAAAGGTCAAAGTGGGCAATCCATTGGATCCCAACACACAGATGGGTGCCCAGGTCAGTGAAGAGCAACTGAAAAAGATCCTTGGCTATATTGAAATTGGCAAAAAGGAAGGTGCCAAAGTTGCCACAGGTGGAGAAAGATACATTAAAGGTGAGGCTGCCAAAGGCTACTTTATGAAACCAACCCTGCTTGTCAATGTCACCAATGATATGAGAGTTGCCAGGGAAGAAATATTTGGACCTGTTGGAGTCGTCATACCATTCGAAACCGAAGAGGAAGTCATTGCCATGGCCAATGACAGCACTTACGGTCTGGCTGGCGCAATATTCACCAAGGATTTAAACAGAGCCATCCGGGTTGCAAAGGGCATTCAAACTGGTCGCATGTGGGTCAATACCTACAACAGTTTTCCGGCTGGGGCACCCTTTGGCGGATATAAGGAATCTGGAATCGGGAGAGAGACTCACAAAGTGATATTGGAGCATTACACCCAGATGAAAAACATCATCATCAATTTGGCAGAGAAGCCAGGTGGAATGTACGTAAAGTAACAGGTACCGGAATCACTTATCTGCTTTAAATCAAGGTCATCAACTGAAAAAGATTGATGACCTTGATTGTTAATTTTGAAAATGAGGCAAAGGCAATCGCAGGATTTGGTCCCGCAAGAAGAATTATGAATCCCGGTTCGTTCCAGTGTCCCCACCAAGCACGTGTGTTGACCTGGTTTGCGCCGGTGTCCACATCGAGCGCCCCTGGTTGACCGAAATGAATCTTGGATCTGGCACACTGGGAGAAAAAGCGATGCAAGAATAAGCCTCTCACTTTGTGCGGAACACTACTCTTCCCAAAAATCAATTTGACCGAGATGCCTCTAAGGAAAATTCGATAACAAGTTCAGATATTCAAGCAGCCCATTCCAACTGGTGGTCAGATACTACAGCCGGGAACTTAAGAACGCAGTAAAATTCAGCACATGAATGGCTATCAATGCCGTGAATAGCAATCCAAAATACGGTTGGAACAAGTATAATTCTGCGAATACCCTGTTGTTTTTATAGCGTTCATCGCACCTATTTTTTCGACACTGGGGTAGTAAATTTTATCAGCACAAAGTCAGGAACTCACTATGTGGATTTTCTTTGCCTTCGGGTCAGCATTATTTGCCGGCATTACTGCCATTTTAGCTAAACGCGGGATTAAAAACACCGATTCCAACCTTGCCACCGCCATCAGAACGGTTGTGGTTCTGGCCTTCTCGTGGCTGATGGTTTTCATTGTTGGTTCCCAAAGTACCATCGGGGATATCAGCACCAAAACCCTGGTTTTCCTGATCTTATCCGGCTTGGCGACCGGTGCCTCCTGGTTGTTTTATTTCAAAGCCATGCAATTGGGGGACGTTAACAAGGTCACACCTGTCGATAAATCCAGCACTATTCTGACCATGCTCCTGGCAGTCATCTTCCTGGGCGAGCCGGTCACACTCACCAAGGTTGTCGGGGCAGTCGCGATTGGCATCGGCACCTACATGATGATCGAAAAGAAGCAGGTCAGCGGCGAAAAGAAATCCTACGGTCCTTGGTTTTTATACGCTGCCCTTTCGGCAGTTTTTGCCAGTCTGACTGCCATTCTAGGCAAGGTCGGCATCCAAGGAGTGGAATCCAATCTTGGCACAGCTATACGCACTGTAGTAGTCCTGATTATGGCTTGGGTAATCGTGTTCATTACCAAAAAGCAAGGAGAGATCAAGAATATTGATCGGAAAAGCTGGCTCTTTCTGATCCTTTCTGGGTTTGCTACCGGGGGTTCCTGGCTGTGCTATTACCGCGCCCTGCAGGATGGACCCGCCAGTGTGGTGGTGCCAATCGATAAACTCAGCATCGTCATTACTATCGCCTTTTCTTATTTTTTCCTGAAGGAAAAATTGTCCAGAAAAGCCCTGGCCGGTTTAGTGCTGATCGTGGCTGGTACACTGATTTTATTGATTTAATGGTCGTTTTCTTAAACGACACCTGTGCCTGAAGATTTTCAGACACAGGTGTATTGTTCTATTTCATTTCCTTTGAAAGAACATTCGAACTTCGAAGTTGGTTCACCTCCAGACAGAAAGCTTATTTACAATTGCTCTGCCAGATCGTATGCCTCATGAATTGCATTGATCGCGCGGCGGGCGCTCGCTGCATCACCAATAGTATACGCAGGTACATTGTTTGCTGCAGCCCATTCCTCCACCCACTGATGGGGAATTGGTTTGCTGCCGACTGCCACAACTACACAATCTGCCGGAATGCGTTGTCTTTCACCCGCGATCTCAACTACCACATCTTCCGCAGTAATCTCAACGCATTTTGCGTTGACAATCGGTTTGATCCCTGCGCCATAAACATTTTCCAGGATGGATATCTTACGTCCAACGCCGATATCCTTACCAATCTCATCCAGCATTTCGACTACAGTAACGTCATACTTCCGGGCAGCCAGAGATTCTGCCACCTCTAAACCAACCAGACCACCGCCAATCACAACAGCTTTGCCCTCTGGCATCGGTATATAAGAGAGGGCATCAACAGTATTGAAAACATGCGGCAGCTCAACGCCGGGGACGTTCAATTTTATTGGGGACGCTCCACAAGAAGCGATAACCACATCCGGCTTGAGTTCATCCAGTATGTCTGCATCAGCTTTTGTATTTAGGCGGATATCTACACCAGCTCTGATGGCTTGTTCAGCTCGGGAGGCAGCCGCATCTGCCATTTCCTTCTTGCGGGGTGCCGCACCAGCCAGCAGAAATTGGCCACCCAATTTATCCGAAGCTTCAAAAAGCACCGGCTTGTGACCGCGTTGCTGAAGGCGAATGGCTGCTTCCAAACCTGCCACGCCACCACCAATTATTGCCACCTTCTTCGGTGAATCGGTGGGCTTCATGAGGATTTCTCCCTCGCGGCCTACTTCCGGGTTGCGCATGCACGAAATATAAGGATATTCAGTTGACAGAAAATAACGTTCGTAGCAGCCTTGATTGCACCCGATACAACGGATGATATCTTCTGGATGCCCGGCTTTGGCTTTGTTACAAAACTCCGGGTCCGCAATTTGGGCACGGCCCATGGCGACCAAATCTGCCTTACCCTCGGCAATGATGGCTTCAGCCTGATCGGGATCATTAATGCGCCCTACCCCAACAGTAACCAACCCACTTTCCTTACGGATCCTGGCAGCATTTTCAATGTTGAAACCGCGGGGCAGATCAATGGGTGGCACTTCGTACTTCCCAGCGGCGGTAACGACATTCCCGCGGGAAACATCAACAATATCTACGCCTTCTTCCTTCGTCAACTTGCAAAAAGCGATAATATCTTCAATCGTCAGCCCTTCAGGCAGGCAATCATCCTGGGCATCAATCCGCATCATCGAGGGCATATCGTTTGGCAAGTTAGCGCGGATGGCTCGAATGCATTCGAGTGGATAACGAGCCCGATTTTCAAAACTTCCACCATATTCATCAGTCCTTTTATTGAAGGCGGCGCTAAGAAACATGTGAGGAGAATAGTTATGAGCTAAATGAAATTCCACGGTATCAAAACCAGCTTCCACTGCCCGTCTGGCAGCCTGGCCAAACGCCTCGACAACTTCGTGAATTTTTTCCTGGTTGACACCTTTGAGTGACATTCCCATAAACTCATAGTCGCTTGGAACGATGCCTTCCATTGCCGGGTCCAT
Source organism: Anaerolineaceae bacterium (assembly GCA_049301715.1). Lineage (GTDB taxonomy): Bacteria > Chloroflexota > Anaerolineae > Anaerolineales > Anaerolineaceae > Mesolinea. The sequence goes on from JBAQLH010000056.1 coordinate 28,566, forward strand.
CATGACCGCCACCAGACCACCCTGCCAAAGCTGGACACAGGCTTTACCGCCTGCCGCATGGATCGCATCGGTAAGCTGCTTCAACCCAGGAATATATTCGTCTTCACAAATTCGGACAAAGGTTCTCGTTGCTGAAGGAGTGTGTACACTGGTGGCTTCCAGAATATTTAAGCCATTACCGCCTTTGGCTCTGGCTACATGATAATTAATCAGACGTTCCGTAACTTTTCCGTCCGAAGTGCCGAAATGGGTGGCCATCGCCGGAAATACAACCCGATTTCTTAGCTCCAGACCTCTGATTTTGATTGGTGAAAACAGATGTGGATATGTCATATTATCTTCCCTTTCTTGTTAATTTACGAATTCAGATAATTATATCCTCTGCGCTGAAGTATTATACAAAAATGAACAAAAAAGAATAATTTATAGTGAATTCATAGAATTTTACCTTCAACGTAGTGCGGGTTAAAATAATTTGTAGCAGATATTAGCCAGGCAATAAGTGTGGACTGGAAACAACTTGCAGGTTTCAAGGCTGAAAGACAAAGAATTGGTAAAGATCGGATAGGTTATGTCGTTGCGAAAGAGGATCAATTAGTCTGCCCTGAGTCGGTGAAATAACCCCAATACAAGATTGGAGCAACGAAATCTTTGATAATTGGTGTTCTTTTTTGCTTTTCTAATAAATAATGATGATTTATTGCTGGGTATAGTTAATCAAAGCATCAGCTTAGCATTATACATTTGTACTATCTTTGTGTAATGTGTTGACAAAATACTCTGCAGAATAAAGCTAAGAACAGGAAGAACTACATATAAAGCAGAAAAAAGCATCAGAACGAGTCTGCGAGAAGCGGTCAAAAAGCGAATACATTTGACACATTTTTAAAGATTTTCTGATAAAATGGAAGTAGGTATATGTTCATATCGTTTTTTGTTTTATAACCTAAAGCAATGACTGGAATGGGCACGTTTTTTATCCTCACTATTACTTTCTCCATTTTGTTCCTGCAGCGTCTTTGAGAACCTTTACATCGAACTTAATTTTCTTATTAACTAACAAGGAGAATTCATTATGGATACTAGTCTCTCAGGAAAAGTTCTAAAAATCATCACCACGGTGACCTTCATTGCCATGGTGGTGGTCAATGCCCTGGCAAATATTTTGCCAATCAACGGAGTAAACACCGGCGATATCTCCAATTCCTACCCCAATCTCTTTGCCCCGACCGCACTGACCTTTACGATCTGGGGACTAATCTACCTTTTATTGGCACTTCACACCCTCTACCAATTGGGTTTTTTGCAGCACAAAGAGCCGGTAAATGAAGCTTTGCTACGTAAGGTTGACATCCTTTTCTCAATTTCTTCCCTTGCCAACACAGCCTGGATTTTTATGTGGCATTATCGCCTGATCCCGCTTTCCATGCTGATGATGATCGTGATCCTGCTGTGCCTCATCCTGATAAACAACTCCATCCGGAATGAAGACCTTTCCTCCAGGGAGAAGTTTTTTATCAAGCTTCCCTTCAGCATCTATTTTGGCTGGATTACCATTGCCACCATCGCCAATGCAGTCACACTACTAGTTGCTCTGGAGTGGAATGGTTTTGGGATATCAGAACCCATCTGGACCATCTTGATCCTGCTGATCGGAACCCTGATCGGCGGTTTCACCACCTTTAAAAACAGGAATGTTGCCTATGGTCTGGTGCTTGTCTGGGCATATATCGGAATTTTGATCAAACATGTCTCGCCAGATGGATTCGGCGGCGAGTATCTGGCTGTGATTGTTGCAGTCAGTGTCTGTCTGGTCTGCCTGGTGGCTGTCATTGGTTACGTCATTTTCGGAAAAAAGAAGACATCAGCCTTCACAAATTAATCCTTGTATTCATGCAAATACAAGACTTTTCATAGCATCCACAGGATGGCATGTGGGTAATCCCATGCCTAATGTTAAACAGGTGAGGGCTTGGGAATTAACCAAGCCCCCACCTGAGCGATAATCTTAAGCTGCGGCTCTTTGAAATTGTGAGTTATAAAGATTGGTATAAAAACCATTAGCAGCGATCAACTCATTGTGGGAGCCCTGCTCAACGATATCGCCATTATTCATCACCAATATCAAATCAGCATCTTTTATAGTTGATAATCGGTGGGCAATGATGAAACTCGTTCTACCTTTCATCAATTGATCCATCGCTTTTTGGATGCGTATTTCGGTCAGCGTGTCAACCGAGCTGGTCGCCTCATCCAGAATAAGAATTTCAGGATTTGCCAGGATGGCGCGTGCAATAGTCAGAAGCTGTTTTTGACCCTCTGAAACGTTGCTCGCTTCTTCATTGAGCACCATATTGTACCCTTCCGGCAGGGTTTGAATAAAGTGATGCACATGAGCCGTTTTTGCGGCTGCAATAACCTCTTCATCCGTAGCGTCTAACCTACCGTAACGGATATTTTCCATAATGGTGCCATTGAAAAGCCATGTGTCTTGCAGCACCATGCCGAATTCTTTCCGCAGTTCGCCGCGGTCGAAATTCCTGATATCTGTTCCATCCAATTTAATCGCGCCATCATTGACGTCATAGAATCGCATCAGCAGCTTGACCATGGTGGTTTTCCCCGCACCGGTGGGACCAACAATGGCTATTTTTTGTCCGTCTTTGATGCTGGCATTAAAATCATTGATGATGATCTTGTCGGGGTCATAGCCAAAACGAACATTTTCGAATGAAACATTTCCATGAATGTTCTGAGTGGCAACAGGATTTTCAACAGTCTGTTCTTCTTCAGGTTCCGCCAGGAATTCAAATACTCTTTCCGCAGCAGCAACAGTTGCTTGCAGCATGCTGGATATTTGGGCAATTTGTGTGATTGGCTGCGTAAAATTCTTGGTATATTGAATAAAAGACTGGATATTCCCGACCGTGATCGTGCCTTGAATCGCCAGATAGCCACCCAGGATGGAGACAGCCACGTAACCCAGATTGGACACAAATGTCATTGCTGGCATCATCAACCCTGATAAGAATTGAGACTTCCAGCCCGATTGGTAGAGCTGCTGGTTTTCCTTGGCGAACTCCTTCTTGACCACCTCTTCGCGGTTAAACACTTTGACAATATTGTGACCGCCATAAACCTCTTCAACCTGCCCGTTGACATGCCCCAAATATTCCTGTTGCTGGACAAAGTATTTCTGGGATTTTTTTACAACCGGGATGACCACCCCAAGGGATAAAGGCAGCATCAGAATGGCAACAATGGTCATTTGCCAGCTAATCGAGAGCATCATGATAAGGATGCCAACCAGCGTACAGATCGAGGTAATGATCTGAGTAATGCTCTGATTCAGCCCCTGGCTTAAGGTATCGATATCGTTGGTAATCCTGGAGAGCACTTCGCCATGCGTCAGGGTGTCGAAAGATTTCATTGGCATTTTGCCAATCTTTCCAATGAGTTCTTTTCTCAGGTTATAGGTGACCTTTTGCGTGACCCCAGCCATTACGTAGCCCTGGATGTACGAGAACAAAGCGCTCAGAGCATATAACCCAACCAACAATAACAGAATATCTCCAACAGCGTCAAAATCGATTCCAGGACCGCCGGAAAGCTTGCGGACAACGCCTTCGAATATTTCCTGGGTGGCATTCCCTAATATCTTCGGTCCCACAATCGAAAAGATTGTACTTGCGACTGAGAATATCACCACGACAATGATGCTGGCTTTATACTGAGCTAAATAAGCAATCAGGGTCTTGAGTGTGCCTTTAAAATCTTTGGCTTTGGCTCCACCGCCCATACCCATTGGGCCACCCCCCGAACCCATAGGGCCGTTACCTCGTGATGGACGTCTTGCTTGGTTATTCATTTGCTAATTCCTCCTTAGAGAGTTGTGCTGAAGCGATTTGGTTATAAACTTCGCAGCTTTCCAACAGAGTTTTATGGGTGCCAATGCCGACAACCTTGCCTTCATCGAGCACAATGATTTGCTCCGCGTGCAGCACTGTGCTAACTCTCTGCGTAATGATAATTACGGTGCTTTCTTTGGTCTCTTCCTTAAGTGCCTTGCGAAGGGCCACATCGGTTTTATAGTCAAGCGCTGAGAAGCTATCGTCAAAGATATAGATTTCCGGATTTTTTGCTATCGCCCGCGCGATAGACAGCCTCTGACGTTGGCCGCCAGAAACGTTTGTGCCGCCTTGTGATATTGGATCTTGATACTTCTCAGGCTTCTCTTCAATGAAATCCGTTGCCTGTGCAATCCGGGCAGCACGCTGAACTTCTTGTTCGGTTGCGGACATATTGCCGAATTTAATATTCGACTCAATCGTCCCTGAGAACAGAATTCCTTTTTGGGGCACAAAACCTATTTTTTCCCGTAAATTGTGTTGTGTAACATCCTTTATATTGACTCCATCAATCCATATTGCACCGCTTGAGACATCAAAAAACCGTGGGATCAAGTTGACCACCGTCGATTTTCCGCTGCCAGTGCTGCCAATAATTGCAGTTGTCTCACCTGGACGGGCAGTAAAACTGATGTGGCTTAAGACATCCTCATCTGCATCCGGGTATCTAAAGGTAACATCTTTGAATTCAACGTAACCTTTCTTATTTGGATCAAAGTTGATTGGATTTTCCGGATCTTCGATTAAGACATCAGAATCCAATACTTCTACGATTCGCTTGGCTGAAACGGACGCACGGGGCAGGGTAATTGACACCATTGAAATCATTAAGAAAGCCATAACAATCTGCATGGTATATTGCATAAACGCCATCATGGCTCCAACTTGCATGGTACCGGCATCGATATAACCTGCACCAACCCAGATAATCAGAAGTGTAATGCCGTTCATAACTAACATCATGGTGGGCATCATCACAGCCATAAGTCGATTCACGAAAAGGTTTGTGTCGGTTAAGTCTATGTTGGCGAGATCAAACCGCTTCTCTTCATGTTTTTCGTTATTAAAGGCACGAATAACCGGCAGTCCGGTTAGAATCTCACGTGCTACCAGGTTGAGCTTATCAACTAGCTGTTGCAACTTTTTAAAGCGGGGCATCGCTACGGTAAACAGCACGATAACCAAAGCAAGAATAACAACAAGTCCTGCTCCAACGATCCAGGTCATCTCACTATTGGTATTTAGCACCTTGAACACACCATAAACGCCTAAAATTGGTGCATAGATAACCATTCTAAATATCATGACCATCAGGGATTGAATCTGTTGTATGTCGTTAGTGCTTCGGGTAATCAACGAGGCAATTCCAAATTTATCCAGTTCATTGTTTGAAAAACTGACCACCTTATCGAACACTTTGCCGCGCAGGGTCAATCCCAGAGCAGCGGCAACTTGCGATGATAAGAGAGTAACCAGGATGGCTGCCACCACGCTGATCAGCGTTACCCCGAGCATTTTTAACCCTGCATTCACAATATAGTCCATCTGGATGCTGTCAGTATCCATCCCAATGGCTTCATATTCAGCCTTTATAAATATCATTGCCGCCTGTGAAATCTGGCTTTCTGACAAAGAAGAAATTTGCGTATTCTCACTCATTCCTGACAAGATCTGAGCACGTTGCTCATCCGGCATTAACGAGAGCATGTCAAAAATAGTCGCATCTTCTGGCAGCGCTCCCTCAGGAAAGGTTGCTTTCAACTGATTTGTGATCGCCGTTATTTCATCTGAGCCCGTTTCTATCCCAGATACAATCAGAATCGACTTTCCGAGGATCTCATTCAATCCATCTACAGTTTCCTGCTCTATTTCATTTAAATGATAGAGCGCTTCATCTGCAAGCAAAGGGTATTCGGAGATATATTCTTGATATTCAGCAGTGCCTAAGGTGCTTTTATCCAATAAAGTATAGTTGCGCAACACCATGTCTTTATTGGCATCATCCATGAACAGCAAAACCTTGTCCATTTCAGATTTTCGGATGACATCGGGCACCGCATTTTCAATGCCTCCCTGCTGAATTCCCACATCCACGATTTTGGCTGTGTAATCAGGCAGGGAAAGGTCGCAGACTGCCTGGACAACTAACAGGATGACAATCGCAATAATCGGTACAATTGATTTCTTCAGATACTTTAATATTTTAAACATTAGTCTGTAAATCCTTCATTTCTAAAGTTGAATCTCGTTTTATGATTCCATATTTAATGATGTTAATCATGTTTATAAAGCGTTCGCGTGTTGGGGGAAAACTCTTGAAGCCATGCTCATTTGTATCTCCTGAGATTGGATGAAACCTGTTCGAGGAGGGAGAGATCCCCGGCATTTTGAAAAGTGTCTGGGCAATGGAATCCCGTGTAATGGAAAAAAGAATAGTAAAAAGATCTTCCCAATCATCCTTGTTATTGATATTCATATTCCGCACGTCCATTAAATTCCATATTTCTTCCGGATCCGGTGCTTTTCCTCTTAGCTTAAACAGCTCTTGTAGATTGACATCTTCCTCAGAGCGTATTCCACCGGAATGCATGCCGGCGAATAAATTGGCTAATATTGCCATTTCCTGGTTTCTTTCAGTGCTATAAGAAATGGTGAAATCATAGATATCGATAAATACCGCAAAAATATCTCCTTGAGAATTTTTAAAGGCTTGTTCAGTTCCATCAATTAGCTGGGTGAGATACTCGGATAAGATGTAATAGAGCAAGTCCTTTTTACCCTTAAAATACATATAGAAGCTTCCTCTTGAGATGTTCGCGTCCTGAATAATCTTATTGATGGACGCATCCTCGATGCTTACGCGAGCGAACTCTTTTCGACCTGCGGCAAGTATCAGTTCTTTTTTTTCCTCCGGCAGATTATTGAAGGTTGTTGTGGGCATTGCAATTCTCCTTCTAAGTTAAATGACAGTCTGTCATATAACAATCCGTCGCATTATATGTGACACCCTGTCATAAGTCAATACAAAAATGCTGTGAAAATGGTATGAACACATCCCCTAAAATTGGACCCGGGGGGTCTAAAGTTCAGTAATACCAATTTGGAAGGTTAGTGCAAGGCGGACTCCATAAACAAAAAGCGACTACACCAATAGCATTTCTGCGTAAAATCATAGTTAAATGCTCTGTCAGGCTGGGTTCAAATCGACCGTTGTAGATAGATTTCTTTCTCTCAACCCATACGAAATGCAAGTACAGATCAGAATATTCCAGATTGAACAAGGGTGCAAATCCTTGTGAAGGAGTCTGACCCGGAATTTACAGGAATGGAAATCAAAAAATGCTCCTGGTCGGGGCATTTTCACTGCCTTTTCATTTTCGCTTGAATTAATTCATAAACATCCAGGCGGGTGTTTCTTGCAGTAAATCAAACTTTAAAACAGTACGTTCGAAAGGTCTGCCCGATACTGACGCACTTCCGGGTTGTCCTCGCCCAATACTTCCAGCAAGCCCAAATATACCTCCCGCACTTCGTCAGCACGGTAGTGTTTATCCTTGCGCAAGATATCCAAAAAGCCATCCAGTGTTGCCAAGATATTGCCTCTTTTTGCCAGCCTAAGCCCATTGCGGTAAGCGGCCTCGAGGGGCTGGTCACTGGGTTCCAGATTCCGCTCCAACCAAACGAAAGCCTTCGCGACTGGTTTTAACAGTTCGGCAGTGTTGAACTCATGGCTGGGTGGGAAGCTGCCCAGCAGAGTATTAGCCTCGCGGGCTTTACCCTGTATCAGTAGAACCCTGGCGAATGCCAGCAATCCAGCCGGGCTGGCAGGATTGGTAGAAAGATACTCCCGCAGGGAATCTTCTGCTTCCTGATAATCCCCCAGAACGAGCAGGCTTCTGCCTTTTTCGAGCAGCAGGTCCCCCGTATTGGGCATCAGGCGTGCGATGAAAGCGCGCATATTTGGCTCCGAAAGCACCCCCGAAAACTCGGAAAAGATCCGCCCATCTACAAATGCCTTGACGGCAGGAACGTTGCGAACCTTCAGACGCTCTGCCAGTTTGGGCTGGTCATCCACATTAACCCGCGCCAGCCTCCAGCCGCCCTGGGCTTCTTGGACGAGCTTTGCCAACAATGGAGATTGCACCCGGCAGGGAATACACCAGGGTGCCCAAAAATCCGTTACCACCGGCATCTGGACGGAGTAATTAAGCACTTCGAACTCGAAGGTCTCATCACTGACATCGATAATATTTTCGTCGGCCATCATCATGTTTCTCTGCGCTTAATTTTATCAGAACTTATTCGACTGGGTTTATTCTTCGCCACCTTGGTCCACAATTCCGGGTTGTTGAATATCGACAACCTCACCGTGGTGATCAACGATGATTTTGAAACCTATCATCCCCAGATACGTCCGGGTGTCCTCAGGGAATCCAGCCAATTGCAGCGCATCAAACTGTTTTTCCTTATTTTCAAGTTGATTGCGAATCACCGCTACTGTGAAAATATCTTCTTGCCCAAGCATTTTGGCTGCTTGTTCGCTCAAAATGTCTTCATTCCCTGCAATCTGGGCAGTCATTGCTTCCCAGACCTGCCGGTCTACATCCCCAGCCGGAATATACCGCAAGAATCCATCATCGTCAAGCACGTAAAAAGCCTCGCCGCCGATATATTCCACTTGCAGTGGTTCCTCGTCGGGGTCAAATACCAAACCTTCAAAAATCGCCTTTTTCACAACCATCCATCCTTTTATGGTTTCTTATTATATGGGTATTATAGCGTTGGAGTATAAAAAAGAAATTAACGATTGGTATATGTAAAGGCTTTAGGTGCCCATGATGACATCCACCCGGGTACCTTTATCTTTTTCATAAAAATACTCATCAAAGGGAACTCTCGGATCGCACCAGCGATAAATCCATTTGGCATCTTCAGCCGGCATGTTGACACAGCCATTACTCATACGGTGCCCCCAGCGGGAGTGCCAATACGCGCCGTGAAAAGCCACCCCGGAATCGGTAAAGTAACTCACCCAGGGCACTCCCGGCAGATCATAATCTGTGTTGGCATCTCCAATGATATTTACCATACGCCGACAAGGTCGCTTTCTTGTGGTCATGTAGGTTCCCAGTGGAGTCGAGCCGGTGTAATAACCGGTTGAAACCCTGGCACTGAAGACCTGCTTGTCATATTCGTACGCAGTAACAAGCTGGTTTTTTAGATCCAACTGAATGCGTTTCTTATCAAGGGGCACTTCAGGTGAAATCGGGGTCAATTCCTCCGCAGTAACAAGACGAATGGCGTACGCCCGTACATAACGGGAACTACCATTGACATCGTCCATCAGTTCGTACCAGGGCACACCCCACTCGTCATAGACCCGATTGAGCACCCAAAAAGTGCAGGAATAATAGTAGTAGCTGTAATACTTGGTATACAAACGCTCTTTTCGAGGTTCCCGGTAATACTCAATCTTGGGTACGGTCACTTCTCCCAAACAACCTTTTTCAGGGATAGGTTGGCTGCTGACGTTACGAATGTTCTTTACCGGCTGAATGTACCCGGAATATACATACTCGTTCTCTGCCAATTTGTACCAGAGCGATTTATCCCCGTTTTTATCTTCCACTTCAACCGATTCCAACAGTTTAACTACCTGGTCATGTTTAAGACTATAAGTTGCCCTGGCTTGATCGGACGGCTCAGGAAACACGCTAATCCAGTAGCCGGCTACCCTGCCTAGCTGAGGCGTTTCCCGCTGTGCCCGGACAGCCTTGTTCTCGGGTTTGGGGAGCGCAAAAGCCAAGGCGCCCACACCCATAAGTTTCAGGAAATTCCTACGTGAAATAGGGGAGGAATCAATTTTCATCAGTAATGTATATTCACCAGGATGCCAACATAAGCCCATTCGAACAACCAACCGGCTTCACTGGTTTCCATATTAACACAACCGTGACTCATGGGCGTCCCAAAATTATAATGCCAGTAAGTTCCATGAATCCCATAACCGTCGTAAAAATACATGGTGTATGGCACGTCGGGTAAGTAATACCCCGGTCCGGACATATCTGCGTAATAATATTTGACATAGACATAATACTGCCCAGTTACGGTCGGGGTATCTGGCAAACCGGTGGAGACCAGGAACGCCCCCACGATGGTATCACCTTCATAGGCATACAGCATTTGCTGGCTGAGATCAATATCAATCCACTTGGTGCCTCCCGGCTCGTAGTATTCCGTTGGTTCGGGCACTTCCGTTTCAACGTATGGCTCTTCTATGGGTACGTCCACATACGTCACCTCCACCACCGGAACTTCGCTTGGGGTGTCGGTCGGCTGGGGCGTCTCTGTGGCTGTAGCTGTAGGAGTATTGGTCGGTGTGGGCGTGAAAGTTGAGGTAAAGGTCGGTGTTATGGTAGGGGTAAATGTGTTTGTCGGGGTAAGACTGGGTTTTACCAAGTCGGTCGATTCGTACAATTGGAACTGCACATCCGCCGCAGCAGAACGTGGCTTCAGTACATCCAAGGAATACAGCCCATAGATCAAAATCCCAATACCCAACAGCAGAATCGGGATGGCAAAGTTTGGCTTCTTACGGATGAACTTGTCCGGTTCCACCAGAACCGGTTGGATCGGCTCAGTCTTTTCAGGATGCCAGTTGACTGTCGTACTTTTACGCATTTTTTGGGCAGCCCACCCCATAGCTTCCCGCGCCACCAGGTTGTTTGGGTCCAAATCCAGCACTCTGTTCAGGTAAGCCACGCCCTCTTGTGGATCGGATAAGCCGGCTATGATCAACAGCGCATCAATGTTGTTCGGCTCCTGACGCAGCACGCTTGAAGCAAGTTGAAGTGCCAGGGAATTATCCCCGGCCAAAATGGCTTGCTTAGCCTCCGCTATTAATTCTGTGGTTGATTTGGGATTGGTTTCCATAGGATCAAGGGGTGGGCGGCACTGTTGAGGTAGGTTCTACGCTTTCGTTGTTCATATAACAGCGAATGCCTTCAACAATGCCATCCGCAATGAGTTCAGGTTCCTCAGTCAATATCTTCATATCCAAATTCATAAAGCCTATCTCAATAATACCTGCCGTTGTGAACGGATCAATCTCATTGAAGGCATGGTAATAGGTCATATCCGTTGTGATGGATTGGTAATGGTACTGCAGACCGGTTGCCTTTTGATAGCGATCTGCCATGCAACTCACCAGACGGGCTGAGTTATCCGCCTTGGTCTCTGAAAGAGCCGCTGCAACCTTGAAACCTGTAGCGCCGTCATTGATATAATCGCAAGAATCAGAATGGATTGACAGAAGCAAACCAGCCTGATAACCATCCAAACGTGTGTCGAATTCCTCCAGTAATTCCACCTCATAACCCATTTTGGATAGTTTCTGTTGAACAAAGGTGGCAACATTGTTGTTGACTTCCACTTCAGTCAATCCGTTGCTGCAAACAGCACCACTGTCATTGCCCTTGTGCCCGACCACAATTCCAATCTTGTCGAGAGGAAAATCCGCCGGCATACCTTCCTCAACCAATGCATCAACATCTTGGTTTTGGGCAGAAAGTGCCTTCATAATTCGATTCTGCAGACTGCTAGCAAGCAGGCTGGTCGGAGTCCAGATGGTAAATAAGGTGGCAACAATTACTCCGGCCCCCAAAACATTCTGCAGCACCTGCCAGGAGGTTTTCGGTGTTTTGGCAGGCTTGCTCTTCCCTGGTTTTTGCTTTGGTTCTCTGGCAAGCTTTGGGGAGGGGGTTTCCTTTTGGACACTTCCTGCTTTTCCTGGTTCTTCATCTGTTTGATGCATAGTCTTGGTCATGGTGTTAATCTTACCCTAATCTCTATATGATTTTTGTCCCAATTGGACAAACTCATCATGGCTCACTATAATTAACTTGATAGTTGTCTTTATTGTCATTAAACGAAAGGAACGGTGCAATTCCTATGCCAGAACCTTTATCTCCCGAAGAACAAGACTTGTTGCTCAATATTGCCGCTAATGCAGTTAAGGCTGCAGCCTACCGCCGCCAGCCAGAACCCCTGGAGTTGAGCCTTTTACCGGCAGCATTGCAGGAAGATGGCGCTTGTTTCGTCACTATCACCAAATCAGGAAGTTTGCGGGGTTGCATCGGGTCTCTGGAAGCCTTTCAGCCCTTGTCGCTGGATGTACAGCAAAGAGCCATGCAAGCCGCTGTAGAAGACCCGCGCTTCCCCCCCGTCACGCCTGCTGAACTTCCCAGCTTGGAAATTGAGATCTCCCGCCTCACACAACCGGAAACACTCCCTTACGAAAAACCGGCTGACCTGATGCGCCTGCTGCGCCCGGGTGTGGATGGGGTAATCTTGTCGGATGGGTATCGGCGTGCCACCTTCCTGCCCCAGGTTTGGGAGCAACTGCCTGAGGCAGAAAACTTTTTAAGCCACTTATGTATGAAAATGGGAGCCCGGGCAGATCTTTGGCACACTAAAGTCCTAAATGTCCAGATTTACCAAGTGCAGGAATTTAGTCAAAAACCGGAGTGGTAATACTCCGGTTTTTATCTCACCGCTGATTACACGGGTGTTTCTATAACTACTTCCGGCTGGGAGAGGTAGTATGCCTGACCTCGTAAATGGGCAACTATCAATTCTGCATACATACTGGTAAGGAATACCCCGATGACACAGGCGACCACTCCCAGTGGAGCAATTAACCCAGCCAACAAACCGCCCAATACTACCCACAACCAGGCACCAATTCTGTTGCCAAGCATTTTGAACAGGTCCTTGAAGGCAAATGCGGAAGCGAAGGTACCTTTAACTGCATAATTTGCCTGAACTGCTGGCATCACCAGCGTTAAGAACAGAATGTACACAGCGAAGATAATTACAAAGACAACCAAACCGATGATCGCCAGCCAGTAACCAGGATTATCTTCCAAAACCCCCACAACCCGGTAAATCAATCCGCCTATTACAACTGCCAGAACAGCGTATATCAGGGTGATCAGAAAGAACTTGAAACCTTTCCCCAGGTCCTTGCTGAAATCACAAACTGGCAGTGGGTGTTCCACCTGTTCAGTTACGTTCCTGGTAGTACGCAATGAGTATCCTGTAATAACGAACCAGCCAATAACCGGGATCAGCCCAAACAAAATCGGGATGATGACCTTATTGAACCAATCCGGGTCATCAAAGATGTATGAAAATGATTTTCCGAAATCCATGTTTAACTTCTTTCTATTTATAGTTAAATTATGTGTAAATTCCAATATTTAAGATGCCCTGTGTCGCAAATCTTTTCCGTTCCTGGAAAAACCGGTTCCAGATGTGGATACCATTAAAATTGGATAAATTCGTGAACATTCAAGACAAAGATGGTCGCCTTGCTCTCTTTTTGATCTTTTCCTGTCGTACAGGTTTCCCGCAGGATCTCTAAAGCTCTGTCAATCCGATCTTCTTCTACCCCAATCAGGAGAGTGCTACGTCCACTGCGAAGGAATCCGCCAGTAGACGCGATAAAAGTGACCCGAAAGTTTTCCTGAGTGAGCTTTTCAGAGACCCTGTCGTTGTCCTCATCCTTAATGATGGCAATAATTAATTTCATTTTTGGATCTCCTCATAAGAATCTAAATCAAGTGAAAACAAGCTGATCCCCCCTACGATTGTTTCGGAAGGATAGGAAATCGAGATGGGAGCGCTTTCGACGGGAGTAGCAATGAAAGTAATCCTCTTCTTGCAGGTGGAGATCAACAAATCCTTGACAGCTTCCTGCCGGTCCTGCTCACATCCGATTAAAAAAGTGGCATTTCGCTCCCTTAGAAAACCGCCAACACTGGGAAGCCGTGAATAAGTAAGTTTAATCTCATCCAACGCCGCTTCCAACAAATCTCCATCCTGTGCCTGAATGACAGCGATAAATAAAATTTTAGCTTGCGTTTCTGGTTCTGTCATAGCAAAGACATCCTCAAAATCTAAATAAGCTTAGATTTACTTAATGATTTTATCCTATTTTCAAAGGCTTTATGAAATCTATAAAATGTTAATCAAACCACTCTACGACCATATCTTCCATATCTACCGGGTCGACCTCGGATTCACTCACAACTTTGCCACAGATAGACGCTCCGGAAAGTCTGACACTCTTCGAATCGCCAGTGCGCAGTGGGTGCCACCAGGGCAAGTCCTGCCCATTGGCAAGCAGGTGATAGGCACAGCTTTTGGGCAGCCAGTTGGCTTCCCGGGCTGTTTTAGGGGTCAGGAAAACGCAATCGGGCACGTTTTGGTGCCGGTTAAGGTAGTCGGTGCACTGGCAGGTTTGTTGGTCCATATAGCGGCAGACAACGTTGGTGAAGTGCACTTGTTCATCCGCCGGCTCTGCAAATTTGACCAAACAGCATTTTCCGCAGCCATCGCACAAGGCTTCCCATTCCTCCGGTGAGAGTTCTGCCAGGTTTTTCTTTTTCCAGAATTCTTGGTCTAAGGTCATCTTATAATCTTCTCCGAGTTAGCTTTATCGGCAGCTTGGATGATGGGGTCAGGTGGTATATAGGGCTGAATTTTTTAAGGGAATCAGAGCTAATTGGACTGCTTGTGTATAAAAGCTTGCGCGGTTAAGGGTATCGCCTGTCAGCAATCCGACAGCGCCATTTTGCTGCTTGGAATTGCTGGTGCCAAAAACCAGGTCATCCGCCTCCCCAAGCTCCACACCATTTTGAACCAGATTTGCCACCAGGGCTGGCAATTGAAAGATGCCGGTGCGCGCCCTGCCCGTCAGCCCGCGGGAAAGGATTACCACCCAAGCAAAGGTGATCAGCTTTCCGTCATCGTCGGGCTGCCTGTCAACCCCTCCTTCTACGCCCACCCAGTAATCGGCTTGAGGAATCTGCGCACGGGCGCTCTCCGCCCGATTGTTTGCTCCTTGCAGGGTTTCCGAATCACTCATAGGCTGGTCCGCCACCCCCGAGGGCACATTGACTTGTTCAAATTCAAATAACTCCTCCGGGAACATAGAGACAAAGCCGGTTCGTACTGCTTCCAGCTTGACCGGGTTGAACGAAGCGATCACTACTTTTTTCAAAGCCGGCCTGCCTGTTAAAGTTTTGGCAGCATGATAGATTGCTGCTTCTGGTACTTACCTTTTTTTTGGGCATAGGTTACCTGGCAGGGCTCATCCCCTTCAAAAAACAGCACCTGGGCAATGCCCTCATTGGAATAAATCCTGGCTGGAAGCGGGGTGGTATTGGAGATTTCCAGAGTCACATAGCCTTCCCACTCGGGTTCAAACGGAGTCACATTAACAATGATCCCGCAGCGGGCATAGGTGCTCTTGCCCAGGCAAATCGTCAAAACGTTGGCAGGAATGCGAAAGTACTCTACTGTGCGCGCCAGGGCAAACGAGTTGGGCGGGATCACACACACATCCCCAGTAAAATCGACCATGGACCTTGGATCAAAATGCTTGGGATCGACAGTCGCCGAAAAGACATTAGTGAAAATTTTATATTCATTGGCAACGCGGATATCATAGCCATATGAAGAGGTGCCGTAAGAAATCACCCCATTGCGCACCTGGGTATCTTCAAAGGGTTCAATCATCTGATGCTCCAGCGCCATTCTTCTAATCCATGTGTCCGGTTTTAATCCCATTTTTTGCTCCGTATTAAGTTTTTTGGTGCCAATTAAACCAATCCATAATTAGCTTACCTGCTGCACTTTACCCTTCAGGCAATTGATTTTCTCGGTTGCCCTGAGGGGGTGTTCACAAGCCTGTTATTCTCAAAATAACAGGTTTTAGGAAGTTTCACAATCCGCCCCGTTCTCTTATCAACGTTTGCACGTCCTGCATAAGCTCTCCGGCTTGTTCCTCCAACGCAGTCAGTTCCTGCAGCATCAATGCTGGTTCCGCTTCATTTTCAATATCAGAAAGGTTGATGCGCACGTTCAGCCCGGCAGATTTGAGCGCGGCAAAAGCCAGGTTTCCTCCGGCTCCAGCATCCGAAATAGCATTGAGGTTGCCAATAGCCGCCATTCGAACCGCCAGTTTTAGGACTTGCATGGCATCTTTGGCACATTCAAGCGGCACCCGTGCTGCCTGCAGAGTTGCCTGACTCAATGCTTCCCGGCGTTCCTGCTGCTGCGCAGGAGTTTCTTTGGGCAGCTTGCGTGCTCTCATAATGCCTTCAAAAGCTTGGGAATCCAACTCAACGGTTTTAGCAAGTTTGATTCTTAAGGTTTCCCCGTCCTCGATCACCTGCCTGGCTTCAGCTTCAACCGCAGCATACTTTGGCTTCCCCACAGTCAGGCGCGCCACCATGACCACCAGAGCGGCTGCCAAGGCGCCTGTATGAGCCGCCGCTGAACCACCTCCCGGCGTGGGTGTACCTTCTGCTACCGCCTCAATGAAATCTGCCTGGGCTGGTTCCTTCAAGCTTTCTCGGTTAGTCTCCAAAGAAAACAGGCGGGAATCGAGCAACTGCTCTGCATCGAATCCATCCAACTGCAGATACCATCTGGCAGCATCCACCAGTGCCTGGGTGGGGATCAGCCCCACAATTTCGGAATGATGAATGCCGACACCATAACGCTGTGCTTCCCGGCGCACCATTTCAGTGATTTGAGCCACTGGTGAACGCCGGAAATTGGTCAGGTTCATCGAAACCTGCGCCAGTCCGTTGACCAACACCCCCATAGCCTTGACATAATGAAATCCACCAGAGGAGTTACGCACCCGTCTGGCAATTTTTTCAGCAATGCTGACTTCGGTAGTGGTCAGGTAGATGTTGTAAGCAACCAACGGCTCCCGCGCCCCAATTACGGTCGCGCCGGCTGGGCCAAGCACCCGGGGTCCCAGGTCTGGTTCGCGGGCTGGATCAGTGCCAATTATTTCTTTCAAGCCTTCAAATTCACCTCTGCGGATGTCTTCCAGGTTCTTTCGGTCGGGTCTCAAGGCAGCTTCTTCATAAAAATAGATCGGAATATTGAGGTTCGCTGACACCCGTTGCCCCAACCGCCGGGCAATCTCGACGCATTCCTGCATGGTGATCCCGGAAATCGGCACGAAAGGTACTACATCCGTCGCCCCAATCCTGGGGTGCTCTCCCTGATGGTGGTTGAGGTCAATCAAGACAGCAGCTTTGGCAATACCAGCATAAGCAGCTTGTTCGACAGCCTGTGGATCGCCCACAAAGGTGAGCACGGTGCGGTTATGATCCATATCGGAATGGCGGTCCAGCAAATGGACTCCCTCCACCGCACTAATAGCTGCCGTAATCTGATCCACAACTCCGCTTCGACGTGCTTCTGAAAAATTAGGGATGCATTCAACTATTTTTACGGGCATTTTTTCTCCTGTCAGGTCTACAGCATGATTATACCAAGCCAGCTATCAATCGCCCACATGATTTACTGGGCTGATTGTGCCTTCTCAGAGACTTTAATTAAACAATCTTGATAGCGCTTTTGATTATTTCAAATTCTTCAGGAATCATTGTTTAATATTTTTAATAATTGCTTGACTAATCCAAATATTAGGATTACCATTTCCATAGATTTGCTCTATCCTTCGAGTAAGGTGATTACATGTCAAAATTACCTGAGACCTGCCCTATTTGTCGATCAAACCTGGTCGTCACGCGCTTCTACTGCCCGAATTGCGAATCCAGTGTGGAGGGGTACTTCCAACGCGAGGCAGATACCTTTGCCAAACTAACCAAGGACCAGCGCGAGTTCTTATTAACCTTTATTCGTACCGAAGGTCGCTTGAACCGAATGGGGGAAACTCTGGGAATTTCCTACCCCACCCTCAAGGACCGTCTGACCGAGGTTATCCACGCCCTTGGTCTTGAAAGCGAAAAGCAGTCTGGTTCCCCAGCAGTGGATCGCAAGCAAATCCTGGAAGATCTCAAGAATGGGTTGATTGATACCGAGGAAGCTCTGACACTTTTGCAGCCCTTAAGTTCCAAAACTGGGCAATAAGGAGCACTATGACCACTAACGACGAGCGGATTAAAATATTGACTATGCTACAAGAAGGCAAAATTGACTCCAATGAAGCTGTTCAGTTGCTTCAGGCGCTTGATAACTGTTCTGACCCGACCCCTTCCGCTCAGGCTGGCACTTTTCATTCAGGCAGCGAAACAAGCCATAAACCACGTTACCTGCATATTAAAGTGACCAGAACAGTGGATAACAAATCGATCACTGATATCAGGTTGCCGATCTCAGTGGCAAATGCCGGCATCAGGATAGGCGCCAAATTTTCCCCGGAAAAATACGGGTTGGACAAGGATATGCTCTTGGAAATGATGAAATCCCCAGACTCACAGTTGATTGTCGATGTCAATGACGAAGAAGACGGTGAACATGTACAGATTTTCCTCGAATAATCATCGATAGATTCGCAATTCCGATACGGGCAGCAAGCTGCGCGGTATTCTCCTTCACAATAATTATTAGTCTCTATAGCTGATGAAAAGTAAACCTCGTCCATTACTTTCTCTATAGAACACTTCCAACTAGCATTTTCATTCCCGATACAACCATCATCATTCCCCACACAAGACACACCTGTTGGCGTAACACTCTTTTTGTGAAATGCTACATCATAACAATAGAGATGAGTCAAAAAAATCCTAAATAGGGTATTACATCAAAATAGGAGACTAAAATGATTCACCAAAATAATTATGACCTTTCAAGTGAACTGGCCGAACAAGGATTGGAAACAGCACCAAAATTGATGCAAATCTTGATCGACAGTGTCACGCAAGTGGAAAGACCCAAGTATCTGCAAGCGGAAGAGTACAAACGGACCGAAGACAGAAAAGGTCAAGCCAATGGTCATAAACCAAAAACGGTTCAGACCCGAGTAGGCAAGATCACTTTTGTGATACCTCAAGTGCGAGAAGGAGGCTTTTTACTCACTGCCCTTGAAAAAGGACTGAGAAGCGGGAGGGCTCTGGTGACTACTCTGAAAGAAATGTATGTGAACGGGGTACCTACTCGGAAGCGTGAAAGTTGCGGTCGCCGGTTTACCCCAGATCCACGCAAACGGAAAACAAAAGAGTGTAAAAGCGGATAAATTCCACACTAAAATTCCGAGTTTGGAAAACGTCAACAAAGGGAGTGTGAATATGAAACAAATATTGATAATTGCCATCGTCGCTCTTGCATTGAGCGGGTGTGCTTCGGGTACCGATGTGATAAATCAGAAGGTCGAACAAACCGTAGCAGCGATCCCAACCCAAACGCCATATCCAACTTATCCGCCATTGCCAATTGCCACTCCGATTCTGCTAACTGCTACACTTGTACCAACTGTAACATTAGCAAATAATCCTGTTGGAATTATCGGAGTCGCTAAAAACTATCTCGGATCAATTGAACAAAAGGGCGTTACAGTTGAAATATGCCGAGTGATAGTTGCCGATGCAACATCTTACCCTGATGATTGGGCAAGAGAAGGCGACTTTATAGATGCAAAGTCATTAGTCGAATTAATTCTGAAGATCACAAACAACACTGATATGAAAATCGGATTTCTCGGCGCCACTTATGGAATTGCAGCAATAAATGGTGAGCAGATTAATTTTAGCGATTATTTTATAAGAATGCACTCATTACTAAAGAAAGTGACGTAATGCCAGGTGTGTCGATTGAAACTGGTTTGTGGTTTCTGGTTATGGATTTTTACTGGGAAGATATTGATCAAATAAGAATTTCCTTACCAGGTGCTTTTAATGATCGGGGCACAGGTTTTACAAATGATTTTAACTTCACAATTGACGTTGTAGACTGGGATTTTGAGGTTAAACAGCCATAACAACCCAAATACATGTTATTGAACCTTACCAGTGCAAATGCTTAAACTTAAAGCAGTTAATTTTAGATCAATAGGGACCGCCATATATAGGGTCTGAACGAGAATAACTTCCTTTAAATAAAATTGTGAGCGCGCAGGGGCTCGAACCCTGAACCAATGGCTTAAAAGGCCACTGCTCTACCATTGAGCTACGCGCCCAGATAACAGGGCATTATTTTAGCACGTGCCACCCTTCGCGTCAACAGCAAATCTCCAGGCTCCCCTGCTCTAAAGCCTCTTCTCGGTGATAAAATACAATCATCAAATTTCACGAGGTGCCCGATGAACCAGAACAAGCAAGAACTGCCTTTCGGACTTTGGCCTTCCCCCATCACCCCTGCCATGATCGGTCAAGGCTTCCGCTTGATAGACGTAAAGTGGGCACCTGGTTACGACCTGTTGGTTTGGTGCCAATCGCAAAACGGCAAATCCAGCCTGATGGCGAAGCCCGGGACTGAAGCCCCTTATGATCTGACCGGAGAGCTCAACCCTTCCGGCGCGGTCGGCTACGGCGGCGGAGAATTCACTGCCGGGCCTGAAGGCGTGGTCTTCGCTGAGAAGAATGGGCGTCTGTATTACCGCCCTTATGGGCACGGCCAAGCCCGCCCGATCACGCCGGCTTTTGGCGGCTGCGCTTCCCCTGCTATTTCCCCTGACGGCAAGCGTGTACTTTACATCAATACTTATGAAGATCGGGATGTGCTGGCACTGGCAGATATCTGCGGTGAATCCTGGCCGGTCATTCTGGCACAAGGCGCCGATTTTTATATGCAACCCACCTGGAGCCCCGACGGAAAAGCTGTTGTCTGGGTAGAGTGGGATCATCCCAACATGCCCTGGGACGGGACCCGTCTCAAGTTTGCTCTGCTGAATGAAACTGTCTCAATACTGAGTGACATACGCATTCTGGATGGTGATTCAGAAACTCCTACCTTCCAACCTGTTTTTTCGCCTGACGGGCGCTTTTTAGCTTACCTGAGCAATCACGGTGAGTGGGATCAATTAATGCTGTTAAACCTGGAAACGGGTGAAAAAAATACTCTCGTGGCAGGTAAAAGTCTGCTTCCACCTGCCTGGGGGCAAGGCATGACCAGATTGGCGTGGACGCCCTCCGGTGATGCTATTTACTACTTTGAAAACAGTCTGGCTACACTTTCACTGCACCGCATTGGGATCAACAGCGGGCTTTCCGAATCAATCAATCCTGGTCCCTTTACCTGTTACAATCAAATTTCCATTTCCTCAACTGGGAAACTGGCGACCATTGCTGAATCGCCCTTCCTGCCTTCCCGCATCCTCACCCTGCAAGATGGAACCATCCAGACAATTGCGCGCAGTATGTCTGATTCTATAGAACCTGAGGACCTTTCCATCCCACAGCCTATCGAATGGACCTCTTCTGATGGAATGCAAGTATTCGGCACCTACTACCCGCCCGCCAATCGGAAATACACCGCCACCGGCACGCCACCGCTGGTGGTTTATATCCACGGTGGTCCAACCTCACAGACCTATGTAGGTTTTAATCTCGATAAAGCCTTCTTCACCAGCCGCGGTTATGGCTACTTTGAAGTGAACTACCGCGGCAGCACGGGTTACGGGCGTACTTACCGCAACGCGTTGCGCGAGCGCTGGGGGGAAATTGACCTGCAGGACACGATTGAGGGCACCCAGGCGCTGGTGGATCGGGGGTTGGCAGACCCAACCAAATTGATCATTAAAGGAGGTAGCGCGGGAGGGTACACCGTGCTTAATGCCCTGATCCATCACCCGGGATTTTTTAAAGCCGGTTTGTGTTCTTACGGCGTCTCCAATTTATTCACACTGGATATGGACACCCACAAGTTTGAAGCCCATTACAACACCTCTCTGATTGGCAAACTACCGGAAGCGGCAGCAAACTACCAAGCCTGGTCACCAATTTTCCATGCCGATCAGATCCACGATGCCATCGCCATCTTCCAGGGAACCGATGACAAAGTTGTACCTCAAAACCAATCTGACAGTATTGTCGAAGTATTGGCTGCCAACAAGGTGCCTCATATCTACCGCCTCTATCCCGGCGAAGGGCACGGTTTCCGAAAATCCGAACATCTAACGGACTATTACCAAACCATCGATCGTTTTCTGAAACAGTATGTCATATTCAGCCTGTAAGGAGGATTAGTTATCCATGAATTCAACAGCATCAGAATACAACAACAAGAAATGGTCGGAGTTCACGATCCACACTTCAGATTCGCTCAAACTCTATGGTGCAACATTAGGAAATTCTGTTGAATCCGAAGCCGTAGTGGTACTGGTACACGGATTGGGTGAACATTTCAAACGCTACCAACATGTAGCTGAAAAAATGACCGACCAGGGTTTATATGTAGTCGGTTTCGATCAGCGCGGACATGGGCGCTCAGAGGGTAAAAAGGGACACGCTCCCTCCTCCCAACAGCTTATGCGGGATATTTCCGTGGTGATTGGGCTGGCAAAATCGAATGCCCCTCACCTGCCGGTATTTCTGTATGGGCACAGTCTCGGCGCGCTTGAGGTGCTATATTATGCGCTGACCGAAAAACCAGAGTTGAAAGGCGTCATTGCCACCAGCCCACCCCTGGATATTTCCTCCACTCCCCAGTCCAAGATCACTATGGCAAAAGTGATGAACCCGATTCTGCCGGGTCTGATAGTCTCAAATGCCTTGGACACAACAGCGCTCTCCCGGGATCCGGAAATTGTTGAAGCGTACAAGGCGGATCCTTTAGTTCACGATAAGATCAGCGTGCGCCTGGGGGCATTCCTGATCGAAGGCGCCCAATATGTTTTGGAGCACGCCGCAGAGTGGACCCTGCCGCTTTATCTGGCACACGGCACTCAGGATCGGATCTGCAAGATTGCCGGTACCGATGCTTTCTACGAAAAAGCCAATGGACCAATCACCTACAAACGCTGGGATGGGCTCTACCACGAGACCCATAATGAGCCGGAAAAGGAGAAAGTCATCCAAACCATGCTGGATTGGATCAAGAACGAACTCTAATTAATCAAGCAGGAAGAAAATGAGACAAGATTGGGTTGAGCGGAGGTTACACACCTCAATTCCTTATTCGCATCTGTAAGAACCAATACTCCTTTGGATTGTTGCTTCTGGAAAATTGTACTATTCTCTTTACTTTGCTTTTTTTTTAGATTATTTCATTCCAATTTTGATCAACATAATCCCCAATTCCACTTGGATAATAATTAGGATATATCTTGATAAACTCATCCCTGGCACTACCAAAAGAATCATTAGGAATACTTTTTATTCTCTTGGCAAGAAATAGCAAACCCAATGTAGGAGATCTGGATCGTCCTTGATCGCAATGGATTAATACTTTTCTTTGAACACTCCATTTTTCTACAAAATCAAGAATTTTGATAAATGTTACAACTCCACTCCAATCATAAAGTTTTGCTGCACCGTCAACCCAGTTTAACGAAAGATGATTATCTTTTTCAAAAATGATATAGTTCGGGTGGTCTTTATTTGGCTTGTTTGTTGTTCTGTTCCAGCCAAAGTATTTATAATGACTTGATTGTGCCGCATGCACAAAAGCCCAATATTGATCGTTTGTTAGGGCACAATCATCCTGTGAACCAATAAATACTTTAGTGTTTGGAAGTTGTATCATAGCACCACACTATTTTGAATCCTTTTTTATAGAACAACTTTAACTATACTGGTTTTATTATAAAATTACCAGAAATATAAAGGTAATTAAGGGATAGTCTTTTCCCAACTCAGATAATAATTAATTTTCGTGAGATTAAGTCCACTAGGGTTAGGCAAACAAGACCCATTTGTTTGTTGAAATGGGCTTTATAAAACAGCGGAGAGGGCGGGATTCGAACCCGCGATACCTCGTCGGTATACTCGCTTTCCAAGCGAGCGCACTAGGCCAGCTATGCGACCTCTCCAGACTGAGAGCGCAATTATACCAGAAGTTTTACCTCCATCTGCAAGTCTCGCATTGCCTCACAATTAATCTTACCAGTGCGCATGAGGAGTATCGCAAACCCGGTATGAGTTGGGTTGAGCAAATAAGGATGGCACAATTGCGATTTCCTCCAGTCAGATGAAACCCAACAAACACCCAGCTTGTCAGGATTGGCTCTTGTAACTGCCAATTCCGTTATTCAAGGCAGAAATTCCCGGTCTATTGGTTATTACAATCAAAACATTTGGGTTGAATCAATAGATTTTCCCAGGTTTAGGTCCAACAAATCACTTATAAAGGAACTAAACCAACCAGACAAGTAACTGGTTGAGAAAAGGAATGCGATGAATGCAGAAACAAAGAAAGTACCCTGGTTTTTGTGGCCTTTCTGGATCATCTTTCAACTGGCATTGATGATTCTCAAGGTTACCAGGCGTATGATGGGCATGGTAATCGGCCTGGTATTCCTGATTATCGGAATCGGGTTAACTGCCACCCAGGTAGGCGCCCTTTTGGGCATTCCCTTGATTGTTCTGGGAATTATGCTGATGGTGCACTCGGTATTCTAATATCGAGCCCCTAACAAAATCCTGTCAGTTTTGTGCCAGGCGCTTTTTAAGTGCTGTCAGCGCATCCACCGGGGTGGGGTCCACCTGGTAAAGCAGTGCCAGGTAATAAGAAAGGTAATCCCCAAACTGCAACAGGCTCCATATTTGCGCCAGGCGCGAGCCTGCCCCGGCGTGGATGGTATCTGTGGCAATCCCAGCCTGCAGGAAAGCCCCCTGGGTAGCGTCCAGCCGCAAGGCGTTGCGGGGAATGTCCATGTCTGCCCGCAAAAAGATTGCGGAGGTTTGTTCGTACAGGCATTCCGGGTTGAGCAGACCCGCCAGGGTATTGTGATTTGATTCCGGCAGCCCCTCAAAAGACGCCCAGGCTTTGGCAAGTTCGTTAATCTGGGTCTTCCAGCGCCGCGCAACCACTTCCAACTCTCCTGCTGCAAAAATCGCAATGTTTCTGTTCAGCAACTGACCAGCCAGGCGCTTGGCTGGGTTGGCAAAAAGCTCTGTGCTGGCAGTCAAGCCAGCCCGAGCGGCACGCATGACCGCCACCGCATCTGCAACTTCTGCCTCCGCATCTACTGCCAGTCCCAGCCGGCAGGCAAGAGCCAGAAGTAAGCCAAAGGAGTAAGGAATAGCAGTGCGGGGTTGGCCCGAATGCTGAAAAATCCACACTGGTACATGATTCTCCTGAGCTAGAGCCTGCAATTTGCCCCCCGTAGTCAAGACCATTACCGAACAGTCCTGCTCCAGGGCAGAGCGGAATGAGCTTAAGGTCTCCTCGGTGTTGCCCGAATGAGAGGAACAAACGACCAGAGTGTGTTCACCTTTTGCCCAGGCTGGCAGCCCATAATTCCGGTGGGAAACAATCGGGATGGTTCCCGTCGGGGAGAGGTAAGCTGCCAATAGATCCCCACCGATAGCAGACCCGCCCATACCAGCAATCACCATGCGATCAATTGACGGGTATTCAGGCTGAGCCAGTTCGTGCCCCAACTGCCAGGTTTTTTCAAGGTCATCAGGCAGGGCATCGATGTAACCCAACATGTTTTCAGGATCGGGGTTGAGAAGAAGGTCGTTCATGGTTTTACTCCTTGTTTCAGGGCAAATTTCCATTATCTTATCGTATTTCTGGGAATTTTTCAGTTTTGGACTCTTTTTGGAAAAGAAAGCAGCAGGGTATTCAAGGATATGAATAAAAGAGGCATGTGCAGGATAGCCATCCAAAGACCATATTGGGGAGATAACAGGAATTGGATGCCGTTCAACAATGCGATCACGAAACCCGTTACACCCGAAACGCGCATCATGGGAATGTCTACCCGCGGGTAGGCAAGCACCAGAACTGCATTGTAGACTGCCATCATCATACAAAAAGTCAATCCAGCCTCATTGGCAAACAGCTCGGAAACTGTAAAACTGGGAATAGGAACCCCCGCCGATCCAATTTCCATAGGGAACCAGAAAGCCAGAATTGCCGGAAGGACCACCCAATACCGCCACCTGGGTGCTTTTTGGGATAGATCCAGGCTGTCAGTGGGCTGCTTGTAGGCGGCAACAAACCACATCACCGCCAGGAACACAAACATGAGAATATTTCCGGGCAAGACAGTAAACCCGTATGAGGAGGTTCGGCTCATGTTTTGAAAGATTCCAGTAATCAGAAGATTAAAGCCTGCCCAAAGATAGAATGGCCGCGTGGTCTTCCCTTTGAAAAGCACCAGACTGATGATCAGGATCAATGGAACCAGTTTGAACAAAGCATACAGAGATTTAAAGGAATAAATGACCGGGTTGGAGAGAACCTCCATAATAACTTTGTTCGTATCCCACGGGAAATATGGTTTTTCGGTATAGGCAGGGATAAAAGATACCAGAACAAAAATAAGATAAAACCACCAGCGGCGGGTGATATTTTCCATGCGGTTTTCTGAAGTAGATGTCATATTAACTCCTGAAATAATCGGGGTCTATAATTTGTATAGGTGCCGGGCAAAGCTTCCCCATCGGTGATGATCCGCTTCGGGTGTTGAGGCACGTGAACCGCCGGTAAAACCATGACTGTTAAACAAAGTCTAGTCTGCATAAGTATAAGTATATTTATGGCTTGATGGCAAGATCAGCCATATACAAGCTGGAGAACTGGCTCAACCGACAGGTACTGTCGTTGTCTTCATAAAAATCCTTGATCAAAAAGCCGGCTTTAGTCTGCCCGCCAAGTTGAGTCTCCAAGGTATGGCTGAACTGATAGCCTTCATCCATACCGATGGGTCTGCCCTGCGCTTCTAACAGCCTGCCGTTGTAAGGTAATGGATTAGTGCATACCAGCGGGGTGGTAGCGCTTGCTTCCATGTCAGCGTCATCGAACAGATATAAAATCGGGTTGGCGAAACCAGTAATCAATGCCCCGCGATGCTTTAAGACCCGAAAAGATTCTTTCCACATGGTAGTCAGATCTTCAATGAAACTGTTAGAAACAGGATTGACAATCCAATCGAAACTCTCATCCTCAAAGGGGAAAGGTTTGGTCATATCTGCCTTGATCAGGTTGATCTGATAGCCTTCCCGATCAGCCACCAGCTTCTCTGAGTCTAATTGTGCCCGAGAATTATCCAGAATGGTGACCTGATAACCGTAGGCAGTAAGCAATGCTCCCTGCTGTCCGCCTCCACTGGCAAGTCCTAATACTTTTTTCCCCAGTCCTGTGAACCAATCCGAAGGCACCGGTTTTTCCGGTGTCAGGTAAATGATCAACTTTCCCTGCTGGCTCATAATAAATTCTTCATGGGTAACTGGAATGGTCCAAGTGTTCCTGCCCAGACTTAAGGCATCCCACATTTTAGAATTGAATTCAATATAATCGTTCATCCATGACTACCTTTCAATGAGGAGAGGTTCTGCGGCAGCTCCCGCTCAACGGCTTGTTTATGGCGTTGGAGTAAAAGAAGGGGCTGGTGTTATGCTGGGAGTTGCAGTCCAATCCAGAGTTGGAGAGAGAGTGGGTGTCGGGGTCACTGTGAGGGTTTGAGTTTGTGTGAATTGGATAGTGGGTGTGAAAGTACCTACCACCTCAATTCGCACCCAAAAAGGTGCGTCACCATTAGGGCCCAAGCCAAACAACTCGCCCTCCGGTGATTGCAGCATCCAATTGCTCTGGTAAAAACCTGGCTCGAAGGGAGCAACCATTTCGACACTGAGTTCCACTACCTCGCCTGGTAATACTTCACTCTGGAGTTTGTGCGTTTGGATGGCGCTCATTGAGTTCCCGGAGAAAAAGACTAATTGGTAAAGCCGGGTCCACTTGCAGGAACCAGTGTTAACCAGCCGCCACATCTTGGTAAAACCCTGACCAGGTTTTAGCTGGCTGTCATCCGGGATGGTAATGTCAAAGGGTGCTCCCGCACCTACTCGGTGGCAGTCCGGTAAATCAGTAGGAGATATTTCTAAGGTTTGCGAACGCACGATCGTAGGAATGGCGGTAGGAAGTGCCGTGGCGGTGCTGGTAGGTTCAGAAAGCTGGGTTGCCGTGGGAAGCTGTGCCCGGGTCTGCTGAAAGGATTCCGCCACAGCTGTCTGAAGGAGCATGTCGGGGTCAGCAGTCGCGGTCTCGGTTCCTCTAATTTGCTCGCAGGCGGCAATGCAGATCAAACACAGCAACAAAACCGCCTGTGCGAATAAACGTTTAAGATAAGGTTTCATGACTGCTATTGTACTTTACTTCGCCTGTTTAGCTTCACCACAAAAAAAGCAGCCAACAGGATAAGTGCTTCTTAAATGCTGCCTGACCTTGCTGATTTTCAGAGAGTAAAGTATAGTTTTAAAATTAGAAAAATGTATCCATTGCGGAGAACCCGATATGACTGCTGAAACAAGCACGTCCCCATTGCCAGAATCTAAAGACCACTGGCTTGACAAGACTGTGGTGTCATGGTGGCCTTCCCTGACCATCGAAAAATTGCTCATCATCCTGATTATTACCCTGACTGTCATCACCCGCTTCTCTGACCTGGGCGCACGTACTATGGCCCACGATGAGGTTAATCATGTGGTGCCCTCTTACACCATTGAAACATACGTTTACGATCCTGTCACCCATGGTCCCTTCCAGTTCCATGCCATTGCATTGTCTTACTTCATTTTCGGGGACTCAGACTTCAGCGCCCGCATTCCAGCCGCTGTTTTTGGCGTGGCAGTCGTTGTTTTCACCCTTTTTGCCTGGAGGAGATACCTGGGCAGGGTAGGTGCCCTAATCGGTGGCTTCTTGTTCATGATTTCCCCTTACATCCTCTTTTACAGTCGCTACACCCGCAACGAGATTTTCATTGTGTTCTGGGGTTTGGTCATGTTGTGGTTGTTCCTGAGGTATCTGGAAGGTGGCGAGGTAAAATTTCTTTACTGGCTTACCTTCATTACCGCCATGCACTACTCCGATAAAGCCACATCCTATATCTTCACCGCTGAAGCGTTGGTCTTCCTGGTTTTGCTGTTCATTGCTGAAGTGTTAAAAAAACGCTGGAAAGATCAACAAACCAAAAAAATCTGTACTGCTGCCGTCGGCGCTGCCCTACTTTCTGGCGTATTGGCGGTTGGTTTTTACATGCTTTCCGGCCAAAACAGTCCCACCGCAGAAACAGGAACCCAAACAGCTTCTCTAACAGCCAACCTGCCTTTCATGATAACTGCGATCATCATGGTTGTAGCTGCCATTACAGCCATAGTCTTTCTGGTCAAGGGAGTAGGTATGCAGCAAATCCGCCGCATGCGCAGTTTTGATCTGATCGTTCTGCAATTGCTGCTGGTCTTGCCCCTGTTGACCGCCCTTCCAATCAACTTACTGGGTTTTGATCCGTTAGACTACTCCCAGGCTGGCATCATTCGTTCAGCCTTTGTATTTTGCATCTTAGGGCTGATTTCCATGCTGCTGGGGATGATGTGGAATCGCAAAGTTTGGCTACGGTGTGCGGTCATTTTTTGGAGTATTTTCATCGTCTTTTACACCACCTTTTTTACGCATGGCGAAGGCTTCTTCAAAGGGTTGGTAGCGGCTTTAGGCTATTGGATGTCTCAGCAGGAAGTTCAGCGCGGAACGCAACCGCTGTATTACTATGCTTTTGTGCAGATTCCCATGTATGAATATCTGCCGGCGCTTGGTTCCATCGTGACCCTGATTATTGCCGCCACACGCGGTCTATTCACCAGCAAGCCCGAAAATCCCTTTGCCTCCCCAATAAAGCCTGCCATACAGACGCACGACCAAACTGTTGAAAGCACGAAAGAGCAGAGTGAGAATTATATTCTGACTGCCTCCGATAATCTGGCTGAATGGCTGAACACACCTGAAAACCAGAACCAAGCTGTTATGGCTGAAGGAGTGCCTTCCGGGCAACCTCTTTACACAGAAGCAGTCAATTCCTCAGAAGAACCGGATGCAGAAGTACCAGCCGAAGTTGAGAAGCTGCCCTGGCACAAACGTCTCTTTACCGAGCCGCCACAGGATACCACCCGAGCTTCTTCCATTCCAACCGTGATACTGCTGCTCTACTGGTCCCTGATAAGCCTGCTGGCATTCTCGTTTGCAGGCGAGCGCATGCCTTGGCTGACCACCCACATTACCATGCCTATGATCCTTGCTGCTGCTTGGGGTCTGGGCTATTTAGTGGAAAAAACCAACTGGCAGGAAGTTCGCCAAAAGAAAGGCGCCTTGGTTCTGCTCTTAATTGTCATTTTCCTGTTTTCATTTGGCAATCTGATTGGCTCACTGGCAGGCGCTACCCCGCCTTTTCAAGGCCAGGAATTGGTGCAATTGCAGGCAACCAGCACCTTCCTGCTGGCGTTGGTCGGAGTGCTTGGCAGTACTGCCGGTCTGGTCCACTTCTTGAAAGGTTGGACAGGTAAAACCTTCACCAAACTGGTCGTATTGAGCGGTTTCGCCATCTTAAGCGTGTTCACCTTCCGTACGGCTTACCGCGCAGCCTACATCAACTACGATAATGCCAAGGAGTTCCTGGTTTACGCACATTCCACCCGAGATATGAAGGACGTACTTGAACAGATTGAAACTATCTCCAAGCGCCTGTATGGCGACAAGTCGATTGCTGTAGCTTATGATAACGACACCCTTTACCCCTTCTGGTGGTATTTGCGGGATTACCCCAATCGCCACTGGTATGGAGATACGATTACCAAAGATCTGAAAGATTGTCCCATCATCCTGGTGGGAACGAAGAATTACGCCAAAATCGAACCGCTGGTAGGGGATGACTATTACATGTACGAGTACAA
Source organism: Anaerolineaceae bacterium (assembly GCA_049301715.1). Lineage (GTDB taxonomy): Bacteria > Chloroflexota > Anaerolineae > Anaerolineales > Anaerolineaceae > Mesolinea. Next base: position 59,134 of record JBAQLH010000056.1, read on the forward strand.
GCGTATGTGGTGGCCCATGGAAAGCTACCGCAACCAGACACTGGGAACAGTCTGGGAAATGGTAAAACAGCCAGCCATGCGCTCAGCTCTTTGGCAGATTTGGTTTAACCGGGACTATACCGAGTATGCCGCGCTTACCGGAAATTCCAGCCTGACGCTTGCCACCTGGTCTCCTTCTGACACCATGCGGATGTATATACGCAAAGATGTTGCCGCTCAGATTTGGGAGTATGGCATCACCCCCGAGCCTGAAACGCCTAAAGTGGATCCTTATGCCGGCGACACAATCAGCCTCGATCCAGTCCGCGTGATCAGTGTAGCTGGGGATAGTACCTTTCTGTCCCCCCGTGGTATTGCTGCCGCAGCCGATGGCAGCCTTTACGTGGCCGACTCTCGCAATCACCGCATTGTCCATTTGGATCCAACCGGTTTATTCATTAATGCCTGGGGAAGCTATGCCAACGTGCTTGATGGCACAGCTCCGCAGGGTACCTTCAATGAACCTTGGGGGGTAGCAGTCGGTTCGGACGGTCTGGTATATGTAGCAGACACCTGGAATCACCGCATCCAGGTCTTTACTCCCGACGGAGAGTTCGTACGCATGTGGAGTGAATTCCAGGTCTCTGGTGTGGTCGATTCCTTTTGGGGTCCACGCGGAATTGCAGTGGATGCCGATGGCAGAGTCTATGTGACCGACACCGGCAAACAGCGCGTGGTGGTTTTTGACAGCCTGGGCAATTACCTGACCCAATTTGGCGGATTAGGAATGTCTGCTGGCCAGTTAGACGAACCGGTTGGTATCGCGGTGGACGCTCTCGGTAGGATATACGTGGCAGACACCTGGAATAACCGCGTGCAGGTATTTGAGCCGAATGCCGATTACACCCTTTACACCAGCGTACTTTCCTGGCAAGTGGATGCCTGGAATACCGACACCCTCGACAACAAACCCTTTCTCGCTCTCAATTCCGATAACCAGGTCTTTATCACTGATCCGGACCTGGGCAGGATCATCCGCTTCGATCAGCAGGGGAACTTCCTGCAACTCTGGGGTGGCTATGATAACTCCTATTTGATGGGTGTGATCAGCGGCATTGCCATCAGTCAGAATGGAGAAATATGGGTCAGCGATGCCCTTAACAACACCCTGCTGGTATTTACCCCTCCGGCAGCCCCCTAAACAAATACCTTGCTGAGGATTGCCCACTCAAAAGTTTCGCCCGCTCGTTTCAATAGAAATTATTAATAAGCAACCCCGGAAAATGTAGTGCAATCGATCGTTTTCAATATTTACTTTTTTGAAACCATAAATGTCTTATTTCCAATCGATGGAATCTGCAACCCAATACATTGCTCCGTCAAATATCCTTTCACCAATCAAGGTGGCAAAAACAGTCATTCCTGGGCAAAGGTTGTACCCATCCACCTCAACTGTTTCAACTAGAAATGTCCATTGATCAATCATATTATTACGGGTAGCAGGGCTTTGAACAACCAATTCAGATAAAGCCCTGTTCCCGAATCTACCCAAGACTCGTTCCATAAAAATATTATGGGGAATATCCAATCGTTTGAATATATTACATTGATGGATCTCCTTTAATGTTCCGCATATGTCCGTGTAATTGGTTGAAGGCAGTATCTCATTTTTCAAAAGGGAGCCAGAGAAACTAATTTTCTGTAAATAGTTCTTTACTTCATCGGAAATCACATCTCCATTTTGAGAGCTGGCTACATAAATCAGAGCCTTAATCTGATCTGGAGATTTTCCCTCCTGTAAAAGCAGTCTGATTTGATATTTCCAGCAGGTATCAGCATGTCGCGGCCAGGGAGGGCCGATCTCATTAAAAAATACCTTTGAACCGCATGAGCATCCAAAGAGCCAAACCAGCTGTCTGCAATCGGGACAAGTGATCTTGTAGATATATGTTTCGCAATCAGGTTTATGACCTGGCACTGGCATAAATTGAACCTGTTGAGTTCGAGAATTTAGATCGTTCGTTCTGGAATCAGTGGGATTACCTTTTTGTAGGACTGTTTGATAAGCTCAAAAACATAGTCCACCTGGTCAAATGCAGATAGGACAATCTCAGTTGGCCCATTGCCATAATGACCTATATGGCTGACATCGCGGCAGAGCCTTTGCAGATCATCTATCTCGCTGTAAGATTGCCAAACCCACAGCTTCAATTGGTTAACTTGGACATGGATTTCAACAAAAGTCCTGCCATCTTTAGAGTATCTTACGTATTTCTTTTTACAACTTTCTCGAATGTCCTCTGATAAGGATAGAATCTTTCCCTGGATTGCTTCATAGATGAGTACAGTTATCCGTGGTTTTTGTCGCAAGTGAAAGGCAAGGTCATAATCACCTGGGGTTAGTTCCCACTGACCTTGAGCAATTGAATCATCACTTAACTTAGCAAGAAGGTGCGAGTTTTCTGGCAAAGCCAAGCCCATTCTATTTCGCTCCAAAACGGTTCTGCCTGCCGGGGTAATTTCCCAAATACCATTTGGGGCTGTGCCAGAGAGATAGCCTGCATCACGAAGCGGTTTTTTTGCCCAACCAACATTGTTTTTCCAGCGAATGGTCTTCTCGCTAGAAGGTAATGGCTGCCGATCAAAGTCGTTAAGTTGGTCTGCCATAGATATTTCTAATTTGCTAATCAGATCAGAAAAAACCAGTCTGCCGCCCGAGTCTACCAGCGCTTGAAGAATTGGCATTTTAAACTTTTCATTCGCAGTCCGTTTGCCTTCCTCAAGTTTGGTGGTTGTTATTCTTGAGTTTTTAACTTTTCTTTTGGAATTTCGTGGGTTTGTTTTTTTAAAGACCGGCACTTTCATCCGGATCCACTCATCTTTTAGTGCCTGTACCTTGGTTATATACAATTCCACAGCTTCCACTTTGGAAATAACCTGATGTGCTTCCTGCTTCCTGATACCTTTTTTCTTCAATAAACTGGGAATTCTGTCTTTTCAACTCAGGAATGATCGAAGACAACTCTTCAAGCAGCAGATCAAACGCCGGAATGACTTCTTTATTGACCATAAAACCCTCCGTTTCAATTTTTTCCAATAATCTATTGTAATTCAAATCAATTCATTCAACAGTACCTTCAACTAAAACTTGAATCCCTTTCCCACCTCACTACGAAACCACGAAAGATTCCCCCCGGTCTACCCTTCCGGAAGCCTGATGCCATTCTGCTTCAACCACCGGCGCTGCTGCTTATAATCGGGCAAAATCTGCTGCACCTGCCCCCAAAACTGCACGGAGTGATTGCGCACCCGCGTATGCACCAGCTCGTGCACCACCACGTATTCAAGGCATTCCGGCGGGGTCATCACCAGTCGGTACGAGAAATTGAGGGAATTCCTGGCACTGCAGGAACCCCAGCGAGTCTTCGCGCTGGTAATGCGGATTCCTGTCGGCCGAAAGCCCTCGCTTTGGGCGTACCTTTCCACCAAGGTTGAAACCCGCCGGCGAGTTTCTTCTTTGTAAAAACTGCTCAGAAGCTTTGCCGCGCGTGCCTGCTGCCCCCTTTCCAGCAAAAAACCCTTGCCGGGTTCAAAACTCAAACCTCCCGGTACACGCTCAACCAGGTGCAGCGGGTACTGCTTTCCCAGAAACCAGATCAGCTCCCCCTCCCGGAATTGGTAAGGCGCAGACGGCAGCGCCACTTTGCTCATCTTCAATCGCGCCTGGTCAATCCAATCAGATTGCTCGTTCAGGAAGGCTTCAATCCGCGCCGGGCTGGTGCGCAGCGGCGCCCGCACCACCACCCTGCCCCCCGGTAAAACGCTGATTGCCAGATGCTTCCGGCGGCTATAAATGATCTCATCGGCTTTGTTGCTGCTTGTTTTCATTCTGGTTGATTATATCGTTATCCTTTCCCGAACAGATAAACAATGACAGACAGGTTTTATTGGGACGAATGATCATTTTCTTCTTGAGATGTCTTAGAGACTCGGGCCAGTTGGGCGCGCGGAAGAATGTCCAATATCTGCAAAAGTTGGGCTGAGGGAACAATTCCAGCGGTATCCTGTTTTCTATATCCGCTCAACCAAACTTAAAATTGTCATTGCAAACCTTCAGCGAAGCAATCTCTCCTTTTAGGGTTGAAGTCACTTCAGCCCAGACATATTTTCCAGTACCTGAACTGCCCGTGGAAACTATCTCCGAGGGTCTCGCAGAGACAAAAAAAGAGAGAGTGCCACGCAAAAGAGGCTCGCAATGATCGCCCGGGTGGGTTGAGAATTCACCCTAACGCTTGGATCAAATATTATGCTCAATATCAAGATCGGTGCAATTCAAATTTATCATCCTAAGGTACAAAGGAACTCCCTCATAATCATGTACAAACGCCAAAGCAAGATGCTTCACTGCGTTCAGCATGACAATAAATATCGGTGGCTTTGCGATTCCTACCCGCGGAGCAAGCTGCGCGGTATTCTGCTTCGCAATAAAAAACCGGGGACCAGCGGGAAAGGTATTTGCGGTACTTCCGCTGGGGAGCAGGTCGAAAAACACCCTGCCCGGCCGTAATATGTACCTGATTACATTGTTGGGTTTCGTTGGAGGGCAATCTTGGGCTATTGAGTATTCCTTACCCGCTCAACACCAACCTATAAAAAATGAAATAGGATGGGTTGAGCTGGGATTGCATCCGCTAAAAATATATTGCGTCAGCGAAACCCATCATAACCATGCAGTCTATGGTTGCGAGTCTTCGGCGAAGCAGTCTCTCCTTATAGGGTAAAAGCTATTACAAGTCAGGCATATTTACCTGAATTATTCTTTGGTGACACGCTCCAGAGGGTCTCGCACAGACCAAAAAAAGAGATTTCCATGCAAAATAAGCTTGCAATGACCGTCTGGGTGGGTCGATGAGCCATCACACAGTCGATTATGGTTCCCAAGTCAACCTCTCTTCTTGACTTTATAAGAGGGAATCTACAAATATTAACTAGTAAATTTGGCGAATGACAAGCTTATGCCACTTGTGTTGGATTTCGTTAACAATTAATAATTATAGACGGGCACAACTCACACTCGACCAAATCTGCCAACGCACCACCTACCAGGGCTAATTAAACTAACCCCGCATCCCGTACCTTTTTGCGATACAATCCATTCAAATGACGAACCCACATAAAGCCTTCCTAATGTCTGCCATATTCCTGCTCCTGCTCCCCAGCCTTTCTGCCTGCTCCAGCCAGAGCGAAGAAAGCCTGCCCTTAGAAACCTACGAAGACCCGTCCGGCCGCTTTACCTTCGCCATTCCGGAAGGTTGGCAAAGCACCAGCGAACCCGATACAAGCGTTTTATCACTGACCCCTCCCGACTACTCCGGCGACATCTCGGAACTGCACGTGGTGGTTTTCACCACCCCCACCTTCTCTATGGATACTCAGGAACACGTCGAGGAAGCCACTGCTCTGTTTGAGCCTTTCCTAAAAGAATACCTGGACGATAGCTACGAGGTCATCAACGAAGGGGAAACCAAGGTGGATAAACGCCCCGCCCTGCTGCTGGATTTCGCCAAGCCCTACGAAGATGGCTATCTTTCCGGGCGGGTGGTTATGGTAGCAATGCCCGCTTATGCTTTGGCTTTCATAGGTCTGGCAGACAGCGAAACCTGGGATACCTTTTTGCCCACTTTTCGCAAGATGCTGGAGGAATTCCACTTGGTTTCTGCTTATGAGATCACTCCAACTCCATGAACAAGCTCCGCCCTCTTTCGCCTCTGCTATCATGCCTCCCCATCCTGATTTTGCTCTTAACTGCTTGTAATTATCCGGGGCTCAATCCTCCCGCGACTGAAGTTCCCATCTACGTCCCCCCCTTTGGCAAAACGGCTTTACCAACTCCCACAGCCACACCCAACCCGGCCAGCCTGATTCAGCTCGGGGAAGCTGTCCCTGTGCCTGAAGGCGCTTTCACCTTCCAACCCATCACCATCTGGGATTCGACGGGGGTGCCCATGAGCCTGGAAATTAATGGGGAAAAGATCAGCCAGAGTAACGCGGAGGAAACTCTGTTCTTTAGTTTGGTCAGTGAGCCGGCTGGCACAAACACTGACGCCCGGGCTTGTCAGGAGAGGCTCCTGCAGCGCATGGCAGCAGACATTCCCGATTTTACTGCTGCTCCGGCACAAGCTATCCAATCCGCGGGCTTTGAAGGGTTGCAGACCGATCTGAGCGGCAGCTTGTTTTCCAAACCCATGATCGGCAGCCTGGTTGTGTTTTATCCCGGGGGGCGCTGCTTCAGCTTGCTTGGCCTCGCGGCTGATGCCCAATCCACCAAATTGTGGCAAAGCTCCGGAAAGTACGCCTTTGATAAAATACTCTCCAGCCTCAGTTTCAACGACGAGCCTTCACAAGCCACCTGCCGGGTATCCAGCGACCCGGAATACGGGTTCAGCCCGGAAAAACCCATCCAGGTTGGGAATATAAACCTGTATGACGGCATTTCGCGCATGGAGGCTTACCTGAACACCCTGCGCGGACCTGCCAACGAAGAAATCTTCTACAGCCGCCAAACTGCATCCTACAATCAGCAGGATGAGATCGTGGATGCCTATCAGATTAATTATGCTGGGTTAGCGGAACCGCTCCTGCTTTATTTCGATATTTATCACTACGATATTCCTCTGGCTCCCCTGGGATACACCTGCGAATCTGCATTCCCCCTTCAGTCACCCTAATCGCTCAATTTCAACCGTTCCATGAAGCAATTTTCTGCATTCTGGGTCGCAATATGCTAATATTGACGCCATTCACATCACAACCCAGGATCAAGCCAGCATGACCGCCGCCGTTACCCGCAAACATTTTTCTCCACAATTTTGGTTGATGTTTGCCGGTTTGGTGATTTCTTCCACCGGCACCACCATGATCTGGCCCTTCCTAATGATCTATGCCAGCGAACGCCTGGGCTTGCCGCTGACCACGGTTACCAGTTTGATGTCAATCAACTCCATAGCCGGACTGATCTCGTCCATTGTGGCTGGCTCCCTGGTGGACCGCTTCGGGCGTAAAGGTGTCATGGCGGTCGGATTATTTGGTCATGCGTTGGTCTACCTTGCTTACATTCCTGCTACCCAATACTGGCATTTCGCCATCCTGATGGTACTCGCAGGTGTTTTCAATCCGCTTTTCCGTGTAGGTTCGGATGCCATGCTGGCAGATATGTTTTCCCCTGAAGAACGCACCCAAGCCTTCGCTGTTGTACGCATGGGTAGAAATATTGGGGTCGCCCTGGGACCGGTTCTGGGCGGTTTGGTGCTGTCAATCTCTTACAGCTTTGGGATGTACGCCGCCGCCTTGGCTCTGGGTATTTTCGGGTTTATCACCGTTCTGTTCCTGAAAGAAACCAATGCACCCGATTCGACAAAACCAGTTGAGACTCTCACAGACCAATTGCGAGTCTTTCGGGAGGCTCTCCAAAATACCCTCTTCACCCGTCTGATTGGTGCTTTCACTCTGATGGAAGTATGCGGCACACTGATGTGGTCATTCCTGGCAGTCTACCTTAAACAAAACTTTGGCATCAGTGAAACCCGTTATAGCTGGATCCCAACCACCAATGCCCTGATGGTGGTCTTTCTGCAGCTTCTGGTCACCCGTCAGACCCAAAAATACCCCACTACACATGTTCTACCGGCAGGCGCAGCGTTTTACGCAGCTTCCATGTTAATCCTGGGACTGAGCAACAATTATTGGGGATTTTGGGTAGGCATGGTCGTGATGACCATAGGCGAGCTTATTACCGCCCCCACCGCCACCAGCTTTGTAGCCAACCTGGCACCGCCCGATAAACGCGGCCGCTATCTCGGGTTATTCGGGCTGACCTGGAACATTGCCATGTCCATCGGACCTTTTGGGGCAGGTTTCCTGACTGACAACGTTAGCATGAGGGCGCCTTGGTATGCTGGTGCGCTGGTAGGTCTGGCGTCCGTGCTGGCATTCATTTCTTTGGACCGCCTATCCAAGCGTCCCCAGGTAAATCCAAACTGATTTTTAAGTTGCTCCCAGATTACCCCGCCAAGCGGTATTTTCAAAAAAGAGAACTAGCAGCTCGCAACCTTCCGAAAGACTCATCTTGACAAATAGGATTATTACCTGGATAATAGAACATATATTCTACTAACAGTAGAGGATGGCGATATGACCCAGGTTTTTGTATTCAGCGCTGAAAATAACGTCCGTGTGCTTGAACACCCCCACACGCCTGAGCAAATTACCCGTGCCATAAATTCCGGAGATTATGAAACCTACCTGGATGCCCAGTTTGACCGCAGTTTTGTCTGGTGTGCCCTGCAAGCGGGAACTCGGGTGATCATTACGCCAGCGCAAAGCCTGCCTGATATTCCCCACATCCACCTCACCCCTCGCGAGAACCAAGTGCTGCAACTACTTTCCGGAGGTTATACTGCCGCTCAGGCGGCTCACAAACTCCACCTGGACGTTCGCACAGTCCGAGGGTATATTACCAACCTAAAATTCAAATTCCATGCTCAGACCAGCCTGCAAGTTCTGGCAAAAGCAGTTGCGCTTGGTATGGTAAGGCCAGATTTGAACGACTTGGTTGATTAACCATAAAACAATTGACCATAGATTAAATGGAAGAGGCTGAATAAAATACCCAGCCTCTTTTGCCCCCCTCTCTATTACTGCAAGAAATTAGCCGCCCTCTTTACCGGCTGTCCAGACCGGTTTGCAGGTCAATTATTTAATCGCCACATCTGCCTGCTTGTAGGAATTACTCCTAACAAACTCCTGGATTTGACGGCCCCATCAAGATTAAAATTCATTCTTGTTCTTAATATAATTATACCAGACTTTAGCAAATTAAACACATCACGTTCAGAATTCTTTTCTCTTCACCTGCCGAACTGCTTCCAAGAAACCTGCATTTTTCCTTCAAACAGCCTGGTAAATTATACCGTTACTCAATCTCTACAGGTTGATCTTCCTCGATTTTGGTAACGATTTCGTCCAATTCGTCAGAGCTCAGGCGTACATTTTCGATGTAAGCTTTTTGCCAGACCGTATCCACAATCTTTTGGTATTTTTGATCATACGAATCCATGCCGGCAGCATATTCAGCATCCTGGATGGCAATTTCAGCAGCATTGTCAATTGGATCGGGTTCATGTTTTGCAATTAACTGACGTAAGTCCGCATTATGATCCCGAATGGGGCAGGGATTCATCAGATTGGAATTATGGGTTGTTTGAGCTTTCTCCACCTGCCATTTACGCAAATCGCTGAAGAAAGGTGCCTGGTAGACATCCTCCAGGGTTCCGCCTTTGGCATAAACATCGTTGATGTTGACTGGAGAATATGGCACAAACACGCAGGGTGTAACATGTCCGTACCAGTCAATATACATATATCCACCGTTCCCATGCCCACCAGCGGAGAGGCAGCCCCCAACCGCCGTTCCGGAATTCCAAAAATCGGCAATGAAGTAGCGTTTTTCACGAACCATATTCCAACTCCGGTCCCACATCTTAATTCGCTGTTCCGGGGTTGGCATCAGATCCAATGTAAAGGATCGTCCGATGGGCATGTAATGGAAAACCCAGGCAATGCTGATGTGCTTTTCATCAAACAGGTAGCTGATAAATTCCTCGGAAACGGCTTCATCGGCATTATCCTTGGTGACAGTCAATGAAGTGCCGTAGAGGACACCTTCCTCATACAGCAAGTCCATGGCAGCCATTACCTTGTCGTAAACGCCCTTACCGCGGCGGGCATCTGTCTTTTCCCGCCAGCCTTCCATAGAGATCATCGGAACTATGTTGCCCAGATTAGCCATCCTTTTGGCAATTTCGGGTGTGATCAGGGTGCCATTGGTATAGAACATAAAATACATGTTGGGGTGCGCTTCAGCAATATCCAGCAAGGTTTTTCCCTGGGAGCGATAAGCCAAAGGTTCACCGCCACTGATGACGACAAATTGGTCGCCCCAATACTCGTAAGACTCACCGACAACTTTATCAAACACGTCATATTCCAGCTTTTGAACTTTTTCATCCGAGTCGGCATAGCAACCTGTGCAGCGCAAGTTGCAGGCATGGCTTGGGCTAATCAACAAAAAAGATGGCTGGGGAAATCCATACTTGTCTTTAAACTCGGCTGATTTTCTTTTCCGGAGGTCCTTTTCTATCAGCAGATCTTTTCCGAGAACCGTTGCAGCTTTTTCCAAAGTAGCCTCTGATAATTTGCGTTCTGCCAGGGCATGGTAGGCTGAGTTCAGAATTGAAAGGCTCAAAGCTGTCTGGTCATCAATCACACCAGGAGCAGTGGCCAGGTCTTCTTTATGACGGCGTTTGTTGTCATTGACAAAGTAGTTTTCAGCCATACTCATCGCTTTTTTAACGATCGGCTTGTTGCGGGTAATCTTCGGACCCATTTGGATCAGACTCCGCATGAGCAGGTTCATTTCCTTGGTTGATTCATCGGTTGTTTCAGTATCTTTAGCCATTTCATTCTCCATAATACATAATAAAGGTAAAAGTACATCAAGAAAGTTCTTATCCTGAATAATTCTAAGGATAGTCAAATCAGCCAGTAATTACTTCACGCAAAAGTGTTATTTTGGTATCATTTTTGGCTCATTGCCTGAGTTGGAGTAGGCTTTTTCCAATCTCACCATCCGACCAGTGAATTTCACTCACAGAGAAAGCATTATTATCCTTTCAAATTCAGGTTCAGTGAATCAAACTGGAGTTCAGAATAATTTGTTTCGTCCTGAGCACCAGAGTTCTGTAAGGTGTCTCTCCAATCCTTCAACACCCGATAGACTGCCTCAGCTCCGACAATCGGTTGCTCACTCACCTTCAATTCCTTCGGATGGATCAGGAAGGCTTTGCTTTGCTGCCCTCCCAGACCACCATGATGCCCGATTTGGTCTTCAAAACCGCACAGAGACTCGCTGGCGGGATCGTACCGAGTGGAAATCAGAATATCAGCACAATTCGGAAAAGTGCTTTCCCTACGCAGCAGGCTTGGCGCATGCGAAGAGTAATTCGCCAGGGGGTTTTCCCCCTCATAATAATCGCTGTCCAGGAAATACACCCCATCTTTGCTCATCACCACATCTCCATCCACTACCGAACGCACTAAAACAAATCCAATTCCGGGATGATTCAGCAGGTTGAGGAGAAAATTCGGATACCGATTTTGAATTTCTTCATAAGTCAGACGTTCCTTGCTACCGGTAAAATAGATCAACCCTGAACAACCTGAAGGGAATACTGCCATGGCAGGTTTTTCTGTTTTTTCAGGTTGCTCCTTCAACACCTGCCGGTTTGGTGGATTGAAAGCGTTCTTGCCACTCAGCTCAGGAGCCCGACTTTCCCACATTGTGCGCAACAGATTGACCATTCTGCGCTTTTTATGAGACGAATCGGATAAAAAAGCATCAATCCTTTCCCAAGCTTCACTGACTTCCCGAGCGACAGTAACATCGGCCGGCTTTTGGATTGAAGTGGTCACCAATTTCTTCAAATTTATGCCATAGACATGCTCAAAAGTCCCGCCTGTACTTTGACCATGATCCGACAACACAATTACATGATAAGGGCGTGGGGTTTTCTCCAGAATATGCTCCAGCCTGGCAAATTGACGGTCAATTTCAGCTAAGGTTTGGAAGGCTTCTGTCGAGTCGACCCCGGTATAGTGAGCTACGTCATCATAACCCAGATAGGTTGCATAAATTGTCGGCAGACCTCGCAAAATATCCCCGGTCAAAACAAAAGTGGTTACATCCTGCAGGAATTGGCAACTTCCAGCGCGTATGAAGCCATACATAAAATTACGGGATCTTACCCGTAGTTTATCCCGACGCAGCCGCTGCCAGAGCGCCTGCCCCCATTCTCTCAACACTCCATAGATAAAATTGACAGCAATACGCGCCACAATAAATGGATTGAGCAGGTGCAGATAAAAACCGGGTCCGGTTTCATTCCCGAGTGTCAGTATCGTGCTCATAGTCAGAAAAGACTCTCCGGCATCTCCTGAAAACAGGTTGTTTCGCGAAGCACCGCCATGGCTTAACAGTCCCTCACCGCTGGTCAATTTCACCTCCAAGGCATTTGCATCCCAATAATTACCCACTCGCACCATGCGGCGAGCTTGGCGATCCCACCAGCGGTAAGCCGGAATATTATCATTGTTTCCCAACAGTATGCCAGATTGACTTGCTCCGGTCTGGGCGGAATAATCCGTTTCCCAGCCATCCACAATATGACTCCCCTGTTCAATCCAGCGTCGCAAGGTCGGCATTTTATTAGCTTCCAATGCCTTTTTCAGGACCTTTTCACTTAGTCCGTCAATCTCCAGCATCAACAAGCCGGGGATGTTGGTTTCTTCCACCTTCCCTAATTTTGCCACGAGTGGTCTGGTGATACGCCTATCATATTGTTCGGTCAAGTCCAGAGAAAAGTACCCAGCCAGGAACCAGGTCTCTCCCGCCAATACAATCGTGATCCGTAGAGCTGTATTCAGGTCCGCCACAAGAATTCCGGGCACCAGGTTGGAAAGCACCATCAAAATTCCCCCCGCCAGTACCCCGGAAATGATCGGGTAAAACCAATAAGGCAGTTGCGAAAGGAAGTTCAAAAACAACCACCAATAAAGCAGCGTTGAGAGCAAATAAAATGCCAGGACGATCAACGAACCCCCAATCGACTCGATCTGCAAGCCTGGCATCCATAAGCTCAGCAGCAGCAGAGTAACCACTTGCACGATTATGATCGTAAGATAAGAGCCAAATTTTTTACCCGAAAACATGCTCTTATCATATCGTATATCCCTGATAAGGAAAATCAAAACGTCTACAGCCACGGATTACTGTTCTCATGGACGCAGATTACGCTGAGAAGATGTGCAAGGAAATCAGAAAAATCAAGCCGTTCAAAATGAGTTTATCCGCAACACATTACAAATACAGGGCAATGGCTCGGATGCAAGGGGTTTACTGTACGCCACATTCCAACTTGTAAACCTTTATTGCCTTTCTTTAGTTAATACCAGATTGCCACTTTGGTATCATGACAATCGAAAATAACTTTGCTATCATATAGTTACAAGAAAGGGATTGGGATTCAATGAAACCTAACGTTGCATTCGCATTGGGGGGTGGCGGTTCCAAAGGCGCCCTTCAGGTAGGCGCATTAAGAGCCCTTTTTGAGGCTGGCATCAAACCTGATATTCTCACAGGTACTTCCATTGGGGCTTTAAATTCAGTTGGGTTGGGTATTTGGGGAACAGAGCTGAGTACCATTGACCGGATGGAAGCAGCCTGGAAGCAGGTGGAAAATATGCAGCTGATGGATCCACGTTTCCAGAACCTGATCATCAGGGCTATGATTCACAAGCCTGATACCTCCGCCCAACAAAAAACAATTGATTATTTAACCAGTATAGGAATCACACCAGATCTGACTTTTAGAGATATTCACTCAACCCGGGTAGGGGTGGTAAGTGCCAACCTTACCAGTGGTTCCCCGGTAATCTACGGCTTGGACCCCCGCGAGAAGATTCTGGAAGGCTGCCTGGCATCCATCGCCATCCAACCCTGGTTTATGCCCGTGCAAATCGATGGGCAATACCTGGTGGACGGAGGTTTCGTGAGTAACGTTCCCATCGAAGCAGCCCTGCTGATGGGTGCCGGTGGAGTCATAGCTCTGGATCTTAACGCACCCGATACTTCCATGGGTGACTCTGTCAACCAATATATTGACAGGGTCACATTCACAGTCACCTCCCGGATCACCCACCTCGAAATTCAATTGGCGCGTGCGCAAGGCATCCCAATTTACCACATGACTTTGACCGGTTCAAATACACCGTCCTCGGATTTTTCCAAATCCACGGAACTCTTTCCGAAAGGATATGAGCAGGCAAAATCCCAAATTACCCAGTGGCTGGAAAAAGAACCTGATCTTGTTGCTAAATTGATGGCTTCAGATTCCGCATAAGCGGATCACTGGCAGTAATCCCTCATCACTGCAGGTCTATCTGACAAATACATCCCCAAGAATTTCAGATAATAGGTCAAATTTGCTTACCTGTATTCAAAAGCCTGGCAGTGTGACACTCCCCCTTGGCAAATTTGTCATGTTTAGAAAAGGTTGATTACTCCCAAACCTCCATACGAAACGATCACACCGCCAATTGTGTTAACCACAAAACTGGTCCACAAGTAAGTTTTTAGAGGAACATGCACCGCCCCGCTGATCAAGCCAAGGGGCTTCGGGAGGATCAGCCTGCCTACCAACTGGAATACCGGCCCTTCTAATGGCATATTGCGGAACTTCTGAGGCATCTTGCTGCGAAGTTTATTCAGGTCGACCATGTTATTGATGGTTTTCCCAGTATAGTATTCCACGATGGATGATAATGTCATGCCTGTGCCGTTCACCAAGATAGCAGTGAGAGGATCCAAAGTGTATGCCAAGAAAATTGTCAGAGGTATACAAGGGATGACTGTGATACCAAGCACCAGGTACACTGCCAGGCTGATTAGGATGGTCCAAGAAGGATTCTGTTGAATGAAGGCTTCCACTACCGCAAAATCATAATAATTGCTAAGAACGATCGCTCCCACAGTGATCAACAACATAATTACAATGCTAAGCCACTTGCGATTATTGGTCTTGGTGGTTTCCATTCCGCCATCCGGCAGTACGGTCGATTCCAGTGGAGGCTGTCCATTCATGGGTTAAACCCTCATTCCCTGTTTAGTATGACACTGGTTTCTCGCTGGCTTCCCACAATGCTTCAGCAATCTGTAAGGCTGAGTCTGGATGACCCAACTCCTTAGAATTGGACGCCACCATCTTCAAACGCTTCTGATCATCACTCAACCAATAATTGAGCACGGATGCCATTTCAGTAGAATTTTGCACCCAGCTCCCTGCCTGGTGGCTAAGGATATAACGCACATTTCCCTCCTCCTGTCCGGGCAGATAATTGATAATCACACTCGGCAATCCGGCAGCCAAACCCTCTGAAAGAATCAATCCACCCGCCTTGGTAATCAACACGTCCGCGGCTCGCATCCATTCCGGCATGTTGGTCACAAAATCATGTAAATAGAAGGGGAATTTGAACTTCAATTCACTGAGCTGCACAAACAGATTCTTATCCCCTCCAGTGATTACCACCACTTGGATCGGGCAAGAAACTTTTTCCAATGCCTGAAGGCTTTGCACAATATTGAAAACCCTTACGCTCCCCACAAAAAGGACTGTTGTAATATCAGACTGTAAACCAAGTCCCTCCCGCAATGCTGACTTCTCTTGACCGCTGAGGGTAAAGTCAGGGTCCACTGGGACCCCGCTGATGGTAATCCTGTCTTCAGGCACGTTGTTTTCAAGCGCTTTAATCTTGACCCAGTCCGAGGCAACAAAATATCTGTCAGGACCGCTGCCAAACCACAAGGCATGAACATCCGCCAGGTCCGTAACCGTGGTAAAAAAAGGTACTGATAAATTCAGATCCTTCAACACAGCGCCAGTCGGGGCGTTAAACATCTGGTTAGTACTGAGGACTGCATCAGGATTAAGGTTGTGGATCAGTTCTTTGATATTTTTTTGCAGCATCAGAGTCAGGGCACTTTCCAGTACTTCGCTGACTGGTCTTGAATCGCTGATTTCATAAGTAAACCGATAAAGCTTTGAAGCGCTTTTGACCCTGCTGTCGTAACCCGTGTCTATTTGCCTGACCAGTTTGGGCATGTCCGTTTCCAAAATCGGATTTACGATCAGCCCCTTTGCTTGCTGAGGATATTTGACCTCAAGCGCTTTAAGCACAGAATTGGCTGCGCTGCGATGGCCAAAACCGGAATCACTCGTAAGAATGAGAAAGCGTTTGTTGGTCTTCATGGATGGGCATATCCTTTATGACGTTGTTTGCTTTTGCTTCCAGCCGTTCCAATAGTCTGCGAACACGCGGTCTATTATACCGCTGCATGATGATTGGGACAGCATTGTTCAAAATGGCGTATGCTACCATTAACCAAGCCAACCAGTTGGGATTCCACAAGAAAAACAGGAAACCAGGGAGAATCATGACCCAGTGACAAAACTCAGATCGGCAGCTTTCCTTCAGCCACAGCTTGATATTGTTCACTGAAAAATCAATGACGTATTTAATTTCATATGCGTCTTTGTACAAGGCAGCTCCACTGGGGATATACTTTTTCCACGAACGCACCTTGAATAATTTCTGGTATGCTTCTCCATCTTTTTCCCAGGGTTTGGATCGATAAAACGGACTGTCATAGTCGAATCTATCCACAGGGATGCGTGAAGACCAATAGCCTATCCCAAGATGAAATATCACCCAGACAAGGATATCAACCAGAACGGTGATGCCAAGATTGTTGGTGAAAATCTTCATGATGAAAATCTTCATATATTCCCTTTGCACCTTTCAGTATACCGAAACTCAACCCGACAAAGCAGAAATTCCATTGTACTAAAAGTTTATATCCAATTTCAAAGGATAACATGGTCAGGAAGTATTAACTTGGTATCAACCTGGATTAATTTGTGGCGGTTAACAACTCACATCTACAGATGGAAAGCACGGTCATGGCAATAAACCGCGTTGACGGGCAACCCGAATAGCCTGAACCCGTGTGTTCACACCCAGTTTCATAAATACATTGTTGAGGTGCCGTTTGACCGTATTGATTGAGATGCACAGGTCCTGAGCAATTTCACTGTTAGATCGCCCTCTTGCCACTAATTGTAAGACTTCTGTTTCTCTGGCAGTTAATAACTCCACCACTAACTGATCTTCAAAGGCTTCCTGTTCCAGCGCAGTCAGGCCAGCCTTACTGTCTTCCGTTCTGCCAGTAAACCTGAATGACAAATCCGACACAAAAGTCAGGCTGGGGCTCTCTCTTGGAACCCGATTTTGCTTTATTGCCGCCATATAGATGATCAACAAGCGGGACATGATAACGCCCTCATCTAGGAACACTTGCCGGATATCTTCCGTCTCTGCCAGTGAAAGGGCTTTTCCTAGGGCAGCCAACATATTTTCTTTTTCCCCCAACTCGTAAGCGATCAAGGCGTATAAGGTATAAAGCTTAACTTGGTGCTCTAACAATCCAATCTTTTCCAGGGTCGGCAGCAGAGCAGCAAGAGTTTCTCGGCTCTGGACAAGTTTTTCAGAATTCTTTTCCTGCCTACCCTGTATTAAGAGAAGCCTGGCCCAACTCAACTGAGCATCAATCCTGACAGTAAACGGAAGTTTCTTTACACTGGAATTGCCGTAACGACGAAACCACTTCTCAGCATTTTCGACTCTATTATGCTGCAGGTCAATTTCCAGCTCCGCCATGTCCACCAACAGGTCATCTTTAGCGCTTTCGCTTGACAGGCTCAACTGCCGGGCAAAATTTAGTTCCAATTGTGCTCCCCCCGGGTCATTATTGGCATGGTGAAAGCGTGCCAGGCAGAGATGGGCGCTGACATCCTCGGCGGAGATTCTTAGGATCGGTTGGGAGTCTAGGTAACCTTGGAAATCTTCTTCTGCTTCAACCAGCTCGTTGCGAGCTGTATGGATGATCGCCATCTCTTTACAAATAAAACTGTCAAAATTTCTGAACTTTCCTTGCAGCCGGCTGATCACCGCCCTGGAACGCTCCAAATGCATCATGGCATCGGTAAACCTTCCACATTCCTCCAGAATCCTTCCCAACAAAAGTCTCGAGTAGATTTGCACAAACCAGTTCCCGGATTTTTGACCAATCTGGATGGTTTCATTGTACAAAGCTATGGCTTCGGGGTATTTTCCCTCAAGGTTGTGCATGAGTGCATGATTCATCAAAGTCAAACCGCGGGCAAAATTGTTTTCTTGCGGAAGTAATGCCATCGCCTCGTTAGTCAGTTTTTCAGCTTGATCAACCTCCCCCCGGGAGGCATCTAAAACGGATTCAATCATTTTTGAGATTCCAAAAAAGATATCTCGAAACGTTTCTATTCTCTTTGCGCCATCGGGAGTTTGTGCCAAAAGGTAGGCTTTTTCAAGCCAGACCTCACTGGATTCAAAATCGTACGTTGTCAACAAATCCCAAGCATGCGCCAGGCTCAGCAGTGGAGTTAATTCCAACAATTTCTCATCTGTGGTGCTGATAAGTTCGGTCAATTCCAGGATTTTGCCTTCAATAATATACTTACTTGTGATCTTCTCCAGGCAATCCACGATCAGACCTGTGTCTTTGATTGCGTATACCTGGTTGAGGGATTCCTTGAGCATCTCATGATCCTCAAACCATTCGCTGGCTTTAATTGCCAACTCCCTTTGGGCACCGGGAAAGCGTTTGTCCAACTGAACCTGTAAAAATTCTGCAAAAAGGGGATGGAAATAGTACCAATCCGAACCCGCCTCGACTGGAAAACAGAACAGATTATGGGCAAAGAGTGTACGAATCATTTCACCGCTCCAACCATCTTCCTGGTTGTGTCCCATCAGATGATCACATAAAGACTCGTTGAATTCCTTCAAGACGGATACTTTCAACAGGAATTCCTGCACATCCGAGCTCTCCTCTTTTAACACCTCATCCAAAAAATAATTATGCAAAGCAAGGTTGAAGTGAGGCCGCTTGAAATGGTCATTTGTTCCAGTAGTCTCTTTAAGCTGAGCAGGGGTCAATAATTGCAGCCCGGTAATCCAACCGGCGGTTCTTTGAGAGGAATACAGTAAATCTTCATCAGAAACCGTTAATCCTCTCGTATCCCTCAGGAATTCAGAGGTTTCTACCAAATTCATTTCCATCTCGTTGGCACGTATTTCGAGGATCTGATTGCTTGCCCGTAGCTTGGCGAGTGAAAAAGGTGGCTCTTTTCGGGTAAGTAAAACTAAACGAAGATTGGGGGGCAAGTGAGCCAGCAGGAAGGCGATCTCCTGATGAATCTGTTCATTGGTAATTTTTTGGTAATCATCCAGGATGAGGGTAATTGGTCCTTCCATATCAGCACACTGATTGGCCAGATTGATCACCATGTGGTGAAGGCGCACTTCCTCATCTTCCTCAGAACTGGCATTTATTTCAGCACCATGACCAGCGCCGATAGCATTGTTAATCAACGCCTCAAAATAGTGGTTAAACACTCCAAGATCATTATCAGTCTTTTCCAGAGTCAGCCAGCCCACACCTTTAGGATTTTTACGTGCCCAATCAGCCAAAGCAGTCGTTTTCCCGTAACCAGCGGGTGTAGAGAGCAATACCAATCCCTGAACGCTGCTCTCATCTAGATCTTCTGCGAAAAAACGCCTGTGCACGATTCTCTTTCGCAGACTCGGAGTTCTTAATTTGGTTTGAATCAATGGGATTTTGGGGGTAGTCCTCATTTGCCAATGCTCATGTCACACGATAAAAACTCATAACAATTTCATTATTAACTCTTGATAATTCTATCAAACTAATCATCATCCATTTGATTCAATAAACAAGTACACCGCCTGTTTCAGACGGTGTACTACTAATCAGCCAATAGCAAAGGTTATTCTTCAACTGAAATGGCGCCTTCCGGGCATTCCTCGGAAGCTTCCCTGGCTGCATCCTGGTGTTCTTCGGGAACAGGATCTAGTAATACCTCGGCGAAGGGTTCTGATTGTAGGCTAAACACCTCTGGGGCAATGCCTTCGCAAATTCCACAGGCAATGCATAAATCTTTATCGACTATTACTCTCATTTTTCTCCTTAATATCTAATTTTCGTTTTCTTCGTCAGTTTCGTCTGCGAATTCTTCAATAATTTGTTCATCGGATAGGGGCACAAAATCCGCACCGGCACTGTCTTCTTCAACGCTGATGGCACCTTCAGGGCAATCCGCGACCGCTTGATGGACAGACTCCCAAAATTCTTCCGGAATTGGATCAAGCAGAACTTCCGCAAAAGGCTCGTTTTCCAAACTAAAAACTTCTGGAACCAAACCTTCACAGATTCCGCAGCCAAGACACAAATCTTTGTCTACAACAACTTTCATCTTGTCCGATCCTCCTCAGAATGCCTTCTGTAGCTTTACAAATTAATTTAACACCACCTTTATTAAAAAGATTTTAATACGGCCACTTTAGCAAATTAACCCTTACAGTATATCACGCCAATCTTTATTTTGATAGGAAAAAAGGAAAATATTAGCACCCCGGAAGCGAAGCCGGCATGCAATTCTGAGGGTAAAAGTTTAGGCGGTGTCTAACTGATCTCTCAGTCGATCCGTGTGTGGGCATCCATCGTTTAAAATATTATCAAATCTATGTGGGAACATCCTGCTTTTCGATGCGATCAAAAAACATGTAAAATTGAGCAGCATATTACTGAAAAGAATCATGTCAAATTTTTATCACTTAAAATCTACACTCATATCGCCTTATGCTTTACAGCGTTGTTCAGAAAATTATCAATGCCAGCGCATCCCACAAAATAACAGCGGTTTAATCAACCCCATGAAAGGATTTTACCAATGATCTATCACATCACCTCGCAAACCGAATGGGACCAAGCCCTTAATTCGGGCGGCTACACCCCCACGTCTTCTTCTGAAGACGGTTTTATCCATTGTTCTGATATTTACTTGGTTGAAGGAGTTGCCAATAGGTTTTACAAGGATCTGGAAGATCTAATCGTTCTGGAGATAGACCCGGAACGCACCAGTATCCCGCTTGTTTATGAAAACCTGGAAGGCGGCACGACGCTCTTCCCGCACTTATACGGAAGCCCTCTGCCAGTAGAGTCTGTCACTGCCACCTTCGCATTGGACTGCGATGACCAGGGAAACTTGCGCTTACCCGCTTTCATGAAGCGCCCCAAACCGCCGCTCTTTACCCTGCTGCCCTTCAATCAACCAGGCAAGGTTTACCGTTCGGTTATGCCTGGCAGTTTCTTGTTCGATCCCACCGATCAGGTCATGTCACTTTATCAACAGGCTGGCATTCAATCAGTAGTGGTACTGAATCCTAAAGAAGATCTAGAAAAGTTCGCTCAAGAGGACCCGCTCTTGCGCTACCGCTCGGTTGGCATTAACATTATCCACGCCCCGGTAGCTGATTTTTCCGCTCCGGCGCATGGCGCTTGGAATAAAGACCTGGCGTATGTGGAAAACCTGATCCGTTCCGGTGAGACCATCGCAATTCACTGCCACGCTGGCATCGGCAGAACTGGCATGTTTGTTGCCTGCCTGGCACAGGATTTGCTTGGGTTATCCCCTCAGGAATCTATCGAGTGGGTGCGTCAGCATATTCCCACCGCAATCGAAACAGATTATCAAAAACAATTTGTGCTGAGGTATCGGCAGTAAGTCGCATCGGATCAAACAAACAGCCCAGGCATTGAACCTGGGCTGTTTTCAAATTCATTTTCTGATTATTTGATCTCTATTGGCAGGCTGAATTCCAGCGTGTTGTTCCCTGCAGCGGAATGAACCACAATGAAGTAATCTCCCGCTTCAGGCAAGGACCCTTCATAGCTGCTGGTTGGATTCATCATGGAAAGAAGGACGGTGCCATCAACATGGTAGATTGAAATTGCCAGCTTGTCTGAAGGTGAAACACTGACCTTTAACGTCTGCCCTTTGTTTGCCCACACCAAAAAGTCATGAGAACCGCCGCCCGGAATTTTACCTGTTGCAGTCATTCCAAAAGAATTGGTGGGGAAGGTCAGCCGCTGCGGAATAACCAGGTAGAGTGAGAAATTGGCAGCATTGGGATTGGCTTTCACGTCAATATACCAATCGCCATTAGCGGGTAGGTAACCCCGGTAGGAAGACCAACCTTTAGAGGAACTCAATAAGACCGTACCGCTGCCATTGTAAATTGAAATCACCACACTCTCAGCGCTTGACACTGAAACATCAATTAATTGGTCTTTAGCCGCCCAAAAAACATAACGTTGGCTGGAGCCATAGGCTACACTGCCCTCTTTAGTGACGTTAGTGGTTCCTGCGGCAAAACTGAGCCGGGTAGTGTCTGACATAACCGGTTTTGGGGTCGCTGTCTGGGTGATGTAGGTAATGGCAACGGTCGGAACTTTGGTTGCGGTAGCGGGAATTGATGTAGCGGTCGGAGGCACTTCTGTTGCAGTCGGAGGCACTTCTGTGGCGGTCGGCGGAATAGACGTGGCTGTGTCAGTAATCACAACTGGGCTGGTGACTGTCGGAGCCATTTGCGTCTGGACTGCCACACGGGTAAGGGTCGCCTGGGCAAATAAAGCCCCTTGAGTTTTTAGATCATCAGGGGAAGTTGTCGCCTGGCTGAAACAACCGCTGAGTAAAGTCAGACTGATCAGAATCAGTAACAGCGAAAAAAGCTTTGAGGTTTTCATACGTAACTCTCTTTATATCATAGTTTCATGGCTTACAGTTGCAAGAATGTCACCAAACGGCATGACCATCGTTTAATAAAGACGTTACAAAGCCTGAAGAAGTTCCCTGAAAAAAATATATCCAAATTCAGGTTAGCACTGAGTTTTTTAAAAAAAGTAGAAGTCCGATTGATTGTATAAAATATGTTAAATGTACTCTGTAGTAAAAAACCTTTAAATTTTGTGTTATGATTCAGTATGGTCACTTATTGATCACCAGGCATGACCAGGAGCATTTATGGCAAAAACTTTACTGCTGATGAGACATGGAAAATCCAGTTGGAAAGACAAATCCTTACCGGATAAAGAGCGCCCCCTGAAAAAACGCGGAGCTGTAGCGTCAGCAAATATCGGGGAAATCCTTACAGAGAATGAACTGGTTCCTCAAGCCATCCTTTCTTCTCCAGCTTTGCGTGCTAGTCAGACCGCAGAGATTGTTGCCAAGGTTTGTGATTTTTCCAACAAAATCACTTATGTCGATTCGTTCTACATGGGTGAGCCGAATGACTTCTTTAAATATCTGCGCAGTCTCGATGACAGAATTGAGCGTGTGCTGATTATTGCACACAATCCGGGTTTGGAAGCTTTAATGCAGGTGTTGGACGGTAAGATCGATGCGCTTCCAACCAGCGCCATGGCTTACATCAGCCTGGAAATAAACCATTGGTCTGATCTGGGATCAGAAACCAACGGTGAATTAGTCGGCTTCTGGGATCCTGAAAAGGAAGAGGAAGCAGAAAAGGAAAAAGAAATGGGCAAGGACAAGAAAGATAAGAAAGACAAGAAGGAAAAGAAAGAAAAAAAGGACAAGAAGTAAATTCCTGGTCCTTCAGTAAATCCATATAATATAAAGTGTACTTCTGGGCGCAGAGCTGTGGTTCTGCGCCCTCTTTTTCAGGCATGGCTAATTTTGTGTCAGCTTTCTGATTACGATTTACCCAGCGGGGGGCACTTATGATGGTTGTTCTCGACATCAATGGGGGTGTAACTGACTGACTGCCAGGCTTTTAGAACCATATTCAGGTCATCCGTACTATCCAGGTAAAAAGAGGTCTGCAGGCAGCCATATGGGGCTGTTGTGAAAGCATGCAGAACCAGGCGCGTGTGCCCGGGCTGAATCACTTCTGTTTGCAGAAACCCTAGGCGGTATAAAACACCCTCCTGATCCTCAATCAATTCCAAGTCATTGGATTGCGCCTTGGCACGCAAATTTGCCAGCAGTGTATTGCGCTGCTGCTCTCCGGAGTAAGCAAAAACAGTCGTGATAACAGTGCACCCGGTGGTCCAAAGGGTCAGATGTTCGCCTTCTTTGCGGTTTTGAAAGCCATCGGGAAGCGTGACCTTCCATTCCGGGGTGAGTTTGTATTCCATATTTCTATTATAACCCGCTGGTAAAGCGGTAGCCTTTACTGGGCAGTTAATCGGATAAAACACAGGGCAGAAAGATAAACTGCCCAGCCTGCTTGAAGATTTATTCTATCAAGACCACCAATGGGCACAATGCCCCAAAGTGCAGCGCTTCATTTCAGCAATAATTTTTTCAGGCTATTCCTCAATTTTCTTAATTTGTCTGTGCAGCCAGATTCTTCCTTCGGGTTGGTAGTGCCTTACCACCAATATGGAACACTGCACTTCTTCAAGCAGCAGATCATTCAACTTGCCAAACAACTGCTCCGGTTCCAACACCTCTTCTGCCGCGCCAATAATCATCAAATCATAAGGTACCCGTTGAGTTTCGGTTAATATGCCATCAGCCACTGATTCCACCACATCCACGCGAAAGTCTACGCTAGGTGGAATCTCTCCTAATTCCAATTCCACAATTTCATTTAGCTGAAGCCTCTGATCCTCAATCTGCTCCGCATCGACATCTCCAGTAACCACGCGCAGGGCTGTGATCCTGGCATCTCCCGGTGTCACCAGATTCCAAGCTAATTTAAGCGCCAGCCGGGCATTGGGTCCACCACCCACCGGAACCAGAATATGTTGGATTTCAGTTTTCAACCCCTGATCCCGCAGCACCGCCACATCCCGCTCCGCCATCATAACAACTTCCTTGAGAATATTGTGAGGATATTTTGCCTTACTTTCGACGGAAGGAAAGCCCAGCATAACCAGATTGATATCTTTATGCCTACTCAATTCCGAAAATATGGCTTGTTCAACGCGGGTAGCAGATTTCTGCTTAACGTAAAGGGGCACATTCCTTTCCATGGCAATCGGAGCGGTCGCAGAAAGGAGCTCTTTCTGAAATGCTTTGTGTTGCTCCAACAGACCGGGTACCTGATCGGAAGAGAGGTTTAGTGGTGTTTTTAGGACGCTGAAAACGCAAATGGTCGTATCCTCCTGTTGGTCGATCAGTTGGGTTGCCAAATTGACCAGATTAACCGCCGTTTTGGTGTGAATGGCAGCTACAAGGATTCTGCCACCCCCAACATCCTGATCCAATTTATCCCTGATTTCAGCATGCGCCTTGATATTCTGGAAAATATAGTAGATTACAGTAAGTACAACTAAAACAATAGCCAGGAACAATAAGGCTTTAGAGTCGGCAAACGCTATGATCAAAATCCCCGATGCAGCTGCCAGGTAAGCAGTCAGGGGGAAGAAAGGAGCCTTGAATGGGCGTTCAATATCGGGATGCAATTTGTGCAGTCTGAGCATTGCCAGGCTTGCCCAAAAGAGCACAAACATATACCCTGCACTGGAAATAAAACTCAGGAAATCTACCAGCCCGATTGCCGCTACTAATGCGCTGAGCACAACGACCAGAATAATGGCGGCATAAGGTGTGCGCCATCGGCTCAGGCGTGAAAACATTCGAGGCCAGACCCGCTCGCGGCTGAGTGTAAAAACCTCACGAGTGGCGGAAAGCATGGCAGAATTGACTGAAGTCAGGGTTGCGACAATGCCGGCAGCCCCCATGATTTTGACCCCTACCCCCGGCCAGAATACGCCTGCCGCATCAGTGAGAGCTGTTTCTGATCCAGCTAACTGGTTATAAGGGATTGTTCCAATCGTCACATACGAAACCAGGGAATAAATCACTGTGGCAATTCCGAGGCTGCTTAGAATTCCCAGGGGAATGTTTTTATTAGGCTTAACAATTTCCTCTGCATCATCGGCAATTACCTCAAAACCGACATAAGCATTGTAAGTAAGCGCAATAGCTGAGAGCATGCGCGCCAGGTTAGCCCAGACACTCTGGTTTTCAAAGACTACTCTGCCAGACAGGAAAGTTTCCTGGTTAAAGCCATTGGCATCGGTTAAACCACGAATAATAAAAATACCAAAGACCACCAACAGGAAAGCTCCCAGAACAATCTGGAAATTGCCTACCTTGGCAACCCCACGGATGTGCATCAAACCCATCAGCACAATGACCCCAATCGCGACTGGCACAATCGGAATGGAAGGCACAAACACTTGCACAGAAATGGCAAAACCAATGGCAGAAAGGGCGGCGTAAAATGTGCTGGACAGACCATCCAAAGAACCCACTAAAAACATCAGCAAGCCTTTGCCAAAGCCTTCCTGCACATAAGTCATGGCACCACCTGTCACGGGGTAAGTGGTCGCCAGCTCGCAGTAATTCAGGGCAATGCTCAGAGTCAGCACCCCGCCTAATACTAGTGCCAGCACCGCATCCGGGCCTGCAATACCGGCAGCATGCCCAGTGAGCACGAATATTTCCGCGGCAATCGTGCCAGCCGTTCCAAGCATAATCACCTGAAGCAGGTTGAGCTGTCTTTTTAAATGCCTTTTTGCCATATTGATCTCCAAAACCTTTTCATGATCAGTCCAGACAAAAATATTGTCCAATAAATTTAATAAATTATAAGTATTTCAAGACTCCACTGATTATAGCAAATAAAAACATGCTGAAGCTAAAATTTCAATGAGGGGAATATTCAGGTCACGAATAAATGGAACTATTGATCACCTTCCAGTGGCACCGCTTTTGCAGCTTCGGAACATGCCCAAGATTAAAGCCGCCACCATCCAAAGTTGCCCTTTCGTGAGATAATTATTGGCAGGTAGACAACTCCAGTGTTGGCAAGCACACCAAAATCCGGGCTGATACAGTTTTCTTGTAACTGTCGGAAAACTCGGGCATCTTGCCGGGGGGTATAATGCGCTGAAATTCCCCAGCAGCGGGATAATTAACAAGAGGTAAGTTGAAAAAGGATGTTTGTCATGGAACCATTAGAAAAATCTCCCGCCTGGCAGGCGCTCCAAAATCATCACCAAGAGATTGAAAACGCGCACATGCGCGACCTTTTCAATCAGGATCCTAACCGTTTCTCCAAATTTTCACTTCAGTTTGGGGATATCCTCTTTGATTACTCCAAAAACCGGATCACCACGAAAACTATGTCTCTGCTTGATGATCTGGCAAGAGCCGCTCAGCTTGATCAAAAGATTGAGGCAATGTTTTCCGGCGAAAAGATCAATAATACCGAGCAGCGGGCAGTGCTTCATACCGCCCTGCGCAATCGCTCTGCTGATCCGGTTTATGTTAATGGCAGAGACGTCATGGTGGATGTCCGAAGGGTGCTGGCAAAGATGCGCAGCTTCAGCCAGGCTGTTCGTTCCGGTGAGTGGAAAGGCCACACTGGTAAACCCATCCAGGATGTGGTCAATATCGGCATAGGAGGTTCGGACCTGGGGCCCAAGATGGTCTGTACTGCCTTAAAGCCCTACGGCAAGCCAGGCTTGCAGATGCATTTTGTCTCGAATGTCGACAGCACCGATCTTGTTGAAACTCTAAAAACAGTGAGTCCAGAAACCACCCTGTTCCTAGTGGCATCCAAGACCTTCACCACCCAGGAGACCATGGCGAACGCCCATTCAGCCCGAGCTTGGTTCCTCAAATGCGCCAGCGATGAAAAGGCAATCGCTAAGCATTTTGCAGCTATGTCCACCAATACAGCAGAAGTTGCTAAGTTCGGAATCGATACCAGCAACATGTTTGAATTCTGGGATTGGGTGGGAGGTCGCTATTCCCTGTGGTCGGCTATTGGTTTATCCATCGCCATTTACATTGGCATGGATAACTTTGAAGCAATTCTGGATGGCGCTTACCAAGTAGATCAACACTTCCGCACAGCGCCCTTCGAACAAAACATTCCGGTGGTAATGGGCTTGTTAGGTATCTGGTACAACAATTTCTTCGGAGCGCAGTCCCAGGCGATCTTACCCTACGACCAATATCTGGAATACTTCCCCGCATATTTCCAGCAGGGAGATATGGAAAGCAACGGCAAAAGCGTCACCTGCGATGGCAAATGGGTGACCTACACTACCGGTCCGGTCATCTGGGGACAACCCGGCACCAACGGACAGCATGCCTTTTATCAACTAATTCACCAGGGTACCAGGTTAATCCCCTGCGACTTTCTAGCTGCCATCGAAAGTCAGAATCCCCTGGGAGAGCATCAAAACATACTGCTTTCCAATTATCTTGCCCAAACAGAAGCCTTAATGAAAGGACGTACCTCCGAAGAAGCCCGAGCTGAATTGGTCGGACAAGGCTTTTCAGGCGAACAGTTGGAACTTTTGGTGCAAGCCAAAACCTTCCCCGGAAATCGTCCTACCAACTCTTTCCTGTATCCCAAACTTACCCCCCAAGTATTAGGGTCATTGATCGCCCTGTATGAACATAAGATTTTCACCCAGGGCATTATCTGGGAGATCAACTCCTTTGACCAGATGGGCGTGGAACTCGGCAAGCAGCTTGCCAAAAAGATCCTGCCTGAATTAACCGGTAAAGACCCGGTGGCCAGTCATGACTCTTCTACCAACGGTCTGATCAACGCCATCAAGACAGGCAGGTGATAAACTCGATTTCTTATCCATAAGAATTTACTTGATTGATCAGATTATCATCTGAGCCATGGTGGTAAACAACTCAATACAAAAAGTAGGGTAAAAAAAGAGAGATAAAAAGCTTGAAAGCCATTCTCCTCTTTTGGAAGTGTCGTTCCAGTTCAATCTATGCTGATATTCGGCGATCGTCAATGGCACTCAGCAACACAGTGAAGGCATCAGCAAAAGATTTCACGCCCTCTTCTTCTAATTGAGCGGTAACCAGATTCATTGAAATTCCCAGTTTCTCCAACGCTTCAATCACCTGCCTGGAGCCGGCCAGATCCTCCTCCAGGCTGTTGCGCACATGACCATGATCAAGAAAAGCCGTCAGAGTCTGCGGGGGAATAGCGTTAACCGTGTTTTTCCCAATCAATTCTTCCACATAAATGACATCCCGGTAGGCTGGGTTCTTGGTACTGGTGGAAGCCCACAAAGGTCTCTGGGCGCGAGCACCCATCGCCTTAAGCTTCAGAAAACGTTCAGAAGCAAATATCTGCTGATATTCAACATAAGCTAAACGAGCATAGGCAATCGCAGCCTTACCCAGCAGAGCTTTGGCATCCATGGCTTGGGCACCAGTCTCTGCGCCAAACTCTTGCAGCCGTTGATCAATTTTGCTGTCCACTCGAGAAACAAAGAAAGATGCCACAGAAGTAATCTTTTCCAGCGGCAAGCCGGCAGCCGCTCTTTCCTCCAACCCTTCCAGATAGGCACACATCACTTCTTTATAGCGCTCTAAAGAGAATATCAGGGTCACATTCACATTCAAACCTGCTGCTATGGCAGCCCTAATTGCTGGTATTCCGGCTTTAGTGGCTGGAATCTTGATCATCAGATTCGGTCGGCCAACTCTCTGCCACAGGCCTTTCGCCTGTGCCAGAGTAGCTTTTGTTTCATTGGCAAGAAACGGGCTGACTTCCAGGCTCACATAACCATCCCCGCCATGGGTTTGTTCGTAAAGAGGTCTGAAGAGGTCTGCGGCTGCCTGGATATCCTCAATTGCCAAGGTAAAAAAGACTTCTTCAGCCGTTAAGCAAGGGTCGTTGAGGGATTTCAGACTCTCATCATAATCCGTGGATTTAACGATGGCATTCATAAAAATGGTAGGATTGGAAGTGACCCCTCTAATTTCTCCGCGCTCAATCATGCCAGCCAACTCGCCACTGCGTAAAAGTCTGCGTTGAATGTTGTCGTACCATACAGATTGCCCGTGTTCCAAAAGTTTCAAAGTTGTATTCAAAATTTCTCCCATTATGGCAGATCACCTGTGTAGTACAGGTGATCCGGAATTATTGATATGTTCGTGGCTTGTAAGGGCTACTTGAGTAAAGACAATGCTTTTTTTTCGACGTTTTCCACTGAAAATCCCAGTTTTTCAAAGACAGTTTCAGCCGGCGCGGAAGCGCCAAAGCGATCCAAGGCTTGAATCAACCCCTTGGGACCAACCCAGCGGTGCCAGCCCTGTGAAATTCCCGCTTCAACTGCCAGACGTGCTTCCACCTCTGGCAACAGCACGGAATCCTGGTAAGCCTGGCCCTGCTCTTCAAACAGCTCCCAACTGGGGAAAGACACCAGGCGCACTTTAATGCCCTGGCTTTCCAGTCGCTTGCCAACTTGGACAATCAGGTCTACTTCCGAGCCGCTCGCCATCAGGATGATCTCAGGTTTTCCTCCCCCAAGATCAGCCAGAACATAAGCCCCTTTACGCGTTCCTTCTGCCGAGGCATAGACATTGCGGTCAAGGGTAGGTAAATTCTGGCGGGTCAAAACTAAAGCCGTGGGTCGGTGACGGTTTTCAATCGCAATCTTCCAGGCTTCCCGAACCTCATTGGCATCCGCCGGGCGCAGCGCCACCAGGTTGGGAATCGATCGCAAGGCATTCAGTTGTTCCACCGGCTGATGGGTAGGGCCATCTTCCCCAACACCGATGCTGTCATGGGTGAAAACCCAGATCGAGCCGAGCTGTGAAAGGGCTGAGATCCGCAGGGTCGGACGCATGTAATCCGAAAAGACCATAAAGGTGGCACCGAAGGGAATAAAGCCGCCGTGGTAGGATAGACCATTTACAATGGCGCCCATGCCGTGTTCCCTGACCCCAAAATGGACATTCCTTCCCTCGTAGCTGTCCTCTTCGCCTTCTTTATTGGCGGGAAAGAACGCCTTGAAATTATCCATCCAGGTTTTGTTAGAAGGAGCCAAGTCAGCTGAACCACCAAAGAGTTCTGGCAGCCGGCCTGAAATCGCATTGATCACCTTGCCTGATGAGGCGCGTGAAGCCATCCCTTTGGCATCGGCTGGAAAGACGGGCAGGCTCTCTTCCCACTTTTCCGGAAGTTGCGCCTTCAAGCGTCTTCCCAGTTCTGCTGCCAGTTCGGGATATTTCGCCTGGTAAGCCTTGAAAGCTTCATTCCAACTCTGTTCAAGCCCAGCCCCTCTGGTAACCGCCTGGCGGTAAAAAGTCAGGGTATCCTCCGGAACGTAAAAACGCGGTTCTTTGGGCCATCCCAAATTATCCTTGGCGCCATCCAGTTCAGCGTCGCCTGGCGGTTCCCCATGAGCGGAGGCTTTGCCCGCCTTGGAGGGCAGCCCATAACCGATGATATTGCGCACGCAGATGAGTGACGGGCGTGGGTCCAGTTTGGCTGCCTGGATGGCTTTGTCAATAGCTTCCACATCCAAGCCATCGGGAACATTCTGGACATGCCAACCATATGCCTCGAAACGTTTGCCGCGATCTTCGGTGAAAGCAAGCTCGGTTGAACCTTCAATCGAAATATGGTTGTCATCATACAAATAGATCAACTTGCCCAGTTTGAGCGTCCCTGCCAGAGAAGCTGCTTCGGATGCCACGCCTTCCATCAAGTCCCCATCCGTAACAATGGCGTAGGTGTAATGATCAATGATCTTATGCCCGGGTCGATTGTAGACTTTGGCAAGGTGAGCCTCTGCTATTGCCATGCCAACGCCATTTGCAAAGCCCTGACCCAATGGGCCCGTGGTGGTTTCCACCCCGGGGGTTAACCCGTATTCCGGGTGACCTGGCGTACGGCTGCCCCACTGCCTAAACCGCTTTAGCTCTTCCAGCGGAAGGTCGTACCCTGTCAGATACAGCAGGGAATACAGCAGCATCGAGCCGTGACCACCAGAAAGGATGAACCGATCGCGATTGACCCATTTTGGGTTGGCAGGATT
The DNA here is from genome assembly GCA_049301715.1 of Anaerolineaceae bacterium. Taxonomy (GTDB): domain Bacteria; phylum Chloroflexota; class Anaerolineae; order Anaerolineales; family Anaerolineaceae; genus Mesolinea. The sequence continues at coordinate 90,593 of JBAQLH010000056.1, forward strand.
ATGGCGCAAATGCCGCGTCCAGATAGTATATGCCATAGGTGCGCTGCCCATTGGCAGACCCGGATGACCGGAGTTGGCTTGCTGAACCGCATCAGCCGAGAGAAAGCGCAGGGCGTTGATGGAGTCTCGTTGAAGTTGCTTTTCTTCTGACATAAAAAACCTCACATGATCCTTTGTATTTTATTTATGCCCGCCTTCGCAAGAAAATCTTGGTTATTTCTTCCGCAATGGCAGGGAGTAATGCCAACCCCACAACTATCGACCATTCGCGTAAAACCAGGGAATGCGTATTAAAGATCGGTTGAAGGAAAGGCACATTGACAACCAGCATCAGCAATGCGATGGACAAGAGCACGGCGTATTGCATAAACTTGTTTGAAAATACACCTAATTTGAATATTGAAATTCGTTCCGAGCGAACCGTGTAAGCCCTGAAAAGCTCGCACAGAGAAAGAGTCACAAATGCCATGGTTTCTGCTGTTTGCACATCGACACCCTGCCAGTCATAGCGTAAGAGATACATTAAAACGTTTTCTCCGGCAGGAATCTGTGCTTCAAGATGCCAGTTCAAACCGAGCAGGAAAGCGGTTAGAACAACACCTGTTTGGACGATGGTTTGAACAATCAGCCCTGTGCTCATCGATTTATTGATGATAGATTCATCCTTGGGTCTGGGTGGATAGTTCATGATATCCGAATCACCTTTTTCCATTGCCAGCGCCAGGGCGGGGGCGCCATCGGTCAGCAGATTCAGCCACAAGAGTTGGATGACAGTCAATGGCATTGGCAAACCAAAAAGTGTCGCCAGAAAAATGATCATGATCTCAGCGATGTTTGACGAAAGCAGGAAGAACACAAACTTGCGAATATTGGAATAAATCACACGGCCTTGCTCCACCGCCGCCACGATGCTGGCATAGTTATCATCTGTCAAAACCATGTCCGCCGTGCCTTTGGCGACATCGGTGCCGGTAATTCCCATGGCAACCCCGATATCGGCTTTCTTGAGCGCGGGGGCATCGTTGACGCCATCACCCGTCATAGCGACAATCTCGCCGTTGTTTTGCAGTGCGGAGACAATTCGAAGCTTATGCTCAGGCGAGACTCGCGCAAAGATTGATACGCGCTTGACCACTTTTTCCAGGTCCTCTTCCGGCATTTGCTCCAGTTCCGTCCCGGTAACCACTTCGCCATTTTCTGAAATTCCCAAGTCCCTGGCAATGTAACGTGCTGTAAGGGGATGATCACCTGTAATCATAATTGGGCGGATACCAGCCGTTCGGCAAAGGGCAACAGCGCCGTTCACCTCAGGTCTTGCGGGATCAATCATCCCAACCAACCCGACAAATGTCAGGTCTTTTTCTATATCGGTGGCATTAAGTTCCTCGGGAATTTCCTGAATGGTCCGGGTTGCCAACCCCAACACACGAATGCCCTGTTCAGCCAGATTGGCGTTGGCTTTTTCGATGCGTGTCCGCCATAATTCGTCCAAGGGTTCCACCCGATCATCCAACAACACCCCTTTGGTAATGTCCAGCAACCCATCTACCGAGCCTTTGGTATAGACAAGATAATTATCTTTCCCAATAATCATATTCCAATCCCAAATTGATTGAATCTGGGAAACCACTTCTTCGAGTGACTGCGGAACTTGATGTACTGTGGTCATGCGCTTGCGTTCAGAATCAAACGGAACTTCTGCCACACGCGGAAAGGTTTTTTCCAGAAGGGGTTTGGGCAGACCCATCCGGGTGGCAGCCACTACCAGGGCGCCTTCGGTAGGATCGCCAATCATTACAAATCGATCTTCTGTTTCCTTATCCGCTTCAATGATGGCGTCACTGCATAAGGACCCACCTGTCAACAGTTGCGTCAGGGCTGGGTGTTCCCGCAGAACCGTCTTTTGCTCTTCAGTGGGTTCCTCAATGTGAAGCACTTCATTGACGCCTTTTGTGAAATCATTTTCTGTTTCTTGTGTCAGATCCATGACGTTGTCTGCCATGTCAAGAATGGTGACAGTCATACGGTTTTCGGTCAGTGTTCCGGTTTTATCAGAACAAATCGTCGTAACAGATCCGAGGGTTTCAACAGCTTGAAGCCGGCGGATCAAGGCATGCCTTTTCACCATTTCCTTCATGCCAAGCGCCAGGCTAATAGTAACAACCGCCGAAAGCCCTTCAGGGACAGCGGCTATAGCCAGCCCTACAGCAATCATGAAACTCTCCACAACGGTCTTGCCCACATCGTCCGTGATCCCTTGTGAAAAGATGCCACTCCGAAAGAGTCCCAGCAGGAACACCACAGCGCAAATGATCAACGCTCCAATCCCAAGCGTCTTGCCCAACTGGTCCAGTTTCTGTTGCAGTGGGGTCTTCTCCTCATCCACATCCTGGAGCATATCTGCAATCATGCCAATTTGAGTATCCATGCCAGTGCTGACCACCACCCCATTCCCGCGGCCATAATTGATGATCGTTCCCGAAAATACAGAGTTTTTCCGATCTCCCAAGGAGGCTGTCTTCTCAAGGATGAGAGCGGCATTCTTCTGCACCGGGACTGATTCACCGGTCAGCGCGGCTTCCTCAACGCGCAGGTTGACTGCTTCGACCAGGCGGATGTCAGCCGGAACATAGTTGCCTGCCTCCAGAAAGACAATATCTCCCGGAACCAGCGCCCTGGCAGGAACAGTGATCCTCTGTCCATTACGCAGCACCTGGCTTTCCGGCGCCGACATTTTTTTGAGGGCTGCCAGGGATTCTTCAGCCTTGCCTTCCTGCACCACCCCCAGAATAGCATTGAGGACCACGATCAGCATGATTACCACAGCTTCGATCCAGTCTCCCAACAATGCTGAAATGACCGCAGCTACGATCAATAAGATCACAATGAAATCATTTAATTGTCTTGCCAGTAATTGCCAGAAAGTCGGGCGGGGTTTTTCCTGTAATTCATTAAAGCCATACTTTTTCTGGCGATGCAGGACTTCGTCGGTGAAAAGTCCTGTGGATGGGTTGCTTCCTAATTCTTTAAACACATTCTCAATGGTTTTATCATGCCATGTCAGAACCAAATCCGGTTTCAATATTGGGGGCTGAGTTTCTTCTTTTTCCGTCATGGGGTTCTCCAAATAATTTACTGATAATCATAATAATCTAAATGTAAAAGTCCATCATCACTTTAGACCTTTTTTCATTGGGGAGCGATAAGTACCCTCACAAACCATTAAAATAAAACGATCCCGTTTTGTGTATAGGCCAAGCTGGCTGACACGCCTTTCGAATAGTCAGCTCAGAACCTTGCCGGCAAAATTCTTGAACACAACATCTCCCCATGACGCCCTGACCCAAGATTCCCCAGGCAAAGTCATCCATGATCTACTATATGCAATTTTACCATCTTGGGGCATTCTATAGGTCGTAAATTCGAAATATTCCTTTTTTAGTATAGATTTGGTAACACTCAGGAAGGCATCTTTGGAGATCTGATTGGAGAAACTACAGAAAGCAATTCAAGTTCGGTTGAACAGGCGTCGTAACCGTCCAAAAACCCCTCATTGTCAACGAAACCCAACACAACTTCTGTTCGTACTGATCTCCGGACTGTGCAGCGCCCTGTAAGGGGAGCAAAGCCCACTGGAAGTGCCGAGCACGGGTTTTGACCGCAAGGTCTCCGTACCAGCCAAATCCATGATGATACAACAATTCTGCCCTTCGTTTAGATAGAATGACGGATTCACCTTTGTCATCCTGAAGGTGTGAATTTATTAAAAACTACGATAAATCTTTCCCCTGTCAGTCTCTGACCGTTCCCAGAGTCGTCATTTAGAACGCAGCGAAGAATCCCGCCTTGGTCGTGTCTTCCCTTGATCTCTCACCAAAAATCACCTCTCCCCGTGTTTCAGATACAGGTTTATAATCTCAATTCGTGGTACCAGAAAGATTTAGCAATTCTTGGTTTCATGAAGTTGCCCTTTTCTCAACTTTGACACAATCTACTTAATAGTATTGAGGTTTTGTTATGGCTAAACGCACTCTCAAACGTCAATTGAACTTGGTTCAGGTGATCATGCTTGGCACCGCCGGCACCCTGGGCTCCGGAATTTTTATTCTGACCGGTCACGCTGCCGCGGTTGCTGGTCCCGCCACCGTCCTGGCGATCGTCATCGCGGGTATCCTCAGCTTTAGCATCGCCCTGAATTACTGCGAACTTGCCACTACCTATCCTGAAACGGGGGGGGCAATGACCTATGTCCGCGAAGCCTGGGGAAAAGGGCTGCTTTCCTTCTTAGTAGGTTCCATGGATAGCATTTCCAGCACCTTTTACTGCGCGCTCTCTGCGGTCGGTTTTGCCTATTCCCTTTCGGTATTTTTCCCGGCTGTTCCAATCGTCCCGGTAGCGATCGGAGCCATCCTGCTTTTCATGGTCTTGAACATTTTCGGGGTCACCAATGTCGGCAATTCCCAAATCGTCATGGGAATCATTCTGCTGGCTGCTTTTGCAGTCTACATCATCGCAGGTTTCGTCTCACCCAATGGGTTCAATCCTGAAACACTCCTCCCCAATGGGCAAATATTCCAGTCAACAGATTTGAAGACCAACATCAGCACTATTCTGCGAACGATCGCCCTGATTTATGCGGCTTATGTCGGCTTTGAAGTGATTGCGGATGACGCCGAGGAAGTGAAAAACCCTACCAAGAACATCCCTATCGCCATCATCGTGAGTTTGGTTCTGATCACCGTAATTTATTCATTAACGGTCACGGTTGCCCTTGGAACAACACCCTGGCAGCAACTCGCCGGCTCCGAAACCGCCCTGTCAGATACGATCGCCAAGTTCTTTCCAGGCTTGGGAGTGAAGATCATTGGTATTGCCGGTATGGTTGGTGCGCTCACTTCGATAAATTCATCCATGCTTTCCGCCACACGGGAAACCTTCACCCTTAGTCGAGATGGTGCTTGGCCAGCCAAACTTTCCCGCCTAAATAAAGCCCGCGTTCCGTTCATGGCTATTATCGTTATTGGAGTTATTTCCAGTTTTGTCGCCGGGATAGGACTGGTAAATTTTCTGAGCTACATCACTTCAGCAGGTTACCTGTTCGTGCTGTTCTTCTCCAATACAGCCATGATCAAGCTGCATTCAAAATATCCTTACATTCATCGGCCGTATAAAGTTCCTCTGTTCCCGCTGACACCTATTATTGCTTCAGCTACCTGCCTGATTGTGATTTGCTTTTCGGAAGTGAATGCGCTGCTCTTTACAGGTGGTGTCATCGCGCTCTTTGCCGCATACTATTACATTCGCATAGGGGTTACCTCATGGCGAGAAGCCCATATCCGCAGTTTGTCACCGGGCCGCTATCGCCTGATGGTTCCCTTTACCAACGATTCGGGTCTGGATTCGGTCATGAAAATTGGCGCAAGCCTGGCCGAAGCCAAGAGTGATATGAATATGTGCCTGTTGATGATCATGAAAAAAGACCCGCACCCTGCCAGTTTAAACCTGGAAGGCTTCCAACAAACCCGCCAATACCTGATGGAAAAATTCATCCATTATTCCGTGGACCGTAACGTCCCATTGTATTCCAAGACGGTCAGTGCAGAGACGATCGCACAGGGCATTCTGGATGAGATTCACATGGATAACAATGTGCGCCTGCTTCTGTTTAGGTGGCCCCCCGCTGATGAAGATCAGGAAGAGTTTAGAAATACCCTGCAAGAGGTCGTCAAAGCTGGAGTGGTAAACATCGGCGTTCTGTTCGATAAAGGGATAGAAAATATTCAAAATATCCTGGTACCAGTCGGAGGCGGATATCATTGCAAACTTGCCATCCATATTGCTGATGATCTGGCGAATATCAATCAAGGTTCAGTTGACTTTTTACGCGTAGTTCCCAGTGATATGGATTCAGAACAATATGAAGACCAATTGGCTTACCTGCAGGAAGTGGTCATGACCGAACTGGGTAACATTCCGAGCAATGTCAGCCTTCAGATTGACCGATCCGATTCGCCCACCGACGCCATCATAGAAGAAGCTAAAAGAAGTCATTATGATCTCCTGATCATCGGTTCCAGTGAAGGCGATACGCAAGACTCTTCCCTATTTGGCAGTATTGTTCAAAGAGTCAGCCAAGAAGCCCCATGTTCCACCCTGGTAATACGTCAGCATGAAAGCGTAGCCACATCCTGGCTCCGCCGGCAACTTAAAGGATCGGAACATCCCAGCGAGTCCCCCAGAGTAAAATCTTAAAGTGACCTGTCATTCACTGAACTTGGCAAGCACTCAAAGGCACCAGGGATACCTTTAAGCCATGGTTTAACAGATTCTACAATAAAATCTGACCTCACAGGTAAGTGTCTTTACCATCATCAGGCTAAATTTCGCCAGCCTGCTTGTATCGACTCTTACACACAATTCGGAAAAAAGTCGTAAAATAAAACAAAAAGTTTTACTGGAAGGAATGATAAAAATGACAAGCAAAGTGATCATTGTCGTGCTTATCCTTACCTTGTTGGGGTTGACCCAGTCCTGTAATCTTTCGGCCAGTCTGCCAACTGTCACTACCCCCATAATTGAAAGAGGCTCAGGCAACATGATTAGCGAAGAACGCAACATTTCAGAATTCAGTACACTTTCAATCTCCGGGGGCGGCGAGGTGAAACTGGTTCAGGAAGACGAATACAAACTCGTCATCGAAGCAGAAGATAATATCCTGCCCCATATCACCTCGGAAATGGATGGAGAGCATCTCACAATTGGTTATGACGAAACTCTCTGGAAAGATCGGTTTTTGCCGACCAAGAAGATCACCTATACCCTCACCTTCCCAAGCCTGAAAGGCATTACCTTGCAGGGCGGGGCAAAGATTGAGGGCAATGACCTGGACCTACCTGAGCTTACTCTGGATATTAATGGTGGCGCCAACATCAATTTGAACAGGTTTAAGACAGATGCACTGACTGTTCAGCTGGATGGCGGTGCTAATATCAGCATTAATGGTGAAGCAACCTCACAGTCCGTCATTATAAATGGTGCCTCAAAATACAAAGCAGAGAATCTCAGAACCAGCGAAACCAATATTGAGATCAATGGCGCTGCGAATGCCAAGGTTTGGGCAATCGATACGCTAAACGTCCGCCTTAATGGCGTTGGATCCATCAGTTATTACGGCAACCCGACCATCACCAAGGATATACAAGGTTTGGGCACAGTTACCAGTTTGGGAGAGAAATAACCAGATGAAAAAAAAAGGAAATATCGCCCTTGGAATTGATCTAATCCTAATAGGCAGTGCTCTGCTCACCAGACAATTTTACCCACAAGTGGCACTCTTTTTTACTTGGCCTTATTGGGGTTTTGCCCTGGCAGCCCTTTTGATTATTTCCGCTATCCTTATGCAGGAAGGGGGTTGGGTTATATTCGGTGTGCTCCTTGCCGGCGTGGCCGCCAATATTCTTCTACAGCCACAGCTTGGCGGAATCGTCTGGGTTTCAATACTGGCTTTCTTAGGCATCGGGCTGATTATCTCTGCCCTAGTGGATAAACGGGAAAAAGACAATTGGCGCTCAGGGCTAGCCCTGATCATTATTGCCCTTTTAGCCTTCCTTATTTTTAGGGAGGGTGGTCCGTTGCCTTGGTCGCAGTTGAACAATTACTGGCCCATCGCGCTGATCGTATTCGGGCTGGTTATATTGTTTTCGTCTGTCTTCGGAAACCAGAACAAAGACTGATTAACCCCTTAAAAAAATAAATTCAGTTCAGCTTCAGTTTTTAATCTGCCAAGTTTTATTGACTGACTATCCAAGATGGGTTACTCCCAGCCATGATGCAAGCGTGTGTAAGTATCTTCAAGTGTTTCCGGTAAAACCCTGGTTCCTCCGACAACCGAGATAAAATTGGCATCCCCGCCCCAGCGCGGCACCACATGCATATGCAAATGTTCTGCAATACCAGCTCCGGCTGCCGAACCGATATTGATACCCACATTGAAGCCCTGAGGATGATAAATCTTTTTTAATACGCTGACTGCCTTCGTCGTAAGCTCCATCATTTCTGCTTGAGTGCTAGCCGGCAGGTTTTCCAACGTGTCGCAGTGCACATAAGGCACCACCATCAGGTGACCGCTGGTATAGGGGTAAAGGTTCAAGATCACAAAAGCAAAATTCCCCCGGTATACAATCAAATTGCCCGGTCCATCCTCTTGTTTAAGCGCCTCGCAAAAAGCACACACTTTGCTTGACTTATCCCGATCAAAGTATTTCATCCGCCAGGGGCTAAATAGATGTTCCATAGCATGATTTTATCGCAGTTTCTTCCTTCTCACCGATCTGGTTATGTCACTCAAGGTTCGATCAAATCATTGACATTCTTGTACTATCTACGTACAATATGACCGATTAGTCACAATTTAGTAAGGACACTATGCCCAAGAAAACCTTTTTCAACCTTCCCGAAACCAAACGGCAGCACATTGAAGAAAGTGCCATTTCCGAATTTTCTTCCAAACCTTTCTCTTACGCCTCAATCAATACAATAGTCGCCAGTGCCGGAATCTCGAAAGGCTCTTTTTATCAGTATTTTCTCGATAAAGGAGATCTCTACCAGCATGTGCATGGTATTGCACAAAAGCGCAAGCTTGAATTGATCACCAGCATGGCACCCAATTCTAACGACCTGGATGTTTTTGCCTATTTACGGTGGCTGCTCCAGGTGGAAGTGATATTCGAGCTTCGTCAGCCCCAATTAGCCCGAATTGAGCAGTATGCTTTCTATGATTATGATCCTGCCACTCCGGAAAATCCGGAAGGTGCCTTGAGAGTGGGTGGTTCAGCTTACTTCAATGACTTTTTGACCCAGGGCATCCTGAACGATGATATCGCAACCTGGGTGGATACCAGCCTGGCATCCTTTTTGCTCGGAACTGTTTATCACCGGGTTGCCGGGCACTTGATCCAGCGCTTGGGGAATAGTGCTCAGGCAATCAAAGATGGCAGCGTGGACATCCGCGAGGATCCACTGGCACAGGCTCTCTTTGATAATCTGATGGACCTGTTTGAGGCAGGCATGGCCCGTGATCCCCAAATTCGAAGGGATTTTTACCTGAAATAATTCCCAGCACTTAATCAGACAAGCGCCGGGTAAATCAACCAGGCACTTGTTCTTATTTACGAAAGGTTCAGCCAGAAGAAGGCTCTAAATCCTATGCTTTAAAAACTATGGGTAACGCCCAGGCAAGTGCCCACCTGGTAGGCTCCGCGGATCCAGCCATGGTCGGGAGGGATGGGTTTGCATTTTCCAGCTACTTCTTCCAAAGCAATGCTGCTCATGGCTCCGTCTTTGCGGCAAGCCATCCGGCCGAATTGCCCTTCAGCAACCATCGCGGCGCTCCATTCTGCCAGTTGAGTTGCCAAAAGCCGATCAGAAGCAGTGGGTGAGCCACCCCGTACCAATGCCCCCAGAATAGTGATGCGTGTATCCAGACCTGTAGCATCTTCCAAGCGGCGAGCCAACAGCATAGTTTCACCAGAATAGGTTTTGTCAATACGCCGCAACTCCTGTGCTACAGCGCTGTCATCCTCGGCAGGCATTCCAGCCTTCTTGCGGGCTGCCCGTTCCATAAAATCAACCAATTCCTGCGAACGGGCATGTTCTGCCGCCGCCACAAGTGAAAAATTGCGCCCGGCTTGCTTGCGTTTCTGGATAGCTTGAATCACCAAATCCATATCATACGGCAGTTCAGGGATGAGGATGACATCTGCACCAGCAGCTAACCCCGCCCCTAAAGTCAGCCAGCCAGCATCAATTCCCATCAGCTCAACAATCATGATGCGGTGGGTGGCATTGGCAGTAGTGTGCAGGCGATCAATAGCCTCAGTGGCAATTTCCCGCGCAGTATCAAAGCCGATGGCTTTATCGGTACCGAAGATGTCATTATCGGCTGCCTTGGGAATAGTAACAATATTCAGCCCTGCCCGACCGAGCAGAAGAGCTGCCTGTTGGGTTTCTTTTCCCCCGATGCAGACCAGCGCATCCAATTTGTGGGCATGGTAAGTATCCACTGCTCGCTGGGTCTGATCCTCACAGCGCCCTGCCACTGGCATGGTCTGTGGGACTACCCGACTGGTACCCAGAATGGTTCCTCCCAAAGTAAGAATGCCTGAAAGAGCACTCCCTCCCATATCCATAGTACGGTCTTCAACCAGCCCGGTAAAACCATCCCGGAAACCAACCAAATCCATGTGATAAGCAGTGCTGACCGCTTTACCAAAACCGCGGATGGCTGCGTTAACCCCTGGGCTGTCACTTCCAGCAGTAAGGATACCAACTCGTGTGGGCATAGAAACCTCTCTTTGTTTGAAATCCGATTAATTATAAGCCGTATTCACTGGGAATATAATCATAAACGCCCTTTCGGGCGTTTATGATTCAGCTCATGCCGAGCCACAGAATCGAACTGTGGACACTGCGATTTTCAGTCGCATGCTCTACCAACTGAGCTAGCTCGGCTTCTCTTTCGAGCTAATGGGCATGATTCTACCCGTAAGGCAGACTCATGTCAAGCAGCTGTGCTTCGGTAGCATTATCATTTGACTTGACACTGCAGCCTTAATAAGCCTATTAACAATTATTATTCGGGAGCGAACAGGAGTATACAAGATTGGTGTTGAGCAGGTAAGGCGGACAAGATGACCCAATATTCCCTCCAGCGAAACCCAACAGTGTAATTGGGTACATTTTACAGCCGTGCAGTTTTGTTTTTCGACTTACCAGCAACTGGAAGTACTACCCGCGGATCTTGATCACAGGTTCCCGGCTCACCCCCGCTCATGCTGAATGCGGTGAAGTATCTTGCCTTGGTGATAAATCATTTAGAAAGAAAGTTTCTTTATCTCAGGGTAAGAACTCTTTTTTACACCTTTAACAAAGCATTCCTAAAACCCGATCCAGCTCCCGATCAATCGACTCAATGAATTAGCCGACCTCGCCACTGAGGTCGGCTAATTTCATCTAACTCAAAGGAGGAGAAATGAGATTTTTCTATCAAGTCTTTCATCAATCTTGATCGGTCTAATTCTCCACTATTTTCATTAAGAAATGATTTAGATTTGGTATATGTTTCCTATGAAAAACTTCATCGAAAATATGAACACAATCTGGTCTTGGGTATCTGACCTTAGGCAATCATCAGATGCAATCCCCCTGACAGCATCATTGCAAAAAATCCGTTACAATTACGAAGTAATCCAAAAGGAAGAACTGGAGGTCCTATGAATCCATTAACCATCCTCGCCATCGCTCTAGGTGTTTTACTGGTTGTCCTGCTGATTGTCGTGCTCGCGCGCACTTTTAGCTTTCCCATCGAGAGTGACGAAGTTGTGCCGCTTGACCTGGACGAGATCGACGGAGAAGGCGTTGCCCAACGCATCGGTCTGGCGGTTCAGTACCGCACCATTGCTAACCCAGACCCGACACTGACCGATCCGAAACCTTTCGAGGGTCTGCACGACCTGTTACGTACCCTTTACCCCCAGATATTCGAGCGCCTGACCTGCGAGGTGATCGGGCAGCAAGCCCTGCTTATCACCTGGCTTGGTTCGGATCCATCCCTGGATCCGGTTTGCTTCGCTGCTCATCAGGACGTTGTTCCTGCTGATGAGGGTATTGATTCTGGCTGGACCTATCCTCCTTTCAGCGGCGTTTTGGAGGATGGTTATGTTTGGGGGCGAGGTACATTGGACTGCAAATGCACGCTTATCGGCATTCTGGAGGCAGTAAACAACCTTCTCAAATCCGACTATGAACCCATACGCACCATATACCTGGCTTTTGGAGATGATGAAGAGGTCTCCGGACTGTATGGAGCCAAAGCCATTGTTGAGACATTGCAGACGCGCGGGGTCAGGCTGTCTTTCCTATTGGATGAAGGCGGTTCAGTTACCACAGGTACGTTTTCAGGAATCGACCAGCCAGTGGGTCTGATTGGCATCTCCGAGAAGGGTTACCTGACCCTCAAACTAAAGGCTAAAGTGCCCAGCGGTCACTCTGCTACCCCTCCCGCCCACACCGCCATTGGCGCGCTGAGTTTGGCAATCGCCACCCTCGAATCCAATCCCTTCCCACAAGAGATTGAGGTAGCTCAATTCATGATGAGTTACCTGGGCAAAGCCCTCCCGTTTGGTCAGCGGATGCAGTATGCCAATCCCTGGCTGTTTGGCGGCTCGCTTAAGCGTAAACTTGCCAGCAACCCCATGACAAATGCCATTACCCGCACCACGATTGCCCCCACTATCATCCAAGCCGGCAGCGCTGAAAACGTGCTTCCCGCTGAAGCTGAAGCCCTGATTAACTTCCGCATTATGCCTGGGGAAACCATCCGCGATGTTTACGAAGCAGTCAACGACCTGGTTGGGGATGAAGTGGTGGAAGTCCTACCCGCTCATGGCGACACCCTGGAAAACGAACATGCCTGGAACCCCACCCCGGTGGCTGATGTCGATTCCGTCCAATTTGAACAATTAGCGGACTTGATCAGTGCCTGCTTCCCAGGCGCCTTGACCGCCCCATACATGATGACCGGCGCTACCGATTCCCGTCACTACGCTCCAATCTGCCAAAATGCCTTCCGCTTCTCTCCAGTCTTCCTGACTCCCGAAGGGACCAAGACAGTCCACGGCATCAATGAGCGCCTATCCTTTATCAACGCTGGTCGCATGGTCGCTTTCTACCAGGAGATCATCCGTCAGGAAAGCAGCCTGACACGCGAGGACGAATTGGCAGAAGAATACGAAGAAACCCAGCTCCCTGAATTCGAACCAGAACCTGAACTTGCAGTGCGATCGATGAAGAAAAAAGACAAGAAAAAGCGCGAGCTACCCCTGGAACTGGAGCAGGAATTGCCGCAGCCAACCGAACCCGACCAATTCCCGGAAATGGCGCCACTGCCTGACGACGATGCCCCTCTGGAAGTCAAGCCATTAAAAAAGGAATGATCCGCCAGGAACCACAACTGCTGTCAGGAGCGTAAGTTCTGCGTTTAACCTCTTGGGCTGTAAGAATAAACAAATTAACATGAAAAAAGATTCCCAAACCCGGGAGTCTTTTCATTCCAAAACCCTTATGAATATCATCTGAATTCTCTCCTTGGGCTGCTTTGTCTGCAACCCCCTTCTGGTATACTTGATTCGAAGGAAAGTTATATTATGAGCCCTAAAAATAAAAAAATAGTGATCATCGTTCTGATTGTGCTGGCAGTCTGTCTGCTGACGACCGTTATCCTGGGAGTGATTGGGGTTTTCACCATTCTGCCCAGGTTCACATCCCGCGCTACTGACACGCCGCAGGAAGAGATTCTTGAACCGCTATCAACAGCACTGCCCAATCCCAGTTCCGACGACCTGGATTCCGCCATTGCCGACTCTATGGATCAAATACAATCCGAGGTTTCTTCAATTCGCGGATTGGAACCTGCCAACAGCGTCCCCCGCAAGCTGCTCACCACTGAAGAGCTGACCGAAATTGTCACCACTGATTTTCTCAAAGAATACACTCCAGAGGAGGCTGCCCGCGATGCCGAGGTGCTCTGGTTGTTGGGCTTATTGCCCCGTGATTTTGACTTGCTCAGTTTTTATACCGACTTATATTCCGAACAGATTGCTGGCTACTACGACGACGAAGACAAAGCCATGTTCGTAGTCAAAGGCAGTGGCTTTACCGGCGTGGAACGCGATACCTATGCGCACGAATACACCCATGCCCTGCAAGACCAGCATTTTGATTTCAACGGTACCCTGGGCTATACGGATGAAGCCTGCGAGGAAGATTCCGAAAAATGTGCCGCCTTGCAATCCCTGATTGAAGGTGATGCCACCCTTACTGAAGTGCTCTGGCTGCAGCAATATGCCACAGAAAATGATTTCACAGATATCCAGAATTTTTATCAGTCCTACGAAAGCCCTGTCTACGACTCCGCCCCAGCTTATATGCAGGCGGATTTCCTGTTCCCCTATGAACAGGGCTATGAGTTCGTGCAAACTTTGTATGCAGAGGGTGGCTTTGAAGCTATTAACCAGGCTTATACCACCACCCAACCAGTGTCCACCGAACAAATTCTCCATCCCTCCCGTTATCCTTCAGATACCCCCATTCCAGTCGAATTTCCCAATCTGGCGGTAACACTTGGCTCAGGCTGGGAGGAAACCGAGCGGAATGTCATGGGGGAATGGTATACCTGGTTGATCCTGTCTATGGGCGATGCTGAAGATGCCCGCCTGGCAGAGGACATTTCCTCCATCGCTGCTGAAGGCTGGGGTGGAGATACCTATATCGTCCTTGAGAATGACCAGACCGGTGAGACGGCCTTGGTAGTCCGCTATATCTGGGATAGCACCAGCGAGGGTGTGGAAGCTTATACTGCCTTCCAGGATTACACCTCTCTGCGCTTCGGGGATGCCGACGAAAGCGGGACCATGCAAGCAGAGGGCCTTTTTAGTGCCCTCGTCCGGGATGAGGGCAGTGGCTTTACCTGGATTATCACCGAGGACAAGCAAACCCTTGCCGACATCCAGTCAGCGCTCAATTGATCAAAGACTGAAATGATTATTTGGGGTTACTGGGTGCTTCAGTCAGGCTATTCTTTCTCAGCCTCTGCAGCAGAGAGCAGCGCGCCCCCCGGCGCCTGGTCATCCAGGGTATAAATATCTTTCATAAAGAAACCAGCCACCCCCATCACAAGGCTGATCGCCCCCGCCAGTAAATACCAGGCTTGGATGCCCAGCCGTTCAGCCACCGGTGCCGCCAAAAGCATTCCCAGCGGCGAGGCAGCACTGGTCAGGCTTTCAACCACAGTAAAAATCCTGCCTTGTTTTTCCGCCGGAATTTTTGTCTGCAGCAACGCCCCTAACGGTCCATTTGTCAGGGCATTCATCATGCCGATCAAGCCCATCATGGCAACAGTGACACTATAACCCGAAGCAGGCACAATACCGATAATGGCTATCCCCACCCCCATTCCGATCAGCCCCATCAGGATGGTAGTAACTTTTCGCTTAAATCCACCCCAAGTACCCAGGATTAAACCGCCCACGACTACTCCAATACCCAGGACTGATTCCAACCAAGCCAGCTCACCGGCTCCCTTTCCAAAGTGCTGGGTCACCAGCAGGGGCATCAGCGAAAAGGCAGGGGAAAACAACATGTTCAGCAGGGTTGCTGTAAGCAGCAGTTTGATCAACCCGGGCCAACTGACG
This sequence comes from Anaerolineaceae bacterium, assembly GCA_049301715.1. Classification (GTDB taxonomy): domain Bacteria; phylum Chloroflexota; class Anaerolineae; order Anaerolineales; family Anaerolineaceae; genus Mesolinea. The sequence continues at coordinate 105,841 of JBAQLH010000056.1, forward strand.
GCATACTTCAGTCCTTCGCGCACATCCAACCAGACCCGTTTTGGTGTTACGGAGACGTTGCCGTCAGAAAGAACTGGTTGAGGGACTTTGACAAAGAAAACCAACAAGGCAATCGCCAGTGCAGCTGTGACCAGGTCAATCGCCAATACCGACTGCATTGGCATGATGGAGATAAATAGCGCTCCCAGGGGAGGTGAAATAATATTGATACTGCCGTTTAAAGCTTGATTGATCCCGCCCAGTTTGGCATATTTGTCAGCCGGCACCATGAGGGTCGTCGAAGCTTCCATAGCCGGATACTGAAATGCTCCACACAAGGATCGGATGAACATAGCTAAATAAATATGCCAAGTCTGGGTAATTCCGAGCGCAAACAGGATCACCAACCCCACGGTCGCAAGAGCAACTGCCAGGTCGGATACAATCATGATCATTTTGCGATTCAAACGGTCTACCAGTGCGCCGGCGAACGGTCCTAAGATAACCCTCGGGATCAGGGCAACAAAGGTAGCCATTGCCAATATGGTAGCAGAACCGGTTTGTTCAGTCAGGTACCAGACCAACGCGAATTGAACCAAGCCACTACCCAACATGGAGACAGCCTGCCCCACCCACATGGGGGCATAGTTACGCTGCCAGTGCTCTGGAGTTATCAGGGGTGTTGGTTCTTCCATATGATTCGAAGGTCCTTTTTGTAATCAATGCAAATCAATAGTTCCGGAATTATACGAGCACTCTCCAATCTTTTGCGTATACTGAACATCTGAGACTATATTTTGATCAGATGCAACTATTCCAGAAAGGTTTTTTTGAATAACGAAAACCAGGTCACGGGTTTCTTTGGTGACTGAACAGTTCCGTCTAAAGAAAGATTTGAATTGCATAAACTGGTCGTTCCCTTTTGTTAATCTTTAGTAAAATATAAAGGCGATATTGAATTAGAGGCACTAATGACTCGGGAAAAATCGAGAAGCGAATATCAAAAAAAATACCCTTATCCCCGCCGACAGTTCATCAGGCGGATTATACAGGGCTTCATTTCTGTGGCGGCTGGCATGCTCACGGATTATAACATTGAGGGCAGGGAAAATCTGCCCAAAGAAGGCCCTCTTCTGGTAGTTGGCAATCATTTTCATTTTCTGGATACCATCGCTCCTATCTATAGCACCCCTTACCCTTTGGAGTTCATCGGGGATGCCGAGATGCCAGCGGCACCCACCATCATGAAAATCTTTCCCCGCTTGTGGAGCACTTTGACCATCATACAGGGCACTCCGAATCTGGAATCCATGCGGGCTGCTGAAGCTGTCCTCGCCCAAGGCGGCATCCTGGCTATCTTCCCCGAAGGCCATGTCCACAAGCTTCCCCTGGGGGGTCCTCTTCCCGGGGCATCTTATCTAGCGCTTCGATCCGGCGTCCCCATTGTCTCGATTGCCACCTACAGCGAGGATGATTGGGATCTTTTTGGTACCATCTTCCACAAGCACCGCCGCGCCCGTATCTGCACCCGCATTGGAAAGCTCTTTGGTCCGCTTTCTGATAGGGATCAAAACGGCATACCCGGTCGCGAAGATGTTAAAGCAGCCGGTTTGGAGATCATGACGCAAATTGCCCAGTTGCTGCCAGTTCACGCCCGCGGTCCTTATCTTCGGCTCAAGGTGGATCCTGTTGAAACCCTCCCTTTAGCTTAAGATCAACCTGGCTTTGTTTTGAAGGCTCAAACTGGTCGCCACCAGCTCTGAGGCATTAATATAAATCATATAGATTCCTGCTATGATAAGGTAGTTTTAAAAGTGTGATTGAAAGAAGATCTTATAAAGATGGATTACAAGGATTACTACAAAACGCTTGGCGTCAGTAAAAACGCCAAAGATTCTGAGATTAAGGCTGCTTACCGCAAGTTGGCACGCAAATACCACCCGGATGTCAACCCCAACAACCCTAACGCGGAGGAGAAGTTCAAGGAGATTAACGAAGCCTACCAGGTACTTTCCGATCCGGAAAAGCGCCAGAAATACGACCAGTTTGGCTCTCAGTGGCAGCAGTACCGCTCCAATGGCGGTAATCCCAATGACTTCAACTGGGGTCCCTGGAAGCAGCAGCCTGGCGGCAGCACCAGTTACCGGACGGTCTCCCAGGAGGAGCTCAATCAGATGTTTGGCGGAATGGGTGGCTTCTCTGACTTTTTCCAAACCCTTTTTGGCGCAGACTTTGGATCTGGTGGATTCAGCTCCCAGACGGGCACCCAGCGAGGTAACACCAGCGGTGTACGCCGAAGCCGCACCACCCGGAAAGCCTCACCATCGCAGCAGGATGTGCAGCAAGAGGTCGAAATCACCTTGGAAGAGGCTTTCCACGGCACCAAGCGCATACTGCAGTTTGAAGGCAACAAACGTATTGAAGCCAGCATTCCCGCCGGTGTGGACACCGGATCGCGCGTACGCCTGAGTGGTCAGGCTGGTGGTTCTGATCTGTACCTGCGAATCAAGGTCTTGCCACATACCACTTTTACCCGCAAAGGAAATGACCTGTACGTCCGGATTCCAGTGGATTTGTACACAGCAGTGCTGGGTGGCGAGGTCAGCGTACCCACGCTGACCAGGGCAGTGCGTCTGACTATCCCGGAAGGAACTGACAGCGGCAAAGTCTTCCGCTTGAAAGAGTTGGGCATGCCAAACCTCAAGAATCCCTCCCAAAAAGGGAACCTCTACGCCACAGTGGAGCTGCACCTGCCCAAGAACCTTACCCCGGCTGAAAAAGATAAGGTCCGGGAGCTGCGCAATATGCGCCATGCGGGGTAAGTATCAAGCAAGTAAAGTAAACCAGATAAGAATGATTGCAGATTCCCGATTGGGAACGAGCTTTCATTCTGCGTGAATCACACACTGGCTGACCAAGTTATCAGGGAATCTTTCCATTTACTCCGGTCACAAACCGTTCAGGCAGGCATTCCTGAATACTTACCTATAAGATGAAGATAACGTCTTAAAAGTTAAGAAGAGAAGTGAAGTTAAGAGGATGGCTCCCCAACACACCACACTCGTCACTCTCAGGTGCTTAAGCGATAAAGAATGTCATTCTGAGGAGTGGATACGACGAAGGATCTTTGCTACAAAAGCAATGCAAGATTCTTCAATTTGTTCAGAAGGACCGCCGACTAGGTGGTTGGCGTGTTATTACGAGCCTTTTTTGCGCAGTAATCTCTCTTTTTCTTGTCTGCGCTGAATCCTCTAGAGCATGTCACTGAAGAATAGTTCTAGCACTGTAAAACACACCTGATTTGTAATAGCTTCTACCCTAAAACGAAAGATTGCTTCATTGAAGGCTCTCAATGAGACCTTTAGGATTGTAGTTCGTTTTCTGCGCTATCCATTAGGTTGATAATTCGCAATAGTAAGTAGAATATCATTCCGCCCAATCTTGGTTTCAACGGGATCGACACGCATCCCTTTAATCTCCTCTTAATCTTTCCTTAATCCCCTTGACAATCTTTCTTAAGATCAATATAATAATTGAAACGGTTCAATTTACTATGACAACAATACGTGATATTGCCCAAGCTTCTGGTGTTTCCATAGGAACTGTATCCAATTTCCTAAATGATCCGCAACTGGTCGCGGAAGCAACCCGTGAGAAGATCGCCAATAAAATCAAAGAGCTTGACTACCATCCCAAAGCAGCGGCGCGCAGTCTAAAAAGCCGGCTTACCCATCGTATTGGACTGGTCCCAATTATTTCTTCTGAAGAAAACCGGAAAGCCGATCCCGGGGATGAAGCTTTTCTTGAGCTTCTCAGCGGGTTAAACACCATCGCAGCTGAAAACGGATTTGATATTCTCATCTCTGCGGCTACCGACCTATCCCAAGAGCTTACCACTTACGCAAGGCTCGTTGGCGAAGCTCAGGTGGATGGATTGGTGATCACCGGCATCCGTTCACAGGATGAAAGAATCAAATTCCTGCATTCAAAAAAGTTTCCATTCGTAACCTTTGGGCGCTCGGATATTGAGATTGATTACTCTTATGTGGACGTGAATGGTGCGAATGGGATTATCTCAGCAATCAATCACCTCACCAACCTGGGGCACCAGCGAATTGCTTATATAACACCCCCGGCGGGTTTAATGTGCACCCAACAGCGTTGGGAAGGTTTTGTCCAAGGGATGTTCCAAAATCATCTACAGATTCACGATGACTATATTGTCCATGGAGATTTTAGCGAGAACACTGGATTCTCTACTACAGGCTCACTTCTCGATCTTTCCGATCCACCAACAGCCATTATTGCCCCCAATGATATTTGTGCCTTTGGCGCTATGCGCGCTCTACAAAGCCGTTTATTAAAACCAGGCGAGGATGTATCGATCATTGGATTTGACGATATCGCTCTTGCTCAACATTGGCAACCAGGATTAACTACAATTGCGCAAAATTTTAGGAAACTTGGTTTCTCTTTAATGCAATCACTCTTCAACATATTATCCAAGCGAGACCTTTTACCACAGAAAATTGTAGAGCCGCAATTGATCATACGGCAATCCACAGGGAGGTGTAAATTATCATAAATTTCATTTCGTATTGAACCGTTTCAATTAATGGTAGGACCTACATTTTGTAGGAAACAAGTTGAAAAATACTGTATATCTACAAGAATTAAAATAAAGTTTTAGCATACGCAAATCTTAAGGAGGCTTGCAAATGAAAAAGAATATAGTTTTTGCTATTTCAATGATCCTCATTGTAGGATTCGTCCTCTCGGCATGCGCCGCACCCGCCACCACCACTCCGACAGAAGCCCCAACCGCAGCTCCAATTGAAGCGACAGCAACGGAGGCTGCTCCCGCCGCTGGTGAACAAGTCGAAATCAGTTTCTGGCATACCTATAACGAGGACGGAACAGAAAACGATACCCTGGTAAATACTTTGATACCACTCTTTGAAGAATCACACCCGAATATCAAGGTAAATCCAGTATCAGTCCCTTATGATAATTTCCGCGAAAAACTGCTTGCCGCAATTTCAGCCGGGACCGCCCCCGATCTGATCCGCTCAGACATTATCTGGGTTCCTGAATTAGCCGAAATTGGCGCACTAACTGCACTCAATGAGGTCATGCCCGATTTCGAAGAATTCAAATCTGTTGTTTTTGAAGGTCCGCTTAGCACCAATTTCTGGAATGGGAACTATTACGGTCTGCCCCTTGATACCAATACTAAGGTTTGGCTTTACAATGACGCACTATACACTTCAGCGGGTATAGAAGTCCCCACTTCTATGGACGAATTGGAAGGGGCTTGCCAAGCCATCAAAGCTGTAAATCCCGATGCCTATCTCTATGCTGGTGATGGTCTGTACCCTTGGGTAACCTTGCCATGGGTATGGAGCTTTGGCGGATCGATTACAGATGAAGCAATTACCACCGCCACCGGCTACATCAACAGCCCGGAAAGCGTGGCAGCCTATGAATTACTGCTCAAACTCTATGATGAAGGCTGCATCGCACCGGTCATCATGGGGGATGGTGTGGATACATTCTCTGGTTTCGCATCAGGCATCTATGCCAGCATGGATAATGGCCCGTGGTCGTACTCAATTCTTAATGGTCAATTCCCGGATTTTACCTTCAGCGCCGCACGTTTCCCCGCTGGTGAGGCAGGGTCCATTGATATCGTCGGCGGTGAAAACATTAATTTGATGTCCCAATCACAACATCCTAAAGAGGCGATGGAATTTATTCGCTTTGTGCTGAGTCAGGAATATCAACTCAAAATGATGGAAGTTGGGCAGATTCCAGTCCGGAACGATCTTTCAGATACTGATGCTGTCAAAAACCATCCGTACCTTGGCATCTTCCTTGAGCAGTTGGAAACATCCAAAGCTCGAACAGCTCACCCTGCCTGGTCGCAAATGGATACAATTATCACTGATGCTGGTCAATACATTTTCCGCAAGGAGAAGACCCCCCAACAGGCGCTTGATGATGCAGCAGCAGCCATTGACGCATTACTAATACCATAACGAAATATTCTTCTCTCAGGTCAAGGTCGGGGTTCAACCCGACCTTGACCTACTGCAACGAGGTCTTATGAACCGCCTAAAATTTCGTGAATCGTTAACTCCCTATCTTTTCTTGTTACCCGGTATGATCATGTTGGTTGTCTGGTTGGTTTATCCCATGTTTTCCGCATTGAATATCAGCTTGCGGGATTGGAACATCATGCCTGGTCAACCCAGCCCTTTTGTAGGGCTTTCAAATTATGTCAGGGCATTTCAAGACCCAAACTTCTGGATGTCACTTAAAAATACTGGTGTTTATGCTCTGATCACAGTGCTCGGGCAATTAATCCTTGGCTTGATTGTCGCCCTTATGATTGATGAAATCAGGAAGGGAAAGGTGTTTTTTCGCACCTTGTATTATTTGCCTGTAGTTACTTCATGGGTGGTCGTTTCGTTGCTTTTTCGTTTCCTTTTTAATTCCAGTTCTGCGGGATTAGTCAATTATGTTCTCGTCGATCTTTTACATATTTTTAGTGAACCTGTTGCCTGGTTGACAGAGGCTAACACGGCTTTCGTGGCAATTGACACCCTCGGTATATGGAAGGGCGTTGGTTTTTCAATGATCATCTTCCTGGCAGCGCTTCAATCCATTCCTGTGGAACTCTATGAGGTAGCCGCCATCGATGGCGCAAGCTATTGGCAAAGTTTGCGCCGGATCACGCTTCCTTTGATAATGCCCACAATGATTATGGTCATCGTCATGTTAACAATCGGGGCATTTCAGGCATACATCCCTGTGGCTTTGATCACCGGAGGTGGACCATTGCACCGCACAGAATTTATCATCAGTTATATGTATGGGCAAGCCTTCCAAAATCTTGATTTTGGCTATTCTTCGGCATTGGCATATATTTTGGCAATAATTGTATTTGCCATCAGCCGGTTTCAGATGCGGTTTATCAAGACCAGTGCCCTGGGAAGTTAGGAGAGAACAAAGATGTCTTATAAAACCAAGGGTAAATTTCGCAGAGCAATTTTTACCATACTCCTCAGTATTGGTGCTTTAATCTCAATAATTCCCTTCATCTATATGATTTCCACAGCGCTTAAAGGACCGGTTTATGTATTTGAAATACCTCCCCGAATAATCCCGGAACATCCAACTCTGCAAAACTTCATTTCCGCCTGGACATCAAACCAATTCGGACTGTATTTTCTAAACAGTGTTGCAGTCACATTGATTTCAGTGGTCGGGATAGTATTACTGGCTGCCATGATGGCTTATGCTTTTGCCCGCTTTGATTTCTTCGGAAAGAAATTCTTGTATGGGCTGGTCATTTTCTTTATGACCATGCCAGCTATGAGCCTTATTGTTCCCCAGTTCATCCTTGCCACCGAGCTCAGGATTACCGATTCGCTTGTAGGATTGGTGGCGTTGTATATAGCCCAAAACATACCATTTGCGGTTTTCCTGCTTCGCGGTTTTCTGGAAGAAGTCCCAAAAGAGATCGAGGAAGCAGCCCGAATAGACGGGGCTTCAGCCTGGTCGACTTTTTGGCATATCACTCTGCCGCTCTGTAAACCAGCACTTGCTACATCAGCAATTATTGCCTTTCTGGGTGCTTGGGACGAATTCACCTGGGCATCCACAATCATCAATACCCCCTCAAAACGAACTTTGCCAGTTGCAATCGCAACCTTTCAGGGTGTGCACACAACCAACTGGGGGTTGGTTTTTGCTGCTTCTCTGATTGCAATAGTACCGGTGTTGATCATTTTTATTGCTTTACAAAAATATTTCATTAAAGGAATGACCGCGGGGGCGGTCAAAGGTTGATTATGAATTCACTCTATCAATACAGCCTGGATTTGATTATAAAGAATCAATCAAAGAAAGGTGCTTTTCTTGCGTGTCCAAATTTTGCTTCCTATCGTTACGCCTGGTTCCGAGATGGCTCTTACTGTGCCCACGCCTTGAATGAAACTGGATATCAAGCTGAAGCATATAAATTCCACCTCTGGGCTTCAGATACAGTCTTGCATCATACTGCGAAAATTGAAAAATGCATACAAGATGCTCAATCTGGAAAACCACCCCTGGCGGAAAATTGTTTTCACAGTCGTTTCACGGTGGAGGGTTCCGAAGTCCCGGGTAATTGGGGGCATCACCAACTGGACGGATTAGGTACCTGGCTGTGGGCCTTGGCTGAATTTAAACGGCGGAATCCAGCTATGGATTTTTCGGAGAATTTGATCAGGGCGGCATCGCTGGTAAAAGATTACATCATTGCATTGTGGTCCTATCCCTGCTCTGACTGTTGGGAAGAAAACGAAAATATGCAACATACTTATACTCTCGCTGCCTTGTTCGGGGGTTTGGAAGGTTTCGCCAGGCAATTTGAAGATCCAATCGCAGCCAACGCCGCTGCTGATATTCGCCGCACCTTGCTCACGAGATGTGTGAGGAACAATTCCTTTACGAAATCAATCGGCACAAGTAATGTTGACGCCAATTTGATTGGTTTATACTTTCCTTACCACGTAGTGGAATGGTCAGATCCAGTGTTCCAAAATACATTGAAGAAGATATTGAAGGACTTGGCTACGCCAATTGGTTTACACCGGTACCAGAAAGACACCTATTATGGCGGTGGCGAATGGGTATTACTGACTGCCTGGCTGGGATGGGTTTATGCACAGGCAGGTGAGAGAGACCAAGCTCAAACAATCCAAAAGTGGGTAGAAGAACAAGCAACAAGTACGGGTGATCTACCCGAACAGATTAATCATGCGGTATTCGATGCAGCCAGTTATGATCGTTGGGTAAAGCAATGGGGTATGATTGCCTCACCTTTATTGTGGTCGCACGCTCAATACATCCTGTTGGTAAAATCACTGGAGGTGTAGCCAAGTGGAAGAAAATATGACATCAGAGTTGACCTACAACGCTCCCAACTGGGTAAAAGATGCTATTTTTTACCAAATTTTTCCAGACCGATTTTGCAATGGGAATCCTTTGAATGATCCTGAAAACACTGCTATATGGGGAGATTTACCAACACGGGATAATTTCTTTGGTGGCGATCTGGAAGGAATTATCCAAAAGTTGGATTATTTACAGGAATTGGGAATCAATGCTCTTTACTTAAATCCGATATTTAAGGCACGAACCAATCACCGCTATGATACAAGCGATTATTTTCAAGTGGATCCCGCTCTCGGGACCAACACCTTGTTAAAGGAATTGGTGAATCAGGCACACCAACGCAGCATGCATATCCTCTTGGATGGTGTCTTCAACCACTGTGGTGATAACTTCGCTCCTTTTTTAGACGTCGCACAGAAAGGAGCCTCTTCAGAATACGCGGATTGGTTCATTGTCCGGGATTACCCTTTACAGAAACATCCTTTGAATTACCTTACCTGTGGGGGATGTGAATATCTCCCAAAACTTAATCACCAGAACAGATCTGTCCAAGAGTTCATTCTCAAAGTTGGAGATTATTGGCTGAAAGAAACCGAAGTGGATGGTTGGCGATTGGACGTACCGTTCAAAGTTCCAGTCGCTCTCTGGGGAGAATTCCGAAAGACCATAAAAAAGACAAACCCACAGGCATACCTGGTAGGGGAAATCTGGCGCGAAGGACAACCCTGGATCAAAGGCGATCTTTTTGACGGAGTCACGAATTACCGGCTCCGTGACCTGATTTATGATTTTGTGTTGACTAACCTCCTGGATGGGGAAGATTTTGGATATGAATTGCAGACATTGCTGACTTCTCATGGTCCGGCTGCCTTTTCAATGTTAAATCTGTTGGACAGCCATGATACGCCCAGAGTGCTGACATCTTTCAAAGGAGATGTCGAGAAATTGCACCTTGCCATGACTCTGTTAATGACCCTGCCGGGTGTTCCAATGCTTTACTATGGCGATGAGATCGGTTTACTTGGTGAAACCGATCCTGACTGCCGAAGGTGCTTCCCTTGGGATGAAACCGCCTGGAATCAACAGATTCTCTCATTTACTAAATCCTTGATTTCCCTGAGAAAAAACCACCCCTGTTTTCGAAGAGGGATTCCCCAAAGGCTCGCCGCGTTTAATGGCTTGTTCGCATTCCAGCAGACTTATGAAAACGATGAAGCGCTTGTAGTGATCAATACCCGGGAAGCTATTCCAACGATAAAAATTCCCATTACCAGCCAAGCAAAATTGTGGCAAGACTATGCAACCCAGCAGGTTTATCCGGCGTGTTCAGGATACGTTATCATTGATAAAGTTGTTGCTACAAGTTCTCAGGTGCTTCTTCCAGTTTATTAGCAGAATTTCTGTCAGTTATCTCTATCTCGAATAATGGTAGCAATATAGGGAAATTATCCCTGCAAAAACCACGTAACTACCTGCGCTTACATATCTTTCATGGGAAACAAGGTAAAAGACATCGATTCTACTAAAACGCCGGCATAGCAGGTCTATCCTTTTTCGATAATAAAACTGGAAACTCGGCGATCTTCATGTTCCCAAATTCCAGGATCGGACTGACTGCTCTCTAAACCGCAATTGTATGCCATTGAGGGATGAAACCATTCCGGAGAGAAACCTGTGGGCACTTCAACCACGTTTTCTTTACCAGCAGCGATACCAAAGGCTTTGCCGGCATAATGCGTTCCTTTCCCTCGGTTTGAGACAAATTACTTATTTTCACGCCTACCCAAGGGTATAATTGGAGATTATTCTTCAGGATAACCCCACCTATGCCCAACATTCCCCTCAAAACCATCACTGTCTTCAGCGGCTCAGCCGACCATCTCTCCCAGGTTTACCTGGATGGTGCCTGGAATCTTGGAGCTGCCCTGGCAGCTCATCAGATTACTCTCATCTTTGGAGGAGGCAAGACTGGCTTGATGGGAGCTGTCGCTGACGGAGCCTTGGCGCATGGCGGTGAGGTAATCGGGGTGATCAATGATGGGCTCAACACCCCCAACCTGGCTCATGCAGGTCTGACCCGTATGGAAGTCCTCCCAGACATCCAATCACGCAAAGCCCGCATGTACGAACTGGCAGATGCCTTCATTGCCCTGCCCGGCGGTTTTGGCACCTTTGATGAAGTATTTGAAACCCTCACCTGGGCGCAAATTGGATTGTATCAAAAAGGGCTTGGTTTTCTTAATCTCAATCACTATTTTGACCCCCTGCTCGCGCTGATTGAACACGCCATCTCCGAGCATTTCATCTACCCAGAGCACAAGGAGCTTTACCGCACCTCCACTGATCCCGAAACATTGCTTTGCGAATTGGCAAACTATCAAACGCCCGAAAATCTTGGTCGCTGGGTAGAGCGGCCATGAATGACAATTCCCAAATCACCACCCTGTTCATAGACCTGGATGATACGGTCTATCCCACTTCCGCCGGCATCTGGTCACTGATCCAGCAGCGCATTTTTACCTATATGGAGCAGGTGTTGGGCTTTCCCCCAGCTGAAGTGCCCGCTCTGCGGGAACGCCTGTTCAATACCTATGGAACCACTCTGCGGGGATTGCAGGTGGAATACCACGTTTCCATGCAAGACTACCTGGATTATGTGCATGACCTGGACCTGAGTGATTACCTGAGCCCGAATCCGGAGCTTCGGGCCGCTCTGGAAGGGTACAGCCAGACCAAGTGGATTTTCACCAATGCCAGCGCCGGACATGCCCGCAATGTCCTTAATGTCATGGGGCTTACGAATATCTTCGATGGCATCATTGATGTGACCGATGTTGAACCGTACTGCAAGCCCCACCCGCAAGCTTACCAGATTGCCTTGCACTTGGCTGGCAACCCCTCACCTCACCAATGCCTGCTGGTGGATGATCGATGGCAGAACCTGGCAGCAGCCAGGGACTTGGGCTTCCAGGTTATTTTGATCTCCGATGAGCCTGAACCAGGCTACCCCACCATTCAAAAGCTGGCTGATCTACCCAAGGTATTTCCGCAATAAAACCGGTTTTCCAACCTGCTTACAGAATCTTCTTGGCCTGTGACCGCCTCCTGAAGTTGAGCATCAGGGCAATTTCAGCATAACGGTCTGCTGTATGGTTACACACGAGAGGGAGGACTTGTTTTCACTCATTATTCAAATGAAAAATTAATCTCTTTATGGTATTCTTGTAACTTGAACTTAATTAATTTGGAGAAAATATGAAAGGCAATGCCCTTAAAACCGTATTAATCGTCCTGCTTGCAATCGTGATCGTTGCCGGCGCTTTTTCTGGCGGCGTAATCGCAGGCAGTCTGACGCCAGACAATCCTATCCAGGCTCTCTTAGGCGGAGAGAACGCCACCAGCGGGACTGCCACTCACACGAACACCGACAGCGGCACACCCGCCGAGCTTGAAGAACTATTTGCCCCGTTCTGGGAAAGTTGGTCTCTTCTGCATGAAAACTATGTTGATCAGCCTTTGGACGATGTAGCCTTAATGCGGGGCGCCATCCAGGGCATGCTGGAAGCGACCGGGGATAAACACACCTCGTATATGAATCCCACTGAATTTGAACAAGCCAATTCCAGCATGGAAGGCGAATATGAAGGCATTGGTGCCTGGGTGGATACGACTGGTGACTATGTTGAAATTATTTCCCCGATGAAAGGCTCCCCGGCAGAAGCTGTGGGTCTGCACGCCAATGACATTGTGGTTGCCGTCAACGGAGAAGACCAGACTGGCATTCCGGGTGATTTAGTCCTCAAGAAAATCCTCGGACCAGCCGGTGAAGAGGTAACCCTAACTATTCAACGCGGCGAAGAAACGCTTGATTTCACTATCACCCGTGCCAAGATATCTGTGCCGGTAGTGGATTATCAAATGTTGGAGGGAGATGTCGCTTACGTCGCCCTGTACACCTTCAACGAACAGTCCACTGCCCAACTCCGTGGAGCATTGAAGGATTTGCTATCCCAGGATCCCAAAGGTTTAATCCTGGATCTGCGTGATAACGGCGGCGGTTATTTGGTGACTGCCATTGAAGTGGTCTCTGAATTCCTCCCGGACGGGGTGGTTATGTACGAGGAATACGGTGACGGGACACGTGAAGTGTATGAGGCTGAACGCGGCGGCCTGGCAACTGAAATACCTCTGGTAGTGCTGGTCAATGAAGGCACTGCTTCCGCATCCGAAATCACTGCCGGCGCCATTCAGGACCGCGGGCGCGGACAATTGGTAGGTGTGGTTACGTATGGCAAGGGTTCTGTGCAAAACTGGATTCCTCTTACCACCGAAAAAGGCGGGGTCCGCATTACCATCGCCCGTTGGTTAACCCCCAACGGCACCCAGATCAGTGATGTCGGTCTGACACCTGACGTGATTGTTGAGATGACCGAGGAAGACTTCCTGGCTGGAAAGGATCCACAGCTTGATGCAGCTGTACAACTATTGCAGGGAAATTAACCTGCCAGATGATAAAATTTAATTGTTGATACCCGCGGAGCAGTGTTTATCTGCTCATCAGGGGATCGATAGTTTGGAGAATTAAATGTCAAATTACTTAATTTACATGCTTCCGGCGCTAATCCTTTCTTTGATCGCTCAAAGCTATGTCAATTCTGCTTACAATAAATGGAGTAAGGTGCGCAACTACCACAACCTCACCGGTTTGGAAGCCGCCGAACAGCTTACCTCCCGGATTGGGCTCTCCGACGTCAAGCTCACCCGCACATCGGGCAACCTTACCGATCACTACGACCCACGGAATAATACTCTGGCACTCTCGCAGGGTGTGGCGGATCAGCCTTCCGTAGCCGCACTGGCGATCACCGCACACGAACTCGGCCATGCCCTGCAGGACCGGGAAAACTACAAACCCATGAAGCTGCGTTCAGCCATTGTGCCAATTGTCAATATTGGCTCAAATGTTGGTTGGATCATGCTGCTGCTGGGGATGGTCTTGCAAATCAGCGACCTGGCTTGGCTGGGTGTGATCTTGTTCTCGGCTGGTGCAGTTTTCTCTCTGATCACGGTACCGGTTGAATACAATGCCTCCAAACGAGCCCGTGAGATGCTGACTACCACCGGCTTGGTCGTGAATGAAGAGGAACAGAAAGGTGTAAAAAGCGTTCTCAACGCCGCCGCGTTGACGTACGTGGCTGGCTTGGCAACCTCCCTCTTGCAGTTGTTCTACTTCGGTTCCATGGCTGGCGGAATGAGCCGGCGCCGTTAAGGGTGACGACAAAATGAATGTCAAAATCCCTTGAGAGGTCTTCTCAAGGGATTTTTTGTTGCATAGGCAAGGGGACAACCTGATGATGCCATTGAGTTCCCATGCAGGGTGGATACCCGACCTGCCACACACGTTAGCTTGAAGACATGAAAGAGACCTTCGGCCAAAACCCGCGCTCCATTTAGAGATAAACGCAAACGAAGCACAGGGTCCTGACCCTTACTCCTTAAAATAACCAACTCCGCATATCCCATGTTTTCCTTCTGTAACGATCTTTCCCTGATAATGATGATATAGTATGCAGATGGTTTCAGAGACTCACGGAGGACCCATGCAAATAGTAAACATGTCAGATGATTACAGGATCATGTGTGGTGAAATAAAAACCTTTGACACTTTTGAAGCTTATCGCCGTTACACCCAAAAATATCCCAACCTCTTCGATGGAATTCTGAAAAACCTTTACCTGACCGAATTGGATAACCTCAGGTCCATGATTGAAGCAGTTGACTTCGCTCAATTGCTGGAAATGGCAGCAGCCAACCAACACAATGGCAGTATCGATGCAATCACCAGTCTCGCCAAAGAATCAGCAGACTGCCTGGGGTTTGAGCAGCCCTTTACTGTTTACCTTGGATTGGAAATGGGTAATATTGGCGGTTGTTCCTGTGATCCCGCGACTGCTCCGTTTATCTACATCGGCATTGATAGACTGCTCGATGAAAAGACGTTATCCTTCCTCGTTCCCCATGAAATCAATCATATGGTCAGGGGAGCTTGGCTGCCTTCAATAGACATGATGGATTTTTGTGAACGGACCATAACAGAAGGGCTGGGTACCTATTTTCCGTTGGTGTTCCACGGATTGGAAGCCAACCCGACCAACCTTTCCTCCACTTTGCATCTATCCTGCCGACAACTCGAGCGCCTCATGGAAAACTCGGATTCTTTGGAAGCTGAAGTGACTGCCCTGTTTGGACAACCTCTCACTCCAGCTGACATGCAAAAATATTTCATCTATTCCGATCCCAATCAAGAAATAGTCTTGTCTGGTTACTATATCGGGAATCTGATCATCCAACGCTTGGTGAATGCCGGCGCGGATATTGCTAAACTTACTGCCAAACCAGCCGCTGAGATTTGGAAGGATTATCAGTCCATCTAAGTTTGTTCCAATTAATCCCGGAACCCACTATTCATCCAATTTTCAGGGCATTCCCAGTCTCATAGGTATAATTCTGCCATCAATAAAAATAAAGGAGCTGCCATGACCCAAACCCCACCCCGCTGGGATCTCACCAACATCTACACATCCCTTGAAGACCCCAAGCTTCAAGCTGACTTTACCGCTATCAACCATCAAACCAGGCATTTGGAGGAATATTACCAAAATGAGCTTTTGCCCCTGGCAGAGCATGCCCCGGAGCCAGAAATATTAGCCGCTAAAATTGACCATCTGATAGGTCATCTAAATATATTGGCAACAAAAATCGGCACACTGGATGCCTACCTGTACGGCATTATCACAACCAATTCCTTCGACAAGCAAGCAGAACAGTTATATTCACGCTTTGAAATTGAGCAGCTGCCCTTCCAAAACTTGCAGGTGCGCATGCGTGCCTGGCTTGGTAAGGTCAGCGCCGAATTGCCGGCAGCGCTGCAATCACCTGGCAAAGCAAAAGATCACGCTTTCTTCTTGCTGGAAGAAGCGGAACAGAGCCATTATCTGATGTCCGAACCCGAAGAGATGCTGGCAAATGAACTTACCCTTTCTGGTGGGAACGCCTGGCAGCACCTTCAGGGCACACTAACCTCCCAGAAAACCGTCCAATTTGAACTGAATGGGGAAATGCAGATCCTCCCCATGCCAGCTTTGATCAACCTGCGCAGCCACCCCTCAGCAGAGGTGCGCGAACGTGCCTACCACACCGAATTGGATACCTGGGAGGAGCTAAAGGAACCGCTGGCAGCCTGTCTGAATGGCGTCAAAGGTGAAGCCAGCACTTTGGATAGAAAACGCGGCCGCACAGACTCGCTGCATGCCTCTCTGGACCTGGCTCGCATTGACCGACAGACCCTGGACGCCATGCTGGCAGCCATTCAAGCTTCACTGCCGACTTTTCGGCGCTACTTCAAAACCAAAGCCCGCCTGCTTGGAATGCAGCAGTTGCCCTGGTGGAGCCTGCTCGCCCCGGTTGGCAAAGTTGACAAGACTTTCAGCTTTGATGAAGCCCGCGATCTGATCCTGACCCACTTTGGCAGCTTTTCACCTGATCTGTCAAACTTTGCCCAGACAGCTTTTGAGCATAACTGGATAGACGCCGAACAGCGCCCGGGCAAACGCGGCGGCGCTTACTGCATGGAAATTCCCGGCACGCAGGAAAGCCGCGTTTTGTGCAACTTTGACGGCTCGCTCGACCAGGTCATGACCATCGCCCATGAATTAGGCCACGGCTTTCATAATCACTGCGCCTTCACTGCCGGAAAAACACCCCTGCAGACCCGCACACCGATGACCCTGGCAGAAACCGCCTCGATCATGTGCGAAACAATTGTCTTCAACGCCATTCTCAAGAGTGTCACTCATCCCAAGGAAGAACAGGCCCTCCTCGAAACTTCCCTCGCGGGTGCTGGCGAGGTTATAGTGGACATCTACTCGCGCTTTCTGTTCGAGAAGGAAATTTTCGCCCGGCGCGAAAAATCCACCCTCTCTGCCGACGAGATTAGTGAGGTGATGCTTCAGGCACAGCGTGAGAGCTACGGCGAAGGTCTCGATCAGAACGTTTTGCATAAGTACATGTGGACCTGGAAGCCACATTATTACAGCCCCAACCTGTCCTTCTACAACTACTCCTATGCCTTTGGGTTGCTTTTCGGCACTGGGCTGTACACCATTTATCAGCAGCGCGGGGCGGAATTTGTCCCGAATTACAAACAGCTTTTAGCCAGCACCGGTGAAGCCAACGCGGCTGATCTTGCAGCCCGCTTTGACATCGATATCCGCTCGCAGGAGTTTTGGGCAGCCAGCCTGGATGTCATTGCCAACCGCATTGACCGCTACTGCAGTATTTAAAAGCCCAGAAACGCCTGGATCTACTTGCTAACATAGAGGCGGCCTATGAGCCGCCTCTATGCTTTCTAAAACACTCACCTCTAAACTTTCCACCGCTCTCAGGTCTAAAGCACCAATACGTATTTCCATTTGCGTCGGTCTCCTGAGTGCGCAGCATCCTATAATTGGTGCAAGGTCCACTGGGAGTGCCGACCGCGGACTTTGACCGTAGGCTGCCAATCCTTTTATGTTGGGTTTCGCTGGAGGGTTCGAAAGATCCGTCTCTTGTGGCTGACGCGCTCAACGCCACCCTATAAAAACCACATATCCCTCTCCACCCTGATGATACAATAATCCCAAAAACGAGGCCATCTGATAATCACTCTTGATACACTTTTCCTCAACAATTCCCTCTCCATTTGGCTAAAAGGCCTTTTGGCTGGTCTTGCGGTCTGGGTCGTTCTCACTTACCTGCGCAAATTTATCCTTAAAAAAACCAGCCAATCCGGCAGGGAAACCGGCATGCTCCATCAATTCTCCTTGGAATTTAAAGGCCCGACCATCTTCGTCCTGGCAGTTGCCGCTATGACAGCCTTTTTGAATGTTTCCGAAGGAGTTACCGATGTTCTGCGGATCATCTTATATCAGCGTGGCTGGCTTCCAAATTGGTTCCTGGCTTACCTCCATTCTGGAAAGCTCGCTGCAGAAGCAATTTTCCGCCATCCCTGAGGAAGATTCATCCAAGCGCTCTTCCCTTAAAACAATGGGCTCATTCTTTAAAATCCTTATCTGGCTGATCATCATCCTGGTGATTCTCGACAACATCCCCAATCTGGACATTGCCGGTATGATTACCGGTCTGGGAATCAGCGGGATTGCCATTGGTTTGGCGGCACAAAATTTTATCGGGGATTTGCTTTCAAGTCTGGCTATTTCCCTCGACAAGCCTTTTGTGGTCGGCGACAGCATCCAAGTAGGTGAATTCACTGGTACTGTGGACCATATTGGAATTAAATCCACCCGTATACGCAGTTTGAATGGCGAAGAATTGATCATTTCCAACAGCGACCTGCTCTCCAGCCGCATCCAAAACTACGAGCAGATGCAGGAGCGCCGGGTTGTCTTTACCTTGCGCCTGGGTTACGACACTCCCGCAGAAACCTTACGCCGCATTCCAGAGATCCTTCAGGTAGAAATAGATCAGCAAGAGAATGTCCGCTTCAGCCGAGTGCACTTCAAGGAATACGGAGAGGTTTCCCTGATCTATGAGGTAGTTTACTTTGTAACCTCCCCTAAATATATCAGCTCAAAATGCCATCACCTTAGCGATTTTCTCCCGCTTTGAACAGGAGCAGATTCAGCTCAGCAGCATCAACCGAAGAGTCTTGGTCGGGGTGTCTCAAGATGATTCAACTGAACTTCGTAATATAATATCCCAATGACTCAAAGCCCAACTACCCCTGCACTAAATGTGCATAAATTATCCAAAAAGTATGGCGATTTCCACGCTCTTTTTCCTGTCAATTTTTCACTCTTCCCTGGTCAAATTGCCATCCTGAGCGGACCGAATGGCTCTGGCAAGACCACCCTTTTGAACTGTATTAGCGGTCTTATTCTGCCGACCAAGGGTTCCGTTCATGTGTGTGGTTTTGACATGGAAGCACACGAAATAGAGATCCGCCGCCGCCTGGCTTACGTCCCTGATGTTCCCCGTTTTTACCTGGAATTAACCGCTTGGGAGCACCTGCGCTTCATCGCCGCAGCCAATGACTGCCTGACTGATTTTGAGGTGAAAGCGGAAACCTTGCTACGCCAATTCAGTCTTTGGGAAGCGCGAGAGACATTCCCCCATCATTTCTCGCGGGGAATGCGGCTTAAGCTTGGCTTGCTGATGGGTTTGATCCGACCCTCCGCCGTGTTATTACTGGATGAACCCACCTCCGCGATGGATGAGGAAGGCGTTGCCTTGCTCGAAGCAGAATTGAAAACCCGCAAAGCCCAAGGGGTTGCCATCTTACTTAGCTCACATGACTCAGCCTTTACAGCTCGTCTAGCGGATCGCGTTTTCCGTATCGAACAAGGGTCATTTTCCGAGATTTCCAGATGATTGCGAGTTTCCAACCTCAAAGTCAACCGAAGAGCCAGTTATGAGTCAACCGAGCTCCAAACAAGCACTCAATCTTTTGCGCAGCCGGCAAGAAAATGCTGAACTGAGATATTGGCTTAGTATTGCCTCCTACGACACACGCGATCGCTCGCTCACCAACCGCCTGTATTTCGGGTATCTGCTGCTGTTCTTTAGCATTTGGGATTTTATCGTGTTACTTTTCCTGGCACAAGGGGGATCTATTTTGCTCCGGATGATCAATCCTGCCAATCCCACCCAAGCAGCACTGGTATTGGTCGTTATTCTCCTCTCCGGCTTTGGGCTCATTCACTTGGTTACATGCGTTCGCCGCAGCCCACTTAGCTTCTCGGAGGAGGATGCGCACCTGCTCTGCCAGCAGCCTTTCAACCCTCGCCAACTCGTGCTGCGCTGGCTGCCCCTCTCCTGGTTTGGCAGCGCGGTTTTCTTTGCCCTTGCCTTCCTTTGGATTGGCTTTTCTCTGGCGGAGGCAACCTTTGCCACACAGATGATGAGCCAACTCTTACCTCAGTACACCTGGATGGGTATCCGGCTCGTACTGATAGGGCTGCCTATCCATTTGATCCTTTTCGTATTAGGTTGGATTTGTGGCGTATGGGCGCTCGCTCGGCGTAAAAAACCCGCCGCTTTGATCCTTCCTGTAATTGCCGGCCTATTGCTGATCGGGATGGCCGCGCTGACCTTAACCGCTCTTATCAGCACAACCCCACCGGATTGGATATCCCAGTCCGCTCAAGTTTTGTTTAGTCCATTATTGGCCGGTCTTGGTGCGGGGAGCCTGAGTTTACCCGCTGCCTTGACCATCTGCTTGATAGCCATTGGTGTAGGTTTGATTCTGCTTTCCGCCTCTTCCTCTCACTTCAATGCCAGCCGGGCTGCCATAGAAACACAATTAGCCAACACCATCCAAGACCTGACGCATTATGGTCAAAGCGCCAGTGTCGAAAATATCCGCCTTAAGCGCAGGCTTGGTTTAGGGCGCACCACCGAATGGCAGCCAGCTTGGACTGGCATCTCTGCGTTGGTGTGGAAGGACGTCCTCCAATCCTGGCGGGCGATGACACTTGGTAAGTTCTGGAATCTCCTTCTGCTCACAAGCACCATGCTTAGTCTGATACTCTCTCCAACCTTGCCCTTGCGTCTTCTCAGCTTGGTTATTTGGAGTTATATCCTGAGTCAACTAACCGTTCACCGCCTGCGCGCGGATCTATCTCTCTGGTCAGTTATGCGGCAATTGCCCATCCCTCTCGAGCAAGCTTTTGCCGCAGATACAGTTGGCGCCTTGGGGCTCAGTTTTATATTTAGCCTGAGTGGTTTGCTGCTCGGTAATCTCATTGCTCCCAGCCCGGATTGGCGCCCTTTGTTGCTGCTGCCTGGAATGTTGGTGGCGGTTACCGCGATGACCGCTTACGACCTTCTGCGCAAGTGTCACAGTGAAAACCTGTCCGCCGGTGTAGTGGGTAATTATGGTGTGCTTGGAGTGGTTCTGGCAGCCCTGGTTGCGGTCATTCCCATTTGGCTTATGAGTCTTCCTTCCAAATGGATTGGGCTTCTCATCGGCTTACTTTCCAGTTTAGTGCTGAGTTGGCTGGGCTATTCCATGGCACGCAGCGAAACACATCGATTATTATGGCATTAATCTCAATGCCAAGATTCCTTGCTGTTCGCACAGGAAACTGCCCCTCGATAAAACAAATCGCTTATTACTGGAACAGAATTATAACAGCTTGGCTTGCTCCTGCAGAGCCACCTCTTCAGGGGTCGCAGCTTCAATAACCAGGTCGTGCGGGCGGGCTTTCCCGTGTTCATCCACGTACACAAAGGTAATGAACCCATCCACTGCCAGTTCACCCTTCACTTCCGCCCGGACATAACTGATCAGCCGGCTGCGTCCGGTTAATACGACCTTGGTGCTAAACTGGATGACCTCTCCCGGCTGCACCGGTCTTTTAAATTCCATCCCATGAATTTTGACACACAGAAGGAATTCAGGTGGCAGCAGGTTGGCGGCAGCGATAAAACCAGCCTCCACCAACCATTCCGCCCCCCTCCCGGCATACAAGGTACGGTGGTGGTTCAGGTCCTCACTTTTAACCAGGTGATAAATCGTCAATGTTTGCATGTGCATTTCCACCTCAGGGCAGTAATAGTTCAAAATTGTCGAAAGCGACCTTGAAACCGGCATAATCGAAAGTCCCGCCGACCACACCAACCGTACCGGGGGTGAACTCCGGATCCTGATACTCACCCAGCAGCACCCCGTTTACTGCCAAAACCAGGTCGCTGGTTCCGCAATAGGCAGAGAGAATAAATGGGCCCCCGGCTGCAATTTCATCAGAATAGGTCCAGTCAATCAAGCTGATAAATTCATCGCCCTGTTGTTTCCAGAAGGTGTAATAGCCATCCTCACTGATTTCCAACACGGTAAAGTGAGAATTGTCCGTTAACCCACAGATGAAACCAAAATCGGCATCACCAACGCTATGGATCACCCTGGCATCAACAGTCATGAGGATTTCCTCATAAACATAATCCACGTCTGACCAAACTAGGTAATTGGTTTCTTTCACGTAAATAACCATCTCGCCGTTTTCATACGCCGAAGTGCCATTCTCAGAGCTCGATGTTGTCCATCCTGAATTTGGATCAGAAAAATCATCCCGGAAGATGACCTGACCGCCGGCGTCATAGGTTTCTTCTTCAGTGGCACCAGCATCAATCAGCACGATGCCCTTCTGGGCTTCTGTGATCAGTTGCACTGCCAGGTTGACCGGGCGCAAGGCATTAATAAACCCGCCAGTTGGGACGCAGCTATCGTAATCATCAATATAGCCATCCCGATTGGTATCCGCCAACGGGCGACAGTCTACAATGCTATCTTCGCTCCCCCCAGAACCGACCTGGGTGGGCACTCCGACCAATTCACCGTTTTCATTCACAGCCAATCCGCCCGAGTTACCGCCGGCAATAGTGGCGCTGGTTTTAATAAATGCCCGGTTGCCATATATCTCTTCTGCAGTGAAACCGCTTACTTCTCCCTGCGTCAGGGTAATCGTTTCTCCGCCAATACCTGGATAACCAATAATGGTCAGCCGGTCGCCTAGTTGTAAGGTGTCTGAATTCCCCAGCGGTACAGCCGGCAGATTCAAGCTGGCATAATCCAGCGGGGTACCATTCAAGTCTGAGCGCACTTTAATCACGGCAATATCCAGGGCGGCATTTGCTTGAACAATGCTTGCCAGGTAAGTGTCTACCGGTGGGCTGTCCTGTGCCACAGTAAGGGAGACAATCAGATCTTTGACCTGGTAAAACCGGTCTGAAAGTACTACATGGGCATTTGTCAGGATCAGCCCATCCCTGGAAATGATCGTCCCGGAGCCCGTCCACCCGACAATTTCCTCGCCTTCCACGTCAACCAGCACCTTGATCTGTACCACCGACTTGTATGGAATTTTTTCAACCGACTGCGCTTCGACAAGTAAAGTTGAGGTTGCGGTCGGAGCAGTTCCGGGTTCCCAGCCCGCCGGATTAGTTCCGACAACTTCCGCCACCATGTTAAACTGATAGCTGCCGGCATCGCTCACCACCAGACCAAGCCCGGCAAGGCTGCCAGAATCTACTGTTGTAAACCGGAAGGTAAACTTCTCCACCCCGTTGGGCGCGATAGTCAGATCTATGTAAAAAATGCCTTCACCGCCAGCGGCATTGGTTATGGTCAGTGCCGGTTCGGAACCCTGGTAGGAGACCTTATTCAAAAAACCGGCTGGCAGATGGATCTCGGTGACGTGAGCATTGTACTGCCCGGTATTGGCAATACTCACTTCCACATCAAAACTGCGCCCTTGCTCCAGGGTGGTTGTGGGATATTTGGAGCGAACTTCCAGGGTGGTGGATTCTGGAGCAGCTTTTCCGCATGACGCAACAGTCAGCAGAATTAGACAGAGTATTACAGAAAAAAGGCGGTTTTGGGAAGGCTTTTTCATAATTTCTACCTCGATAAAATAGGAACTGAATAACATTAACTAATTATAAACAAGTGCGTCAGGAAAATAAGAGTAACTTTACCCAAACCTGCAGCTTAGCAATTTTTTCGTTTGGCTAAAACCAATAGTTGTTGTCATCTTGTCGCAATCTGAAGTTTTGTTCATTGCGTGATTGGGTTGGCAGGCCAGCCTATGGCTATTGAGTTATCCATGTACCAGTCTCCCGGGTCAATCCCAAACTTGCTTTCACCCTCCGCCAATTTAACATCAACCAGGGCATGGTCAGTACAAGTCGTATTCAGACCGCACAATACTGCTTGTGAATAACCTGCAAAAAAATTATCAGAAACTGGTGTATTTGAGGAAACGGTTCTTGGATAAGCCAAAACATGGTACGTCCCAGCCGGCAGATTGGAAATGGTGTAGAAAGAGGTGTTGATATCCGTTTGTATATAGAAAAATTCATCCAGGGTGAGATTAAACGCCACAACATACAGAGCGGGGATATATTCGGAGGGATAAGATAAATTTCCGGAGATGCTGCCCAGCTTAATCGGGGTCGGGGAAAGTTCAGTCGCTGATGCAGTGGCAGCCGGTACTGTGGTTGCTGTCGGGGACATGCAGGTGGGCGGGCAGGTTGCAGTCGGAATATTAGCGACGGCTGTAAGCGTGCTTTCCATGTTCTGAGCAGCCATCGTTTGCACCACCTGCAGGGCAACCAGCGTGGATTGCAGATCAACTGTGGTTTTTTCATCAGGTTCAGCTTGACCACAACCCGCCAAAATCAGCCCCAGAGCTATCAATATGCAGAGTGTCTTGATTTTCACCAGGTACCTCCTACCTCATTCTGGAAAAGGAAAGCAGACCAGCTAAATTATACATTCAAAGCCGGCTCGCCACTCCTTCAGTCCTCGACAAACAAGACAAATCAATTGACAAGCCATTCCAATTAGCTTATGCTTGACGCGATGCAAGGCTTTGACTTCCTGAAACCACCCATTCTGACCGTGACCGCCCTCAATAATTACCTGAGGGAAATGCTTGAATCCGATGAAATATTGCAGGATTTGTGGGTTCGCGGTGAGATTTCCAACTTCTCACAACCACGGTCCGGGCACCTTTACTTTACCCTCAAAGACGCTGAAGCTCAGGTGCGCTGTGTGATGTGGAAAAACGCCGCCCTGCACCTGCGCTTCAATCCCGCCGATGGTATGGCAGTGGAAGCGCATGGTGCCATGAGCATCTATTCGGCTGGTGGGCAAGTTCAGCTTTATGTGGATACTTTACGTCCGACTGGGGAAGGAGCGCTTTTCCAGGAATTCCTGCGCCTTAAAGCAAAGCTGGAAGCAGAAGGGCTGTTTGACCCGGCTCACAAGCGCCCCCTGCCGGGACTTCCCAGACACATTGGCATTGTCACCTCTGCCAGCGGAGCTGCCTTGCAAGACATTTTGAATACCCTGAGTCGTCGGCTGCCTACCCTGCAGGTAACACTGGCTCCCTCCCCTGTCCAAGGGGTGGAAGCGCCTCCCGGCATTATTCAAGCTCTGGCAAAGCTCAACACTCTGCCCAACCTGGACCTGATTATTCTCGCCCGTGGAGGGGGCTCAATGGAGGACCTATGGGCGTTCAACGATGAACAGGTAGCGCGTGCCGTCTACAACTCAAATGTGCCCGTTATTTCCGGCGTAGGTCATGAAACAGACTTTACCATCGCTGATTTTGTGGCAGACCTGCGCGCGCCGACGCCCACTGGGGCTGCTGAATTGGCTACGCCGATCACCAGACTTGAACTTGCCGCCAGCCTGCGCACCGCCAATGATGAAATGCACGGGATGGTGACAGACCAATTATCCTCTCTATCCCATAACCTGACATTGGCACAGTCTGAACTGCACCGCAATTCTCCCCGGCAGCGCGTTTTGAACGCCCTGCAGCGCCAGGATGAACTGCGGGATCGGCTCGATCGTTCCATCCAATCGCAGCTTAAAGCTCAAACCTTCCGCCTTGAAAACGCTGCCAATCAACTGACTTCGCTCAGCCCTATAGCGGTGCTGAAGCGCGGTTATGCCATCATCACTGACCAGCTTACTGGAACGATTATCAGCCATACTGCCCAAGCTTATCCGGATCAGCCCGTCACTCTGCGAGTCCAGGATGGCAGCATGTCTGCCCGTATCAATCCCCCAAAAACAGGAGAAAACAACCATGCCTGAGAGCCAGGAACCAACTATGAATTTTGAAAGCGCTTTTACCGCTCTGCAGGAGGTGATCACCAAGCTGGAAAACTCGGAACTGCCTCTCGAAGAAGCCCTGCGGCTGTACGAAGAGGGTCAGCGCCTTTCCGCGTTATGTACATCCATCCTGGAAGCAGCCCAATTGCGCGTTAATACCATTGCAGAGAACAACCAGGCAGTGGACTTGCCTGCTGCGGGGGAAGAATAGCATGTCTTTTTGGGATCTCTTCAAAAGCCCCGTGGCAATTTCAGGATTTGCTGCCATGATCCTGGCGCAATTACTTAAAGTACCAATTGATTATTTCCGCAATAAATCCTGGAACTGGGCTTTGCTGGTAAATTCCGGGGGAATGCCTTCTTCCCATTCCGCCTTAATGACAGGCATTACCGCCAGTATTGGTTTCTACGTCGGCTGGGGATCCCCCTTATTTGCCCTATCTTTGTCTATGACCACGATTGTGGTTTACGATGCCACCGGTGTGCGCCGCCAGGCTGGTTTGCAGGCCGCCCGGATCAATATGATCGTCAAAGAAATATTTGAACAAAGAAAATTAGCAGAAAAGGAACTTGATTCCCTGCGTGAGATCATCGGGCATTCTCCTGGGGAAGCTCTTGCCGGCATGCTTTTTGGTCTGGCTGTGGCAATCGGTGTCCGCTTATTAATGCCACCCAATTAAGCTCTGGTTGGTCAAAAACTACAACCTGAGATTCAATTTAGCACACTTATCAAGGATTATTTACCTCATGATTTCATACCAGTCCTTCAAAGATATTGACCAAACCCAGCTCCTGGTTCTTTACAACGACGCCGGCTGGTTTGCCTACACCCAGGATCCGGAAACCTTACAGCGGGCAATTAGCAATTCCTGGAAAGTGATCACTGCCTGGGAGGGGGAAATGCTGGTAGGGTTGATCCGCTGTGTCAGCGATGGAGCTTCAGTTGCCCTCATCCAGGATCTCCTGGTACTTAAAAGCCAGCAGAAACTGGGGATTGGATCGGTGTTAATGGAAAAAATGCTAGAAGAGATCAGGTCCATGCGCCAGATTGTACTGCTGACGGATGCTTCCGAAACCAACCGGGAAACCCAAGAGTGGTATCAAAAGCGCGGTTTCAAAAGCTTGGATCAGTGGGAATGTGTCGGCTTCGCCATCTTCAACTCCAGTGTCACTGATAAGGCTGAGGGTAGCTTGTAAGTCAAACTCTGCAGAACATATGCGGACTGGACCTACACAATCTGGATTATAAAACTCATGCGGATCACCTCTCCTACTTGTCTGTCAGACCTAAAGAACTGACCTGCAATTGCTTCGCAAACGGTAACCATTAAAACTCTTTCTTATTGTAAATCCGTATCGAGATGGTAATAGAAACAAACAGGGATATCAAGATCAATCCGGTCACTGCTATCGGAAGGAACTGCAGCATGGAAGCCTGTTGTCCGGTGGAAAACATACCTGGAAACCGATTTGCCAGGAAAGAAATAGCTAGTGCCGGTAAAAAGGCGACCATCAACATGCTGATGCGCCCCTTTTCAACTCCAAACTTGAACATTAACGGAAGCATCAAAGAAAGATAAAACAAGGATATTACAAAGAATATCAAGGTAGTATATAGGGTGGTTAGTGAGAAGTCACTGAACAACCCTGTCAGGATGAAAGATACGACAGATCCAATAACTGCACACAGTATTCCAAGGTAATATTTGCTCAAAACAAGGTCTTTTCGTACAACGGGCAAGGTGAGGGCGTACTTATCCCAATTGTTCTTTTCATCTAGTCCAAGTGCTGTGATTGGTACCATAGCACAGATCAGAGCAATAACACCTCCAAGAGTGTTAACATCTTCGCTAATAAAACTCACCACTGTAAAAATCAAAATAAAGAAAAGGTAAAAGTGCCCCTGTACTTTTAAATTAAAAATGTCCTTTAGAATCAAGCCTTTCATCTTAAACCTTTCTTAGTGTAATAAAGCATGATTTCTTCTATAGAAGCATTATCAACCAGCATTCTGCCAGGAATCTGGTTTTTATAAACCAGTGCTTCCACGCCGAAACTGTTCTTTCGTACTCCAATAATGGTATCTGGGCTTATTTCTTCCAGCTCTGTCAGACTGCACTTCAAAATGCCATATTTTTCTCGCAATGTTTCTTTAGATTCCACAAAAACCATTTTCCCTTGATGAATGAAGGCGATGTAATCACAAACCTTCTCAAGGTCACTGATAATCTGAGACGAGATAAAGATTGAATGGCTTTCATCTTGGATGAATTCCAAAAAGACATCCAGCAATTCATCCCGCATAATCGGGTCTAACCCACTGGTTGCTTCATCAAGAATCAATAAGCGAGGATTGTGAGAGAGGGCAACCGCAATGGACAGTTTCATTTTCATTCCACGCGAAAAGTCTTTGATTGCTTTTTTCATTGGAAGGTCAAACTTGGTAATATACTCAGAAAATACTTGAGAATTCCACATTCTAAATAGACTGGTCATGATTTTTTCGATTTCATCTACGGTCAGATTCTCGGGAAGATTGCATTCATCAAAAACCACCCCGATTTGCTCCTTCAGGGAAGAATCCATGTCAGTATGCTCCCGACCCAAAATTCGGATTTCCCCGCTATCTTTAGATAATAAATCCAGTATGAGCTTGATGGATGTGGTCTTGCCTGCGCCATTTTCGCCAATAAACCCCATGATTACGCCTTGGGGTAATTCTATGTTGATGTTATCCAAGGTAAATCCTGGAAACTTTTTAACCAGATTTCTGACTTCCAATATATTCTCCATCATTCCCTCTCCGTGAAAATCAAGGTAAGCATTTCAACGAGCTCCTCAAACGAAATATTACTGATTCCAGCTTCCATAACAATTTTTTGCATGTGACTTTCGATCTCCCTCAGGTGTAATTCTCGAACCAATTCAAGATTTTTTGGGGCAACATAAGTCCCTTTCCCTGGAACGGATATGATGAAATGCTCCCGCTCCAATTCTTCATAGGCACGTTTAGTTGTTATCACGCTGATGTGGAGTTCCCTGGCCAGAAAGCGCATCGACGGGAGTTCATCACCTTCGCACAACTCACCTGAAAGAATCGATGCCTTTAATTGGTCACCAATTTGCTCATAAATGGGCTTCTCACTGGAATTGCTGATCAGTATGTTCACTTTTCCATTCCTCACATCCATTGCATCTACCGTATATATATAGTATATACAGTAATGTCGGTTTGTCAATACTTGTTTGATTATAGGAGAGAATTTATTAAATTATCAATCTCAGAAGAAAAAATATTGCGAAAAAAAGTCATGTCGATCGATCATTGCGTATGACTGTCTGATCCAGAGACCTGACTCACACTTTACTTCAATTTTTTGCCAACACCTGCAGGCTTGTTCAACCCTTTACCTTTTCCTGCCTAACTTATGGCTAATTAACCTAACAATCGATTTCAGCTCGGGCACTTTCATCAGCCACATCATCAAACCATATATTCCCACTCCTAAAACTATCCCAATCAACAAAATCACCACCCTCGATCCACCCTGCATAAAGACCATCCAACCATAGACGGCCGCCCCCATCACCGCAGTTCCAGCCAGGGCTGCCAAGGCACTCCTGCCGATTTGTCGACCACCCAAACCGTTCAGACGCTTACGAATCAGCAGCAGCAACACACCGCTCTCCAGGCCGGTTGCCAGTGAATTTGCCAGTGCCAGACCGCCATGCGGCATCCAGCCCACCCGCTCAAACAGGCTGGACAGGGCAAAGGAAAGTGCAATATTCAAACTCATGGCTGCCACGCCCACCAAGACCGGGGTTTTAGTGTCGTGCAGAGCATAAAATGCTCGGCTGAGCACCTCCACCAGGCAGTGCCCCACCAGCCCGGCCGAATACCACATAAGCGCCCATGCCACCATCTGGGTTGAATGCGCGTCAAAGGCACCGCCTTCATACAAAACCTGCACCAGTGGAACGCGCAGCAGAATCATCCCAATCGCCGCCGGCACAGCCAACAATACCACTCCGCGAATAATCCCTGAAAGGGTCGTGCGAAACTCATCATACTGCCCCCGTTCCACCTGGGCGGAAAGGGTCGGCAGCGAAGCAATCCCGGCAGATTGAGCAATGGCGGTTTGCGGCATCAGCATCAGGGTGAATGCCAGCGATACTGCGCTGGCGGATCCTTCCCCCAAACCCAAGGCAATCACCGTGTTAGCCACAAAGTTGAGCTGCACCACTCCAGCTCCAATCATGCGGGGGAGCATCAGACGCAACACCTGCCGGACAGCCTTATCCTTGATCCCCACAGACGCCTGGTATGCCCTGCCGGGCAGTTTCCGCAGACGGGGCAGTTGCACGAGCAAGTGCCCAAGCGCTCCGATTACCACACCCACCGCCAGCCGGTCAATCCCCCAAGACTTGGGCAGAAGCAGCGTTCCCAAGATCATCCCAAGTGAATATAGCGCTGGTGCCAGTGCCGGAATGAAAAAGACCTGATGGGCATTCAATATGCCCATCACCAGCCCGCTCAGACCAAAAATGGTCACTGTGGGCAGCATGATGCGCAGAAGACGGACAGTTTGATCCAAACGCACCGGATCAGACTCGGGCGCCAGCACGAACAAGCCATTTTTCACGATCCCAGGCGCAAAAATCCACACCAAAATTGAGACAAGGATTAAAACCAAGGTGAGCATATTCAGCACACCAGAAGCCAGCCGCCAGGCACCTTTTTTATCCTCCCGGGTGAGATAACCTGTAAACATTGGGATAAAGGCTGAACCTAAAGCACCACCTGCCATCAGATTAAACATCAGTTCGGTAATTCGATTGGCAGCATTGAATGAGTCCAGGTCCGCGCTGGTGCCAAATGCCCTAGTAATGACCATCCCCCGCACCACTCCCACCAGGTTACTGACGATAAATGCAAACATGACCATGCTGGCAGCCCGGGCAATCTGCCTGCCCGCGCTTTGGGTTTCTGCCGTAGCTGAATCGGCTCCTTCCGGGATACTGGAACTATTCTGGGCGCCTCCATTTGCAGCGTGTGATCCGTCAGGCGCTTCTTGCTCTTCAGATACACTCAGTGGCGTATTGTTTTCCTCAACCGGGGTCATTTCAGGCTTCCCCTGAACCATGCTGGGCTTCAGCTTCGATTACATCCTTGGCTTGTTCCCACAGAGCATCCATCTGTTCAAAACTCAAATCATCCACTGACTTGCCTTCTCGGGCTGCGGCTGCTTCAATGTAAGCAAAACGCCTTCTAAAGCGCAAATTACACTCCCGCAAGGCAGTCTCAGGGTCTATCTCCAGCCAGCGAATCAGGTTAACTGCAGCAAAGAGCAGGTCCCCAGCCTCAGCCTGCCGTTCTTCCAGCGTCTTGGCAGCCTGAAGTTCTCTCAACTCCTCATGCACCTTGGCAATCACTGGTTCAATATTGGGCCAGTCAAAACCCACTCGCTTTGCCCGCCGCTGAATCTGGTCTGCCTGGGTAAGCGCCGGCAGCGCCAGCGGGATACCATCAAGCATGCCGTTCTTGCTTGTCAAGTTATTATTCTTGCGTTCTTGAGACTTGATCTTCTCCCAATTCGTCAGAACGTTATCAACCGAATTGACCTGAACTTCCCCAAAGACATGCGGGTGCCTGCGGATCAGCTTGGCACTGATGGTCGCCAACACATCACTCATCTTGAAATCTTCATTTTCAGTGGCAATTTGGGCGTGCAACACAATTTGAAGCAGCAGGTCGCCCAGTTCTTCCTTCAATTCCTGCGGGTCTTCCCGATCCAAAGCCTCCAGGACTTCATAGGCTTCTTGGAGCAGGTAAGGTCTCAAAGAAAGGTGGGTTTGTTCCCGATCCCACGGGCAGCCATCCGGCGCCCGCAAGCGGGCAATGATTTGCTGAAAGTCCTCAAAGGCATACCCGTTCTCGCGTGCTGGCACATATAGGGTTGAAAGCAAACCCAGATGAGGGGACCGATCGATAGCATACAAGGGCAGCTCTTCAACCTTTTCCTGAGCAGTTCCGGCAGCGTGCACCAGCCTGACCGGATACTCATCCGGGTAAGCCTCCATCAGAGTCAATTTAACCTCTGAAGCGTCGCGGCGCGTACCAATTTGGCTGATCAAGGCGCTGCAGGAAGGTGGGAAAGGCGGCACTTGCAGTGAAGCCAGGTGCAGAGCATCCATGAGCACCAATTGGGGGGAGGGATCCAGCTTCAGGGCGGAACAAACCGGTTCCAGAAAGCTAAGCCCATGGATTATCCTCACCGGGATTCCTTCCGCTTGTGCGCGGGCAAGGATTTGCGTGCTGGTCTCTTCTGCTACCATCGGGCTGCCGGGCACGGCATAGGTAACGCCATCCGCTTGTCGTCCCAGGTGCAGAATGGTTTCCACAATTTCAGTAAAAACCTGTTCTAACGTCTCATGTCGTTCATAAACTTCGTCAAAAGAATGGATTATCAGGTGCCCGGGCAATTCAGCCACGCAGGGGTGCAAGCTCGTGCGCAGGTAGACCTCTTTGCAGCCGTTCAGCCATTCCCAAGCTTCGCGGGTAAGCAGTTCTGCCCCCGCTGGTCCCAAACCTAAGATCACAATTCCAGCTTCCATCATACTTTTTTTCCAGTCATTATCGGTTTTCCAGGATTGGTCAGCATCCTAACCAAAGTGTTATTGCTCTGCTTCCCATCCAAACAGGGAAAGGCTGTCCAATGTTACCATTGGACAGCCTTTATATTGTAATGCATCCACTCCGGGCAGGAGCAAACTACCAGCTAAACCTGCCAGCAGAAAAAACCTAACGTTTGGTGTAGGTCGGAGCCTTGCGGGCGCGCTTGAGACCTGGCTTCTTGCGTTCCTTAACGCGGGCATCGCGTGTTAGCAAGCCCTTTTCGCGCAATCCCTTGCGGGCGCCTTCGTCCATAGCAAGCATTACCCTGGCAAGTCCAAGTTTCACTGCATCACGCTGACCGCTCACGCCGCCACCCTCTACAGTAACCGTGACATCCATCAGCGAGGGGTTCTGCCCAGCAGCTTCAAAGGCGCCGAGAATGGCTGGCACATCCCCTAATCGAGGAAAATATGCCTCCAGGGTTTTGTCGTTAACAGTAAAGATACCACTGCCGCTGGCCACGCGGACCCGGGCGGAGCTTTCCTTGCGTCTTCCAATTGCTTCAATGTATTGTGCCATAATTCCTCTTTACTACTCTTCAATCGGTTTCGGATTTTGACCCTGGTGTGGGTGTTCGGAACCGGCATAAATCTTCAGGTTGTCCAGGTAGCGTGCTGTCAGGCGATTCTTTGGCAGCATTCCCCGCACTGCAGCTCGAATGACCCGATCAGGATTCACTTCCATCTGGCGTTTAATCGAAACCAATTTTAACCCGCCAGGATATTGCGAATGCCGATAGTATTTTTTCTCCTCCAGGCGGGTCTGGTTGAAGGTAATCTGGGCAGCATTGATCACCACCACATGGTCCTCCATGACTACACCGGGTGTATAATCCGGCCGATTTTTGCCAATCAGAAGCGTGGCGATTTGAGTCGCAAGGCGTCCGAGAGTCTCACCGGCAGCGTCTATCAAATACCATTGGCCGGTAACTTTTCCTTTAGGAACATATGTTTTATCCACTTTTTACTTTCTCCGTTTTCTCAATCACAAGGCTTGTGCTTTAAGCTTAAGCTCTGTTCTTCTTCATCCTCTGGATAGGCAACCCGCATCAGGGTCAAACCCCGTGCCGGTGCCAGGCTGACCGTTCCGGTCGAACCCGTTTCCAAACCTCGTCTAACAATATCCACTGGCAGCGTACTTAGTCCAATCTGGACCAATACGTACACAATCCGGCGTACCATATGATACAGGAAGGCATTTCCGCCAATCGTGAAAGCTGCTCGCTGGGTATCACCCACCCATTCAGCCTGCATGATCCTGCGAACTGTGGTTGCGTCTTCTTTAAGCGCCTTGCCAAAAGCCCTGAAATCGTGCTCACCCAAGAGCTGCGTGGCTGCCTGATTCATCAGTTTGATATCCGGTGAATGTTCCAAGTGCCAGGCATAACGATCTAAGAGCGGATTGCGGGCTTTCTGGCAGTAAACTTGGTAGCAATAGGTGCGCTCCAGCGCGTCGTAACGCGGGTGAAATGCCTGCTCCACTTGATAGACTGCCTGCACGGCAATGCCTGCAGGCAAATGGGCATTCAGTGCCGTTAGCAAGGTCTGGTCATCATGCTTCCAATCAAGCGAAAAGCTGATGACCTGCCCCACCGCGTGTACACCCCTGTCGGTTCGACCTGCGGGCATAATTGCTCTGCCCTGCCAACCTAACTTGCGCAGGGCTGTTTCAAACTCTGCCTGCACGCTGTGTTTAATTGCCTGCCTTTGAAAGCCGTTGTAGTCTGTGCCGTCGTAAGCGAGGATAAGTTTGTAATGTGCCATGCCTTTCAGCTTTCAAGTTCGGAAAGGCTAATACCCTAAACCAAAACCTGTCATTCAGAAACCAACTCAAGCAGAACCATTTCGGCATTGTCACCGAGTCGCGGTCCCAGTTTGAGCAGACGGGTGTAGCCGCCGGGTCGATTTGTGAAGCGAGGAGCAATGTCGTCAAAAAGTTTTTTGACAATTTCCGGGCTGGCATTACCCAGCTCGGCGGCAACCTGCCGGCGCGCATTCATTTTTTCAACATCACTGCCTTTTTGGCTGTTTCGAGCCACAGTGATCAACTTCTCTGCATCTGCCTGGATCGACTTTGCCTTTGGCAAAGTGGTCTGAATTTTTTCATGCTCAAATAATTGTTTGATCATCGTCTTGCGCATGGCTGTGCGGTGACCGCCACTCCTGCCAAGCCGATACCCTTTTACCTGGTGTCGCATACTACCTACTCCACTTCTTCATCTTCTAAAAAGCCTTTTTCGATCATCTTGGCTTTAAGTTCTGTCAGGCTCTTCTCTCCAAAATTGCGAATCGAGAGCATGGCGCCTTCGCCTTTTTCCAACAGGTCGATTACATCGCCAATATTGGATACGCCGGTGCGCTTGAGGGAATTGAATACCCGTACTGAGAGATCCAAGCTTTCAATCGGAGTCTCGGCTGCTTCGTTGCTGATGTGATTTTCCACTTCAGCTACCGGTGCCGGTTTTATCAACATTTCCTCATTGGTACCACTGATGAAACTAAGCTGCTGCATCAATAGCTGCGCTGCATCAACCAAGGCTTTTTCAGGAGAGATAGTGCCATCGCTCCAGATTTCCAGGTTGAGGCGGTCATAATTGGTGCTGTGACCAACGCGGGCGTTGGTGACTGACCAATTGACCCGTCTGATCGGTGAGAAGATCGCATCCACCGGCAGTACGCCAATGGGCAGACGTTCCACCCGATCCCCAGCCGGTAGATAGCCCCGACCAGTCTCCACCGTCATATCCATTTCAACATGGGCATTGCTTTCAGTCATACTGAAAAGATACAATTCTGGGTTGATGATCTCCACCTCAGGCGGGCAGATAATATCTGCTGCAGTGATGGTTCCCTCACCTTTTACATCCAGGTGAATTTGAGCGGTTTCAATATTATGCAGCTTCATGCGGATTTGTTTAATCTGCAGCAAAACCTGGATCACGTCCTCTCGCACACCTGGAATGGTGCTGAACTCATGCATCACATCAGAGATGCGCACCGACGAAACTGCCGCCCCATCCAATGAGGATAGCAGCACCCGGCGAATAGCATTCCCGAGGGTAACCCCGAAACCTCGCTCGAGAGGGCTGATCGTAAACTTGCCATAATCACGGGATTCATCCACCCGTTCAACTTTTGGTGTTACCATTTCCATATTTCTTGTCACGGTTACCCCTAACCAGTCTCATATAAGAGAATCTGCACTAAACATTGGATTAGCGTGAATAATATTCAACGATCAGTTGTTCGTTGAGATTACCGTCAATTTCAGAACGCTCGGGCAAACGCAGCATGCGTCCAGTCAAGTTAGTCATATCTCGGGCTAACCAAGTGGGGACTGTACGACTCTCTGCTTCTTCCCGCAGGTTCTTGAAATACACGTTATCGCGGGACTGCTCGCGGACGGAGATAACATCATCCACCGAAATATTGTATGAGGGGATGTTGGCACGCTTGCCATTGACCAAAAAATGCCCGTGGGTTACCATAATGCGGGCTTGGGCACGACTTGAAGCAAACCCGAGCTTGTAAACAACATTGTCCAAACGGGTTTCTAAAAACTGCAAAAGGTTAAAACCAGTCAGACCGCGCATGCGCAAAGCCTGGGAATAATAACGGCGGAATTGCCGCTCGTAAATGCCATAAACACGGCGGGCTTTTTGCTTGGCACGCAGTTGCTTAGCATAGTCCGATTCACGACCCGGACGGTTCGTGGCAAACTTGCCATGCATTCCTGGCGGATAGCTTCTTTTCTCGAACGAACACTTGGGTGTGAAGCAGCGTTCGCCTTTCAGGAACAGCTTCTCACCTTCGCGTCGGCATAAACGACAAACTGGATCAGTATATCTTGCCATAATTCAAATTCCTTCTTCTTTAACTACACGCGGCGTTTCTTAGGGGGTCGACATCCGTTATGGGGCACCGGTGTCAGGTCGGCTATCAGACGTATTTTGATACCCAACGATTGGACAGCACGAATGGCTGATTCACGGCCGGGACCAGGTCCCTTGACAAACAATTCCACTTCTTGCACACCCATTGATTGGGCAACTTTAATGGTTTGTTCGGTCGCCATACGGGCAGCAAACGGAGTGCTCTTGCGCGATCCCTTAAACCCGGCCGAACCGGAACTGCCCCAGCAAATCGTATTGCCTTGCAGATCAGTCACGGTAACGATCGTGTTATTAAAGGATGCGTAAACATGCACCTGTGCTGTCGAAATCTGGCGCTTAACTTTACGAGAACCGGTCGTTCGTCGTGCTGTATGTGCTTGTTTAGCCATAATTCTTCCTCACTCAATCTCTTCTTGTCTGGCAGTCGCTATCGGTTTGAGTAGCCGCTGGGGAGAAAGGGAACCCCACTCATTCCTTTGGGACTTAGCCAGTTCAATCCTATTTCTTGGTTGCTCCACGGCGACGACCGCGGCCGGCAACCGTCTTCTTTGGACCCTTGCTAGTGCGTGCATTGGTACGGGTACGTTGTCCTCGGCTTGGCAGGTTGTGGCGGTGGCGCAAACCACGATAACACCCAATTTCGACCAAGCGCTTGATATTCATTTGAACTTCGCGGCGCAGGTCGCCTTCTACCTTTAGGTTGGTGCCGATATACTCACGCAGCTTGGCAACCTCATTTTCCGGTAAATCTTTAACACGAATGTCAGGATCTACACCAGTGGCTGCCAAAATCTCATCAGCTTTCTTGGGACCAATGCCATAGATATACCGTAAACCGATCTGAATGCGCTTATTGCGCGGGAGGTCAATACCTTCAATACGAGCCATTGTATGATTCCTTATCCTTGTCGCTGTTTATGTCTCGGGTTGATACAAATAACATAAAGCCGACCTTCCCGTTTTACAATCTTGCATTTACTACAGCGTTTCTTTATTGAAGCTGTTACTTTCATTAATCGTACTCCTTCTCAATGCTGCAAAGTTTTTATTATATCTGTTGTTCGTTCTATTTGCAAGTCCAACTTTACCTATAGTTTAGTCAATACGATGGGACCCTCTGCAGTGATAGCAATCGTGTGTTCCTGATGAGCTGTCAGCGAACGATCCCGTGAAATCACTGTCCACTCATTCCGCAGTACGCGTGTATGCCGGGTGCCTACCAGAACCATAGGTTCCACGGCAATGGTCATACCTTCACGCAACAAAACACCCTGTCCAACTTCGCCATAATTGGGAACCTGAGGAGCTTCGTGCATTTCACGGCCGACACCATGAC
Organism: Anaerolineaceae bacterium; assembly: GCA_049301715.1. GTDB lineage: Bacteria > Chloroflexota > Anaerolineae > Anaerolineales > Anaerolineaceae > Mesolinea. The sequence goes on from JBAQLH010000056.1 coordinate 143,348, forward strand.
CGGTGTATAAATGTGTCGCATAAAAGCCGTGCTTATTCACAAGAGCTTCCACGGCTGCACCGATATCCCCAACATGATTACCCGCCACCGCTTTGGCAATACCAACTTCAAGCGCCTGCTTGGTGATCTCAATCAATCGCTGAGCCAGGGATGAAATTTCTCCCACGCCAACCGTGATGGCAGAATCGCCTACAAAACCTTCGTAAACAGTTCCACAGTCCACAGAAAGGATATCCCCCTCATGCAGTTTGCGTTTGCCAGGAATGCCATGCACCAGCTCCTCATTGATGCTGGTGCAAATGCTGGCAGGGAAGGGATAGGGTCCCGGATAATTTTTAAAGGGCGAATAAACTCCATATTTACGGTGCAGCGACTCTACCACTTCATTTAATTCTTCAGTAGTGACTCCCGGAGCAACCGCTTCTTTCACAGCTTGCAACGCTTCAGCATTAATCCTGCCTGCTTCGCGCATCAGCTCGATTTCTGCAGCAGATTTTATATTTATGCTGCCTTCAATGCCACCGAACATTTATTCAACCGCCTTCAAGATGTCCCCAGTGACCTTTTCGATCTCCTGAGTACCATCAACTTCAACCAGTGTGCCGGTTTCGCGGAAATATTCAATCAGAGGCGAAGTCTGAGCAAAGTACACATCAATGCGATGTTGTACCGTCTCTGGCTTGTCATCTTCACGCTGGTACAGTGGACTTCCGTCCACATCATCCGCCCATTTTACTTTGGGCGGATTGTACAGGGCATGGTACACGCGTCCACTGGTGCTCATCCAGCGACCTCCCAACCGATCCACCAAGACCGCGTTGGGAACGCTGATAAACGGCACCACGTCCACCTGACCGCCCAGTTCAGAAAGAATGCCGCTTAAAGCTTCAGCTTGAGCTGGTGTACGCGGAAAGCCATCTAAAACAGCCCCCTTTGCGCAATCCGGACGGGATAGGCGTTCCTTGACCATGGCTATGGTCACATCATCAGGAACCAACTCGCCTTTATTCATGAAGGTTTGGGCTAATTTGCCCAATTCGGTTTCCTGGCCCAGGTTCTCACGGAATAAATCACCGCTGGAAACGTGCACCAACCCGAGCTTTTCCGCCAAGATTTTTGCCTGGGTGCCTTTACCAGCGCCCGGAGGACCTAGCATGACAATGTAAGTTGGTTTATCATTCATGGCAGCCTCATTTGATCAGATTGTCATCATAGCCGTGCAAACGAAGTTCAGTCTCGATCAATTGAACCGTATCACGTACTGTACCAACCACAATTAGCAGACCAGAAGAAGACATCAGTAACGCATTCGAGCCCGCACCGGGAACAATGGCACTAAAAATGTAAGGCAAAACCGCTACAAAGCCGAGGAAAAAAGCTCCCGGTAGGGTGATGCGTCGCTGAACCTTGGTTAAATAATCCTGGGTGGGTTTACCACGCACTACCCCCGGGATTTGAGCGCCCTGTTTCTTCAGGTTTTCACCATAATTTTGCTGGGAGAACATAACATCGGTATAGAAGTATGTAAATAAGACCACCAAAACAAAGAACATTACTGGATACCAGGCATTTTCAGAGCTGACAGCACGGCTAATCCAGTTAGAAGTATTTACCAGCCAGGTTGCCTTGGAGTTGGTAAAGAACGACGCCAGGATCCCCGGAAAAGCCAGGAAAGACTGGGCAAAAATAATCGGGATCATACCAGCCATATTGACCATCAGTGGCAGATTACTGCGCACCGGCATGGACATACGGTTGCCAATCCGACGACCCGGGAACATCACCGGTACGTTGCGGCGGCCTTGCTGTACGTATACAATCGCGAAAATCGTGACCACCAGTATCAGCAGGACCAAAACAAACATCCACCAGGCCTCCTTATTCGTGATCATTGAAATGATAGACTGTGGAAGACGCGACACAATACCCGAGAAGATAATTAATGAAAGACCCTGATTGCGCAAACCAAATTCCGAAATCAGCTGACCGATCCAGACACCCAGCATAGTGCCAGCCACCATCGAAATGACCGCAGTCAGGGTCGGTAGAAGTTTATCGCCGGTGAAACCCCAATTGGTAATGACCGAGCCACCCAGCATCTGATTAAAGATGTTGATCTGCCCAAATGCTGAGAGCAGAGCCATTGGAATGGTCAGGATTACGGTCCATTTTTCCATCCAAATTCGGCCTTCCCGGGGATCATCCTTCATCTTCTTTTCCAAAGATGGGATGATCGGTTGGAGCAGTTGCAGAATAATCTGAGCTGTAATGTAAGGGTAAACACCCATCGCGAGGATCGAAAAGCGCGATACTGAACCACCCGAGAGCATGTCAAGCAGGTTGACCAGGTTTCCTTGATTTCCTTGAAGATTGGTTAATGCGGCTACAGTAGCCCGGTCAATCCCTGGTACAGGAATATTTGCTGCCAGTCGATAAATAGCCAGCAGAAGCAACGTGATCAACAGTTTGTTGCGAATATCTTCAGATTTCCATAAAAAGCGCCATGACGATCGTTTCATGAGGTTGGACTCCTTCTTACTTATGACAGTGCGATCGTTTCTACACTGCCGCCAGCTTTTTCAATCTTTTGGCGGGCACCTTCGGTCACTTTATGGGCTTTAATTTTCAGAGCAACATTGACGTCACCCCTACCCATAATCTTGATCGGCTTTTTCTTATCTTTAAGCAAACCGGCTTCCTTTAATGTCTCCGGGGTCACTTCAGCACCCGCGCCAAAACCTTTCAGTGCATCCAGGTTTACCTCAGCATAGCGCACACGATTCATCGGTGTGAAACCTTCACCACGCAGGAAAGGCAGTTTTCGGAACAGGGGCAGGTTACCGCCCATGTGATACAAACGCACACCCCCACCACTGCGGGAGTTCTGGCCTTTAGTACCGCGACCGGCTGTTTTGCCTGAACCGCTTCCAGTACCGCGACCAATGCGTTTTCGATTCTTTTTTGAGCCCTCGTTGGGTTTCAGATCCTGTAGTTGCATTACTTCTCCTCAGTTTCTGCTTCAATCTCCACCAAGTGAGAGACCTTGTTCAGCATACCACGCATAGCCTCGTTATCCTCATGCACTACAGTTTCATTCAAATGATGGAAACCCAAGGCTTTGAGGGTAGCTTTTTGCCGGACAGTATAACCAATACCGCTCTTTTTCAGGGTGACACGCACCTTGCTGGTTGAGTTCTGTTTCTTAGGCATGCTTCCTCCGATTCCAGTAAGGAGTCACATCCGCGATATCCTTACCGCGTTCAATTGCCACGGTTTCAGGGGATTTCAGTTGAGAGAGTGCGTCAAAAGTAGCTTGAACAATATTGAGCATGTTGCTGCTGCCCAATGATTTGGTCAGAATGTCTTTGATACCGGCAGCTTCACAAACCGCCCGCACACCTCCTGCTGCAATAACACCAGTACCGGCGGACGCAGGTTTCAGCAACACTTTGGCTCCGCTTTGAGTGCCAATTACTTCGTGGGCAATAGTGGTACCCAGCAAACTGACCTTGTGCATGTTTTTATGGGCGCGTTCAGTGGCTTTGCGCATGGCGTCCGGAACAGCGCCAGCCTTGCCCATACCTAAACCAACGTGTCCATTATTGTCGCCGACCACTACAGTGACCCGAAAGGAAAACCTTCGACCGCCTTTGACCACCTTGGCTACCCTGGCTATATCAATCACGCGTTCATCGTATTGTATTTCTAATGTTTGGTAATCTTCCATAGTTTCCTCAGCTTAGAATTCCAGCCCGCCCTTGCGCGCGCCATCGGCCAGGGATTTCACTCGACCGGTATAGTAGTAGCCACCGCGATCCATGACCACGGACTTGATTCCTTTATCCAATGCCCTTTTGGCAATTTCTTCCCCAACCAGGCGAGCTTGTTCGGATTTATTCTTACCCCTGACCAGGTCTTTCATGCCATTATCTACACTCGACGCAGACACCAGGGTCGTCCCACTGGAATCATCGATCACCTGAACGTAGATTTCATTGATGCTGCGGAATACATCCATACGGGGTCGTTCAGGCGTCCCGTAGATCTTCTTGCGTACCCGCGTATGACGGCGTAATCGAGCTGCATTTCTAGATTTTTGTGCCATATTCTTCTACCTCTACTTGCCGGTCTTCCCGGCTTTACCAGCCTTGAGTTTAACATACTCACCCTGGTAACGAATGCCTGTACCTTTGTAATGTTCCGGAGGACGGATTTGGCGCAGATTAGCAGCAACCTGACCTACCTGTTGTCGATCGCGGCCTTTAACCTTGATCAGGCGGGTTTTCATATCCACTTCGTAAGAAATACCATCCGGTGCAGGGAACTTTACCGGGTGGGAATAACCTACATTGATTACCAGGTCTTTCCCGTTTAATTCTGCGCGGTAACCGACCCCGTTGACCTCCAGCACACGTTCAAACCCTTTGTCCACGCCAACAATCATGTTGTTCAGCAAAGCTCGGGTTGTTCCATGCAGGGCACGGATGCGCGGCTCATCATTGGGTCGTTCAATCAATATTTTCCCATCTTCCATTTTAATGCCAATTTCGGAAGAGAAGGTTTGTTCCAAGCTTCCCTGGCGTCCTTTGACAGAGACCTTATTTCCCTCAATCTTGACATCAACGCCCTTGGGAACGGTAATGGGTAATCTTCCTATTCGCGACATAATGCTATCTCCTACCAGATCTTGCAAAGGATCTCACCACCGACACCAACCTTGCGGGCGCGTTGACCGGTCATGATTCCTTTGGGGGTTGATAAAATCGCGATACCAATGCCGGAGAGCACCCAGGGGATTTCATCCCGTGAGGTATAGACGCGGCAACCAGGGCGGCTGACACGCTGCAGACCGGTAATGATCGGGCGGCGGTGGCGGCGTTCGCCGATGTATTTCAGCCGCAGGTGCAAAACCTTACTGCCATTCGCTTTTCCATCGACAACTTCAAAACTCTCAAGGTAGCCTTCTTCCAACAGAATGCGGGCAAGTTCTTCCTTGATTTTGGAATTCGGCATGGAGACCAGGCTCTGATTAGCCATGGCAACATTACGAATTCGGGTTAACATATCGGCAATTGGATCTGTAATCGTCATAGATAGTCCCTCCAGGTCAAATTACCAGGATGATTTCGTAACACCAGGGATTTTTCCCTGAAGTGCTAATTCTCTAAAACAAATTCGGCAAAGGCCAAATTTGCGCATATAGCCACGGGGTCTGCCGCAAATCCGGCAGCGGTTAACCACCTGATTGGGATATTTCCGCCGCATTTCGCGGTACTTCATACACTTTTTAGCCATTAGTTTCCTTTCCTGAAGGGCATGCCAAACTTGCTGAGCAGTTCCCGCGCATGATCATCATTTTCGGCGCTTGTGACAATGCTTACTTCCATACCACGGACTTTGTCAATCTTGTCATACTGAATCTCAGGGAAGATGAGCTGTTCCTGCAAACCCAGGGTGTAATTGCCACGTCCATCAAAAGCCTCGCCGGAAATACCACGAAAGTCTCGCACGCGGGGCAAGGCAATATTGATCAGGCGATCCAGAAAAGCCCACATCTTCTCACCACGCAGGGTAACTTTCACGCCGATCTGGCGGCCTTCACGCAGTTTAAAGTTCGAAATGGCTTTCTTAGCAGCAATTACCACGGGTTTCTGACCAGTGATGATGGTCAGATCATTCACAGCCGCTTCCAAAGCTTTGGGATTATCCAGAGCTTCACCGACGCCAATGTTGACCACCACCTTTTCAATGCGGGGGGTCTGCATGACGTTTTCCAAGCCCAGCTCTTTGAACAAAGCTGGCGCTATTTCCTTGTTATATTGTTCTTGTAATCTGTTCATATCTGCTCACATGCGCCTTACTTCTCAGAACCGCTTTGCTTTGGGGCAGGCTTGGCAGCCGTGCGCTTTTTCGCAGCAGGTTTTGCATCACCATCCGCTTTGGCAGTTGGTTTGCTTGTTTTAGTAGCGGTGGATTTTGCTGGCTTAGCAGCGGGTTTCGCTGACTTGGCAGCCGGTTTCTTCACCACGGGCTTGGCAGCTTTGGTGTCTTTATCCGTCTTGGTCGCCTTGGCAGTCTTGGTAGTATTGGTCGTTTTGACGGCTTTGTCTGCCTTGGTTGTTGTTCCTTCCCGGGGGGCTTTCTCGGTTGATTCATTCACCTTTTCCACATTGGAAACATGAATGGGAGCTTCAAACTCAAGAATGCCCGAAGGGATGGTCTTTCCGCCCGATTGGGTCTGTTTCTGGTGCTTTTTAACAATGTTCACACCTTGGACCACAATGCGTTCTTCCTTCGGAAAAACACGGATAACTTCACCTACCTTCCCCTTGTCTTCTTGGTCTCCACGCAGGACCTTGACACGGTCACCTTTTCGTATCTTCATCTTCATTTAGACACTCCTACCATCATTAGCTACAGTACTTCCGGAGCCAATGAAACAATTTTCATAAAGCCTTTTTCACGCAGTTCTCGTGCCACGGGTCCGAATATACGGGTTCCACGTGGATTGACACCGTCGCTATCCAGGATCACAGCTGCATTGTCATCAAAACAAATACTGGAGCCATCCGTTCGCCGGTATGCTTTGCTTGTGCGGACAATTACAGCTTTGACAATTTCACTCTTCTTGACAGACGCCTGGGGAGACGCACTCTTTACAGTGCCAACAACGATGTCACCCACATAACCGTAACGGCGATGAGTTCCACCAACCACATGGATCACCAGGATCTCGCGGGCGCCGGTATTATCTGCAACCACTAACCGAGCCTCTTGTTGGATCATGCTGCATCTCCTCCGGAGATTGTCTCAAGTTCACCTTCCTCACGGACTTCGACCTTTAGAATCTGCTCCACCACCCAGCGCTTAGTACGAGAGATCGGGGCGGATTCAACAATACTCACCTTGTCGCCCACGTTGCAGTTTAACTCATCATGGGCTTTGTAAGTTTTACTTCCGCGTACCACCTTGTGGTACAGGGGGTGTTTGTAGGTGCGGGCAACTTCCACAGTGACGGTCTTGACCATTTTATTGCTTGTAACCGTCCCTACGAGACGACGACGATTATTCATGATTAACCTTCCTTCCCCTCATGCTCGCGCTGCGCCAGAATGGTTTCATATCGCGCAATCAAACGACGGGTAACTTTAAAACGGCTGGTATCAGTCAGTTGACCGGTTACCATCTGGAACCTTAAATTCATCAATTCCTGCCGTGAATCCATCAAATTGTTCTTAATTTCTTCTGTAGAAAGTTCTCTTATTTCTTTGGCGTTCATGAACCTTCTCCTAATGTTTCTCGAGCCACCACTTTGGTTTTCAGACCAAGCTTAAAACGAGCTCGCTCCAGAGCACGCAGAGCTGACTCTTCGTCAGTTCCACCAACTTCAAACATAACCCGACCGGGACGAATAACTGCCACCCAGTGGTCTACAGCACCCTTCCCCTTGCCCATACGGGTCTCAGCAGCACGCTTGGTGTAGGGCTTGTCTGGGAATACCCTGATCCAAACCTTGCCACGGCGTTTCATCTCATGCACAATGGCACGGCGGGCGGCTTCAATTTGTCGGGCGCTGAGATAACCAGGTTCCAGGGATTTCAAACCGAATTCCCCGAAACTGACTTCGGTGCCTCGTTGGGCTTTGCCCTTCATTCTTCCGCGCTGTTGCTTGCGGTATTTAACTCTTTTTGGCATCAACATAATCCACTACCTCACAATACCATCATAATTACTCGCTGATATAGACACCTTCGGTGGCTTCAACTTTCTCTTCAGCCATATTCGTGACGATGCCTCGATAAATCCAAACCTTTATACCAATTTGTCCATAGGTTGTGGATGCCTCAGCGCGGGCAAAGTCGATGTCAGCGCGCAAAGTCTGCAATGGAACTCGGCCTTCACGCAGGGTGACCCGCCGTGCCATTTCGGCACCGGATAAACGGCCGGATACAGAAATCTTGATTCCACCTGCGCCTTGACGCAAAGCCTGCTGAATGGCACGCTTCATAGCCCTGCGGTAGCTAATGCGGCGCTCCAGTTGCCCGGCAATATTCTGGGCAACCAGGTACGCATCAATATCAGGCGATTTGATCTCTTTTACTTCCAGATCAATTTTCTTACCGGTTAATGCTTCCAGTTCCTGGCGCAATACTTTGACACTCTCACCTTTTCGGCCAATCAGGATGCCTGGTTTGGCAGTATGAAGGGAAACCTTGACTTTACCTGGATAGCGTTCGATTTCAATACCCGAAACACCAGCCCGCTCTGAATCCTTCAGCACCAATTCGCGAATCCGCAAATCCTGGTGCAGTTGTTCAGTATAGTCCCTTCCTTCAGCGTACCAGCGGCCAAGCCATGGTTTATTGATCCCCAGGCGAAATCCTATCGGATGTACTTTACGACCCATATTATCTCCTTACCTCTTTACCTGTGCTACCCGATCTCACGCAAAATTACGGTCACATGAGAGCGACGCCTCAACATCGGCTTGAAACGACCGCGGGCACCAAAAGAGCGCCACTTGCGGGTGGGAGCTTCGTCCGCATAAATCCGGTAAACCACCAGATCATCGCGGCTCACACCAAAGTTCTCTTCGGCATTAGACATAGCCGAGTAGAGTAGTTTGCGCACCGGCTGGGCTGCTTTGTTGGGAGTTAGACTCAAAATGCCCAAGGCATCATTGAGACGTTTACCACGCACCAGGTCAATTACCAAACGAGTCTTCTGGGCAGAAGAAGAATAATTAGTTAATGTTGCTCGAATTTCCTGTGCCACTCTAACCTCACTTAGTTGCTTTTTCCTGGACGTGACCACGAAAATAACGGGTAGGTGCAAATTCGCCTAAGCGATGACCGACCATGTTTTCAGTCACATAGATCGGTACATGACGGTGACCGTCATGGACAGCGATGGTATGACCCACCATCTGTGGAAAAATGGTGCTGGCACGACTCCAGGTGCGGATAACTTTCTTATCGCCCTTAGCGTTCATCTCTTCAATTCGTTTCAACAGTTTCGGGTCAATAAATGGCCCTTTTTTTAATGATCGCGACATTTTATCGTCCTTTTCTGCGTCTCATCTACCACTAACGGCGCTTGGCCTTGGAGCGGTGGCGGATGATCATTTGTTCCGTCCGTTTATTTCGTCTGGTTTTGTACCCCAGAGTGGGTTTACCCCAAGGACTCTTGGGACCTGCCATACCGATTGGGGAGCGGCCTTCACCGCCTCCATGCGGATGATCGCGCGGGCTCATGGCTGAGCCGCGAACTTCCGGCCTCCATCCCTTATGGCGCTTACGCCCGGCTTTACCCAGTTTGACATTACCGTGGTCCACATTACCAACCTGCCCGATCGAAGCGCTGCAATCCTGCAGTACCAAGCGAACTTCGCCAGAGGGCATACGCACATGAGCATATTTCCCTTCTTTGGCGAGCAGCTGCGCTGAGGTACCGGCAGATCGGCCAATCTGAGCACCATTTCCAGGCCGCATTTCAATGGCATGGATGGTAGTGCCAACCGGGATATTTGCCAGCGGCAGATTGTTCCCAGGTTTGATCTCAGCCTGCGGGCCAGAAACGAGTGTGTCCCCAACCTTCACACCGACGGGAGCCAAAATATAACGTTTCTCACCATCAGCATAGAACAGCAAAGCCAATCTGGCCGTGCGGTTAGGATCATACTCAATCGCAGCAACTTTAGCGGGAATGCCATTTTTTTCGCGTTTGAAGTCAACGATGCGGATATTCCGCTTCTCACCGCCACCGCGATGGCGAACAGTAATTCGTCCCATAGAATTGCGCCCAGCCGCCATCTTCTTGGGATAAATCAGGCTTTTCTCTGGTCGATCCTTGGTAATTTCCTCAAAGGTATAGCTGGTCTTGTGTCGTTGACCAGGGGTCTTGGGTTTATAAATCTTTACAGCCATTAGTCCACCCCTTCAAAGATGGGAATACGGTCTTCCGGAGCCAGGGTCACGATAGCTTTCTTATAACCACCAGAACGTAGAGCCAACCGACGGGTTCGTGAGTTGCGGTGGGCTTTAGCCGGGAGATTGATGATATTAACACGCACGACATCTACATCGAACGCAGTTTCAACAGCGGTTTTTACCATTTCACGGGTTGCATAGCTGACAACTTCAAATACATACTGGTGCAGCTTGCTGGCTTGATAATTCGATTTTTCGGTAACGACGGGGCGTCGCAGGATTTCAAAAACGTTGTAATTCATTCTGCTTCACCTTCCTATCCTAAATAGCTCTTGATCACGTCAAGTGAGGCGAGCGGGATAATGACTTTTTCATACCGCAGTAAGTCGCGGATGTTGAGGTAATTGGCTAACAGCAGTTTTAAATCTGCCAGGTTGCGGCCGGACTTGATCAAATTGCTGTATGTCTCGCTTTTATCTGGCACCAGGATCAAAGTGCGCGCATCGCCAGTCAAGGCTTTCATGACTTTGACCATGCTGCTGGTCTTGACTTCAGGTAATGCCAGGTCGCTCACCATCACCACCTGATTCTGATTAGCCTTTACGGTTAGTGCGGAACGCAGGGCTGCCCTGCGCATCTTGCGCGGCATTGCCTGGGTGTAATCCCGTGGTTTTGGGGTATGAATACGTCCGCCACCCACCCATTGGGCGGAAATGGTGCTGCCCTGACGGGCACGACCGGTGCCTTTTTGGCGCCACGGTTTGGCTCCTCCGCCAGCAACTTCACCGCGGCGCTTGGTGCTGTGAGTACCCAGGCGGGCATTCGCCATCTGGCGCAAGTAAGCCTGGTTCATCAGGTCCACATTGACCTTGGCTGCAAAGATTTCATCCGGCAACTCAACGGTGCTGGATTTTTCTCCTTGTAAGTTATACACATCTACTTTCATGATAGCTTTCTCCATTCGCCACAAGCCGGCTACTGCTTGCGAGCCTCTTTGATTACCACAGTCCCGCCTTTGGGACCTGGAACTGAGCCTTGAACAGCGATTAAATTCCGCTCAGGATCAACCAAAGCCACGCGCACATTTGAAGAAGTAACCTGAACATTGCCCATTTGACCAGGACCACGCTTGCCTTTGAAAACACGACCCGGGGTGGTGCCGGAAGCAGACGAACCAGGCGCACGCAAACGGTCAGATTGACCATGGGTACGCGGACCGCCGGCAAAGTGGTGCCGCTTAACCACACCAGCAAAACCTTTGCCTTTGCTGATGCCAATCACGTCCACATGCTCGCCTTCTGCAAATACTGATGCATTGAGCACATCACCAGCTTTTACTTCGGCAATATTTTTGGTGCGAAATTCTCTGAGAGTTCGCACAGGGGGAAGGTCGTTAGTCTTGAGGTGACCCATTTCCGCTTTGGAAATACGCTTGGGTTTCACCTCGCCAAATGCTAACTGTACGGCGTTATAACCATCCGTGTCAGTCGACTTGACCTGGGAAACAAAACATGGCCCAGCTTCGAGTAACGTAACCGGGATGGCAGCGCCATCACCATCGAAGATCTGGGTCATACCGATCTTTCTTCCAATCAGCCCTTTAAACATACTATTCTCCTGTTTTATTATTACTTGGCGAGACTGTCAGCATGGGCTAGCTGCATCATCTCCGCACAATTCAGTCAATGGACCCTGTGTAGCTTCTCTGCCCACGCGGGTGCGCATTCTTAAATTGTCAATAAATTGCTGCCCAGTTGGGCAACCTTGCAAATATACCATAGCCCTTTTATTTTTGCAAGGGTTTGGAATCACTTTGGAATCGCTTTGTGTGGAATCGTTTTTGTGATTCACAAATACAAAAAATCAGGGTTATGGAAAAGAGAATAACTGTGACAATGAAAGAATTTAAAGAGTGAAGAGAATGAACATGGTGGAGCAAAGATCACTGACCATCTGCGGTGGTTATAGTTCCTTAAATGCGAGAGGACAACACTGCCTCTTTTGTTTCAAGAGAAGAAAGAAAGATTGTCGGGTCCGGGATCGAATTCAGAAGTCCATTGTAATAAGCCAGGGTAGAGCTCGCTTTGCTGATTTTGAGAGGAACTGTCTGCCAATCTACCTTGCTTAATTTGAGGGGGAATTTTTCAGGGCTATAGCGATCCATTTCTATTTCTTTTGGTCGATTCCATAACCTGGGCATTTTGTTTCTCACTTAAAGTGTAATTTGATATACAAATGGATTTGTTTCTTATAAATGACTTCACTGCAAAAACGACCAGATAGAATTAGTCCAAATTATACCCTCTGCAAACGGCCAAAAGTTTAATATAATGAAGCTATCCCAGTCACAAGGCCAAAATCATGTTCAAAGAAAACCAT
>JBAQLH010000057.1:0-3435 GCA_049301715.1 Anaerolineaceae bacterium
GTCCGTGATCGGCGACGCGAAAGACCAGAAGGGCCGAGTCGATGTGCGCATCGACCCGCACCCCCCGCCCGTCGTCGTGTCGCAATGCATTCCGGATCAGATTGCTGAGCACCTGCTGTGTCATGGACCAGTCAAGTTGGACGTGCATTGGTACCGTCGGAGCGATCTTGAGGCGCAAGGGAACGCCTTGCTGGCGCGCGTGAATCCCGTGGATCCGAACCAGATCACTCAGCGCGTCGGGTAGCGCCACGTTTTCCGGGCGTGGTTGCGGATTCTGATGGGAGAAGCGCGAGAAGCTGAGCACGTTGTCGAGCGTGGCACTGAGCGAGCGGGCCGAGATATCCAGCAGGTCGATCAGCCGCTCGATATCTCTGCCGGCACAGCCTTTGATGAGACCGGCAGCGCCAAGGACGCCGTGCAGTGGTGCGCGGATCTCATGGGACATCGCGGCAAGGAAGAGCGACATGGTCCGTTCGGCCTCACGCGCCTTTTGCACGGCTTGGTAATGCTCGGTGACATCATGCATCAGGATGATCTTCCTACGGTCCAGTTTGCCCGAGCTGTCTTCGACCATGCGCACGCGAATGTCGAAGCAGCGGCGGCCATGGCCGGTCTGCATCCAGATAGCGCTCCATTCGGAGCCTTCGGTCGCAAGAATCTCGTCGACGATGGCCTGCAGTTCGGCACGGTGCGGTTGCAAGGCCAGGCGATAGGTCAACGCGCCGGCCTCCGGCAGGTCGAGAAAGATCTGCAACGCGGCCCGGTTGGCGGTGACCATCTCACCGTCTTGGCTTGCAATGAAAACGGGAATGCGCAGGCTCTCGAGCGCCGCGAAATACTGGTCACGATCGCGGGTCAGGCGGCGCAGGCTGTCGGCCAGCACCGTAGCGGACGGACTGCCTTCGGCCCAGGGGGCCAGTGTCGCTAAGTCGAGTTCGTCAAAGAAATCGTCGAGCTGGGCCAGGAATGCCTGAGCATTCTCCAGTGGCGGGACAGGATGCCCGTCGGGCTGCGGGGAATGGCCCAGCAGCGCTGCAAAGTGGCGGATATAGGCCTTCCGATACAGTTTTAACAAACCGTAGTGCAATTGGAGAGGTACGCCAACGTCATGATGGCGTTGCGCGACCTGGCGGAGCCTGTCGAAGCGCGCGTCCTGGCGATAGTCATTGCGACCGTTGATGCCCTCGTGCCGCAGGGGTTGCGACAAATAGACAACAAGACTCTCGTTGATGTATTTGGCTGATTCGGTCCAAGCGCTGCGCATCGCGCTGGTCTGGTCGGTATAGCCCTTGTCTCGCGCAAGTCGCAGGGTTTCGTCGACCAATGCCCAACATTCCCCGTCGAGCAGGGGCATGAGTTGGGCGGAGGGCCAGATCATGGGCGTCCCCTGCCCAGGATGTGCGTGCATTCGAATACTCCATCGCTAAGTCGCTGCGACCGATGGTATCACATCGTGGCGTTTACAAGGCAATTACATTCTCATCACAAGGACGCAGCCTTTGACGCCTCAGCGAAGCCTAAACTTACCGCAAAGGTCGACACTCTGCCGATCGCAATGGAGGTAAGCAAGATGGCAATGGAGCGCAGAACCTTATATCAGATCGGTGGTGGCACGGTGCTGTTGGGCGTGCTCGGCTTTCTCGTCCTGACTTCACCGTGGACATGGTCGATCACGCATCCGGGCCGAACACTGCCGGAGTTGGCGGGTGCGAGTCTCGAAAACGGGCGTAACGTATTCCTGGCTTCGGATTGCGCCAACTGCCACGAGACCCCGGGCCAGGATGACGACACGCTGCTCGGCGGTGGTCGCACGCTGGCTACCGAGTTTGGGGTCTTCCACATGCCCAACATTTCGCCCGACAAGAACAGCGGCATCGGCAACTGGACCCTGGCGCAGTTTGACCGCTCGATGCGCGAAGGTGTGGGACCTGGCGGTATCTTGCCCGACGGACGCAACCTGTATCCGGCCTTCCCCTACACGTCGTACCAGCGTCTGTCGGGGGGGGATGTGCGCGATCTTTACGCTTACATCATGGCCCTGAAACCGGTGAGCAACTCGGTGCCCGAACACGAGCTGAAGTTTCCATTCAACCTGCGCCGCGGCGTTGGTGTGTGGCGCCTGGCGTTCTTGGATGGCAAGCGCAGCGAAGACAGCCCGGCTCCAGAGGGCGTCGATGCTGCCCAATACAAACGCGGTGAATACCTGGTCGAAGGTGCGGGCCATTGTGCCGAATGCCACTCGCCGCGGGGCTTTATGGGCAACGTGGTGGCAAGCCGGCGATACGCCGGCGGGTCCAACCCAGAAGGCACGGGCTATTTCCCTAACATCACGCCGGACGAAACCGGGATCGGTTTCTGGTCTGCCGCGTCGATGACCAATTATCTCCACACCGGCGTCAGTCCGATTGGTCGTGCATCAGATGGCGACATGGCCGAGGTGATCAAAAACACCTCGCGCTTGCCGATGAAGGACATTCAGGCGATGGCGCTGTATCTGAAGCATGTCCCGGCGGTGGACCGGCGAGCTCCGGGCATGCCCGAGCCGAATCGGACCGAGACTGTGGTGATGTTGAAGAACGTGGTCCAGGCCAAGGCCAACCTGCCGACCTCGCCCGCCTCCGCGATCGGCGACGGGACCGAAGCCACTGTGGTCGCGTCGAAGAACGTCTGGCTCGAGGAATCCGGCATTGGCGGATCGACGCCTGAACAGGGCAAGTTGCTTGGTGGTGCGCTGGTGCGCGTAGCCAAGCGCGACGGCGACAAGTTGCAACTCGTGCTGAAAGGCTGGCAGATGGTGGATGCGCCGTCGGTCGTCTACCAGGCCAAGAGTCATCGCGTCATGACGGCAGTTCTGTCCGATGCTGCTGCGGCCTCTGTCCAGCGCGGCACGCCGGAAACGGATGCCAATACCGGCCAGTCCTGGGTGCCAGCCGAAATCACTGTGTGGTCGAACGTCTCGGACCTGAACACGAATCGGCAGGCGCTCTGGGATTACAGTCAGGACACCTATCAGAAAGCATGTGCCGCGTGCCATGTGCTGCCGCAGCAAAAGCACTTCACCGCGAACCAGTGGATTGGCACCTTGAAGTCGATGAAGCGTTTCACCTCGTTTACCGACGACCAATATCGCCTGATCCTCGCCTATCTGCAGAATCACTCGAAGGACCTCAACGCGGGCACCGGAGGGCATGAAAAATGACCGGGACCGCCAACACGAGTGCCCCTGAAGCGTCCGACCTTGGCTTTGTGGCCGAATGGCTGGCGCAACAGTTCCTGGCTGCGCCCGATGCCGAACGCCTCGAGGCCATGCGCTCCATGCAGGGCCAGGTCGCACTGCACTGGATCGGAGACATACTCGATCAGCAACTTGCCGCAGAGGCCATCTGCCTCGACCTGGCTGGTGCCGCCGCGGCAGATGTGTCCGTGGACCTGCAG
>JBAQLH010000058.1:0-27519 GCA_049301715.1 Anaerolineaceae bacterium
CGTTTTCAAAGCTGTCCGCCCTGATCCGGGCTTGTATGCTTTTCCTCTCCCCATTTTCTATCTCTACACTTATACTTAGTCCGACTGTTATGGTCATTGGAAGTTCCTTTCTTTTGTTTTCACTAAACTAATTGTATTGGAACTTCCTCTTCTTTTTCCTTGACTACGGACTTCTGAAACGCATACTTCTCGCAGCAAATGTTTGACAGTGATTATCTGCTGGGGTATACTGATCAATTGTGAATATTATCTCCTGGGAGAATGAAATGGAAACCCCTGTCGAACAAAAACCAACCACAAATCAAAGCCTCAAACCAAAACAAAAATTCGAGGGGAAGGTAGTTAAAACTTCGCTGCAAGGCGCTATCATTGATATTGGCGAATCCGTGCCAGCATTCCTGCACATCTCCCAGGTCATCAACAGTACCTCGCCGGAAACGCCGGTCAAGAATCTTGAAGAAGTCCTCAAAGTGGGGGATGTTGTTACGCTTTGGATCAAACGCGTTCTTAAAGATCATGTCGAGTTAACTATGCATGAACCGCTTGGTTTGGATTGGCGCGACATTCAACCTGAAATGGTACTGCACGGTAAAGTTGTCCGATTGGAAACATTTGGCGTGTTTGTGGAAATTGGAGCGGAGCGGCCAGGTTTGGTGCACGTCAGCGAACTCTCACACAGCTATGTCAAGGTTCCTTCCGAAGTCGTTAAAGTTGGCGACGAAGTGGATGTAAAAGTACTGGAAGTGGACAAACGCAAGAAACAAATCAAACTCAGCATGAAAGCACTACAGGAAGAACCAGAACCTGTCGAAAAAGAACCGAAACGCTCTGCCAAAAAAGGTAAAGCCAAACAGGAAGATGTCACAGAAGTGGCTGAAGAAGTCATCCCAGATCCGACATTTATGGAAATTGCTTTGCGCCAGGCAATGGATCGAGCTGAGAAAAGAAAACCGGAAATTTCGAATCGGATCAAGCGGACAAAGACCATTGAAACTGAGCGTGATGATCTGTATGATCGAACCTTGAAGGGCAAAAACAAAAAGGACTAAGTATGCCTGCCGCAAACAAATTGCGCATAGTAGGATAAGGAACATCCGGGGAGGTGCTGGAATAAAAAGCCCTCCCCGAAATATTTAATGAGACTGGTTTCGTCAGGTCCAGGATAGGAGGTCTATGGTTACCAAGGTAATCTTCTTCACGGGGGGGGTGCTGTCATCCGTCGGTAAAGGTGTCACTGCGGCTGCCATTGGCCGGCTCTTAAAGGCACGCGGATTTAATATCACTATTCAAAAACTTGATCCTTACCTGAATGTGGATCCGGGGACACTCAGCCCTTATCAACATGGGGAAGTTTTTGTGCTGGATGACGGCTCCGAAACGGATTTGGACCTGGGGCATTACGAACGTTTTTGTGACTTGCGCCTAAATAAAAACAGTACGGTTACTACCGGCCAGGTGTATGAAGAGGTGCTGAACCGCGAAAGGCATGGGGATTACCTGGGAGGCACCATTCAGGTGATTCCGCATATTACCAACGAGATCAAACGTCGGATCAGTCTTGTGGGTAAATCCACCAATGCTGAAATTGCCTTGGTGGAAGTGGGCGGAACAGTCGGCGATATTGAAAGTCAGCCATTCCTGGAAGCCATTCGCGAGATGCGCAACGACCTCGGCAGAGGAAACACTGCTTTTGTGCACCTCACCTGGCTGCCTTACCTGAAGGCAACCAATGAAACCAAGACAAAACCGACCCAGCACTCTGTCAGGGAGCTTAGGTCAATCGGCATCCTGCCTGACATGATAGTAGCGCGCAGCGATTATTCTGTCGAAAATGAGCTGTGTCATAAAATCGCGCAATTTTGCGATGTGCCAGTGGAAGCTGTTATTCCCTTGGTGACAGCAGATATGCTCTATAGGATCCCGCTGCTACTCGAAGAAATGCATGTAGCAGATATCCTTCTGGAGCGGCTGAACCTTACCCCCCATCACGAACCGGACTTGCGGGACTGGCGTTGGATGGTGGGCGAGTTGGAACGGGTTAAACCAGTTGTGAAAGTCGGATTGGTGGGCAAATATGTCGAACTGCATGATGCTTACATCAGTGTGCGGGAAGCACTCAAACACGCCGGGATGTACTGCGGTGTGGATGTGGAAATTGATTGGATTTCTTCGACTGACCTTGAGAAGGGAATCGGGCTCGAACGGCTTGGCCAGGTGGATGGAATTTTGGTGCCTGGTGGCTTTGGCAGCCGTGGGGTAGAGGGCAAAGTGCTGGCAGCCAAGTATGCCCGTGAGAATAAGGTCCCGTACTTGGGTTTGTGTCTGGGTATGCAGGTCTTGGTTATTGAATACGCCAGAAATGTGTTGGGATTACCCAACGCCAATTCATCAGAGTTTGATCGGATGACACCTGATCCGGTGATTGACCTGATGGCGGAACAAAGAGATCTTCAGGATATGGGGGGTACCATGCGCTTGGGTCTTTACCCTTGTAAGATTCAACCAGGTACTTTGGCGGCAGGATTATATAATACAAACCTGGTGGAAGAACGTCACCGACATCGTTATGAAGTCAATAATTCCTATCAAACGGATTTACAAAATGAAGGACTGGTCATGTCCGGTCTTTCACCGGATGGCGTATTGGTGGAGATGGTTGAGGTCAAGGATCACCCCTACATGATTGGCTGTCAATTCCACCCGGAATTTCTCTCCAGACCTAACGCTCCCCATCCCTTGTTTGCAGGATTTATCCGGTCAATCTGCAGAAGAAAAAACTTGCCCGGTGAAGTGCAAAAACCTGAATTTACGATTTGATTCAAGAGCGATTCGATTATACTTAATTCACATTCAAAGAAAGGAATACAGGAATATGGATACTACGATTGAATATATCAATGCGATAGAAGTTTTGGACTCACGCGGAAATCCGACCGTGGAAGTCGAGGTTATCCTGGGTGATGGAAGTTTTGGAAGGGCGATTGTCCCTTCGGGTGCCTCGACAGGCGTTCATGAAGCCTTGGAGCTGCGCGACGGCGACAAGGATCGCTATAATGGTAAGGGGGTCTTAGATGCGGTTGATCATGTAAACGATGATATTGCCGATGAGCTGCTTGGTTGGGATGCCATTGAGCAAAAAGCGATTGACCAACTTTTGCTGGAACTGGATGGAACATCCAATAAATCCAGTTATGGAGCTAACGCCATTTTGGGAACCAGCCTGGCGGTAGCCAAAGCCGCAGCCAGTGCGATTGGCCTGCCACTGTACCGCTACCTGGGCGGGGTTTATGCCCATGTATTGCCCGTCCCAATGATGAATATTCTCAACGGTGGTGCGCATACTGCCTGGCAATCGACTGATGCCCAGGAATTCATGGTGATGCCTTTGGGCGCTGAGAGTTTCGCGGAAGGTCTGCGCTGGGGTGCAGAGATTTACCAATCCCTCAAAGGCGTCTTAAAGTCCAAGGGATATGTTACCCTGGTCGGTGATGAAGGTGGTTTTGCGCCAGCCCTGAAAGCTAATGAAGAAGCGGTTGAACTTATCCTGGAAGCGATTGTCAAAGCTGGTTATAAACCCGGAGAAGAAGTCTGCATTGCTCTTGACCCGGCCGCCTCTGAATTGTATGAAGAGGATACCAAACGGTACAACCTACGCAAGGAAGGCAAGAAGCTCACCAGCGACCAGATGGTAGACTTTTGGACCAATTGGATTAACAAGTACCCGATCGTTTCGTTGGAAGATGGCTTTGCGCAAGATGACTGGGAAGGCTGGAAGAACTTCACCGCCCAAGTGGGGCATCGGTTGCAAATTGTGGGCGATGACCTGCTGGTAACCAATCCGGAAAGGATTGCCCGGGGGATTGAGGAGAAAGCCTGCAACGCTCTGCTGGTCAAGCTCAACCAGATTGGTTCACTGACTGAAACCATGCAAGCTGTTACCATGGTGCAGACCCATGGCTGGAAGGCGGTTTGCTCGCACCGCTCAGGTGAGACAGAAGACACCACTATCGCCGATCTGGCAGTAGCCATGAACATGGGCCAGATCAAAACTGGTGCCCCGGCCCGTTCTGACAGAGTGTCGAAATACAATCAACTCTTGCGGATCGAAAATGAATTGGAAGAGACTGCCAGCTATGCCGGCTGGTCGGCTTTGGGTTTTACCCGATAATCTGCAGATGGAGACCATAGCTGCCCGTAGGTATCGGGCAGCTTTTTTAATGCCGAGATCCGTAATGGCAGGTGAAAATGCAGATTTCAAATGATTCAACCCGCTATAATTAATCATATGAACAGCTCGGTGAGTAATGACGAAAATCAGTGTCTATCTGAGATCTCAGAATCTCTAATTGGATGCAGAAAGTGCCCGCGGTTGGTGGCATGGAGGGAAGACGTAGCTGCGACTAAGCGACGTGCTTTTGCTGATCAGGATTACTGGGGGAGGCCTGTACCGGGTTTTGGGGACTCTGCTGCAAGAGTGCTGGTAGTCGGGTTGGCACCTGGAGCGCATGGTTCCAATCGCACCGGTCGAATGTTTACCGGTGATGCCTCAGGCGATTTTCTTTATCCTGCCCTGTACCGGGCGGGCTTTGCCAGCCAGCCAAAAGCGCTTTCCCGAGAGGATGATCTGCAGCTATTGGATTTATTCATCAGTGCCATCTGCCGTTGTGCCCCGCCTGGCAACAAACCCACCCCAGTGGAAGTCCGCACTTGCCTGCCATGGCTGGAAGCAGAGATAGGCTGCTTACACAATCTGCAAGGGATCGTTGCGCTTGGGGAAGTTGCTCTGGATGGAATATTAACCCTGCCAGCTTTAAGCCACGTGTCTAAAAAGACGATCAGTTTTGGGCACGGCGCATTTTATGATTTGGGAGCGGGTTTGCCCTGGCTGCTTTGTTCGTATCATCCCAGCCGTCAAAACACGCAAACTGGTCGGCTGACTGTGGATATGTTTGATGCCATCTGGCAGAAAACTAGGGAGTTGCTAAACACGTAACTGAAGGTTTACTCTGACTTGTGCGCTACGACCCACATGCGCGAATCGGTAGAGGACAGGGGGGTCAGCAGGATTGGGCTTCCGACTAGGTAAGTTAGTTCAAAGCCGGTCTGTTGTAAGATTAGCGTAATATCGTCCACAGCGTAACCACGCTCCTGGTGGATCTCCTCATATCGTATCCATGTTTTACCAACGCGCTCAAACATGATGATGCGCATTTGGGCAATGCTGTTTTCATAATCGTAGGTATTTTCAGTAACTTCCAGATAATCGGGTAGATCTTGAGGAATGTTGTAAGGGAAGCGCTGCCAAGTAACTGCCAATCCGTAGATCGTATTCATATCAAAGATGAAGTATCCACCAGGGTTAAGATGACGGTAAACAGCTTGGAAAGTGTGTGCCAGGTCTTGAAACTGGAGCAGGTAGTTGAGGCTGTCAAAGAAACAGGTAATGCAATCTAAACGTTTAGGCAGGTCAAGCTTGCTCATATCCTGTTGAAGCCACTGAACCGAAAGTTTCTGCTTCTGAGCGGCGGTTTGGGCGATCTGCAGCATATCAGAAGAAGCATCCAAACCGGTGACGGAAATGCCCTGGGCGGCCATGTGATTGGCAAAAACCCCTGACCCGCAAGCCAGGTCCAGTAATGTGACGGGTGAAAAGTTCAATACTTCCAGTAAATGGGGAAATACTTCTTCGGACACCCAATGGGTAAAATGGATATAAGGTCCGAGGTGGTAATGTTCGGCAAAATGGCGATAGGGCTGCATGGCACCTCCGTGGGTGACTATCTGATAAGATTCTATCATCAGACCCGGCTGATGAAAGAAATGCTCCGGAAAGGTACAATTGAATAATCGGAATTGATTAGTCAGAAAGGAAGCAAGCATGGCTTATCCAGTCGCAAACCCAAAAGTAATCCAACGTGCCAGGAAGGTATTGGAGCTGAATCCCCTCTTCTTGGATACTGAGACTACTGGTACAGGACCACAGGATGTGATCATCGAAGTGGGAATTGTCGACCTGGAAGGAAATGTCTTGTATGACAAACTGGTCAACCCCGGCAGACCGATCCCAGCCGAATCCAGCGCGGTCAATCAAATCACCGATGAAATGGTAGCAAATGCCAGCCCCTGGGCTGTGGTTTGGAGTGAAATAGAACCGATTTTACGCAAACGGGCAATTGGTATTTACAACGCTGAATTTGATATGCGCCTGCTCCGGCAGTCCAATCAAGCCAACAACCTGCCCTGGACGCTTGAGCATAACCAATCGTTTTGCATGATGAAGCTGTTTGCCGCATATTATGGCGAATGGAACTCCCGCTACAACGGATTCAAGTCCCAGAAATTGGAGTTTGCCGGGAGGGTTTGCAAGATAGAACTTGCCAACACCCATCATGCGGTGGATGATGCCAAACTCACCGCGGCACTGCTGCGGGTTATTGCCGCCCAGCCAGGGTAGACTTTTTTAGAGCTTAGTTGGTTTAAGAGGGGGAAGTAGACAGACTGTTTAAGAACTCATCACACTCCCGCCTGGAATGTAAGATCACAACCGGCTTTTCGTGGGCACCAAACAGGTCATAGTACCTCTGACGGTGAGTTTTATTGAAATTCCAGATCCAAACCAAGAATTCCCAATCCAAGCCTTCCGGGCAGCCCTCAGGTAGATCAGGGCGGGTCCTGCCATGGTAGCGAAGGTAGCGGGCAAATACATTTTTCAGACAGATTAGGCGTGGGAAATCGAGGTAAACTACGGCATCACAGGCTTCAAAGCGGGTTAAAAAAGTACAGGAGTAATTCCCATCAAGAATCCATCGTTCCTGATCGAGCACTTCTGCCAGCCGCCGGTCAAACTCAGCATTGCTGACAGGGTTCCAACCGGTCTGCCAGTAAATGCGATCCAAATGAATTACCGGCAGACCAAGCCTCGCGCCTAACCGGATGGACAGGGTGGATTTGCCGCTGCCCGCACAGCCGATGACAAGAATGCGATCGGTTTGTTCAAGTAGGGAGGGAATAGTGGTCTGATTTTTCATTCAAAACCTGTTAGTGGGTCATCAAGCAAAATTAGTAACTTTCTTTAGCTTATCCATCGTAATAGCCCGCTTATTTTAGTTGATTTGAAGGTAAATAATTCAGTCAGCTACACGCTTTGGCAATTGTGTATATTCCACTTGAAAAAACTCGAGCTTAGTGGTATATTATGAGTAATTGCTCATATAAGCATATTAATACAGAGAGAGACTGATGACAACTAAGATGCTGGAGAGAAAACAATTATCCAAAGAAGATGCCAACCGCATGGCATTAACCCTTAAAGGCCTGGCAGACCCGACTCGTCTACAAATTTTGGGGATTCTGCTGCAAGGTGAAGCTTGTGTAAATGATTTGGTAAAAAGCTGCGACAACAGTCAGAGCGCAATCTCCCATCAGTTGCGCTTGCTGCGTACTCTGCGGTTTGTTTCAACAAGGCGGGAGGGCCAGCAAGTCTTTTACCGAATTGATGATGATCACATTGAAGAACTTTTTATGAAAACACTTGAACACAGCCGGCATCTGTATGGGGGAGAGGAGCAGTCCTCATGAAAACTTATGTCATCGCCATCCAGGGTTTGGACTGCCCCGAGTGCGCAAAGGTAATCGAGACAGATTTGAACAGTTTGCCGGGGGTTGAAAATACCAAGCTCGATTTTACGCGCGGGATTGTTACGGTTACGGGTGAGACAGATTTGGAGACACTGCGTGCACGCATCCGCCGCCTCGGCTTTGTTCCTGTGGCGGAGGATGAGCGGAAGACCACCGCTACGCTTGATTTCAAAGGTTTCTGGGACTCTTACCGGAGAAATCCGGAACTCAAAATCACCTTTCCGGGTTTTATCCTGCTGGGGCTTTCACTCTTTCTGGAGGGCTGGGGCGTTCCCAGGGTATGGGTGCTGCTGATCCAACTGGTTAGCCTGGCAGTTGCCGGTTTTCCTGTGTTTCGCGGCGGATATTTCAGTCTCTTCATCGAACACTCCATCAATATCAACTTTTTGATGTCTATTGCTGTAATTGGGGCGGTATTCATTGGTGAAACGCAGGAAGCTCTGATTCTGCTGGTACTCTTCAGTTTTTCGGAAGCTCTGGAAGACTATACCAACGACCATGCCAGAGCGGTTCTAAGCGAATTTGCTGACCTGGCGCCAAAGCAAGCCTTACTCCTGACCGAAGATGGTGAAAAAACCATTTCGGTGGAACACCTGGCAATTGGTGACCTGATTTTGATAAAAGCCGGTGAGCGCTTTCCAATGGACGGGATGATCGTAGAGGGCTCCAGTGATGTGAACCAGGCACCAATTACCGGTGAGAGTAAATTGGTCAATAAAAAAGAAGGAGACCAGGTGCTTTCAGGAACCATTAATGGGCAGGGGCTGCTTAAGGTGCGTATCACCCATTTGGCGGCAGATACCACCATGCAGCGAATCATCACACTTGTGACTGAAGCCCAGGCTACCAAAGCAAAACAGGAAAAATTTATCGATCGTTTCGCCAAGGTATACACACCCATCGTGGTGGGGATAGCTGTCCTAGTGGCGGTGATCCCGACCGTTTTCCTGGGGCAGCCACTGCTGAATTCTGGCGAAAGTTACGGATGGTTGCATCGTGCATTGTCACTTCTAATGATCGGCTGCCCCTGTGCATTAGTGATCAGCACACCGATCACTATTATCAGCGCCCTCACCAGAGCTGCCCGATCAGGGGTGGTATTTAAAGGCGGGGTTTACCTGGAAAGTCTCAGCCAGATCAAGCTGATCGCATTTGATAAAACGGGAACCCTGACCAGAGGTAAGCCAGGTATTACGACTGTAAGAGCGGTAGACTGTGAAGGGAGTGATACCTGCGAGCCTTGTAACGACCTGTTGGCATTGGCCTGTTCACTTGAACAGCACAGCAGCCACCCGCTCAGTATTGCCGTGCTCGAAGAGGGGGAGCAGAGGGGAGTATTGAATCGTTACCCACCGGCCGAAGCAATGAAAACAATAAACGGCAAGGGCCAGCAAGGCTGGGTGAATGGCAAACTTGCCACTGTTGGCAGCTTGGGCTTGTTTGAAGCAGAACATAATACTCCGCCAGACCTGGTTTCGCAGACTAAAGCAGCAGAGACCCAGGGGCAGACTACCATGCTGGTGTGCGATGGCGAGCGAGTGCGCGGTTTCCTGGGTGTGGAGGATGAAATTCGTCCGGGAGCCAAACTGGTGTTGGACAAATTAAGGAAAATGGGCTGGCATATTGCCATGCTGACCGGCGACAACCAGACCGTGGCGGAAAAAGTGGGGGAACAATTGGGAGTGGATGAAGTATTTGCCGGCCTTTTGCCAGAAGAAAAATTAACCACGCTTTCGAACCTGCGCGAAAAATACGGACAAGTGATCATGGTAGGAGATGGCATCAACGACAGCCCAGCCCTGGCACAAGCTGATATTGGCATCGCTATGGGGGGTGCCGGGAATGCCCAAGTGTTGGAGACCGCCGACATTGTCTTGATGAACGATGACTTGAGTCAACTGCCGTTTGCTGTGCAATTATCACAGTTTACTAATCGCCTGATCCGCCGAAATATTATTTTCAGCTTAGGTATCAAATTTCTGGTCGCAATTTTAGCTATGCTGGGGCTGACACCTTTGTGGGTGGCGGTGCTGGCGGATATTGGCGTTACCCTGCTGGTGACGCTGAATGGAATGCGTGCGATGCACTTTGGTGAAGGGGAGCCAGCGATAATCGGATAGATACTATCTTGAAGATATAAGAGGAGAGGTTGAATTTGGAGGAGTAGGGTGGTTCCCTGGCCAAGCAGATTCACCGTCCTAAGGAGTATAGGCGCCGAAGGATTTTCACAGCATGGACAAGTAAGATTCTTCACTTCGGTATGCTTTTTATCCTATCATGGCAGCCTCTTTTGCGTGGTAATCTCTCAGTTTCTTGTCTGTGGGAAATAGTTCCGGTAATGGAATACATACCTGACTTTTAATAGTCTCCGTCTTAAGAGAAGAGATTACTTTGACGAAGGCTCGCAGCTCAGGCTGCGTCGATAGTTAGGTCTGTAATGTTAGATTTTGCCGACGGTCGCAGGGTTGCTGTAGTTGGTATTACCCACTCGACCTGACCCGTGAAATTACAATAATAAAGCAGACCTGCTTTATTATTGATCTATTATTAGGTATTTCATTCAGCCCAAGACTGAGCTATTTTATGGAAAATTCCAGCTCCCAAATGCCCTCCGAGACTTGTTGAGTCGTGGTATTGATGCTGGCGAAGGTAATCCAACTTCTGCCAGGTTTGAGGGCGAGCGGGGCACCTCCCAAGTCATAAAGGACAATTGCGCTGGTGGTATCTGGTGCCAGCCAGGTTCCATAAGATAATTTCCCATCCCGTAAGACCAAAGCCCGTTGGGTGGGGTCACTTTCTCGAAAGTCCAAATCGTAACTGCTGGAATTGTATTCAATGTAATTGGCAAAAAGAATGATCACATTATCAAAGGAAATGGGCGCGTTACTATTCCGGTCAAAGGATTGGGTCAGTGTTACGTTCCCATCGGCTTCCACATGATCCTGCCATAGTTCATATTGTTCGGTGGAAGCGTTATATTGCCATTCCATTACCGAGAAATCAGCATAAAGCAAGCTGAGCTGACCTGCGTCTTCATCCCAAGCTGTCAGCTGGGGATCAAAAACTAGACTGGAGAGGCTGGGAACAAACGATTCCAATTCAAGCTCCTGGATGTGATCCCGCAAGGCTTGGGTATCTACGAAGGTATTTTCCCCAGAAGTTGATTGAATGGTGCAAATGGCAGGGCAGGGGGCAAAACCCCTTGCAAAAGTACGATCGGGCAAGACTTCAGTAAAGATGTTCTCAACGATTGCATCTGCACTGGCATATGCAAGATTCCCTTGATAATGTTCGGTCAGGCGGGTGTCAATAATCCGGGCTGGAGCAAGAGGACCAACCGATTCGGCATCCTGCCCAAGATACAGCGCCACGAAATGGTTCATCTGATGGCCAATATAGTATTCGAAAACCACATCCGCCTGATTCAGACCGGCAGCAGGACGCAGTTCTTGGGGCCAGTTAGCCAGCTTAACCATGATGGGGCTTTGCAGTAGCAGTTCTGGATCCTCAACTTCCAGACCGGTCAGCGGATTGAAACCATTGGCAGACAGGTCAGCGATGGGTTCTTCTGGTGTGGATGTGACGATAGGCCAGGGTGTGGCTGAGGGAAGGGGGGTTGGGGTAAAGCCGGCGGCAATCAGAGTTTGCTGCTGCAACAGGTTCGCGGTTGGTGTCTCTTCGATGCGGGCAACCGGTGAGAGTTGTGGAGGCTGAATTTGAGGCGAGCAGGCAGAAAGGATCAATACGCCCATGCAGAGGATTATCTGCGGGTAAGTCAGCCCTAAAGGAGTGTCCCTTCTTTTATCCATACACTAAAATTCTAACATGCCTGCGAGGCGGTAGTGCATGCAGTTGGCAGGAAATCGAGAATAAAATTTGGCATCTTTTGACACCATAATTGGCGGTAATGTTTATGGATGCCAGTTGAACTCCCGAGGATGAGCAAGGTACAGATCCATTTCTCTGGGAATTCTCGAGATTCACAAGTTAAACATAATCATCACAGCTTGTTAACCCGCCCTTGATTTCGTGTTAAATCCCCCATGATATTATCAAGACGATATAAAAACTATTTCAAGGAGAAGAAAAAAATGCGTCGTTTTATGACTACTATAGTCTTGGTCTCAGGTCTGCTGTTAACTGCTTGCAGCACGACCACCCCAACAGAAGTTCCAACCACTTCGCCAACAGAAGTTTCCGGCACCTCACCAACAGAAGCGCCAACCACTTCACCAACAGAAGTGCCAACTGCTTCGGAGGTCTCCCTTTCTGGTTCGATCAGCGTTACTGGCTCGACCACCGTCCAACCCTTGGCCGAAATTTTTGCCGGGGAATTCATGACTGCCAATCCTGATGTTGTTATTGATGTTCAGGGCGGCGGTTCCAGCGTAGGTGTCAAAGCTGCTGGGGAAGGCACTTCCGATATTGGCACAGCCTCCCGCGAAATTAAGGAAGAAGAGAAAACCGAATTCCCTAACATCAATGTGGTAGTTATTGCCCGAGATGGCATTGCCGCCATTGTAAATCCTGATGTACCTGTTGACAACTTGACTGTCGAACAAATCCGGGCAATTTTCTCTGGCGAAATCACTAATTGGAGCGAAGTCGGCGGACCTGATGAAGCCATTCTTACCGTATCCCGTGAAGAAGGTTCTGGAACACGCGATGCTTTCCAGGAAATGGTGATGGGAAAGGATGTTTTGATCACTGAGAATGCGATCCTACAGCCTTCTAACGGAGCTGTCCGCACCACCGTTTCGACCACACCTTATTCCATTGGCTACCTCTCGTTTGGGTATCTTGATGAATCCGTCAAAGCCCTGTCGATTGAAGGGATTGCTCCAACAGAAGAAAATGCTTCCAATGGCACTTACCCGGTTGTCCGACCATTAAATATGCTCACCAATGGTGAACCAGAGGGAATCGTAAAATCCTTCCTAGATTACGTACTAAGCTCCGAAGGACAGGCTGTGGTTAAGGAAGAGGGATACATTCCGGTCAACAACTAACCCAACCCAATTCAGTCCAAACCCATGTATTCAAACAATCACAACAGGCGTTCCTTCCCACGTGGAGGGAACGCCGATATTTACCAGGTCATCAGATACCCAGAACTGGCGGAGTAAAGATGGAACGAAAGAACACAGTCAATAAAGGGGTGCGGAGTTTGCTATTCATCTGTGCCATGATCTCCATCGTGATCGTTTTTCTCATTTTTATTTTTATTTTTCGTGAGAGCATACCCGCGTTAAAAGAGGTTGGGTTAAAATCCATCCTGTTGGAGACTGTCTGGCGGCCCGGGCAGGACCAATATGGAATTCTGGCTATGATTGTAGGATCGATTTCCGTTACGACCCTGGCTATTATTCTGGGTGTTCCGTTAGCTCTGGGTGAGGCAATTTTTTTGGCTGAGATCGCGCCAAAAGGTGTGCAGGCGGTGGTTCGTCCTGCTATCCAGCTTTTGGCAGGGATTCCTTCAGTTGTCTATGGTCTATTTGGTATGGTTGTTTTGGTTCCATTGATTCGGCAGATCCCAGTTTCAGGAAATTCCGGATACGGGTTATTGGCTGCATCCATTGTACTGGCAGTAATGATCTTGCCAACCATTACCAACATAGCGGAAGACGCTATTCGAGCAGTCCCACAAAGTTACAGGCAGGCATCTCTGGCACTTGGGGCGACCCACTGGCAAACCATAGTCCAGGTGGTAGTACCTGCCGCCAAATCAGGCATTACCGCTGCCCTGATCCTTGGCATCGGGCGTGCCCTTGGGGAAACCATGGCAATGATCATGGTGATCGGCAATTCAGTGATCATGCCGACACCGCTTACGGATAACCCGTTGACTCTGGTCTTACGGCAGGCGCGCACATTAACCGGCAATATTGCCGTGGAAATCAGTTACGCCACCGGAATTCATGAGAGCACCTTGTTTGTTACGGGTGTGGTCTTGTTTGTACTAATCATGATTGTGAACTTCGCAGCACATTCCCTGATGAAGACTGGTAGTAAAAACCAGTAAATTGAGACCGCAAAAAATAATGGAAAATACAAAAACTGCTGAATTATTAACTAATAAAAGCCTACCCAGCAATGGGAAGTCCAATTTGAAAACAAGGCACCATAATCAAAAAATCTATTTTGGGCTTCTATGGATTGGCGGTGCCATTACCATTGCCATCCTGCTGGCAGTGGTTGGTTATGTGGTGACGAATGGCTTTAAAGTAATTGATTGGGAATTCCTTACCACTGCGCCCAGGGGCGGCCTTTCTGGGGAAGGTGGCATCTCCACCACCATAGTGACAACCTTCTATCTGGTCGTTTTGACCATTCTGTTTGCCACTCCTCTGGGAATAGGGGCGGCGATCTATTTGGTGGAATATGCCGGGGAGACCAATGTCTCCTCCAAATTTATCAAAGGTTTGATCAGCGTTGCACATTTTGGTGTGGAAACACTGGCGGGCATCCCTTCGATCCTATACGGTTTGTTTGGCTATTCTTTGTTTGTTTCGACCTTACACTTTGGATTTTCGCTGCTTTCAGCCAGTTTGGCAGGGGCCTGCCTGATTCTACCGACCATCATCCGGACGACTGAAGAAGCTCTTTTGACTGTACCAGATAGTTACCGCGAGGGCAGCCTGGCTCTGGGCGCCACCAAGTGGCAGACTATCCGCAATATAGTCCTGCCCGCTGCTCTGCCTGGGATCATTACCGGAATAATGCTGAGCATCGGGCGGGTTGTCAGCGAAACCGCGGTTTTCTACGTTACTCTGGGTGGCAGCTATCGCATGCCGACTTCCATCATGTCGGGCGGGCGGACCATGGCACTGCATCTGTATTACCTGGCGATGGACACCAATGCCTTTGACAAGGCTATGGGGACGGGTGCCATCCTGATAGTCTCCATCGTTTTGCTCAACCTTATCATCGACTTCATCTCACGGAAATTAACTGCCGGAGTACGGGAAATTCAATGAATAATAATATTAAACTTGAAACAAAGAACTACTGCCTTAACTATGGCAAATTCAGAGCAATTGAAAATATCAACATCCAGATTCCTGAAAAGCAGGTTACTGCCTTAATCGGACCTTCAGGTTGTGGTAAAAGCACTTTCTTGCGTACTTTCAATCGCATGAACGAACTGATTCCGGGAGTGACGACAGAAGGAGAAGCGACCCTGGATGGAGACGATATCTTCAAAATGGATGTGGTAAATCTAAGGCAGCGGGTTGGGATGGTCTTCCAGAAGCCAAATCCTTTTCCTAAATCGATTTTTGACAATGTGGCGTATGGTCCCCGAGTGAATGGTTTGAGAGATCGCAACAAGTTGGCTGAATTGGTCGAAAATAGCCTGCGGAGGGCTGCTTTGTGGGATGAGGTTAAGGACAACCTCAATAAATCCGGTTTGGCACTTTCAGGCGGGCAGCAGCAAAGACTGTGCATCGCCCGTGCCTTGGCAGTGGAACCAAGCGTGATTCTAATGGACGAACCGGCTGCTTCACTTGATCCAATTGCCACACAGCACATAGAGGAATTGATTCGTAAATTGGTGATAGATTACACTATTGTGATTGTCACACACAATATGCAGCAAGCCGGACGGGTTTCGGACTATACCGCGTTTTTTTACACAGATGAGAGCCGAACAGGGCAGCTGATTGAGTTCGACTTAACCCGTGAAATGTTTACAAATCCCAAAGACAAACGCACCGAAGATTATATAACCGGAAGGTTTGGATAGTGACCCCCAAGACTTTTGACAAATAGCTGTTGTATCTGTAAGATGGGACGGTAGCCTTAGACACCCACAATCTGGACAGGCATTGGATCGGGTCACTAACCTGCATGATTGCGTCATTTTCGCCATTATATACAAGCTTGAAGAATGTATTTAAACCACTTCATTTTCAGCCCTGGGAATCTAAGCCGGTCCAGGCAAGGCTTTGCTCCCAAAGCTTTTCTTGCAGTTCAATATTCCCTGCGATAGGATTTGGCTTGACTTGTTTAAATTTTGAAAAATAGGCACCCGTGATACCTGCCAGCTCCGGATTGGTGGCAAGGTTGACGATGGTTCGGGCGCCCATTTCACGGGTGGAAAAACACTTGATCCAACTGTTTTTGAGGACGTTGGTTCCAGGAATGATGCCCGGATGAAGGGCGTTGGTGGTAACCTGGCTTTGCTTGATTTGCTTGGCAAGGTAATTGCTGAAGAGAATCAGAAAAAGCTTGGATTGGGAATAAGCCACCCAGCCCCAGAAAAACTTTGCTCCCTGTAAATCGTTTTTGTTCAGCCATACCAAGCGATGCGCCAGCGAACTGAGATTGGTAATCCGCGCAGGTGCGCTGCTTGCCAGCAAAGGCATTAGCAGGTTTGTCAACAGGAAGGGTGCCAGGTAATTAACAGCAAAGGTCATTTCAAAACCATCTTCCGTAAGAAGGCGCTTGGGGCAATAGAGCCCGGCGTTGTTGATCAAAACATCCAGGCGGGAATAACGCGACTGAATCTCGGCCGCCATTTGGCGGACTTGTGAAAGGGAGGAAAAATCCGCCAGGATAATTTCAATACGGGTGTTTCCGGTTTCTGCCTGCAAGGTTTGCATCACCTGATAAGTTTTCTCGGGGTTTCTGCCGTGCAAAATTAGGTGCGCTCCCCGGGCAGCAAGCATCCGTGCAGCTTCCTTACCAAGCCCATCGGAGGCACCGGTGATCAGGATGGTTGAGTTTTCAAGAGTATTGGTGGTGGTCATTTGTTTTGAGTGCTGTCCAGTTGTATCCTTTTTGCTCATCTGGTAATTATAGGCAGAACCAGGAATTATGACAATTCCCGTCCATCCCAAGTCAGAGGCATAGCTTCTGAAGTGCGATTAAACATGTCTCGAGAGATTATATTGGTATATAATCCTTGAGAAATATTAAAGGAGTGACTCCATGCCTGAATCCAAAAGATCCAACTTAAAAGATCTCCCCAGAAACCTGTGGGTGGTCAGTCTGACCAGCTTCTTAATGGATATTTCCAGCGAGATGGTTCTGAACTTGCTGCCCTTATTTCTTTACAGTGTTTTAGGGGTGCAAACCAATATTATTGGCATCATTGAAGGAGTCGCAGAAGCGACTTCCAGCGTGCTCAAAGTGTTTTCGGGCTGGCTTTCGGATAAACTCAAAAGCCGCAAGTGGCTGGCTGTAGCTGGCTATGCCATTTCCGCACTGGCAAAACCGTTCTTTTATATCGCTAATAGTTGGGAGGCGGTGGCCGGTATTCGCTGGGCAGACCGGGTTGGCAAGGGTGTGCGAACGGCACCACGGGATGCGCTTGTGGCGGATAACGTCAAGCCGGAACAGCGGGGATTGGCATTTGGCTTGCACCGGGCGGCAGACACCGCCGGTGCTATGCTGGGAATCCTGATTGCTGCCTTTGTGGTCTGGAAGATGCAAGCAGGGGATTCCGCTCTGAAGGAAGATACCTTTAGAACTGTCGTGCTCATAAGCATGATCCCTGCTTTTTTGGCGGTGATTACTCTGGCGGTGGGAACCAAGGAAGTAAAGGTCGCTTCAGAGACCGCACAAACCAAGATTGGCTTTAAAGGATTGGGCAAAAATTTTGTGACATTTATGGTCATTGTTGGTATTTTTGACCTGGGCAATTCCTCCGATGCTTTTCTGGTTCTGCGCGCTCAGGAGCGTGGCATGAGCACCTTGAATATTTTGATTATGCTGGCAGTGTTCAACCTGGTCTATACCCTGATTTCCACCCCTGCTGGGGCACTTTCAGACCGTTTGGGCAGACGCAAGATCATTATCGGCGGTTGGATAGTGTATGCGCTAATTTATCTTGGTTTCGCCCTAGCAAAAAATGCCACTCATATTTGGATTCTTTACGTGGCTTATGGGTTGTATTATGGCATGGCGTATGGGACAGCCAAAGCCATGATAGCCGATCTTGTGCCGGCAAATTTACGCGGTACCGCCTATGGCACCTACAATGCAGTTTTGGGCATTTTGGACTTTCCCGCTTCTTTGATAGCTGGTTTGTTATGGAGCGGTGCTGGTTCTTGGCAGGGTTTTGGTCCCTCAGCGCCGTTTTTCTTTGGAGCAGGGATGGCTTTGTTGGCAGTGATCTTGTTCATCTTCTGGAAACCAACGCCGGTTACGCCCGAGGCAGTGAAACCTGTGATTGCAATCTAAGCTACCATATTTTCATAAACCCATCTGGTTTTAGTCCATTACTCAAATGTTACTAAGGGTTCTAGGCCGTACATAGGGGAATGTTATATAATGCTTTCAGAGGGGCGGACTAATTACTGAGGAGAATTATTTTGAAAATTGGCGTTTTAGCTTACCGAATGAATTATTACACCAACTTGCGTATTATTGTAGGCAAGTTGCCAGAAGCTGAGTATGTGCCTGTCAAGGACCTGTATAGTTATCGGCGGTCACTGGCATTAAAACTGAATCATCTGGTTGGTAAACCGCTCATGCCAACTTTTGATCTGAACAATCAATTTGAAGATTTTGATCTAAACAAGGTGGATTTATTTCACTTTTCCAATGGAATCAGTTATGGCAAGAAACCCTGGGTTTCATCTTTTGAGACCATTTTGCCACGCTTCAGCCACCTGGTCACCAGGCATCAGGGCAAGAACAAATCGGATGTAAGGTTGGACGCACTGACCAAGCGCGGGTTGGAAGCCTTGAGCGAATCAGCCTGTTTGCAGATCATAGCCTGGTCCAGATGTGCGGCTGCCATTCAAAAAGATCTTCTGTCAGAATTCTCAAGCGAGTATGCGCAGCCAATCTTGGCAAAAATGTGTGTTCTTCAGCCCCCCCAAGAAATTTTCGTGACGCAGAAGTCTGCCCGCAAATATTCGCAAACTCAACCAATTCGTTTCATCCTGGTTGGGGCAGCTTTTTTTCGCAAAGGGGGCAGGGAAATATTGCAAGCCTTCGAAAAACTGGTGAAGGAAGAGCATCTGCCCATCAGACTGATACTGGTCAGTTCCTTGCGCAGAGAAGACTATGCTGCCCATGAAACAGAAGAAGATGTTACCTGGGCTAAACAAAAGATCTCAGATAATTTAGATTGGATTGAGTATTATCCTTCTCTCCCTAACACTCAGGTGATTGAACTGCTCGAAGGTTGTGATGTCGGTCTTTTGCCTTCCTATGCCGATACTTACGGCTTGTCGCTCTTGGAAGCTCAAGCTTGTGGCTGCCCAGTGGTCAGCACCGATATCAGGGCTCTGCCGGAAATTAACAATGATCAGATTGGATGGGTAATCAAAGTCCCGAAGAATACCCTAGGGGAAGCCCTTTACACGACAGCGGATGAGCGGGCAGTCTTAAGCGCCACCATTCAAGCAGGTCTTGAAGAAACCGTCCGCCAGATCGTGGATGACCCGATGAAAATAACCATCAAAGGCGAAGCTGCCATTGCAAGAATCAGGGAAGAGCACGACCCTGATATTTATGCCGAGAATCTACGTCAAATTTACCAACCCGCCTTTCGTTAGAACTAAAGTTTTGTAAAGGAAGATTGGCTGTGTCAGGGCGGCATATATGCTCTTACGGGTTGAGAGGAGTATCGGAATTTAGTATAATCAGCCAAGGACTACCTACAACGAAAAGGAGTTGGAATGATCGTAACAACCAAGAAATTATTTGAACATGCTTATGGCAAGTATGCCATCGGAGCATATAACGTCAACAACCTTGAGCAAATTGATGGCCTCTTCAAAGGTAATTTGAAATCCCAGGCACCTTTTATTATTCAGATAAGTCGGGGAGCCCGCTCGTATACCAACAAAATCTACCTGGAGGGATTAATTCGGGCGGCAGATCAGATCTATCCTGAAGCTGTGTTTGCGGTGCACTTGGATCATGGTGATGAGGAAACCTGCTACGATTGTATAAATTCTGGATTTTACAGCTCGGTCATGATTGATGCCAGCCATGAGTCTTACGAAGAAAATATTGCCATTACCCATAGAGTGGTTGAAGCAGCCCATGCCAAAGGGCTGGTGGTAGAAGCAGAGCTGGGACAGTTGGGTGGCGTGGAGGAACATGTCAAGGTGGATGAATCAAATGCCCGACTGACCGATCCCAAGCAAGCTTTCGACTTTGTGAAGCGCAGCGGCTGTGATTCCCTGGCAGTCGCCATCGGCACCAGCCACGGGGCTTTCAAGTTCAGCGGCTCGCAATCTCTCCATTTTGATGTGCTTTCAGAGATCCAAAAGGCACTTCCTGGTTTCCCGCTGGTAATGCATGGCTCCAGCTCGGTACCCCAGGAAGAAGTAGCCCGAATCAACGCTGCCGGCGGTAAACTTGGCGGTGCCAAAGGCGTGGATGCCAATCAATTCCGACAAGCCGCCCTCTTGGGTGTGACCAAGATCAATATTGATACGGATGGCCGGCTGGTCTGGACGCGCGTTCACCGTGAATTTTTCCGTGATCATCCCGAAAAGTTCGACTTGCGTGATCCAGGTAAAATTTATATCTCTGAATATGCTGATTTCATCGCCCAGAAAAATGATTATTTGGGAAGTTTCGGGCAGTTGCCGGATTTACACAAAATTTTGGGAGTTAATTAATCTCATGCAACCTATTGAAATCCGACCGAATGTTTACTGGGTCGGCGTAAACGACCGATCTACTGATTTATTCGAAGGTCTTTGGCCTATCCTTAACCGCGGTGTTTCTTATAATTCCTATCTGATCAAGGATGAAAAGACTGCCTTGATCGATCTATCCAAAGAGACCTTCACCGACGATTTTGTGGAACAGGTTTCCAAGCTGATTAATCTGGAGGACTTGGACTATGTGATTGTGAATCACATGGAACCTGATCATTCCGGCGCATTGCTTCGCATCCGGGAATTGGCACCCAAGGCAAAATTCCTTGGGATGGGTAAGGCGATCGCCATGATGAACGATTTTTATGGGATTACTGAAAATGTTGAAGTAGTCAAACATGAGCAAACGCTCAGCCTTGGCAAGAACACGCTGAGATTCCTGTTTACCCCGTTGGTACACTGGCCAGAAACCATGATGACCTACATGATGGAAGAGAAGATTTTATTCTCTTGTGATGGTTTTGGTTCTTATGGTGCCTTGGATGGCAGTATATTTGACGACGAAACTAAAGACCTGCAGTTTTACGAAAGTGAAGCGCTGCGTTATTACACCAATATCGTGGCTGCATTCAGCAAGAATGTCTTGCAGGCAATTGGTAAGGTCTCTATCTATCCGGTTGAGGTAGTGGCGCCTTCACATGGATTGGTTTGGCGCAAAGATCCTGCTCGAATTATTGGGCTGTATAAAAGATGGGCCGAGCTGGCAAGCCAGCCTGCGGAAGCAGGCGTGACGGTCTTGTATGGCTCGATGTACCGCAATAGTGAAAGGGCTATGAATTATGCGCTGCAGGCAATTACCAACGAGGGTGTGCCGGTAGAAGTATTTAATGTAGGGGTGACTGAAGCGAGTTTTATCCTACCCTCCTTGTGGACCAAACAGGGTTTGCTCGTAGCTGCGCCGACTTATGAACGTGCTATGTTCCCTCCGATGGTCTATGTTTTGAATATTGCTGAAATAAAGGGCGTCAGAAATAGAGCTGCTGGATATATTGGCAGTTATGCCTGGTCTGGGGGAGCAAAGGGGGTCTTTGAAGAGTATGCCACCAGATTAGCCTGGGATGTAGTTGGTACGCATGAATTTAACGGTAGTGCCAAGGAAGAAGATATCCGGCAGATTCAGTCGCTGGCACAGCAGGTGGCTTTACGAAGCAAGCAGGGTTGATTGGTTTAATGGTTTAGTGATGAGAGCCCTGTGGTAATGCCAACAGGGTTTTTTCTTTCGGAAGGAGAGAGTGATGAGTTTGACGAAAAGATTAGACGATGCACGAGAAGCATACAAGAAGAAAGATCTGGCTGCATCTGCGGAAGCGCACAGCTCTAAAGCCATAATTGAGGGGGCGGATGAGGAGCATGGAGGAAAAGGCTCGCAATACATTGGTAATATTGTGTATGGCGGTTTGGATGGTGTGGTCACTACTTTTGCGGCAGTGAGCGGTGTGGCTGGGGCAGCCCTGGGACCAAATATCATCCTGATCATGGGACTGGCAAATTTGTTGGCAGATGGTTTTTCCATGGCAGTGGGTTCGTACCTTTCCGACAAGAGCGAACAAGAATATTACAATCGTGAAGAGGAGCGGGAAGCCTGGGAAGTGGATCACTTCCCGGAGGGTGAGAAACAAGAACTGGTGACCATCTATAAAAGCCAGGGCTATTCCCCGGAGGATGCCGGCAATATGACGAAAACAATAGCCAAGGATAAAAGACGTTGGGTGGATGCCATGATGTTATTGGAACTTGGTCTAATTAGAGACGATAAAAAACCCATCACCGGGGCACTGGCAACATTCGCTGCGTTTGTTATTGCTGGTGTGATCCCACTGATCGTTTACTTGATAGGGTTGGTCGTGCCTATCCCCGGTAACCTGGCATTCACGATCTCAGCCATACTATCTGGGGTAACCCTGTTTGGATTAGGCGCAGCTAAAGTGAAAGTAACCGGACTGAATCCCTTGCGCAGCGGATTGGAAATGCTGTTAGTAGGGGGTGCGGCTGCCGGGGTGGCTTATCTGGTCGGTATGGCGCTGAAGGGTTTGGGAGCCTGAATGATATAATTTTTCAAAATTTATGAGGAGACAGTCAGCATGAGTGAGTCAAGTCCGACTAAAACCAATTTTGTCCGCGATATTATTGACGAACATAACCGAACTGGTCGTTTTGATGGCAAGGTCCATACCCGCTTTCCACCAGAGCCGAATGGCTATCTGCATATAGGGCATGCCAAATCGATCTACCTTAATTTTGGGATTGCCGAGGATTATGGAGGTCTGACCAACTTGCGCTTCGATGACACCAACCCCGTTAAGGAAGATGTCGAGTATGTGGATTCCATCAAGGATACCATCCACTGGCTGGGTTTTGACTGGCAGGATAGGGAATACTACGCTTCAGACTACTTTGAGATCCTCTACCAAAATGCAGTCAAGTTGGTTGAAAAAGGCAAGGCTTATGTATGCGACCTGAGCGCGGATGAAGTACGGGACTACCGCGGCACCCTGACCGAACCTGGCAAGGAAAGCCCTTACCGCGATCGTTCTGTAGCGGAGAATCTTGACCTGTTTACTCGCATGCGTGCGGGGGAATTCCCTGATGGGGCGCGAACGCTTCGTGCTAAGATTGATATGAGCTCACCGAATTTGAACCTGCGCGACCCGATCATGTACCGCATTTTGCATTCGGAACATCACCGCACAGGAAATCAGTGGTGCATTTACCCCATGTACGATTATGCCCACTGCGTGTCGGATTCGGTTGAAAAAATCACCCACTCGATTTGTACGCTGGAGTTTGAGGATCACCGACCATTGTATGACTGGTTTCTGGATGAGTTGGAATTGTTTCATCCGCAACAAATTGAGTTTGCTCGTTTGAACCTGACCTATACGGTCATGAGTAAGCGTAAACTTCTACGGTTAGTGCAAGAAAAGTATGTCAGTGGTTGGGATGATCCGCGCATGCCCACCCTGGCCGGCATGCGGCGGCGTGGATATACTCCTTCCGCCATCCGTAATTTTTCCGAAGTTGTGGGTGTGGCTAAGAACAACAGTATCGTGGATATGGAACTGCTGGAACATGTTTTACGTGATGATCTCAATCAGAATTCCAAACGCCGCATGGCGGTGTTGCGGCCATTGAAAGTGGTGATCGATAATTATCCGGAAGAGCAGATTGAGGTTTTTGAAATATTGGACTTTCCTCAAGATCCCGAGTGCAAATCCAGTCGCAAGGTCCCTTTCAGCCGGGAATTGTACATTGAGCAAGATGATTTCATGGAAGCCCCCCCTCCAAAATATTTCCGACTGGCTCCCGGGCAGGAAGTACGCCTGATGAATGCCTACTATGTTACCTGCACGAGTGTCAAAAAGAATACGGACGGAAAGGTTGTGGAAGTGCACTGCAGTTATGATCCCCGATCGTGTGGTGGAATGTCTTCGGATGGACGCAAAGTTAAAGGCACGATCCATTGGGTTTCAGCAGCCCAAGCAGTGGAAGCCGAAGTGCGCCTTTATACCAACCTTTTCAACAAGAAGAATCCCTACGAGGTCGAGGAAGGCGGTGATTTTACAGATAACCTCAATCCGGATTCGCTTGAGATTTTGGTGCCAAGTAAATTGGAACCAGACCTGGCTAATGCAAAAATCGGCGAGTCATTCCAATTTATGCGCAACGGCTATTTCTGCCTGGATAGCGAGGACAGCCGGGCAGGTCAGCTAATCTTTAACCGAACGATTTCGTTGGTGGACTCGTGGGCGAAGCTGCAAAAGTGATTTTGAAATACCAGAAATGCGCATAGAATAACTGATAATTCTGCAAGGGATGTGGTAAGATTAAGCTCCCTTTTGGGGGGCCCGTAGCTCAGTGGCAGAGCAGGCGGCTCATAACCGCTTGGTTGAAGGTTCGAATCCTTCCGGGCCCATATTTGACCCCTCAGGTCGCTCCACTCTGACAGAATTGCTCTGGTTTTTTCCGAGAATTTTGTATTACGATTGATGAAGTTGCTTCTTGAATACAATTTGGAAACACAAGATCCGGAATGGGGGATTCCGGATGAAGAATAAACATTCAAGTTGCACAGTCTTATAATAGACTTCGATCGTCAGAAAAATTGAATTAAATATACTGAGGAAAAATGGGTAAGAGAACAAGTAAGATCATTGAGACCGGCCAAGGTGAGGGTAAAATATTTGAAAATTCAATATTTATTGACACTGTACATTATAATTATCAAATCTCCCAGGAATTTATTCTAATTGAAGCCCAAGAAGGATCAGACAGCATGCCTGGATTAAAAGAATTATCAGGTGACCTAAAACTTCGGAATAAGAGATTAGATATCTTGGGGAAATATTTAGAATTAGAACTTTCTGATAAAAGTGTTCGGAATATAGTAATCCGTTCAGGCGACTTCATAGAAGGAGAATATAGGTTTATTAGTGGACCTAGTAATTGATCGGGATAAAGTCAGCTTTAGTAACGTAAACTTAATTTGGGTTTCGTTATGTTCGAAATAATAATTACAATTAAAACATTTAAAAGTTTACTAAAGTATCATATAAAGTATTGATAGATGCCGGACATCTCAAATTAATAGCTGAACGAGGCAAAGATAAACTCGTCAATGTGCATTCTACTAATCATCTGATTGGATAATTCATGGCAAACGATAAACTCTCAGAAGCCAAAAAAGCAAAAAAGGACGAGTTCTACACACAGTACAACGTTATTGAAAAAGAAATTTCAGCCTATCTGGAATACGACCCGGATGTTTTTCGGGGTAAGATAATTTTGTTACCCTGTGATGACCCAGAATGGAGCAACTTTACGAAATATTTCGCCCAAAATTTTGAGAGATTTGGGTTAAGAAAGCTAATAAGTACCAGCTTTGCTGCAGAAAGCAATACTTACAAAGG
The DNA here is from genome assembly GCA_049301715.1 of Anaerolineaceae bacterium. GTDB lineage: Bacteria > Chloroflexota > Anaerolineae > Anaerolineales > Anaerolineaceae > Mesolinea. The sequence goes on from JBAQLH010000058.1 coordinate 25,175, forward strand.
AACTTACCAACCGACCCTCTTTGAAACAAGTGATCCACAATACGACCAAAATAAAACCACTCAAAATGGAAAAATTTTCACCTTGACGAGCGATAGAACTGGTGACCAGAGGGTGAATGTAGATGATCTGGAGTGGCATTATCTGGAAGGAGATGGAGATTTCAGAAGTAGGGAGGTTCAAAGGCTGCAAGAAGAGTCCGACATCATCATTACGAACCCCCCTTTCTCGCTCTTTCGAGAATTTCTGGCGTGGATTATGGAGGCAGGGAAACAATTTGTCATCATTGGCAATATGAATGCCATCACATATAAAGAAGTTTTTCCATTGATTAAAGAAAACAAAATGTGGCTCGGACCAAGTATTACCAGTGGGGACCGTGAATTTCAGGTACCTGACGATTATCCAATAAATGCGGCAGGTTGGAGGATAGACGAAAACGGTAGAAAATATTTACGCATAAAAGGTGTTCGTTGGTTTACTAATCTTGACCACGGAAGGCGTCATCAACCCTTGCCGTTGATGACAGTGGGAGATAACCTAAAATTCAGCAAGCATAAGGAAATCAAGGGCAAACAATCTTACGACCGCTACGACAACTATGATGGCATTGAAGTGCCGTATACTGATTCCATTCCCAGCGACTTTGAGGGAGTAATGGGCGTGCCGATCAGTTTTCTTGATAAATACAATCCAGATCAATTTGAGATTTTGGGGGCTACACAGAGAGGGTGTCATGATGAAGTCCCTGATACTAAAAAATATGATGAATATTGGGAAGTTAGACAAAATGGGGAAAAGACAGGGTCTTCAGGTGGGAAGACAAATGAAAATGCAAATTTAATTGGCAATGATGGGAAAAAGAATTATTTCATAAATAAAGATGGCAGAATTATTCAATCTGCCTATCAAAGAATATTCATCCAGCACAGGAGGGGAAGCTCACTATGAAAACAACCCTGATTACCGACCTGACCGTCCGGGACGTTTGCGAAGGTTTTGTCTATAACGAACTTGAAGGCAAGGGCCTCTTTGGTCTGGCTGGCAAATTAACCATTCAGCCAGAGTACCAGCGCAATTATTTCTACGCGGATGGCAGAAAAGATGTGGCCGTCATCGAGTCGCTACTTAAGGGCTACCCATTAGGTTTGATCTATTTCAATAAAGTGAGCAGTGATAATCTGGAGGTTTTGGATGGCCAACAGCGCATCACCAGTTTTGGGCGCTTTGTAACCAATAAATTTGCCATCAAAGATGAAAACGGCATGGAGCAATACTTCGGAGGCATAGCCGCCGATAAACAAGACAGGATTTTAAATTCCAAACTCCTGATTTACGAATGTGAAGGCACTGAGAGTGAAATCAAGGAGTGGTTCAAAACCATCAATATCGCCGGCGTACCCCTGAATGAGCAAGAGCTCCTCAATGCGGTTTATTCCGGCCCCTTCGTGACGCTTGCCAAGGCAGAGTTCAGCAATAGTCAGAATGCTAACATACAAAAATGGAGCGCCTACATATTAGGCAGTGTCAATCGGCAGGAGTACCTTGAAAGCGCGCTCGATTGGGTAAGCAAAGGCAATATCGGCGATTATATGAGCCGCCATCGTTACGAGAATAACAATACAGAATTGAAGACGTATTTCAACTGTGTCATCGATTGGGTTTCAAGCGTCTTTGTCGATGTGGAGAGCGAGATGCGTGGGCTTGAGTGGGGGCGGCTTTATGAAGCGTATCACGAAAAACCTTATAGCCCAGCCCAGGTTTCAAGAGATGTTCAGAAACTTCTCGCTGACCCGTATGTTACCAGCCGCAAGGGTATTTTCGAGTACATTCTTGGAGGTTCGGTCAATACGAAATTATTAGCTGTCAGAGTGTTTGACGAAGCAGCTAAAAGCAAAGTCTATTCAATACAAACCACTAAAGCCCAAGCAAGTGGCGAATCAAACTGTCCGCTCTGCGCCATTGGGCACGACGCGAATAAGAGCAAGATCTGGAAGTTGAACGAAATGGACGCCGACCATGTAGCAGCATGGAGCAAAGGCGGCGCAACAGACCTCAAAAACTGTCAGATGTTATGCAAGACGCACAATCAGGCAAAAGGAAATCGGTAAAGTAGCTCTACAAAAAGCGGTCAAATAATAACTTGTGTGAATATAACCCAGCAGGAATTGTATTAGTATCTTCCTGGTTTCGATAAGCTATCTTAAAATAATCAATAAGTGTACTCTTAGGGTTCTTTCCTAACACTGCTGGTAGAAAATAAAGTGATAGTATCGATAGGGCGGCGCCCCATATTACGATAACCCTGGTGTGGTCGCTCAGTGTTGTAATGGACCAACCAGGTGTC